>NZ_JBIAVX010000026.1:0-96494 GCF_042894725.1 Streptomyces sp. NPDC001480 | reverse complement strand
GGAGCCGGCAACCGAAGGAGAAGGTTGGTAAGCCACGCCGACAGCCTCCCATCGACAAGCCCACCACACCCACCGAACTTACGAAAAGATCAGTAAGTGGTCGACTCTCGAAATCCTTCGGGGGTTGCCGCAGCGGTAGGTGCCGTGCCAGAGGGCCGGGAGGATGCCTGGGCGGTGAGGCGGGGCTCCCCTGCGTGGGCTAGGACCTCCTCGGCGGTGCGGGCACGGGCAGTGGTTCGGGTGGGTGATCGCGGCACTGCGGGATGGGGTCGTGCACCACTGGACAGATAATCTCTGCGCAGATAATCTCTTGATAGATCATCTAGCCGAGGAGATCACTCATGTGGGAGTACGAGCACAGCATCGAGACCAGCGCCACCCCCGAGGCGATCTGGCGGCTCTGGGCCGACGTTGAGAACTGGGGCACCTGGAACGCCGAGATCGAGAAGATCGAGATGAGTGGCCCGTTCGCGGCGGGCACGCAGATTGCGATGACACCGCCCGGGGACGACCCGGTACTGCTGCGCATCGCCGAGGCGGTCGAAGACGAACTGTTCATCGACGAGGCCAGCTTCAACGGCCTGCTGCTGCGCACCACCCACCAGATCGACCGGATCGACCAAGACCGGATCCGGGTGGTGTACCGGATGGAGATCACCGGTACCGGTGCCGACGAGGCCGGACCGCAGATCGGCCCGGGCATCACCGCCGACTGGCCCGACACGATGGCCGCGCTGGCCAAGCTGGCTCTGAGCTGATGCCCCTCAGCCCCAGCGACAGCCCCGGATTCCTGCTGTGGCATGCCACCCTGCGCTGGCAGCGTGACATCGCCACAGCTCTGGCCCCACTCGATCTCACCCATGTGCAGTTCGTGCTGCTCGCCTGCGCCTGGTGGCTCAACAACCAGGGCGAGCATCCCAACCAGATGGCTCTCGCTCGCCAAGCCGGCACCGACGTCAAGATGACCTCCCAGGTACTACGCACCCTGGAACACAAAGGACTCATCGAGCGTGCAGTCGACCCGGCCGACACCCGCGCCAAACGACTGCGCGTCACCGACGCCGGCGCCGACCTGGCCCCACGCGCGATTGCCGCCGTTGAGCACGCCGACGCACGGTTCTTCCAGCCGGTGCCCCTCGACGACGCGGTATCCCTGCTCGGCCGCCTGGCTCGTCCCGAATCCTGAAACACCCTCACCGACAACCGCAGGCCACCGGACCCGAACCCACCGGCCGGTGGCATCTGCAACAGGCCAGCCCCACCGTCCCCGAAGGAACGGCCCTCAGGCGCCAGGTCGGCCGCGAAGCGGGCGATCTGAGCCAGCGACCGCGCGCCACCGAGCACCGCGACCAGGCACAGCCCCAGCAGCGAGCCGAGCCGGTAGCGGCGTCCTCGTACCTGGCGTGGATCGGGGAAGCAGTCGAATACCGCGGCCAGCATGGCCAATTCGTAGGGGTCCGTGGGTGGACATGGCGCGGCTGCGTCCTCGAAGTGGCGCGTGAGGACGCTGACCAGGGAAGATTGCACGCGGACGCGGCTCCAGGTCGATCTTCGGTCTCAGTGACCTCGATTATCTGGCGTCGCGTCCGTCGTTCCCACTCGGGCATTGGAACAGTCTCGCGGGTGCGGGTGTCCGCACCGGAAGGGCGGCGGAGGTCAGCTCTGGGCGGTGGGCCGGACGACGATCTCGTTCACGTCGACCGCGGCAGGCTGTTCGATCGCGAAAGCGATGGCCCGGGCGATCGCGTCGGGCGGGATCGCGAGGTCGTCCCGCATCTTCGTGATCTCTGCTCTCACCTGACTGTTGGTCGACGCCTCGGCGAATGCGGTCGCAGTCACACCAGGTGAGACCGTGGTCACCCGCAGGGAGTCGCCGGCTTCCTGGCGTAGTCCTTCGCAGATGGCCCGGACCGCGAACTTGGTGCCGGCGTAGACGGCCATGGACGGCACGACGCGAAACGCGGCCGTGGAGGCGGTGGTGACGAAGTGGCCGGTGCCCTGCGCCCGGAAGACCGGCAGCGCGGCACCGATCCCGTGCAGCACGCCCTTCACGTTGACGTCGACCATGTGGTCCCACTCCTCCAAGCGCAGATCGTCGAGAGGCGAGATGGTGCCGACTCCGGCGTTGCTGACGAGGACGTCGAGTCGGCCGAAGCGCTCACCGGCCAGCGCGACCAGAGCCTGCAGGTCCCCCCGCCGTGTCACGTCGGTGCGGATCTGCACGGCCGTGCCACCTGCCTTCTCGATCCGGGCCACCAGTTCCGCCAGGCGTTCGGACCGGCGTGCGCCGAGGACGAGTCGCGCGCCGCGTTCGGCGAGCAGCAGCGCGGTCGCCTCGCCGATGCCACTGCTGGCTCCCGTGATCGCCACCACTTTGCCCTTGATTCCGGACATGACTTGCCCTCTCCATTTTGGGCACCGGGGCCGGGGTACCGAGTGGTAGCAGGTCATGGGGGAGCGTCCGCAAGCCTTTGCGCCACTGGCAGGCCGGGTGCCGGTGTGACCGTGTGGGGCCGTCGGTCATGCCGCGGCCCGTACTCGCACACCAGTCTCCGCGGGGCATAGCCTGGTATCCAGACCGTGTTTATTCTGGAACTGAAGGTGCCATCCAGTCATGCCCACGCAGCCGGACCAACGCCGTCAGCTGAGTGAATTCCTGCGCAGCCGGAGAGAGCGCCTGACCCCTGACGAGGTAGGCCTGCCCCAGACCGGCCGCCGACGGACGCCGGGACTTCGCCGAGAGGAACTGGCACTGCTGGCCGGGATCAGCGCCACCTGGTACACGTATCTGGAGCAGGGGCGAAAGATCCGCGTCTCCGAACAGGTGCTCAACGCCCTCGCCGCGGCGCTGCGGCTCGACCGGAACGAGCGCAATCATCTTCTCCAACTCGCCGGTCACGCGCCTGCGGCCGAAGCCGAAGAAAGCGAGCCACTGACAGCCGAGGCGAGCGCCGTCCCCCTGCTGCTCCAGCCGAACCCGGCGTACATCATCGGCGGCAACTATGACGTCCTCAGTCACAACCAGGCAGCCCACGAGTTGTTCCCGAGGCTCATCACTGAGGCGGACCGGCCCGCCAACTTCGCCCGCTGGGTGTTCCTCGAACCGGTGGCCCGGGACGTTCTGGTCGACTGGGAACCCGAAGCACGTGGCCTCCTCGGCCGACTTCGGACGCTAGCGGCACGCCATTCCGGCGACACGCGGTACACCCGACTGATCGAGGACCTGAACGAGGGCAGCCCGGAAGTGCGGGACTGGTGGCCCCAGTACGAGGTGCAGGCCCGGCACAGCGGTCGAAAACGGCTACGGCACTCCCAACGGGGAGTGATTGATTATGCATACACCGCCTTTCACCTGGCCGAACAGCCGGAACAGACGCTGGTCGTCTACTTGGACAGCAGCGAACCGCCCGACGAGGGCGTGGCGGTGACCGGCAAATGAAGGAGAAGACCGGCGGCAGCACCAGCGCTCACGGTACGGCAGCGGAGGGCCGGCGACTACGCGCCGAGCAATTCCTAAGGAAACAGGGCCGCCCCACCGCAGATGACGCGTGAGGGGCCAGCCAGTCTTCGACGCCGAACTGCACACGGTTACTTCTCTGTCGGCTCCGGGACGGGGGCGGCCCCGGTGGGGCACGACGAGCCCCAGTTCGTCTCGAACGAGGTGATCAGGTTGACCCCCGCCCCACCGAGCCTGGTGATCCTTTATCTCGCTACCTGAGAACCTTTCAGCCCTGGGCCAGGAGACGGCAGGAATTGTCAGGGGCGGTCTACTTGAACCAGTAGCGGACGCCGTGGTGGTGGGAACAGGTGCCCTGCGAGTGCCGAGAGCAGGACAGGGAAGCGTCCTTGCACCTCGCGGTCTCGTACTTATCCTTCGGCTGCTGGCGGCGTGTCCAGCCGCGTACGGCGCGAGCGTGAAAGACTGCAGCAACATGGCCTCCTGGTGCTCGTCGGCTTCGACAACCCCGAGCTACCGGAGGCCCTGCCTTCATGCACCAACCGCACCGCGATCACCCGATCAAGACCCTCGTTCGACCTGACAACCCCGTTGATCGGTAAACGGATGGCGTCTGAGTACATCCCACACCCCCGAGGCAGCGTGCCAAGAGTGGCGGTAACCGCTTCCCGCCACCGCTGCCGGGTCTTTTGACCTGCCGGAGCACTCCCGTAACTCCCTGCTCCTGGTACGGGGTGGAGCATTCCCTGGTCGGCACCTTCGCCGAATACCTGCCGGGCGCACCGCGCTGGGTCGGTCGGTCCCGTCTCCGCGCGCCGCGCCGGGACGCAAGAAGGCCATCCCGTTCGGTCCGTTCCTCAACGCCCGAACATTCGTCGGACTTCCTGAACTGACGCGCGGGTGGTATCGCCTCGGGCTGGGCACCGACCCGTTATCCGCCCTCACAGCGGGGAGGTGAGGGTGCGCAATCGGTCGACCAAGGCTGGTTGGGGGAGGGGGACGGTGCCGGCGGCGAAGCGCCACCAGAAGCGGGCGCCGCTGCCGTCGTCGGCGAGGTGGAGCAGGCAGGCGATGACGAGGGCCCCGGCTTTGTCGGCGTACTGGCTGGCGATGAAGTCGGCGAGGTGGTTGTCGGCGTCGGGGCCGAGGACCACGAGGCAGACGGCGTTGAGGTCCCACCAGGCGCGGTCGGCGTCCGGTGTGCTTTCGTTTGCGGGCGGGGTCCATTCGGTGTGGTTGAGGGCGGCGTCGGCGTTGCGCTGCGGGCCGGCGATCGCACCCTGCTCGGACGGACGGCATACCTCGGCAACGGGGCTGAGGCCGGTGGGGGTGCAGCGAGGCACACGCGCGCCTGATCGGTCGGCGCGCCACTGTCGTGGCTGACTTTCGTCGGCTGAGGCACATACAACCCCGACGGGCACCCGTCCTCGCTCATGGACGGCACCCCATCCGCTTGACTCGGTCATTGAAACTTGCGGCCAAAGTCGCTACGCGGACCGCTCTGTCTGGTGTGACCCGCACATGGACAAGAGGTTGTTGATCCAGAATGCATGGATGGACTGACACCCTGCAAACAGCTGCTGTCGTGGCACTCGTGTTCGGTGGGGGACTGGCAGGTGTGGCACAGTTCGTGCCGCCCCTGGGAAGTGATCACGCTTCCCCAGCCGTTGCACACCTCGCAGTCGGCAGCCAAAGCGGCGTTGGCGTGGGGGTTGGAGTCGGGAGCGGCCATCGTTCCGTAGGTCATTGAGATTCTCCTGGCGTCGGGGCTGTCCCGGTGATGCACCCCTTGACTACACAGTGCTCACTTTATTCCGTTCCATGTCCGTTTGTGCCCGTTCATGCAGATTTTATGACCGTTTTACCCTGTAGTGGCAGCCGGGCTCGCCCGCCGCCAGGGACTCGATCCCTGAAGTGGTGCCGTGGCGGAGTGGTCGGCCGGCGGTCGAGGGGGCGTGAAGACTTCCAGCCCTTGGGCACCACCCCGAACGGGGACGGTTCATAGGCACGGCCTCTGACAGCGAAGCACTGTGCCCTCCGAGTGCCCGCCGCGGGGGGACTGCTCAGGGAACAGCGGGGAATCGCGGCGACTGCACTGGAAACCCCCAGGTCAGCGTCTCCCTCGTCAGCGCCGATCGGGCGGGGCACGGCCGGGGAAGGCCAGAGAGTGGCCCCGGAACGCGAGATCAACGTGCAGGCCCCTCTGGGCCGTCTCAGGGCCGTCGAAGGTTCTCAACGACGATCAACGCTGACAACCACCGACAGCTAAGTTGCGGGTCGCAGCGTTGATCGATTACGCGGCCGCAGGTCAGAGACCCGGCCCTTCACTTCTGCTTCTTCTAGTAGTTCGGTCGAGGCAGGCGTGTGGAGGGCGCACCTGGTGCGGGGTCTGCGCAGCCGTCGGTCCTCGCGTGGGGAGGTCAGGAGGGGCGGCGCAGCGCCGCTCACCGTGGTCACAGGCCACAAGTGCGTGCGGCGCAGACTGCGCACTCATGCTACCACCCTGCTACCATCAGGTGTGACTTCTATGAAGAAGCAGACGCAGCTCCGGTTGGAAGCGGATGTGCTGGAGGCAGGCAAGGCCGCCGCGCGGGCCCGTCGGCTGGACTTCAACAAGTACGTGGAGCGGCTCATCATCGAGGACACCACCGGTGCTCGTGCCGCCGGCATGGCTGCTGCCCAGCGGCTCATCGATGAGCACGGCACCTTCCTCGACGATCTGGAGCAGCAGCTCGACGCCCCGTACGCCGATCCGCAGCCGGGCGCCGCCGCGTGATCCTGCACGTCGACGAATCCTGGATCCTGGAAGTGGCGGAACGGGCCGGGCACCGGGATCCGGCCGCCGACGACTACGGCGTGCCCATCGCCGCCGTCGCCCGCCACCGCGGTGAACTCCTCGACACCCCCGTCTACGGTGGCGCCTATGCCCGCGCCGCCGCCCTGGTCCACAACCTGGGCCGCTGCCACTGGCTGGAGCGTTCCAACCTCACCGTCGCCTGCGCCGTCGCCGTCATGTATCTCGAGGCCAGCAACATCCCCGTCAGCCCCACCCGCGAACAGCTAACCGCGCTCGCCCACGAGCTGAACAACCCGCGCTGTACCGCCGACCGGATCGCTTCCTTCCTGCGCACCTGGAAACCCTGAACCCGCACCGGGTGGTGACCGCCTCAGGCCACGTCGGCTCCGTGTGTCGGTAGCCGCCCGCGTGGCGATGATCATCTGGTACTTCGCTGGAAACCTGAATGGCACCCGCGACCCAACGGCCGCTGCCCCTCTCGCCTTACCCGAACGCCTCCGGGCTCGGATGTGAGCCAAGGGCCTGCCGCCGCTCTGCGGCGGGCCCGGCGTGTTACAGCAGCCCGCCCAGCGGCAGGATGCGCTCAGTGAGCTGTCCGCGCAATTGTTCCCCGGCGGTGTCGGCTTCGGCGAGCCAGTCGGCAGTGACCAGCAGTCCGGCCTGCTCGGCGACTTGGTCGGGGAGCAGGGCGCAGAATGCGGCAGCCTGGTCCAGGTGGAGTCCGCCGTCTTCTGCGTGTCCGAGGCGGCCGTCGGGGCGGGTGTGGGCGGCGGTGTACAAGGCCAGGAGCCGGGTGGCGGCGCCCAGTTTCTTCTTGCGGATCTTCCGGTCACCCACCGCCTTCTGCGCCCAGCCGGAGATCCTCGAGCGGGTGGTCTTGCCAAAGGCGAACGGGCGGGGCTGCTCGGGCAGCAGGGTGGGGATGGTGAACGCGGTGGGATCCTCGGGACGGGAGGCCATCACCTCGGCGACGGTGCCGGGCAGGCGCAGCCAGTCGGCCGCGACCAGCTGCTGAAGTACCCGCTCGGCATCATTGGGGAGCCAGCCGGTGAGGTCCTGGCCGGTGATGTTCCCGGTGCCGGCGCGCGCGGCCCGCAGGGTGAGCATGAGCACCGCGAGGCGCACCTCGGCCTCCGGGTGCGGGGAGTGGGCGGCGACGTAGTCCAGCACGGTGCGGGTGTGCACGGCTTGTTGCCGGGTCAGCAGCCGTTCCACCGTCGGCTGGTCGCCGACCGCTGTGTCGCCGGTGGGCTGGCCGGTGCGGTTGGTGTGCATCTCGCGGGTGGTCTGTGCAGCCTTATCGGCGCGCTGTGCCTCCTGGCGCAGGGAGCCGTCCCCACTGACGTCGGCCCACAGGCTAAAGGCCAAGGCCGTGAAATTACGGTTGCACAGCTGGTGGCAAGGGGTTTAGAACGGCGTCGTTGCCCAAGACGAGTCGTTGGGAGCTCCGCGGTCCGGTCTTTTGGGCTGCCGGGGTAGCCCTCGGGGGAGAAACACCAGATCCATGACCACGCTCTCACTGCCCTTGCGCACCGAACGGCTCCTTTTGCGTCTGTTCACGCCGGACGACCTCGATGACTTGTACGCGTACCAGGGCCTCCCCGAAGTCGCTCGCTATCTCTACCGGCAGCCCCTCACCCGTGAACAGTGCGCGCAGAGCCTGACGCGGCGTGCGGCCGGGACAGCGTGGGCCGAGGATGGCGACGGCCTAGTGGTCGCCGTCTGCCCGGTCGGCGAGGCAAAGGTCGTCGGCGAGGTTGTCCTGAAGCTCACGAGCGCGCGGGCGCGCCAGGTAGAGATCGGCTGGATCTTCAACCCGGCGTACGGCGGTCGGGGTTACGCGACCGAGGCGGCGCGTGCGACCGCCGAGCTGGCCTTCGCCGAGTTGGGCGTCCACCGGCTCTTCGCCCGCCTTGACGTGCTCAACACCGGGTCGGTGCGCGTGTGCGAGCGCCTGGGCATGCGCCGGGAGGCGCACCTTGTCGAGAACGACCTCGACAACGAGCGCTGGGGCAGCGAGTACATCTACGCGACACTCGCCCGGGAGTGGAAGACCGATCGGGCCTGACAAGGAGGTCCAGCAGTGAGCGCTGTTTGAGGGGCTTGGTCGTAGGCAGGCCGTCTTACGCAGCTGATTCTGGCGGACCACCCGACGTAGAGAGCAGAGCCCCGGTAGAGCGAGGTCTGCCAAGACAAGTCGTTCACCATAGGAGCTCCGCTGCCCGGTCAGTGTGTCATCACCCGCGAGATCGCGGTAGCCGAAGGCATCTTCGCCCCGGGCCATCTGGGCGAGTTGACGCGGATCGTGCCGTTCGAGATGGTCGATGAGGTCCTCGCTGGGTGCGGGTCCGTTCAGCAGCGGCTGCGGAAGCTGCCCGCCCGGGTGGTGGTCTATCTGTTGCGGCCACGCTGTTCGAGGAATGCAGCTACCTCGCCGTGTGGTCCAAGCTCACCTCCGCGCTGGGCTCGCTGCCGATACCGAAGGTCACCGGCACCGCAGTGTGGCACGCCCGTTCCAGGCTCGGGGAGCGGCCGGTGCGCGCACTGTTCGACCTGGTGCGCGGGCCGGCGTCTGCGATCCGCACCGCCGGGGCCCGCTGGGCCGGTCTGCTGGTGGTGGCGATCGACGGCACCTACCTCGACGCCCCCGACGACCCGGCAACCCGGGCCCGCCTGGGCAAGGGCTCCAACCAGTACGCCACATCCGGCTACCCGCAGATCCTGCTGGTAGCCCTGGTGGCCTGCGGCACCCGCGCCGTCATCGACGCGGTCTTCGGACCCCGCACCCGTGGCGAGGCCACGCAGGGTGAGCGCCTACGCGTTCCCTGCACCGGGGCATGATCGCGCTGCTGGACCGGGGCTTCTCCTCCAACGCCTTCCTCGAGGCTGTGGCCGACACCGGGGCCGCGATTCTGGCCCGCCTGTCCGCCGCCCGCAAGCCACCCATCCTGCGCCGCTTCGAGGACGGCTCGTTCCTCTCCAAGGATCGGCACGCTGGACGTCCGCATCATCGAGTGTGAGATCACCATCGCCGCCACCGCCGGACGTACCACCGGCGTCTACCGTCTGGCCACCACCCTGCTCGACCACCGTGCCCATCCGGCGTTCGAGCTGGTCAAGCTGTACCACGAGCGGTGGGAAGTGGAGTCCGCCTACTTCGCGATCAAGAAATCCATGCTCGGGCGCCGGGTCCTGCGCGCCCGGACCACGCCCGGCATCACCCAGGAGGTCTACGCCCTGCTAACCGCCTACCAGCTGATCAGAATCGCCATCGCCGACGCCACCGACACGATCCCCGGCGCTGACCCCGACCGCGCCAGCTTCAGCATCGCCCTACAGACCGCCCGCGACCAGGTCATCCAGGCCGCGGGCGTGATCGCCGACACCGTCGTCGACCTCGTCGGCACCATCGGTCGCGCCGTCCTGGACCAGCCCATGCCCACCCGCCGCCTCCGCCTCAGCCCCCGCGCCGTCAAGCGTCCCCTGTCCCGCTACGCCCACAAGAGCCTGCGCGTCGACCGCCGCACCTACAAGGCCACCATCAGCATCGACATCCTCTCGACACAGACCACCAGCCCATAACTTCACGGCCTTGGACTAAAGGCGCGGGCCTTGCGCTCGTGGAGCTCGGCGAGGAGAGCGAGGTCGGGCTCGGTGCGCTGCTGGTAGGCGCGGAATGCGTCCCCGAGCTCGATGAGCTCAAGGCGCAGGACGTCAGGCTCGGCACTACCAGCTCATCGAGCTGGAGGCGAAGGCCGCGAACGTGCGCGAGCCGGGGCGGCCTGGAGAGACTGGTCCATGCTCGACCTGTATGGCCAGAACCTCAAGGTCGAGCGTGCCTTCGAGGCTAAGCTTCGCTGCCGCAACGTGTATTGAGGCGGGCGGGTCGACTCCTTTGCGGCGTCCTCGCGCACGATGGTTCAGGCCACGAGCAGGCGCAGGCCCAGCTCTGCCGTGTCGAGGGCGAGGAGGTCCCGGTTGTGTTCGGCCCACCGGCCTGAGGAAAGGTCGTCGCGGAGGCTGTCCACCGCCCGCTGCTCGGCCTGTGGCCCGACTCTGGCCCATACCGATACCGCGCGGCGGACCTGTTCGTCCAGGTAGGCCTCGGGTCGGCGCCAGTGGGCTTCGAAGAAGCCGTCGGCGCAGTCCCACGGGATGAGCACCGGCTCCGCGTGGCCCCCGATCGCGTGGGTCATGTCGGCCAGTGAAGGCCATCCGGTGAGGAGGTCAGCGAACTCGGGCAGGTAGTCGCGGGTGAGCCAGAATCGCTGGAGCCAGCCGGTCGTACTGGCGTCGTACGTGAACACCACCACGCGGCGGGCCACCCGCCGCATTTCCCGCAGCCCGGCAACAGGGTCCGGCCAGTGATGAACGGTGCTGACCGCCATCGCGGCGTCGAAGGACTGGTCAGCGAACGGCAGGCGCTCCGCACTGGCGGCAACGCACGGCGCCGCACCCGCGGGACGCTGCGCCCGCATCACCGCCGACGGTTCCACCGCCATGACCTCGCGGTCCGGGGGCTCGTAGGAGCCGGTGCTGGCCCCGACGTTCAGTACCGTCCGTGCGTCCCCGAGCGCATCCCAGATCCTCGCGGCGATCCGCGGCTCGTTGCGCCGCGTCGCCGGGTAAGCGGACCCGATGGCTTCGTACAATTGCGCGCCGAACACTTTCAGTTGGTCCTCCGGCGTCGTCCTGATCCCCATGGCTCGTGCCTCCAGTTCCTTGTCGATGGCCGTCACCATGGCGGCAGCGCGGTCGCGCTGTTCCTGCAGCAGGCCGCGCAGCCGGCGCAGGTGCGCGACCGCGTCGGTGGCCGGGTCGTCCACCAGATCGGCGATCTCGCGCAATCCGAAGCCCAGCCGCCGGTAGCCGAGCACCTCCCGCAGCCGCTCCACGTCGCCCGCCGAGTAGGCCCGGTACCCGGCCGTGGTCCGCGCGGACGGTCGCACGAGGCCGATGTCGTCGTAGTGATGCAGCGTGCGGACGCTCACGCCGGCCAACTCGGCCACGCGTCCCACGGTCAGGTGTTCTTCCACGCCACCGACCATGCGGCATGACGCCGCGTGAGGGTCAAGCTCTTCACTCCTCGTACCACGCGTGGCTGCACGGCCTCGCCGACCAGTAGTTTCAGGCTGTCGGGCGGTCATGACCGCAGCCAGACAGCCAGGGACGCTGTGGTCACCGTGCCCAGGAAGACCTAGCCGCGGTTGTCATACCGCGTCGCAACGGCCCGGGAGTTCTTGAGCCCCAGAGGGCGACCCCCTTGGCCGGGTCGAGCTTGATCGCCGGCAGGACGGAGCGTTCCCGCCGTCCCGGCCCTGTCCCGCTACTCGCCCAGCCGGTGCACCTCCGTCACGGTGTAGGACATCGAGGCGCGAAAACCGCTGCCGGTGCGTACGGGCGCCAGGTCCGCGAGTTCCTCGCCGCGGGCGGGGAAGAGGCTGATGTCGCCGGAGCCGACCCAGACGTCGGCGAGCTGCCGGTCGCCGAAGTCAGCCATGACCAGTTCGTGCACGGCGGGCTTGTCGTACTGGCCGGCGGCCAGTGACGGGAAGTGCCGGAGGTTGACCGTGGGCCGGAACAGGGCCGCGGGATCGCTCGCCGGCTCCTCCAGGGTGACCCGTGCCTCAGCCAGGGCGTGCCCGGCAGCCGACAGGGACGCACCGAACTTCCCGCCTGCCGCGAGGGACGGCGATGCCTTGCCGGGCGCGGCGAAGACGCGGGTCTGGGCCACCGAGCCCAGCTTCTTCGGGAAGCCCTGAACCCAGCCGCGGGCCATGGCGAGGTCGTTGTCGACGTAGATGTACGGGCACCAGGACACCGGCTGGTCCCGGAACCGGGCGTCCACCAGCAGCATGAACTCGCGGTACTGGCTGCGCACCGGGTCGAGGTACTCGTCGTTCTCCGCCGAGAACTGCCAGTCGACGAAGAGCGCCACCACGCGCCCGTCGGACCCGGCGTCCGGAGTCAGCCCCTCCGGGAGGGTCGCCGCGGCCGCCGCCGGGTCCGTCCAGAACTCGACGCCGACGATGTCACCGGCGTAGTGCCACGGTGGAGCGGGGGCGAGATTCGCCTCTCCGCGAGGGGACAGCGGGTAGGTGTAGCCCTTCAGCATGGATACCTCCACAGAACGAGGGTCGGGCCGGACCGATCCATACTCCGCACCCACACGCCGGCCGGCTTGGGTCAAATGACTGCTTCGCGTACGCGTGGGAAGAGGAGCAGCCCGGTCAGGTACTGAAATCACTCGGCAGGCGGCCCGACGAGGGCAGGACCGAGCCGATCCGCGACCCGTCTGCGGCCGCCGGTGAGGTGCACTGGACAGGGATCCCAGCGGCGGCGGCCGGTGCGCGCGGCCGGCTTCGGTCAGGCCTCACCCCGGCGCGCCAGCCACTCCTTCTCCTGTCCGGGTTCGGGCAGAACCCGGCCGCCTTCGACGGCGGAGCGGGCGGGTCCGTCCTGGAGCACCACCATCACGTGGTCCTCCGCCACCCCGGCGATCCGGGCGGCGGCAGAGGACAGCTCCAGCGCCAGCCGCGTGGCCTCCTGCTGCGGATGCCCCCGCCGGACCCACCCGCTGATGATCAGCGGGGCTCCCGGTTCGCCGCCGGCGAAGACGCTGGCCGGTGGTGGCTCGGAGAAGACCACGTTGACGTAGGCCGGTGGCACATGGTTGATCGTCACGTGGATCCTGGTGATCTCGGCCGCCAGCGCGGCCTTCGACCCACTGGTCAGGGTCCCCTGGGCGGCGGTGCAGGTGTAGACGGGCATGTCGGCTCCTCTTCGGACCGGGGAATCACCGTCCACGGATCTTTCGTGCACGGCTCCGGGTTCGACGCCGTCGGCCGGCTCGCTCGCGGGAGATCCGCGACGGCTCGTACACCCTCCGTCGGGTCACGGGGTTTCGCCTTCGGTCATCCGACTGAGGCCGCAACTGCGGCGGGCGCCCGGAGTTGCGCGGGCGGCGCGTTCCCTGCGTAGGGCACACGCCTAAGCAGGCTTTTCAGTCATTGGACGGAAGCCTTGGCGGGCGGTGCGGGGAACTATGTCATGAATCCTCCCCCCACCGGTCCCGGCACGAAAACTGGCAGGTAGCCATGACTGAGCAAGCCACTGTCCGGAGCGTGACCTACGATCTGCTGCGCTCTCTCGGACTGACCACCGTCTTCGGAAATCCGGGCTCCACCGAGCAGCCCTTCCTGCAGGAGTTCCCTGAGGACTTCACCTACGTACTGGCCTTGCAGGAGGCTTCCGTCATCGCGATGGCTGACACCTTCGCCCAGGTCACCGGTCGGCCCGCGCTGGTCAACGTGCACTCCTCGGCGGGGTTGGGCAACGCCGTCGGCAACCTGGTGGCCGCCTACCACGGCAACACCCCGCTGATCGTCACCTCCGGCCAGCAGCACCGGGAACTGCTGATCGGCGAGCCCTACCTGGGCAACCGGGAGGCCACCACGCTGCCCAAGCCCTGGGTGAAGTGGTCGTACGAGCCCGCGCGCGCCGAGGACGTCCCGGAGGCGTTCCTGCGGGCGTACGCGATGGCCCTGCAGCCGCCCGCCGGTCCCGTCTATCTGTCCGTGCCGATGGACGACTGGAAGCGGCCTTTGTCCGGCTTCACGCGCATGCGGACCTTCAGCGCCCGGGTCCTGCCCGACCCCGACCGGCTACGGAGCTTCGCGGACCGTATCTCCGCCAGCCGCCGTCCGGCGCTGGTGTTCGGTCCGGAGGTGGACAAGGCCGGTGGCTGGGACGCGGCGGTCTCCCTCGCCGAGAAGCTGCGCGCGGCCGTCTACGGCTCCCCGCTGCTCGACCGTGCGTCCTTCCCCGAGGACCACCCCCTGTTCCGCGGGCCGCTCGGCATGTCGGTGAAGACGATCAGCGACCGGCTGACCGGGCACGACCTGGTCGTCGTGATCGGCGCCGAGGTGTTCCGCTACTACCCCTACGTCCCGGGCCCCTACCTGCCCGACGGCACGGAGCTCCTCCAGATCACCGGCAACCCCGACGTCGCCGCGGCGGCGCGGGTGGGCGACAGCCTGCTCGGCGATCCCAAGACAGCGATCGAGCAGCTCGTGGCCGCGGTCGCGGACGGAACCGCGCGGACCGCTCCCGAGCCGATGGCGCGCCCCCGGGTGCTTCCTGAGGCGCCGAACAGCCCGCTGACGCCCCCTGAGGTCTACGCCGCCCTGAGCAGCGTCAAGCCGGCCGACGCCGTCATCGTCAACGAGTCGACCTCCACCATGGCCCAGCAGATCGAGTGGCTGCCCACCACCCGGAGCGGCTCCTTCTTCGCCACGGCCAGCGGCGGCATCGGCTGGGGCACACCGGCGGCCGTCGGGATCGCCCTGGCCGACCGGCAGCGGGGCGTTCCCCGGCCGGTCGTTGGACTGATCGGCGACGGTTCCTTCCAGTACTCCGTGCAGGCCATCTGGACGGCGGCGCAGCACCGGCTGCCCATCGTCTACGTCGTCATGCGCAACCAGGAGTACTCGATCCTCAAGTCCTTCGCGGTGCTGGAGGAGACGCCGGGCGTCCCCGGCCTCGACCTGCCCGGACTGGACATCGCCGGTGTGGCCCGCGGCTTCGGCTGCCGCGCGGTCGACGTCGACACCACCGAGGACCTGCAACGCGAGTTCAAGGCGGCCCTGACCGCCGACACCACCACCGTCATCGTGGTGGCCACCCAGCCCCAGAAGGCGATGCTGTAACGGGAGCAGTGATGGATCTCGGACTCAAGGACCGTGTCTACATCGTCACCGGCGGCACCCGCGGTCTCGGTCTGGCCGCCGCCCGCGAGCTGACCTCCGGCGGGGCGAAGGTGGTGGTCAGCGGGCGCAGCACGCACTCGCTGGCCGCGGCCGAGGCAGAGCTCGGCGGCCCCGGGCAGGCCGTCGGCGTCGTCGCCGACAACGCCGACCCCGCAACGCCGGACCGACTGATCGCATCGGCACGCGAGGCGTTCAGAGGGCTGGACGGCGCGCTCATCAGCGTCGGCGGCCCGCCGACGGGCACCACGGACGCCGTCGACGACGAACAGTGGCGAGCCTCCTTCGAGTCGGGTTTCCTGGGCGCGGTGCGGTTGTCGCGGGCCGTCGCCACAGAGCTGAGCGTGGGCGGGGTGATCGGTTTCGTGCTCTCCACCTCGGTGTACGAGCCGATCCCCGGCCTCGCCGTCTCCAACGCCCTGCGCCCGGCCCTGGCCGGTTACGCGAAGACCCTCGCCGGTGAACTCGGCCCCCGGGGCGTGCGGGTGGTCGGCCTGGTACCCGCGCACATCGCGACCGACCGGGCCCTCGAACTCCAGTCGATCACCGGCGACGCCGACCGCACCGCCGCCGGCATCCCGCTGCGCCGGCTCGGCACCCCGGGGGAGTTCGGCCGCACCGCCGCGTTCCTGCTGTCGCCCGCCGCGGCCTACGTCACCGGCACCATGGTGACGATCGACGGCGGAACCCGGACCAGTTTCTAGGACGTCCACCCGGACCGATGATGGCGCATGATCTGCATGATTCCGTGGACGAGTGACGTGTTTCCTGCGTGGCCAATCCGAATATGGCGCGAATTGCTGAACGGCTTCTACAACAGTCTCGTCAGCGACACCTTCGAAACGCTGCGAGCTCAAGGAGAAGACGATGACCGACCACGGAGCCGACCTGCTGATCCGCGCCGGCGCGGTGCACACCTTGGCCTCCGGCCAGGCCCCGCAGCGGGCCCTGGCCGTGCGCGGTGACCGGATCACGGCCGTGTCCGCCGACCCGCACGGCCTCGACCGCCTGGTGACCGGGGAGACCGAGGTCCATGACCTGCCCGGCGCCACCGTGCTCCCCGCTTTCGACGACACCCACACCCACCTGATCTTCGCCGCGCTCGGCGCCCAGGACGTCCCCGTCCACCAGGCCCACACCATCCCCGAGTTCCTCGACCTGATCCGGCAGCGGGCCGCCGTCACCCCGGAGGGTGAGTGGATCCGCACTACCACCAACTGGCAGGAACTCAACCTGGCCGAGCGCCGCATGCCCACTGCGGCCGAACTCGACACAGCCACCGACCGGCACCCGGTCCTGGTCAAGCGCGGCGGCCACAACGACGTCGTCAACACCTACGCGCTGCGCCTCGCGGGCATCACCGAGGAAACCCCCGTTCCGCCCGGCGGCACCATCGGCCGCGGCGCTGACCGCAAGCTGGACGGGCGGCTCATCGACAACGCCCTGCACCTGGTGGAGCGTCTGGTCCCGGCCCCGGACCGGGCCCAGCGCATCGAGGGACTGCGCATCGCCACCCGCGACTACGCCGCCACCGGCATCGGCACCGTGCGGGACTGCGCGGTCGCCCCCGAGGACTACCGGGTGCTCCGCGCCGCCCGCGAGGCGGGCGTGCTCAGCGTCCGGGTGCGCGCGCTGATCTCGGCGTTGGGCATGACGAGCGCGGCCCAGGTGGAAAACCTGCTCGACACCATGGAGGAGTGGCGCGACACCTCCGACCCGCAGTTGTCGGTGTGGGGCGTGAAGTTCGGCCTCGATGGCGGCCTGGAGGCCGGCGCCACCGAGGAGCCGTACGCCTGCGACCACTCCTTCTCCGGGATGCTGATTTGGGAGCCGGACGCCCTGGTCGAGGCGGTCGAGGCGGTCATCCGGCGCGGCTGGCGGGTCGGCACCCACGCCTACGGCGACCGCGCCGTCCGCACTCTCCTCGACGTCTACGAACGCGTCCTCGACCGCAACCCCGGCCTGCCCGCCGGCACGCTGGTCATGGAGCACGGCGGTCTCGCCGGCCCCGAGCAGCGGGCCCGCGCCGTCGCGTTGGGCATCCCCGTCACCATCCAGCAGCCGCTGCTGCACGACACCGCCGAGGTCGAGGAGACCTTCTGGGGCCCGGAACGCGTCGCCCGACTCTTCCCGGCCCGCGGCTGGATGGACCTCGGCGCCCAGGTCAGCGCGGGCTCCGACTTCCCGGTCGGCCAGTTCGGTGCGATGCGCTCGGTGTACGGCATGACGACGAGGCAGACCGTCATCGGCGTCAAGGGCCCCGAGCACGCGATCAGTTACGACGAGGCCCTCACCCTGCACACCACCCAGGCTGCCCGCCTCACGGGCGAATCCCATCTGCGCGGCACCCTGACCCCGGGCCGCTGGGCCGACTTCACGATCTGGGACCAGGACCCCGCCCACTGCCCCGGCGACGCCCTCCGCGACCTCCACCCCACCCACACCTTCGTCGGCGGCCGCCTGATCGCCCCCACCGGAACGCGGTAAGCGGGATCGGGTGTCGGCCCCGAACTCGCGGCTACCGCCGGCACAAGCGCTCGCGGTAGCCAACCGCCCTTGGTGAACAGTCCACTTTGTTGACAGTGGCCCTGTCCTGGCCACGCGCGCGCCCGTTGGATGAATCCACCTGCTGCCGCCGTGCACACGATGTGCAGAATCCGCCGCAGCCGCTACCAGGAGGCCCTTGAAGTCGGCCTACAAGTGGCACAAGGCGTGGCGGGACGGAGGAGGCACGGCTCTGGCCTCACGTGGGCCGAGCGGATCGTGCTGTCGTCTGTCTCCAAATGGCCTGCGGAAATTGGCCGTGTACCTCGAGCAGGGACCGGCCGCGCACGGGTGGGCGGAGGATCAGGTGTGGACCGCAGCCCGGGTGGCCACGCTGATCGGAAGGAAATTCCACCCGGTCCTCACGCTGTCGGCAGGAACATCCTGCACCTCGTCGATGAACACCGCCAGGACCCGTGGGTCCCCTCAGCTGGGCCCCGACAGCTCATGGTGTCGGTGTACTACCCCGCCATGTCCGATACCGGCGGCCCCGCCCCCTACATGACCACCGAGGCTGCCCGGCTCATGCTTCAGATGAAGGTCCCGGGCAGCACGATTCCGCCCGAGGCGGTCAGCGAAACCCGCACCTGGTCGCACACCGATGCGATCCCGTCGCACGGCAGGTTCCCGCTGATACTGCTCTCGCCGGGCTTCACTATGCCCCGCACGGAGATCACCAGCCTTGCCGAGGACCTCGCCAGCCGGGGCTACGTCGTCGCCCTGGTCGACCACACCTACGAGAACTCCGGCACCACTTTCCCCGACGGACAAACCCTCACCTGCACCATCTGCAACGACCACGACACACACCCGTTTAAGGCCATCGAGGACAGCCGGGCGAAGGACCTCTCGTTCGTCATCGATGCGTTGACCAGCCTCCGCCATCCGGCCTGGCGCCTCACTCACATGATCGACAGCAAACGGATCGGAGTGGCGGGGCACTCCCTCGGAGGCGCGTCCGCCGTGCCCACCATGGCCCACGACAAGCGCGTCCTGGCCGGGGTCAACCTCGACGGCACCATGGACGTGCCCGTCCCCGACGATGGCCTGGACGGACGCCCGTTCATGATGATCGGCCATCCCACGGGCGCCGACGAGGACTCCACCTGGACGGACGCTTGGGGCCGGCTCAGGGGCTGGAAGAGATGGCTGACCTTTGCCGGTTCCAACCACGCCAGCTTCACCGACCTTCCCGTACTCGCCGACAAACTGGGCATCCCCGAACCCCCCGGCACGACGCTCTCTTCCCGGCGCTCCGTCCAACTCACCCGCACCTACGTCGCGGCCTTCTTCAACCTCCACCTACGGGGCATCCCGGAGCCCATCTTGAACGGACCCACTTCGGCCTATCCGGAGGTGAGTTTCCACGCACCGTGACCAGCGGCCGACGAGGGCCCCACCCTCGACCCCGAAGGTCCATCCCCAACCATCTGCGGTGCCGGGGCATCCGGCACACGATCCCGGAGAGGACCGACAGCCAGGCTGCTCGCCTGCGCATGGGCTCACGAGGCGGACGGCCACCGGGCTTCGACGAGGAGCGGTACAAGAAGCGCAACACGTCGAACGGGCCGTCAACAGGCTCAAAAACTCCCGGGCCGTTGCGACGCGGTATGACAAGCGTGCCTGGGTCTTCCTGGGCACGGTGACCACAGCGTCCCTGGCTGTCTGGCTGCGGTCATGACCGCCCGACAGCTTGAAGCTACTGGTCGGCGAGGCCGTGGAGCCACGCGCGGTACGAGGAGTGAAGAGCTCGAGGGTGTCCGCCGCGAACGCGTCGAACAGCTTCTGCACCGCCCCCGCCTCACCCTTCGCGAGGTGGCGCGCCAGGCAGGCTTCTCCGACGAGCGCGCCCTGCGCAGGGCGGTCCGCCGCTGGCACGGCATGGCACCCTTGCAACTGCGCCAGGGCTTCCTCTACGGGTACGGCGGGAACGACGTTACGTCAGGGGCCGGGACCGCATCGGATATACGGCTACCACGGCGTGAGCGCGACCTGCCGTAACCGGACCCGCAGCCGCCCCCACACGAGCGAACCCGGCACTCGCTCGCAAGCGGCCTTGGCCGTAGTCGACGGGAGCCTTTCCGGCCAGTGGGCAATCGGCGTCAGACCCCGCCGACGACTCGACGGCACCGGACCCGTCCACGACGGT
Organism: Streptomyces sp. NPDC001480; assembly: GCF_042894725.1. Lineage (NCBI taxonomy): Bacteria > Bacillati > Actinomycetota > Actinomycetes > Kitasatosporales > Streptomycetaceae > Streptomyces > Streptomyces sp. NPDC001480. Next base: position 76,782 of record NZ_JBIAVX010000026.1, on the reverse strand, counting down.
TCACCGGTTACGGGCCCGGCCGTCGGCACGGTCGGATACCGCGCTTCCACGCTTCACGGCGAACGGTCGTCATCCTCGGCCGCGGCCAGTGCTTCCAGCGCGCCACGCAGGGCGGCCCGGGACGTGATGCCCAGCTTCGGGTACAGGCGGTACAGATGGGAGCCGACCGTGCGGTGCGACAGGAACAGCCGCTCGCCGATCTGCTTGTTGCTCAGGCCGGTCGCCGCGAGTTCGGCGATCTGCCGTTCCTGGGCGGTCAGTGGCTCCGGCACCGCGTCGGGCCGGGCGACGGAAACGCCGGTGGCGCGCAGTTCGGCCGTGGCCCGCTGGGCCATCATGGCGGCGCCGATCCGGTCGAACGTCTCCAGAGCCGTGCTCAGCTGCACCCGCGCCCCGGCCATGTCGTGGGTGCGTCGTAGCCACTGGCCGTAGGCGAACTGGATGCGTGCGTAGTCCCAGGGCCAGCGGGCGGCGTCCGGGAGGGCCAGGGCGGCCTCGAACAGCTTCGCGGCGTCCCCGTCGTCGGCTGCGACCGCGGCGGCCCCCGCGGTGATCAGCTCGATGCGGGGCCCGATACGGGGGATGCCGGCTTCCTGGGCGGCGCGGACATGTGCCTGAGCGTCCTCGATACGGCCCGTGCGGACCGCCGCCTCCACGTAGTCCAGGACCATCCAGCGGCCCGGAACACCGGGGGTGGGGACTCCCGGCGGGCCGATCCGCGCCGCCTGCACGAGGGCCTCCTCGAAGTCGCCCTGCCCGAGGGCCGCGAGATTGCGCGCCGACCGTGCGTAGCCCTCCGTCACGTCCATGCCGCGCGGTGCGGCCCAGGTCGTGGTCTCCTCGCTGCGGGTACGGGCCAGAGCGGCGTTGCCGCGCAGTGCGGCACCCGAGGCCAGGACGGCCCGGACCTGGTGCTCCCAGAACTGGTAGCCGTAGACCACCGACAGGTCCAGCCCCTCCTGCGCGAGCCGTTCCGCCTCGTCCCACTGTCCGTGGACGTAGGAGTCCTGGCAGAGCAGCATCAGCGCGGGGATCACCATGCCGATGGCGCCGCCGTCGCGCTCTCGTTCGATCATGCGGTGCAGCAGGTGACGGTAGTCGGACAGGGCGTCCAGTGCGACGGCGGCGAACCCGAGCGGGACGATCTGCCAGGGGGCCGCGTCGGTGGGCAGTGCGGCGAACGCGTCGGCGAGTCCCTCCCGGATCGCGTCGGACTTGCGGGTGGGCTCGACATATGCGTCGTAGCACAGCCGGAACGTGCTGACCGCCTCCGGCGGGAACCGGGCCATCGCGGTCTCGAGCAGCTTCCACGGTTCGGGCCGCAGGGTGAAGAGGCTGACCAGCAGCAGGGTGTACAGGATCCCGAGGTGGTCCCAGTTGTCGGTCCGGGCGCCGCCGGTGACGTCGTCGAGGGCTCGGGCCAGCAGCCGGTAGGCGGCGTCCACGTCGCCTTCGTCGTGGGTGAGGAGGTGGGCGGTGGCGGCGAACACCAGCCCGGTCGGGGTGTCCGGGGTCTGCCCCGCGTTGGCCAGCAGGCGGTTCACCTGGTCCAGTTGGCCGGTCATGGTGGCGAGGAAGGCGGCCTCGACCAGGCGGCGCGACCGGTCGACCGGGTGCGGGCTGAGTTCTCCGGCGCGCACCAGTGCCGTGACCGCGGCGGACGCGGCCACCCGCCGCCGGTCCGAGACCAGCGCCCCGACCGAGGCCGACGGGTCGCCGGGGGTGGTGCCGCGCCGCCAGGCGGCCAGCGCCGCCTCGTCCAGCGCCCGCGCCACCGCCTCGTCCGGTCCGGTGGCGGCCTCCGCGAGATGCCAGGCGTGGCGCTCGGGATCGTCGCCCAGGGCGGCGGCCAGCGCCTCGTGCGCGGCCCGGCGCTCGCAGGGTGGCGCCAGGTTCACGACAGCCGTGGCGATCAGCGGGTGGCAGAACGTGAGACCGCAGCCGGCGGCGGGCGCGCGGACCAGACCGGCTCGCTCGGCCGGTACGAGGTCGTCGATGTCGGCAGATCCCTCCGCGGCGGTACGCAGGACGCTGAGTCCGGCGCCGGAGTCCAGGGCGGCCAGCAGCAGGAGCCTGCGTGTCGGCGCGGGGAGTTCGGCGAACAGTCCGGCGCAGGTGGCCTCCAGCCGTCGTGAGAGCGGCAGCCGGTCGGGCAGCGGATCCTGACCTCCGCGCTGCCGGGCGGTCAGCGCGGCGGGCAGTTCCTGGAGCGCGAGCGGGTTGCCATCGGCCTCGGCCAGCAGGCGCCGTCGCACCGCGGGCGCCAACCCGGGGGCGTGCGCGTCCAGGACGGCCCCGGACTCCTCCGCACCGAGCGACTCGACCCTGCATTCGGGCAGCCCGGACCGGCGGAACAGATCCTCGGTGCCGGTCCTGGAGGCGGCGAGAAAGACGATCGGGGCGTCCGCGATGCGCCGTACGACGAAGCCCAGGACGTCCGCGCTGGCTTCGTCGAACCACGCCACGTCGTCCGCGAGCATCAAAAGTCCACGCTCGGCCGTGGTCAGTTCCAGAAGGGCGAGCACCGCCGTCGACACCACCTGTTCCGGAGCGGGGGTCCGGGACAGGCCGAAGAGCTCGTGGAGGGCATCGCGATGGTGCTCGGGGAGCCGGTCGACGTCATGGCGTACCGGGTAGAGCAGCTGGTGCAGCGCCGAGAACGCGATCCGGGCCTCCGCCTGCACGCCGCACGCGCGCAGGACCCGCATCCCGAGAACCGTGGCCCGAGCCGCCGCCGCGTCCAGGAGAGCCGTCTTGCCCACTCCGGGCTCGCCGTGCATCAGAAGTCCCGAGCCGCCCCGGCCAGGAGCTGCGAGCAGGGAGTCGATCAGCTCCAGCTCGCCCGCACGTCCCAGCAGCTGCGCCCCCGCCAGGGACGATCGGGGCGTTTCCGGGGCCTGCCGGCGCCTCTCGGAAGTGCTCACTGTTTGAATATAGACCCACCGGATTACTTGAAAGCGCAACCGGTTTCGGTGTGGCGCAGCAGCCACTTCCTGAGGCGGCGGATGTCAGACGAGTCGGCGGAGGGTTTCAGGAGTGAGGTCGGCGAGCGTGGGGTAGCCGTCGACAGCCATGATCAGGTCGGCTTCGGCGAGCAGGGTCCGCAGGACGTGGACGAGGCCCGCTTCACCGCCGTGGGCGAGACCGTAGACGTAGGGGCGGCCCACGCCTACGGCGGTGGCGCCCAGGGCGATCGCCTTGATGACGTCGGCCCCGGTTCGGATTCCGGAGTCGAAGAGGATGGGGAGACCGTCGGCGGCCTCCACCACTGCCGGCAGGGCGTCGAGGGCGGGCAGGCCGCCGTTGGCCTGGCGGCCGCCGTGGTTGGAGCAGTAGACGCCGTCCACGCCGGCGTCCTTGGCGCGGCGGACGTCCTCGGGGTGGCAGATGCCCTTCAGGATCAGCGGCAGGTCGGTGACCGAGCGCAGCCAGGGCAGGTCGGCCCAGGTCAGCGGATTGCCGAAGATCTGTGCCCAGTGCATCACCGCCGCAGCCGGATCGTCTTCGGGGTTCTTGGCGAGCCGGGAGCGGAAGACGGGGTCGCTGGTGTAGTTGGCCAGGCAGTTGCCGCGCAACTGGGGGAAGTTGCTGACGCCCAGGTCGCGGGGGCGCCAGCCGGTGATCCAGGTGTCGAGGGTGATGACGACGCCCTGGAATCCGGCTTTTTCGACACGATGGATCAGGCTCTCCGCCAGTTCCCGGTCGGTCGGGGTGTAGAGCTGGTAGAACCCCGGGGTGCCACCGAACTCGGCAGCGACCTGCTCCAGGGGATCGACGGTCAGTGTGGAGGCGATCATCGGTACGCCGGTGCGGGCGGCGGCGCGGGCAGTGGCGAGATCGCCGTGCCCGTCCTGTGCGCACAACCCGATCACGCCGACCGGGGCCATGAACACAGGCGAGGGAAGCCGCATCCCGAACAGGTCGACGGACAGATCCCGGTCGGTTGCCCCGACCAGCATGCGCGGGACGAGGCCCCACTGGTCGAAGGCGGCGACGTTGGCCCGCTGGGTGCGCTCGTCACCGGCGCCGCCTGCGACGTAGGAGCGGACCGAGGGGGGCATGGCGGCCTGAGCCAGCGGCTCCAGCTCGTCGTAGGTCATCGGGAACCGCGGCACCACCCCGCGCAGCCCGTCCAGGTAGATCTCGTTCTGATAGTCGCCGTAAGCCATGATCCGCTCCTCCTTCGGGCCCGACGCCTGTGGGCCCTTCCAGTCCGCAGAGGGGAACGTGACTCATGTGAAAGCTGCGATCGCCGGATTCCGGCTCACAGGCGGGACTGTGCTCGACCGGCGCTGCAGCAGGGCTCTGGAACTGGGTGGGCACAACGACGACCGGGGTGTCGCCCGGATAGAAGCTACGTCGCAGCTCAGACGCTGTCTTCGGTCGATTGACTGCCAGGGCCTGAGTCACTTGCCCTACTGCCGCTACCACTCTGACGCTCATGGTCATATGACGCATGCGGGGCAGCCCTGCCGAAGTCGAGAATCGGTCGCAGCCCGGTTTCGAGCGGCTCGTTCGCACTCAGGACATTCAGAACGCGTGGATCCATCCGCTCGAAGTGATCGCATGCGAAGGCGGTGGATACCCATGCCACGGAGAATGATCGTGGGGATGACGGGGGTGACCGGGGCTGTATTCGGTGTCGAATTGCTGCGCCGACTGCGCAAGCAGCCAGATATGGAGACCCATCTGGTGTTGTCCCCCTGGGCAACGACGACCATGCGGCTGGAGACCGGATTGTCGGCGCACGAGGTCGCCGACCTCGCGGATGCGACGTACGCCTGGGACGACCGGGGCGCACCCATCTCGACGGGGTCGTTCCAGGTGGACGCCATGGTCATCGCGCCGTGCAGCTTGAAGACGATGGCCGGGATATGCACCGGCTGCGCGGAGGGACTCATTGCCCGTGCGGCCGACGTGACGCTGAAAGAGGGGCGCCGACTGGTACTCGTCGCACGCGACCCGCTCAGCGAGAACCACCTGGAGAACATGCTGACGCTCTCGCGCATGGGTGCGCGGATCGTCCAGCCCCTGCCGGCCTCCTGTTCCGGAACGATCGGGGACCCGGTCAGCCACGTCGTCGTCCGCGTCCTGGACGCCTTGGACATTCACGTGTCCTCGGCACCGCGCCGCAACGGCATGCCCCACTCTCCCGCATGATGGGAACCAGCACGGCTCACGGGCACGCGTCGGACACACCGCCGTGCGTCGCGTCAATCCCTGTACGTGGACCGCCTGCGCAACGACGCGGGCGTGCGCAACTCAGGGTGCTTCGCCCCCTGTACTACCGAAGCCACCGATGCCTGATCGCTGTGGTTCGGGGAAGACCACGCGGAGTGTCTGGCCTCGTCTGTTGCGGCGGATCATGATCCAGGCGAGGGTCGGAGGGCAGGGGTCCGGGATGCCGGCGGGGTTGGTGACGTCCATTTCCCAGATGGTGACGGAGCGGCTGGCCACGACATGGCGCAGATGCTGGGTGACGCCCTTTTCCCGGTTCCTTCGCATGGCCGGGAACGGATGGCAGTGTTCACCCGGCGTGCTCAGGACACCGAACAGTTCGGTCTCCGGCGGCCACAGTTCCAGGATCTCCCTGGGCTGACTGCCGCACCGGGCGCCTTCCATTGGGGCCTCGGCTTCCTGCCGGCTGTACTCGGTGAGCCGGGAGGCGTCGTCGTGAAGGTGCGTGGCGCTCGCCAGTAGCACCTGGGCGAGCTTTGTCCGAGCCTGTTTGAGGCGGCTGCGTACCGTACCGACCTGGATCTCGCAGACGTGGGCGATCTCCGGGTAGGAGGTGATGCCGCTGAAGTGGCGCAGCATCAGCACCAGCCGCAGCGGCTCGGGCAGTTGCTCCACCGCGTCCCGATCCAGTCGCGCATCGCGTGCTGGTCCACGACCCGCTCGGGATGCGATGGATACGACGCCTCGCGTTCACACCCGTGCAGGTGGTCGAGACCGTCCAGGCTCGGTGTCTCCCGGCCGGTCCGCAGCCGCATGCGGGAGCTGTTGCGCACGATCGCCGGCAACCACGCTCCCACCGCCGCGGGATCCCGTACGTCGCCGATGCGCCGCAGCGCGGTCAGCGCGGCGTCCTGCACCGCGTCTTCGGCATCAGGGCCGTAGCCGAGCAGGCTCAGTGCCACCGCCCGCATGGACGCCTGGTGACGGGCCAGCAGCAGCCCGAGAGCCGCGGTCTCACCTGCCTGTGCCCTGCGGGTGAGGTCTTCGTCCGTCGGTGCGTTGAGGGCTGTCATGGTGGCGTACGCCTCCGTGGCGACGTGGTTGGTGCCCTTGGGGCTTCAGCCGCTGCCGACCGAGGACCCTGGGCGTGCCTGTGCTGCATCATGCCCCGGTCGGGCCAGCTCCCGCAGCCGGCTGCGCTGGAAACCGGTCGGGACGGGGTACGGCAGCCCCACCACCGCATGGGTGGCAAGCTTCCGGGCGGTCAGAACGATTGGCTCGCCTGCGCTGCCGAGGCCGTCCGAGACGAGCGACGGCGGCCAGCCGTCGTCCTCGGCGGCGCCGCCGACGCCGGACCGAGGAGAGGGCGGCGACACACGTGGGTACGTCGCCAGGCCGTGGTTCGCCCCGTCAGCGTGGCTCCGCCGGCCGGCCGAGGGCTTGGAAGACGGCGACGGGGTCGAGGTAATCGCGCCAGTGGCTCACCTGACGGTCCTTGATGGTGAGTACCGAGACGAAGTGGTTGTCGTAGGCGCGCCCGCTGCGGACCGCCCGCCCGTGCACGGCGTACTCCAGGACGACCACCGCCTTGTCGGTGTCGTGGTGGACGGCCAGCTCGTCCGCGCCGGCCAGGACCATCTCATGGCCGTATCCGCGGTACAGATCGGCCACCGCGCGCCGTCCCTCGACCTGGCGCGGGTAGCCGGGGACGGAGACCACATACTCAACCACGACGTCCTCGGCCAGGAGGTCGAAGAAGTGCTCCCCGTCGACCAGGCCCACGAGGCCCTCCTGGATGATCCGGAAGAACGGGTCCAGGGCCGCGAAATCCTCAAGGTTCTCAATAGCGTTCTCGCTTGTCATGGCCACACGGCCGCCGTTGCCGTCCAGGCGTGGGCGTTGCGCCGCGCGAACTCGCGGAAGGAGGTCGCCTTCTGGCCGGTGACCTTCTCGATGTCGTCGTTGGGCGTGGAGCCATGGCCGTCGATGATGGTGCCGGCCAGCCAGCGGAGCATCACCGCGTAGTCGGCCGGCACAATTCCCGCGGCGACGGCGCCGCCGATCCATGCCTCGGGGTCGAGGTCCTGGTGCGTGACGGACTGTCCACTCACGGCGGTGATGACATCGGCGACTTCACCGACCGTGAGTGCCTGCGGGCCGGTGGGCGAGTACACGGCCCCGGCATGGGCCTCCGGGGCGAGCAGCGTCTCGGCCGCGACGGCGGCGACGTCGGCCGCGTCCACGAAAGCTTCCGCGCCACTGCCGGTGGGGACCGTGATCGCCCCGTCGATGACGGGCAGGTGGGCGTCGGTGAAGTTCTGCATCACCCAGGCCGGGCGCACCACGGAGTGGGTGATGGCCGATCGGGCGGCCAGGTCGGCTTCGACGGCCTTGATGTCGATCTGCGGCGGCACGTCGTCGGCGCCGAAGGTGCTCAGGCAGGTGACGTGACGTACCCCGGCGGCCTCGGCGAGGTCGAGGAAGGCCGCAACCTGGTCGGCATACGAGACCCGCATGACGGGCGTGACGAGGTAGAGGCTGTCGATGCCACGCAGGGCGGCGGCGTGGGTGCGAGGGATGTCCCAGTCGAACGGCACGTCGGCGCCGTGACGGGCCGCGGTGCGGGCGCCGCGCCCCCGCTCGACGAGCCTCTTCGCCAGGAGCGAGCCGGTGCGGCCGGTGCCACCGAGAACGAGCGTGGTCTGCTGTGGTTCAGTCATGGATCTATCGTGAGAGACGCTGGAGGAGCGGATCAATGTGTGAATCGCTCGTACTTTTACGTCAAACGCTCCGATGATTGCCCACGACGATTGCCCTGCTGATACTGGTCGTATGGACCTACTGCGTGATCACCTCGCGAGGGCTCGGGCCGGCGGCGCGGTGTTCGCCCGTACGGTCGCCGAGCCCCCATGGGGTCTGCGGCTGGCCGGCACGATCCAACTGTCCGTGCACACCGTCGTCCGGGGCCGGGGATGGCTGTGGCTCGACGCCGATGAACCGGGACGTACGGTGGAACTTGTGCCGGGGGAGGTGACCCTCGTGCGCGGCGGCACAGACCACTACATCGGCCACGAGCCCGGCACCAACTGCCTCGAACCGGACGAGTTCCGCGCCCGGCACGCCACCGACGGGGAGTCGGACACCCCCGGGGCGACCGTGTTCCTCTGCGGCGCGTACCGGTTTTCCGGCGACATCGGCAACGGGCTGCTCACAGCCCTGCCGCAGATTCTGACCCTGCAAGCAGCCGTCGGCGATCCGCTGAGGGACGTGATCGGCTTGCTCTCCCACGAGCTCGCCCACCCCGAACCCGGCCAACCCACGGTGCTAGACCGGCTGCTCGACGTCCTCCTGGTACTCGCCCTCCGCAGCGAGTTCCGCCACAGCCCGAACGCGCCCCGCTGGTACCGCGCCTCCGCCGACCCCCGGCTGAGCGCCGCCCTCCAGGCCATGCACGAGGACGCGGGCCATCCCTGGTCCGTCCCCGAACTCGCTGCGGTCAGCGGCCTGTCCCGGGCCGCCTTCGCACGCACCTTCCAGGAGGCACTCGGCCAGACCCCCATGCAGTACCTGACCGACTGGCGCATGGCCCTAGCACGCGACCACCTGCGCACGAGCGAACTCAGCATGGCAGGCATCGCCCGGAGCGTCGGCTATAGCTCGCCCTACGCGTTCGCGGCCGCTTTCCGCCGCCATCACGGCGAACCCCCCGGTGCTTGGCGACAACGAGAGTCGATGCGCGACAGAGGACTCCAGCCAAGCGGCTCCCACCTCCACTGACACCCAGAGGCCTGAACCGGTCGACCGGCCCACTGCTCTACCTGACTCGCAAACCAGCCATCGCTGCTGGTACTCGCCTGCAGAGCCATGCCCACGTGGAAGACGTAGCAGCCGTCGATGCCGTACCACCGAACGCCGGTACTGCCGGGTATGCGGGACCGGGCCCTCGATGACCGAGTGGGGCTAGGCCAGCACCATTCCGGCGTGCCGGATCACGGGCGTTGGCGGGCGTCGCCGCCGGGTCGATGGTGAAGTCCTCGCGGATGAAGGGAAGCCCCTCCAACTCCCGGGTGCCGCACCCAGCGGTTGCGGTACCACTCGGCGCGCCCGCCGCGCAGCCGGATGCCGTGCAGCATGCCCGGGCCGGTGAACCAGTGACCGGAGACCTCGCCGGGCAGCGGGTCGGGGCCGTTGCGCAGGTAGCGGCCGTCCAGCTCGGGCGGCAGCGAGCCCCGCACCGTGAGAGCGGCCGCCTCGCGCTCCTCCGGGACCGGCGTGAACCGGCCCCGGAGGTGGCGAGGAAGGGACATCCCCTCGGTCATGCCCGCGTTCCGGGCGCCGCGGCCGTCCTGACCAGCGCGGCGACCTCGGCGGGCTTGGACACGTACACGGCGTGGTTGGCGCTCGTCTCGGTCACCGTCGCCCCGGCCCGTTCGGCCATGGCGCGCTGGGCTGGCGGCGGGGATCATGCGGTCCTCGGTAGTGACCAGGTAGAAGCTCGGCTTGGCACGCCAGGCCGGATGGGTGACGGCCCTGCCCAACGCGTCCGCGCCCCAGGGCACTTGGGAGTCGGCGAGGAACCGCGCCTCGTCGGCGGGCAGGTCGGCGGCGAAGGACGCGGCGGACTTCTCCCGGTCCAGGAAGAGGAAGCCCTCCCGGGGCGGCAGGATCGGCGGAACGGGCGCGCCGGGCGGCGGGTCGGCGATGAGAGTGTTGACGGATTCGTCCTTGTCGGGCGCGAACGCAGCGATGTACACGTCCGCGCTCACCTTCTCGTGGTTGCCCGCCTCGGAGATCACCGCGCCGCCGTAGGAATGGCCGACCAGGACGGTCGGGCCGTCCTGCGCGTCGAGGACCAGCTTGGTGGCGGCGACGTCGCCGTCGAGGGAGAGGGTGGGGTTCTGCACGACGGTGACGGTGTAGCCGCTGGCACTCAGCAGGTCGTAGACCCCCTTCCAGCCTGAACCGTCGACGAACCCGCCGTGGACCAGGACGACGTTCCTTGCTTCAGTACTCATGCGTACGCACTCCTCTTGGACGGACTGCTGCTCGGGACTACTGTGGTACGGCCGTGACCGGCGCCTGGGCGGCCTGCAGGCGCGCCTGGGCGCGGGCGGGATAGACCTTGGTGAAGACGGCGGGGCCGACGAGGCCGGCGACATGGGCGGCGATGCCCACCCAGGCAGGGGCATCCACCGCGCCCGCGACGGCCAGGCTGACGCCGATGAACGTGAAGCCGGTGCCCCACGCGCTGGTGATGTGGTCGTTGACGCGGACGAACTCCGGCATGTCCCACACCTCGCGCGGTGTCTGGCGCTTGGCGATGCCCAGCGTGAAGGGGCGGCGGATCGCCAGCGTCCCCCGCGCCGTGGCGGCCGGCCAGGCGAAGGAGAGGACGTGGGTGTGGTGCGACAGGGACGAGTGCGGCCGCGCGACGGCGACGGCACCGACCCACGCTAAGTACGCGATGGTGCTGGCCTCCAGGATCAGCGTGTCCAGGCCGACCCCACGGCGGCGGTCCTGGGGCAGGAGCAGCAGCCCCGAGGCGAACCCGCTGACCGCACCCCAACGCCAGTCGACGAAGCCCGACACGAAGCCGGCGACGATCCAGGGGATGAATCCGCGCAGATAACCCATTGAGCCTTCCTTGGTGAGCCGAGATGAACGTGGCCGACGCGGACTGGATGCAGGACGGGCAGGAAAGTTCGAACCCCGACATGTGATGCCCATCACGCATCGGGGTTCGGGTGGGATTCAGTGGGCGGCGGCCGTGTGCAGGGCCTTGGCGTACAGGGTCTTCCAGAGCCGGCCGGCGCCCGGCATCACGCAGAAGACGAGGAGCGCGATGGAGGCCAGGGTGAAGGGGAGCGGGCGCACCCACTGGTTCCAGTTCGCGAACCGGTCGGCGATGGTCAGCGAGTACAGCCGGTCCGAGGAGTAGATGGTGACCAGGAGGGTGAGGAACTCGGCCCAGTGCGGCATCGTCGGCGTGCGGAAGATGTGCTTCATGATGGTCTCCTCTCTCAGCCGAAGTGGCGGACGCGGGCCGCGGTCGCGGGGGCGTAGGGCAGCCAGTCGCTGGTCGTTCCGCTGGTGACGAACTCGGCGACGGCGGTCGCGAATTCGAGGCCAAGGGCGCGCTGGGTGTCGCCGGCGCCGGCGAGGATCGGGCTTCCGGGGTAGGCGTCGAAGGTGTTGAAGAGGAAGGGCAGTTCGGCGCAGTGGGTGGCGCCCAGGGCGTACGGGTCCTCGGCGGGGGCGTAGTCGAACTGGTAGACGTAGGTGGTGTTGCCGCCGGCCGCGTGGTGGTCGGCGATCTGAAGCGAGCCGGTGCGGAAGAGGCCGTCGGTCTGCACCGAGGTGAAGATCTGTGCCGGTGTCGCCTGCGGGAGGCGGTCGGCGTGCTGCTGGTAGACGTCCTGGGCGGTCTGTCGGCCGACCTGGGCGGTTAGCACGTCCAGGGCGGTGTCGGTGGTGAGGTTCTGGATGTGGGGGTCGAAGGCGAAGAAGGCTGTCGCCTCGTCGCGGGTGGTGCCGATCAGCAGGGGCTTGCCCTCCAGGGCGCCGTCGGTGAGGGCCTGTTGCAGGGTGCGGGGCATGCCTGGGGCGCCGAGGACCGGGTACATCGGCGGAGCCGCGTTGCCCGGAGCCGCGAGCTGGACGGACAGGCGGCCGTAGGCGTCCAGCAACTGCTCGGCCGGCAGGGCGCGCAGGGCCTTCGCGGTGTCCGTGCCGTTCGGGATGCCCAGCAGGCGCAGGTAGGCTTCGGCGTTCTCGGCGGCCTGGTGCGGATCCTGCGGGTTCAGGCCGAAGGGGCCGCTCTGCAGCAGCACCCGGGTGATGGGTCCGTTCGTCGCGGGGGCGAGCGCGAGCGACAGGGCCGAGTACGCTCCGGCGGACTGCCCGCCGACGGTGACCGTACGCGGGTCGCCGCCGAAGGAGGCAATGTTGTTCTGCACCCAGGACAGCACGGCGGCTTGGTCTTGGGGACCCACGTTGGCCGCGCCGATCTCGGGCAGGTAGAGGTAACCCAGCGGGCCCACCCGGTAGTTGGCGGTGACGACGACGATGTCGCCCAGTGCGGCGAGGCGGCCGCCGTCGTACCAGTCCCAGCCGCCGGAACCGCTGGTGAAGCCGCCGCCGTGCCACCAGACCAGCACCGGGCGGGCGGCGCCGTCCTCCAGCGCCCGGCGCGGAGTGAAGACGTTGACGGTCAGACTGCCGTCCTCGTTCCAGTCCGGTACGCGCTGCCCCTGCACCTTCTCCAGCCGGGAGGCCGCCTGCGGAACGGAGGGGCCGGCCGTGGCCGCGTCCCGCACGTCCGTCCAGCCCGGGTGCGGCTGCGGCGCAGCGAACCGCAGCTCGCCGACCGGCGACGCGGCGTACGGGACACCCCGGAAGGAAACCGCCTCGCCCTCCGTGATTCCCCTGACCTTGCCCCGGTCGGTGTCCACGACCATGTGCTCGACGCTCGTCATCGTGCTCACCTGCTTTCTCTCGTCTCGGTTGCTCTGAGACTTTTCTAGGGCGGCGTGAGCATCTGAGCCAGAATTGGCCGCCTTGAAGGAGAAAGGAAGACATAGAATCTTGCTCCATGGAGAAAGTGCGCCACCAGCTGAATGAAACAGATAGCCGGATCGCCGCCGCGATGCTGGCCGCACCACGCACCTCGTGGCGCACGGTCGGCCGCGTCCTGGGCATCTCGGAGCGCACCGTCGTACGCCGAGCGGCACCGTTGTTCGGCGACGGCACCCTGCGGGCCACGGCCGTACGCAACCCCGTGCACTTCCCCGAGCTGATTCCGCTGGCCCTGCGCATCCGGTGCAAGCCCAACCGGATCAGTGCCATCGCCGCCACCCTCGCCCGCCGCCCCGACACCATCTGGGTGGACGTCCTCGGCGGCGGCGACGAGATCTGCACCATCATGTTCCTGGACGGACCGGACGCCCGCAACAACCTGCTGCTGCGCGACCTGCCCGCCACCCCCGCGGTCCAGTCCTGGACCTCACACGTGCTGCTCCGGGTCTTCCCGGCCGCCTTCGACTGGAGCGGCGGCCTGCTGACGCAGACCGAACTGACCAGCCTGCGGCCCGACCTGCCCGCGGCCCCCAGTCGGCCCGTCCTCCAGCCCCTCGACCACCAGCTGATCACCGCGCTGGTCGAGGACGGCCGGGCCTCCTACACCGACCTCGCGCGCCGCGCCGACACCACCGCCCTCACCGCCCGCCGCCGGGTGGAGGCACTGGTGGGCGGTCAGGTCCTCAGACTCGCGACCGAGGTCGACCTGGCCCGGCTGGGCATCCGCACCGAAGCCCTCCTGTGGATCACCGTCGCACCCGTCGGACTGGAGGAGACTGGCCTCCAGCTAAGCCGCCACCCGCAGGTCCGTTTCGCCTCCGCCACCACCGGCCACGCCAACCTCCTCGTGGCCGTCGCGGCAACCGACCTCAACGCGCTGTACCACTTCCTCAGCGACACCATCGGTGCCCTCGAACACATCACCACCCTTGAAGTCACCCCCATCCTGACTGGGGTGAAGAGGACCGGCCTGGTCCGCCCCGGCAGCCTCTGAGCCGATCACAAGTTCCGGTCAGGCAGGCCCTGATGCCCGTTCAGCAGTGGACAACGGACAAGAGAGAGCCCTGTCCATGACTTCGGCTCCGCTGCCCACCCGGCCGGCAGGACAGGACTGTCCACGGCCGCGGTGAGCATCGGCTCGGGCAACGACCATGTCATGCGGCGATTCCAGCCGTATGGTGCCGCCGGCGCCTCGGTAGCCCTTGTCCGCCCAGCAGGGCACGCGAGCCTCCGCGAGGGCGTCGATGATGCGTTGATGGGGCCTCCTGGATTCGGCCAGACCTGCTCTTCTTCCTCGGTTGATCCGGTATTGAACGGTGTGGGGAGATTGGGGAGTACGAGCCATGAGGGGCCGCCGACCGTGAGGTCGGCGGCCCCTAGGGAGTGGGTTGTGGTCAGCCGTTCTGGGATGAGCGGGTGTCCGCCGTTGTGGCGTTGAGGGCGGCTGGGTCGAAGCCGGCCTCGCTCAGGACGTTGGCGGCCACTCCGCGACCGACCTGTGCAAGTCCGATCAGCAGGTCGTCGCAGTCGATGTGCTCGGAGCCATTCTGCTCGGACCGTGCCTCCGCGATGGCGATGGCCTTGCGGGAGTAGGGCGTCCATGCGATGCGTTCGGCTGCTTGGGAGGCGCCCATGCTCAGCCGGGTCCCGACGGACCGGTGGACCGTCTCCGGTGAGACGTCGGCTGACTGCAGGAGCTGGGTGGCACTGTTGTCCTGTGCGGTCAGCCCCCAGAGCAGGTGCTCAGTGCCGATGTAGTTGTTGCGGTGCTGCACCGCCGCCTGCTTGACGTGGACCATCGCCTGGCGGAGGTCGTCTGTCATGGTCTCGGGGCTGTATCGCTTGTGCGGTGCGTGGAAACGCTGCTGGACCGCCTGTCGGGTCACGCCCAGGGCGGCGCCGATGTCGGTCCAGGAAGAGCCATGCATCCGGCAGTGCTCGACGTAGTCCTCGACCAGGTCATCTGCCAGCGCCTGCATCTGGCCTGCGAGTTGGGCGGCAACAGTGAGGAGGGCGAGCCAGTCCGGTTGTTCTTGTCCGCCGGGGCGGTGCGCGGTGTCGCATCTGCGGTCGACTTCCGCGATGAGATCGTCCAAGTCTGGAAGAGCCATGAGGCAAGTACGCCTTGACAATTCAAAATTGTCAAGGCGTGCTTGCCTTGCGTCATGCGCGTGTCAGGGGAGTCTCCGCATCGGGATGACGTCGGGACCGGTGGGCATGGGAGGACGTGCGGCTTCTGGGGTGGCCAGCAGAGCGACGATGGTCACGGGCTGCTGGCAGTGCGGGCAGTTGCGGGTTGCCGTGGGCTCCAACGGGTCCCGTTCGGCGACGAGTTGGCGCCCAGGGCGAGTGACGGCTTTCGGTGGCGGTGGGAACTCTGGCCGTGTCTGCGGCGGTGGGAGCGACACCTCACCCAGGCGACGGGCCCGGGCCTCGTCACGTTCATGCTCGCGCTGCCGTTCGGCATCCTTGCGGCATGCGGGCGAGCAGTAGACCCGCCGCACCGTTGTGGGGGCGTCGAAAACGTTCTCGCAGGTCGGGCAGGTCCGCTGCTCGTGGTACTCGCTGCTGTTGAACGCCTTGTGCCGGCACTCGGGAGAGCAGTAGACGCGACGCTTCGCGCGGCCATAGGCGGTGAACTCGCCCGCGCAGACCGGGCAGGTCATCTGAGTGGGGACTTTCTGCCGGTTGGCCTCGCGGCAGGTGGGCGAGCAGAACACCTGCCGACTGGTGCTGCTGGCGACGGCGAAGACGGTTTCGCAGACCGGGCAGCGTCGGGCCATGGAGTCGGTGTCCTCGGGGATGATGGGCTGGTCAGGAGACACGGGCGTTCACTCCCGTCCGCAAGGCGTCAGCCTGGTTCTGGTGGTTGCGCAGCCGGTAGGAGGGGCCGTCGATGCCGACGACCGCGGCCCGGTGCAGGAGCCGGTCGAGCATCGCCGCGGCAACGGTGGCGTCGCCGAAAGCGCCGGCCCAGTCGGCGATCCCGACATTGGTCGTCAGGATCGTCGAAGACTTCAGATACCGCTGGTTGATCACCTGGAACAGGGCAGAGGCGCCGTCCTCCGGCAGCGGCAGATAGCCCAACTCGTCAATGATCAGCAGTTTGGGGCCGGCGAAGAAGTTCATGCAGGTCTTCCACCGGCCCTCCAGGGCAGCCTTGTGGCACTTCGCTGCGAGCTCGGCGGCAGTGGTGAAGTAGACACGGTGGCCCGCATCGACTGCGGCCCGGCCGAGCGCGACCGCGAGCATGGTCTTGCCCACCCCGGGCGGGCCGACGAACAGCACGTTCGAAGCGTCGTCCAGGAAGCGCAGGGTGGCCAGGTCACGGATGAGTTTCTCGTCGACACCAGGCTGGGCGGCGAAGTCGAAGTCCGGCAGCGTCCAGGGCTCCGGCAGGCAGGCGAACCGCAGCCGGGAACTCAGCCGACGTGCCTCGGTGGCCTCGACCTCGATCTCCAGCAGCCTCTCCAGAGCGGCGGTCAGTGACAGCCGCTCGGCTCGGGCCTGGTCCAGCACCCGCGGCAGAGCCTCGGCGGCGTCGTTGAGTTTCAGATAGGACAGGTGGGCCCGCAGCTGCTGATAGCGGCGTGCTTCGCTCATCTGCATCGGCGTCGTACTCACTCCTCGTTCTCCTCCTCCTTCGGCGGGGGAACGGTCCGCAGCCCTTCGGCCACGGCGGCATAGTGGGAGAGGTCGACCACGACCCGCTCGGCGGTCGACCCGGTGGCCTGCCGGTTCCGCAGCTTGTCGGCCTCGGCGAGCGCGGCCTCCGAGGGCGGGCGCCGGACCTTGGTCTTGCAGGGCGCCCGGTCCGAGAAGGACTCCAGCACCCTGCGCTCCAGCGCGATCACATGTCCGGCGTCACGGACGGTCTGCCCCGCCCCGCGGGGCGCCCGCCGGTGACGGGCGATCACCGCCCTGCCGGCGGTGGCGATGCTGACCACGTCCTCGCCCAGGCGGTGGACGACAAAGAGTCTCACCCCGGGCAGGCCGGGCGGGACGGAATAGAAGTTGCCCTCGAACTGCACCAGGCCCTGCGCACTCACGGTCCGTTCGACCGTCAACTCGGCCGGGAACGGCACGGACGGAATCTCCAACAGCGTCTCCGCCGCGGCCAGTTCACCCACCGTCGTCCGAGCCCCTCCGACGGTGCGGCGGCGCTCGTCCATCCTCACAGCGAGCTTGTCGACGCCGGACTGGGCCTGCTCGACGGTGAGGTGATCGGGGACCGTGCGCCACCACCGCTGAGCGGCAGCGTGGTTCATCTTCTCCACGACCCCTTTGCGGTTGCCGCGGCGCGGCGGGCAGATGTCGACTCCGACGCCGTAGTACTTCGCGACGCCGGCGAATGCCGCAGTGATCTGCCCGCTGGAGGCATAACAGACCGTCGGCATGCGGTCGAACCGCCACCGCCGGGCTGTCCCGCCCAGCTTGCGCAGCACGGCATCCAGGGCCTGGACCAAGTGCGGGAAGTCCTCGCACTCCGCCAGCTGAGCCCGCCAACGTCCCGAATGCGACAGAGCCCCGACCAACAAATGCGCGTGCTCTCCAACACCCCACTCACCCGGAGGGGTCGGCAGCTCCAGCCAGTCGAACTGGATCTCCTCGCCCGGCGGGTGGGCGATCACGGCCGTGTCGCGGCCCTTCGCCCCGTGACACGGTTCGCAATGCGGACGCACCTCATATCGGCGCAGAGCCCGGGTGAACGTCGAGTACGCACCCTCATAGCCGAGTTCCCGCACCTCGTCGAACAGCGTGGTCGCCCACAGATGCGGATCATCGGCAAGTCGGCGTCGGCAGTACTCCACAAACGGCGTGAACGCATCCGGCGGCTGCCGCCGCTGGCCAGGAGTGATCTCCCCGTTCAGATAAGCGCGAATGGTCTTGCGGTCACGGCCCAGATGCCGGGCGATCGCCGAGATCGTCCACCCCTGCCGACGCAGAGCGTGAGCGTCCACGTCCTCCTCCAGCGTGAGCATCCAGGCCCCCGAACAGGCCGACCATCAAGCCCACGCAGGCTGTCCACGACACACGAGGGCCAAGACGACACGCCGACCAACATCACGCGAAGAGACCGAACAACGTCACCCGAAGGGCGGGGAGATCCACCGAGCAGGTTTGGCCACCCACCAGATCACGGGTGACCGTTTTCAGGAAGCGCCATCACCGTGCGTCCGGGCCGCCTTGATGTTGTGGACCGCGCCCGGCAGTGCGGGTGAGGCCCACAACAGTCGCCCGGCGGGGTCGGCGATGACCTGCACGTTCATTCCGTGTTTCTTGTGCTTGCCTGAGTAGAAAGGGCGGTCGGCAGCGACGCGGTCGATCGGCAACAGGGTGCCGTCCAACATCACGAACGCCTTGGTGGAGGCGGTCTTCATGGCCTGAGCCAGGGTCGGGGCCGGGTGGCCAAGATCTCGACGGCTTCGGCGAGGTAGCGGTAGGCGGTGGTGGTGGTGCCGATACCGAAGCTGGCGGCGAGCTGAGCGTAGGTGTGGCCGGATCGCAGGTGCCCGAGGACAAGCAGGGCCTGCCGTCCGGCGGTCAGTCGACGCCATCGGGTGCCGCGTTCTCGGCGGCTGTTGCGCAGGCGGGCGGTCAGGAAGCGCAGGCTCTCGGTGGACACATCGACGCCGGAAGGATAGACAAGCACGCGGAATCTCCTGACGGACAGGCGATCTCGGTCGTGAACCCGTCTACCAAGAGCTTCTTCTCGTCTCACCGCCGCCCCCGCCCCCCAACTACCCGCCCGGCGAATCAGGTTGGACACGGCCCGTGTCCGTGGGTGACATGGTTCGTAGATGTGGCGACCAAGACGATCGCGGGAATGGCCCTCACACTGCATGAGCCGGGCCGGGATGCGGCGCTGGCCGCGTTACGGATACGCAGGCATGGCTCAGGTGGAGACGGGGGTGCGGGACAGTGCAGTGCGCAGAGCGAAGATGCCGAGGAGGCCGCCTGCCGTGAACCGCTGGGCGGTCATGACGCGGGGCCGGGCGGCCAGAAACCCCGACACCCATGCTGCGCCCAACATGATCACCGCGTTCACGGTGATCCCCACAATGATCTGTACACCGCCGAGCTGGAGCAGTTGCTTCCAGGCCGGACCCGCCTGTGGGTTCAGGAACTGCGGCAGCAGGGCGGCGTACAGCAGAGCGATCTTAGGGTTCAGCAGGTTGGTCAGCAGCCCCATCGAAAACAGTCGGGCGTCGGAGAACGGAGGCAGGTCCTGGGCCGGGGCGAAGGGCGAACGGCCGCCGGGCTTGAGCATGCCCCAGGCGAGGTACGCCAGGTAGACGGCCCCAGCAAGCTTGACCACTGTGTAGGCCACCGGCACGGCAGTGAACAGCGCGGAAAGGCCCGCAGCCGCGGCCAGCAGGTAGCACACGAAGCCCACGGCGGTTCCACTGAGGCTGACCAGACCCGCCCTGCGGCCTTGGGTGATCGCGCGGGATGCGAGGTGGATCATGTTCGGTCCCGGAGTCAGGGCCATGCCTAGTTCGACCAGAGCCACTCCTCCCACTGCGGACAGAGTGATCACCGGTCAACCTCCTGGTAGTTCGTTGGGTGCCTGGTACCCCGGAGTGGGGATGCGCCCACTGCAATGGACAACCGGCGGATATGCAGCGCCTGCTTCGCCCACCGCAGGATACGGCCTTGCCGTTCGGCACATCCACGCTCGCTGTCCGGCTGCCCTACTGGGGCCGCTGGGAGACGCTGTCCACAGGTCAGCAAGCGGTCAACCGCTCCCACGCCGCGATCCGCGCACTCGTTGAACAGGCCATGGCCGCCCTCAAGACCTGGCGGCTACAGCGCAAGGTTCGATGCTCCACCACCCGCATAACCCACCTCGTCCATGCCATCCTCGTCCTTCTGGCGCCTGCGCGAGGCCCGCAGCAACTGACCCTCCTCACCACGCACCTGCGCTGGGCGGCCAGGCCGAGCCGGCCCTGCGCCGCACGGGCTCGCCGACGCCATGCGCCGCGCGGTCAGTCACTATCGGGAGTCTGGCGCTGCAGACCCTGCCTTCATCGTGATCCAGGTCGGTGACGAGCCCTGGGACAAAGCCGAGGTCCGCTGCATGCTCCAAAGCACCGCTTCCCTTGAGGTTTCCTGGCTGTTTGTCGGATTCGGTCGCGGCAAGCTCTTACTGCCGGCGCCAGCCGGTCCGCGCCGCCGGCGTCCACGTTCCGCAGCGCCACTGCCACCTCTTCCCGTACGCGCGGCGCCGGTCTTGTCCGGCGCCGCGGGCGTACCGTCCAGGCCACCCGTCGGCCCCGACCGGACCACCCACCACGAAGGCCCGACCGGCGTCACGATGCGATAATCCCGCCCCCCGACCACGCCCGCAGAAAAGAGACGCGCGGCCACTCAAGGGCGTGTACGGGTGTCGGGCCTGGCGTCAGAGGACGCGTTGGTCGGGGGCTTGGATGGGGTGCCAGACGGGTGCGGAGGGGCCGTTGCCGAGCAGGTCGGTCATGGTCACTGCCAGGGCGGGGAAGCCGCCTGATTCACGAGGGGCGTGGTGGTGCCGTGCTGCCGCGGCTCCGGTGTTCCTCCCCCCCGACCGGACAGCCCCTCGGGAGCAGGGGACTGGGTTGACCACCGCTGCTCCATGCCCCGCAGTGGCCGGCCGAACCACGACCTGATCTGGTCCAGGTGCCCAACGTCCCGGTGGAATCAGTGCCGTGCACTACGACTCCCCGGGACGCGACAACCGCGCTATCAGGTCCCTGAACAGGGAGTGGGTGGAAGTCACCAACAACTCCTACCAGGACGTCAACCTCGAAGACGAGGACGGCCACACCTACACCTTCCACCCCTACCGGCTGGAAGGCCGCTCTACCGTCCGCATCCACACTGGCCAGGGCCGCGACAGCCACACCGACCTGTACCAGGACCGCCACCAGTACGTGTGGGACAACGGCCACGACAGCGCAACCCTGTGCAACGACCACGGCCGCTTCGTCTTCGTCGACGACTACTCCCTGGGGCTGTGACCACCGCGACCGTCGCGACGCTCGCCGCTCGTCCCGGAGGCGCGCCGCGGGCGGGGGCGCCGCCGCCGGGCTGGAGGAGCTACCCGTGCGCCCGAGCGCCCCATTTGGCGATGTGTACAGGCGTTCGGTCGTGACGCGCCTGTGTACCGGAAGCCATCACTCGAAGGACGGCAGGTCGGGTCGTTATGCCATGGCAAGCTCACTGGCTGTCGTATGGCACTGGCCCCCTGCGCAATGCGACTGGCGCCAGCGGCTGTGGGCGGACCTCGGTTGTACGGTGGGTGACCACTTGAGGTGGTGCGGGAGCCGGTGGGCAAGCACATCACTGCCCGCATCGCTCTGCCGGGCGACCCCGGGCGGCAGCATCGCCGGACGCCCGCCCATTTAGCACACAACGCATCGATCAGCCGTTCAGTTCTGCGCGGGAGGCGTGGCGGGCGAGAGCGCGTGGCGTTCGCTCAGGTAGGCGACGCCGTCGGCCCGTGGCAGGCTGGCAGCGTGCAGCCCGATGGTCATGGCGATCATCTCTCCGGGTGAACCACCCAACACAGGAACGGTTCCTCTGGCATGTGCCGCTGGCGTAGGTGCTGTCCTGGCGCGGACATGAGCCCGAGGCGTCGGCAACCCCCGCCGACGGATTTCAGGTATCCATGTCATTCCTGAAAGGAGAGCGACCTTCCGTGGTTACCAAGGAGCTGCCCAAGGGGGCGCAACTGCTGACCCATGCGGTCAGCGGCAGGCACATCACGCCCTGCCGCAACGCCGACTCGGACCTTCAGGTCCGCCTGTGGCGTCAGGAACCGACGACAACTGCGAAGACCGCGATGTGGGAGATCCTTCCGATCTCCTCCAGCGAGAACAAGCACCTTGTCCGGATCAAGAACGCCGGATGGAACCGCTGCCTGACATTGAAGAACGCCGAGCTGCGTGAGCCGGTGACGTTCGCCGAACGCGACGATGACGACGAAGGCCAGATCTGGCTGCTCGTCCACGCTGGGCCCGCCCAGGCCGACTTCGTCATCGCTTGTCCGAGCAAGCCGAACCTGGTGGTCTCACCTCGTGAGGGCCTGCAGATCAACGCCACGCCGATCGAGGTCGAGGAGTACGGTCCCTGGACCGACCAGCTCTGGCGCTGGCGTACACCTCGCACCTGACGAGGCATGACACCGTCCCCTATGCCTGCCCCCCCGGGAGGGCGCCCTCGCCCCGGCCTTCGCCCCCACCGCCGCCAACCGCACGGCCGCCCGCAGCATCCTCGGGAGCCTCGGCGGGATCGGACGGGCGGTGTGCCTCTCACGGGTGGCCGGACGGCAGCGCCCGCTCTTCGCGGCGTTCTGCTTGTTGAGCTCGTACTGGATCAGGCACGCGGGCGCATCTGGTCGCCGCGGCGGCGTTCCGCTTCCCGCCGTTCCTCGGCTGCTACGACATCGCGCTGTGCCGGGCCTCGACCGGCTCGCCAGGCCATCGCCCTCAGCAGGACCGCCTAGCCCCAGCGGCGCAGGCGTCACTGGGCACCCGGCCTGCGAGGCAGGAGCGAGGGGCCGGTTGTGGTCGGAGACTCCATGATCGATGCGGCGATTTGTGACGACGACACCGTCACCGTAAGCAAGATGGACAGCGCCGATCACGGCGACATCGTCGCTGCGCTCCTGGGCGACGCAGCCACGGTGCAAGTGCTGCGTCAGCAGGACGGGCGGGTGTGGCTCGAGCCGCGTAATCCGTCGGACGACCCGACCCCAGGCGATGACACCCGCGCCCTCCGGTCCTCCGCAGCGGCGTCGGTGTCCTGTGCCTTCTCTGATCATGAAGATCTGTAGCAATTTCTGCGTGTCACCGCGAGCCTGTGGCCACCAGGGGCGCGGTGATGGGTTCGAGCTCGGTGGTCAGTTCGTCGAGTTCGGCGGGGGACAGGGCGTCATAGGGCGGAGTGGCGAGCTCGTCGGTGAGGGTTTCGATGCGTTGTTTGGTCGCGCGGCCGGCGTCGGTGAAGTGGCCGTCGGTGTCGATGAGTCCGCGTTCGCGCATGCCGTCCTTGACGGCGGCCAGGCGCTCTTTCGGAAGGTGATGGATGCGTCCGAACGACTCTGGGGGGTGGATGCCCTGTTCCAGAGCGGAGAGCACGTGGGCCTCCGTGCCGCCGATGCGCGCGCCGACGAGGGCGGCGATGCGCCCGTCGCCGCGGTGCTCGCGCAGCATGGTCGCGGAGTGCCACAGCCGGGCGACGGGGTCGCTGGGTACCTCAAGGTTGCGTATGCCGGCGTACAACGCCGGGCCTTCGGTGGGGGCGCTCGTCGCGGCCTTGGTGGTCGGGTCTGCGGCGCGCACCAGGCCAGGGGAGTCGGCCAGCTCGTCGCCGAGGATGCGCTGTAGGGAGGCCACCGAAACCGCCCAGTCGGGGTCCTCATCGGCGTCAGATCAGCGGGCTTCGCCGCCGCCCAGAGGGATGGGGCGGGGCTGCCGGTGAGGGTGTACCACTCGTCGACGCCGGTGTATTGGATGGTGACGCGGGCTGCGTGGCCGTCGGGCAGGAGGGTGGTGGTGACGGTGAGGTCGCCGGTGATGATGCCGGCTTGTTCAAGGCTCCTGCACGGCCATGGCCGTGCCCGTGGAATTGTCGGACGACTGGGTCGACGAACAGCACAGGTATCTCGAGCGCATCCGCCAGATGTAACCGAACGTGAGGCGCCGCGTCTTGTTGACCGGTCTACGGACCTCTCGAGCGGAGCTGCACCGACCGTCGCCAACGGGTCAGTTCACGGTTGCCGGGCTGAGTGCCCGTGTGGCCGCGAAAGCCGTCCAGGGAGCGCGGTCGACGACCAGACGGCGCAACGTGCGTACCTGGCGCGGCGTGTTCCAGCCCAGTACGCCGAGCGCTCCAAGCCCTGCCCAAGACCAGTCCGGGGATACGGCACAAGTCACTCCACGAGGCATCAATCCTGGCGGCGACCGCTTGACAATTAAGTCAAACAGCCGCTTGAGTTTATTTGTGAGGGTGGATAAGACGGATCTTCGCAGGGAAGCCGGTCAGCGGACGCGGGACGCCTTGCTTCTGGCCGCGCTGGAGCGGTTGGCGCAGCGGGGCCAGGAGGGTGTCACGCTTCGGGAGATCACGCAGAGTGCCGGGGCGAATGTCGCCGCGGTGAGTTATCACTTCGGGTCACTGAAGGTACTGTGTGACGCGGCTATCGAGCATGCGCTGGAGCGGTACCTGGACGCGCAGATCCAGGCGCTCGACGCGCTGGCGAGGAACGCGACGCTGGGCGAGCTGGCCGAGGCGTTCGCGCGGCCGATGATGAGCGCGCTCACGACCGGTGGGCGGGAGCTGGCTGTGATGCGGACCGTGGCGCGGGTCGGGATCGATCCCCCCGAGGGGTGGGAGCGGCTGGCCGGAAAGTTCGAGCAGGCCCGGCGGCATGCCGTGCGGGTGCTGGCGGCGAACCTTCCAGAGGTCGGTGAGCAGGAGCTCATCTTCCGTACGCGCTGCGCGGCCGGCATGCTGAACTGGCTGGCACTGGCTCCGATCGGGGCCGAACTGGCTGCTGATTCCGCCGAGCGGGTCGAGCGGATGCTCATTCCGGTGGTGGCTGGAGCGTTCCGAGGGGATCCGGCCGGCGCCTGATGCCGTCGACCAGGTGAGCCACAAGGAATTCAAACGATCGCTTGACAAGTTCCGCCCCTCTGACCAGACTCTTAATCAAGTGCTTGATTAGATTCTTGCGAGTGGGAGGGCACATGTCCACCAACGCAGAGGCCGTCGTCCGGGCGGCGTACCACGCGGCCGAGGGCAGCATCCTGGATGTCCAGGGCTTCATGGACCTGTTCGCCGAGGACGGCGTGCTCAACAACATCGTCGCCGGAGAGAGCTACCGTGGTGAGCACCTGGGCGATCTGGTCGTCTTCATGGGCACGCTGGCGCCCGACGTGCACCGCGAGCTGCACCGGTTCCACGTCATGGGCGACATCGTCGCCGTCGAGCTGACGATCGAGGGCACCTTCACCGGGCCCTTCGAAACGCCCGCCGGCACCATACGGCCGACCGGCGCCAAGCTCAGCATCCCCACTGCGGACTTCTGGTACATCGAGGACGGCAAGATCAAGGAGTTCAACTGCTACGTCGGGCTCAGTGTCATGCTCGCCCAGCTCGGTGTGCAGCCGGACTTCGCCGCCACCGTCACCGCATCGGCCCACGTGCCGAGCTGACCGACCGCTCTGGCACCCCGCAATTTGCTGTTGGTAAATGTGCCCGCTCGATCGGCGATCTCTCCGGCAGCACACGTCCCGCAGGCGCCGCGCACTTCGAACAAAAGAGGCAGGCCCGACCATGCCCACCATCGGCATCATCCTCGGCAGCACCCGGCCAAACCGTGTCGGCGAACAGGTGGCGCGGTGGGTCTTCGACCGCGCCACGCGCCGGACCGACGCCGGCTTTGAGCTCCTGGATCTTCGCGACCACCCCCTTCCCCACCTTGACGAGCCGATGCCACCCTCGCTCGGCCAGTACCAGAACGAGCACACCCGGCAGTGGGCCGAGACCATCGCCGCGTACGACGGATTCGTCATCGTCACTCCCGAGTACAACCACGGCATCCCCGGCGTGTTGAAGAACGCCCTGGACTACCTGTACGCCGAGTGGAACAACAAAGCCCTCGGCCTGGTCTCCTACGGCGCCGCAGGCGGCGCACGCTCCTCGGAGCAGCTGCGACTCGTCGCCGCCGAACTCCAGATGGCCGACGTACGCCAGCAGGTCCTACTTTCTCTGATCACCGACTTCGAGAACTACAACGTCTACAAACCCGGCGACCACCACCTGCATGCGCTGGACACCATGCTCGACCAAGTCGTCGCCTGGACCTCGGCGCTCGCACCCCTGCGGAGAACCGCAGCCGTTGGTACGCCGTCGTGAAGACGGCGGAGCCAAGCAGGAGGCTGCACCTCGCTTCAGACTGAAAACTCCCGCAACAGAGCGTTCCAGGTAGAACTGCAACGGCCAGCTCCCACGAATGGGCTCACGATGACCAGATCCCCAGCCGACCTCATGCGAGTCAACCTCCTCGAGGTGTTCAACGAACCCGACCCGATCCGACGGGCCGCAGTCATTGCGGAGAACTATGCCGAGGATGTGGTATGGCACGAACCAGACCGCATCAACAAGGGGCGCACAGACCTCACACGCCGTGCCGAAGAGTTGCGTGCGGAAAACCCGGACTGGATCTTCAGGCCCGTAGGCCCCTCGTCAGGCCTCGACGACATCGGCCACCTCGGTTTCCAGTACGGCCCGGCCGGACAACCGCCCATGGTCAGTGGCATGGACATCGCTCGCACCCAGAATGGCGTCATCATCGAGCTCTACACAGTCGTCACGGAGATCCGCCAACCCTCCTAGCCCCCCCGTTTCACCTCGGGTGGCTGAGCTGTCGTGAAGTGAGATGACGGTGCCGAGGTAGGTATAGGCCGGGTCTGCTGCACGATTGGTCAGACGGCGCAGGAGGCCTTCAGGCTGTCAGATCGGCCTCCGTGCGGTTGCTGAGGCGGAGGTCGGGGTCGTAGAGAGTGTGGTCCTGCCAGCAACGCCAGAGGACGCGGACCCAGCGGGCGCCGAGACCGCGGATAGCGCGGTTGTGGGGCTGACGGCGGGCCCTGGCCTGCTCGTATGCCTCACGCACCCAAGGGACTTCGCGAGCCATATTGAAGACCCACCAGTCCACTGCGTGGCGCATTCGCTTGTTGGCCGCATAGCGGAAGCGGCAACAGCAACCTCAAACGGCTGCTCGGGATCGCCGCCATGGTCGCGATCAGGAACAAGAACTCATATCTTGGCGACTTCTTCCGACGCCTAGCCGCCCGACGCGGCGGCAAACGAGCCTTGGTCGCCGTGATGCACAAACTCGCCATCGCCATCTGGCACGTCCTACACGACAAGACCCACTACCGGGAACTCGGCGCCGACCACTTCACCCGCCGCGACCCCGAACGAGCCATGCGCCGCACTGCTCAAGGAAGCCAACAGCGTGGGCCTGACCATCCGCTTCGAACCCATCACGGCTCACGGCCTGACCGACTGACTCACCCACGAGTCATTTTCGTGTCAGTCCCCACCACCGCCACCTGTCCCGAACACGGCAGCTCCGGCCTGAAGGCGGGGCTGTAAAACGATCTACAGTCCCGCGCAGCCGCCTTTGGTGGCCTCAGGTCACTGCTCGGTGATCGGGCTGTGGTGCTACGACTGACTCGGGGGTTTGTCGTTCAGGATCAGCAGTGGCCCGTGAGAGGGCGGCGGCGCCTTGGCTGGCGACGGTGGCGACGTCGTCCGCGAACTGGGCGATGTCCTCGGGCCAGCTCGAGGGCGGTTGGAGGATCAGCAGGGACACCGCGCCGTGCAGGCAGGCGCAGATGGCCCGGGTCAGCGCGGTGACGTCGCCGTGGAGGGTGCCGCGGTCGACGCATTGTTGCACGGTGTCCCGGAGGAATCGGAAGCATGCGTCGGCGACCTGTTGGGTGGCGGTGGTCGCAGGTCCGGTGGCGACCAGGCGGTAGCGCAGAGGGTGGTCGAGTCCGAACCTGATGTAGGCGGCACTGCGTTGGTGGAGTTCGGCGAACGGGTCGGTTGGCCTGGTGCTGGTGCTCCGCATCCGTCGGTCGAGCTCGTCCCAGACGCCGAGGCACACGGTGTGGAGCAGTTCCAGTCGGTTGGTGAAGTGTAGATACACCGCGGGGATGCTGACCCCGACTGCCTGTGCCACCGCCCGGATGGTGACGGCGTCTTCGCCGGCGTCGTCGAGCAGTGCCGTCGCCGCTTCGAGGAGTTCCTCCCGCAGCCGGCCGCCGTCGCCGCGCTTGGCGCGACGGCGTCGGTGGCCTTCGGTGGTGTCGACGCGGCCGCTCGCTGTGATCTGGTGGGGCCTCTTAGTCACGAGTCCTCTTGAGGGTGACGAGTTGGGTGACGCGGACGCAGAGCCGGTCCTTGTCGTCCGTGATGTTGATCTCCACGGCGACTGTTGACCTGCCGACGTGGAACGGGCGCGCGATGGCGAAGGCGCCGGCGCCGTGTACCGGTCGCAGGAAGTGGGTGCTGGATTCCATGGTTGCCAGGACGGTGTCGCTGGTTCCGTTCGGCTACCAGGTGCTTACGATGCCGGGGTCACCTGCACGGCTTGCTTCAGCTGGCCGCTGAGTTGCCGGACGACGGCGGCGGACAGGGCTGCTGCGCAGACGTACAACAGGTCGCTTTCCATGACCTGCTGCAACGCCTGGCTGGTCTGGTCGGCGTTGTGTGCGTGGTTCAGCGCGGACAGGGCGCTGGCGCCCGTGGCGCCTGCGGCGAGGACGGACAGCCACCAGCAGGTGAGCAGGGGGTGGCCGCGCTCCCGCCGCGCCGCCGGCCGGGCGGCGGCCCACAGGTCGTTGACGAACATCTTCAGCACGAACACATCGGCGACGGGAACCACCCAGCCGAGGAACAACCAGGCACGGCTGCGACGCTGTCCTTCGGGCCAGGCCAGCTCGGCGAGGTCGCGCATGCGGGACATCCAGATGCTGAAGACCAGCACAGTCACGAGGGTGGCGCCGTTCCACCAGCCCCTCAGATTTCCGAACCACATGTCGGCGTTGAGCAGCGGCAGCGCGTCGCTGCCGTCCGGCTGGGCCGGCAGTGGCGGTGCGTGCAGCACTTGGTACTTGTGCCATGCCGCTACCCCGGCCGCCGCAGTCAGCATTGCGTACGCGGCGAGCACGACGCACGTCCACCGGGTCAGCCCGCCCAGCGCCCCTGCAGCCCTGCCCACTCCACACCTCCTCAAAGCCGCCTGTGTGGAACTACCGCAGGTCGGCGGGGGATCTTAACCTCACGGGGATGAGGAAGTCACGGCCGCGCCCCCGAGCCGTGACGACGCGCTCAGTGGGCCAGTCGGCCACGGCGGCGAGGATCAGACCGCCATCAGATAGGTCAAGATCGCAATCTCCTGCGAAGCGGCGGTCAGCCCGGCGTCGTTCCGGCGCTCGTCCGTATCCGTTTGTAGACGGACCTCAGGACTCCGGCGACAGCCCCTGGAGGCCGCAGCCGGGTCGCTGGGCATTACCAGCGGCGGCACGCTGGACGTGTGAGCAGCGCGCCGATCGTCGTACACCCGCCCTTGTTCTCGGGCGGCCGGAGAGTCACCGTGCACTCCCAGGGTCGGGACGAGATCATCGGCACCGCCTACAGCGATCATGATCTGGTGGTGTTCCTCGAGGGCGCCGGCGTCGACGATCCCGACAGCATCCTGGACGATGATCGGTGGATCGAGTGGCGCGGTGGCCGCGCGCACCAGTGGAGCGCTGCCTGAGCCGCAGGTGTCCGCAGCTGGAGAAGGCGTCCAGGCTCGTGGCCCGCGCGTCGAAGGTGTTCATCGAGGAGCTGGAGCTGCTGGAGGAGACCGACTGCGACGTGGACGTGACCGCGCTGTGGCGGGCCTTGGAGGAGGGCGCCCCGCGGGTGGCGCTGTCCAGCGCGGCGGCCACGGTGGTGAGCCTGGTCCCGGAGGACGACGACTCGGCGGAGATCGCCATGAGAAGCCGCTGCTGCCCTGTGAGAGGGTGGTACGTGACGTGATGCCGACTTGTCCGACGAGCGGTGGGCCCTGATCGAGCCCGTCATCGTCTCCTGGAAGGCTCAGCATCCCTCCGTCAGCGGCCACCAGGGCGCCTACGAGATGCGGGAGAGCGTCAACGCCCTGCTCTACCAGTCCCGTACCGGCTACCAGTGGGATTACCTCCCCCACGACCTGCCCCCGGTCGGAGCGGTGAAGTGCTACTTCTACAAGTGGCGCGACGACGGCACCGACCAGACCATCCACGACCTGCTGCGCTGGCAGGTCCGCGAGAACCAGGGGCGCAAGGCCGACCCGAGCCTGGTGGTGCTCGACACCCAGAGCCTGCACGCTCCGCCGAGTCGAGGGTGTACTGCCGCAGGCGACTGGATGGCCCGGATGCTCACCGCGAGTGTCACCCCGACCTGGCGCGGCGCATGAGCGGCAGCGAGCTGACCTTGGGAGCGGTGCCGGCGCACCTGGAGGAGGAAGAGCGCGAGATCGCCGCGCAGGCCGAGGCCACGCGGGGACGCATCGCGGAACTCACCGCGCGATTGGAGGAGTTCGACCGGGTCGCCGAGGAGATCCGCATCACCGGCAAGTCGCTGCTGGCGCGGCCCGATCCGTTGCGGTGGACCATGCGGTTCTTTCCGGCTTCGAGGATGACGATGGCCGGGGGCACGAGTGATGTCCCGTGCCCGCGGGCGTGGTGTGGGCGCCGCGAACGGTGAGGTGCGGAAGTGCCCGCTCTTCAGTGGGTTCCTGTCACAGCCCCGCTAGTCCCGCTTGGGGCGCAAGGTGCTGTCCGGGTGCAGGGTGCCGTTGTCGTCGAGGTCGTCCAGCACGGCGGGCAGGCCCTTGGTGAGCATCTTGGTGCGGACGGTGCCGAGGATTTTGGCCATGAAGAATCCTCCGGTGCCGGTGAAGCCGGTGTGGTGGTAGGTGAAACGGGTCCCGCCGCCGTGCGGTGCGAGTCGGTAGGCGACCTCCGTTACCTCGCCGCCGCCCTCGTCCTGCCAGGAGTAGCGCAGCAGCGAGGGCTCACGTGCCTCCAGCACCTCGCACAGCACCACGCCGCTCCACCCCGGCTTCGGCTTCGCGATGAACTTGAACGTGGTGCCGGCCGTGGCCGTGAAGCCCTCCGGGCGTGCGCCGGCGCCGGTGGCCGTCCATAGCGGGATCAGCTCTGGATCGGTCACGGCGCGCCAGACCTTCTGCGGCGGGTGAGGGTAGTCGCGGACGATGTGGATGGTGCTCATGGCGGGCTCCTCGGGCATGGGCGTCAAGCGCAGCCTATACTTACAGTCAATGAAAATTTATAGCAACAGAAATTTTATGGACACTGGACTACGCTGCACCAATGAGCATGCGCACTGTGGACTGGACGGCCTTGCGCCGTCGCGACGCGGAACCCGCCGCTGAGGGACTACGGGAGCGCAAGAAGCGGCTATTGCGGCGGCAGCTGTCGGACACGGCCACCGAGATGTTCATGGAACGGGGCTTTGACGCCGTGCGTGTCTCCGAGATCGCCGAAGCCTGCGGGGTGTCGGAGAAGACCGTGTTCAACTACTTCCCCACCAAGGAGTCCCTCGTCCTGGACCTGGGCGAGGCCACGTTGGGCTCCCTGCGGACCACGCTGGCCGATCCAGATCTGTCGCCGGTCGAGGCCGTGCTGAAGATCTTGTCCGGCGAGCTGGCGGGCATCACATCCTGGCTGACCGAACAGGACGACCTGGCCCAGGCAAAGAGCATGCTTCTGCGCTTCGGCATGCTGATCAGGTCCACCCCGTCCCTGCGGGCCTATCAGCGCGACATGGCTGATCAGCAGGTCGCCGTAGCCGCCGAAGTCCTGGCTCAGCGCAATGAGATGAGCCCGGACGACCCTGAACCACAGATCGCCGCAACCGCCCTGCTCGCCCTGTGGCCCATCCAGTTCCAGGCGCTAGGCAGGCACCTGAACCGCGTCCAGAGCCCCGAGCAGTTGCACGACGTGGTGAGCGCCGACGTCCAACGCGCAGCCCGCCTCATCGACACGGGACTGACCTCGCTCGCCCCCGCCCGGCCCAGCAAGTGAAACGGTCAGCCGGTCTCGGGTAACGCACGGTGTGCCATGTGCCCGCGGGGTGCCTTCGCAACAACAACGACCGTACCGGTCGCGCCCTGTCAGGGAATGTCTAAATTGACACACCCCACCCCTCAGTACGCCCGAAAGCCCCTGCCGGTGGGGGAAGCTCGCGTTCCCCCAGGTCAGGATCAATATCCTGGGTATCGCCAGGTGTGCCGGACAGCCGGTGGCCGCTTGTATCCAAGCCTGCACCGGTGGGCCCTCGGCGGCGCGGGCGATATGGGTGGGGACGTGACCGCGGGTCCGCCCCGGCAGTAACGAGGGTTCGCTGACCTGTGTGTCGGTGAGGCTGCCGGCTGTCGCAATCAGTTTGGTGGTCGCGTCGTCGATCTGGAGCAGTCCGCACCGGCACCGACATCCCCGCCTACGTGAGTCAGGAAGCCCGCGATACGGCTATCGAGAACGGCGCGAGCCGACCGGTCAACTCCGACCACTCCCGCCTGTGTCCCGCTACAACCGGGCCAGCGCCGGTCCGTCACGGCCATAGCCACCCAGCGAGCCCGCGACCAGCCTGCCCAATCCAACCGAAAGTACAAAACAGACACCACGCCACTTACCGACCTCTCAGACCGCCCCGGGTATCACGAGCCCCGACTCGTACGCCACTATCACCAGCTGCGCCCGGTCACGTGCCCCCAACTTGCCCATGATCCGGCTGACATGGGTCTTCGCGGTGAGCGGGCTGAGCCCCAGCGCTTCGGCGATCTCGGTGTTGTTGAACCCGCGCGCGACCAGGGTGAGCACCTGCCGCTCCCGCTCGGACAGCCCGTCCGGGCCGCCCACCGCTGACATCAACGTGTCGGGTGCGCGCAGGAAACGGGCGATGAGCCGTGAGGTGGGTCCTGGCGAGAGCAGGGAGTCCCCGGCGGCCACGGTCCGGATGGCGTCGAGGAGTTCGGCCGGCCGGATGTCCTTCACCAGGAACCCGGACGCCCCGGCCCGCAGCGCATCGACGATGTGCTCGTCGGTGTCGTATGTCGTCAGGACGAGTACCTTCACGCCCGCCAAGTCCTCGTCGGCGGCGATGAGCCGGGTCGCCTCGATGCCGTCCAGGTCGGGCATGCGGATGTCCATCACGACGAGGTCGGCCCTCGCGGAACGGGCGAGGTCCACGGCCTGCCGCCCGGTGCCCGCCTCGGCGACGACCTCCATGTCCCCGGCGGACGCGACGAGCATCGCGAACGAGGCCCGTACGAGGGTCTGGTCGTCGGCGAGCAGTACGCGGATCGGCATCGGGGCCGTCACGAGGGTTCCTCCCGGGGCAGCGGCAGCTCGGCGGTCACTTCGAAGCCCACGGTGGGACCCGGTCCGGCGACCAGTGTGCCGCCCACGCTACGGGCCCGCTCACGCATCCCGACGAGCCCGAACCCCGGCGCGCCGCCGACGGCTCGCTGTCCGTGCCCCACCCCGTTGCGCACCGCGCTACTCACCCCGTGGCCCGTCCCCTGCCCCGCCCCGTCGTCGGCGACGGTCACCCGCAGGGTACCCTCCGCCGCCCGCAGTCCCACCCGGACGGTCAGGTCGTCGCGGCCCCCGTGGCGTACGGCGTTGGTGAGCGCCTCCTGCACGATCCGGTAGGCGGCGGCGCCCACCGAGGGCGGTACGCCGTCCGCGTGGACGGACAGTTCGACCTTGGCCCCGGCCACCCTGGCCGCCTCCGCGAGCGCGCCCAGCCCGTCGAGCCCGGGCAGCGGCCCGCGCCCGTCCGGAGAGCCGAGCCCGGAACCGGAACCCGATCCGGAGCCGGGTTCGGCCACCCACTCCCGTTCCCCTGCGACACTCACGCTCACCTCGTTCGCCCGCAGCACCTCCAGCGTCGTACGCAACTCGCCCCGGGCCGTCCGGCAGGTCTCCGCGATGTCGTCGAGCGCCTGGGCGACCGCCTTGCGGTCGAGCCGGTCCGGATCCGCGGTGAGGACGTGGGCCGCCACGGACGTCCGCACACCGATCAGGGTGATGCTGTGCGCGAGCAGGTCGTGCAGGTCGCGGGCGATCCGCAGCCGCTCCTCGACGACTCGGCGCCGCGCCTCCTCCTCACGGGTCCGTTCGGCCCGCTCGGCCCGCTCGACGATGGAGGCGACGTACTGGCGGTAGAAACGGGCGTCGACGCCGAAGAACAGGACCGCGATGACCCAGCCGGAGATCCGCAGGAGCTCCAGTGCCCCGTCGGGGTTGGTGAAGCTGTTGATGATCAGCGTCGGGCCGAGGACGACGACAGCGGTGAGCAGCGAGCGGCGTACCGTGCCGGTCGCCGCGACCGTGTAGAGCGCCAGGAGGGTCGCGGGGATCGGTACGGCGTGGTTGTAGTCGAGGACGTGGTAGGGGGTGACGCAGACCGCCACCGCGAGCAGCACGAGCAGCGGACTGCTGCGCCGCCACACGAGCGGCACATGGGCGCCGGCCAGCAGGGCCCAGCCGGGCGGACCGAGTGGGAGTCCGTCGTCGAGGAGCAACGCGAAGATGACGGCCAGCACGGCGACACCGACGGCGAGGAACGCGTCGTTGCGGGTGCGGTGCGGCGCGGTGAGCGGGTCCCGGTTGACGACCGCCATGACGCGCTCGAGTCGGCGGGGCCGCGCGTCACCCCGTACGACGGTGGTTCTCAGGTGCCCTGCGGCTGAGGTCGCTCCCCGATCTTGCACGACTCCATCTTCCGTCATGGGGGCGCCCCTCCGGCAGCAGGCAGGAGAGGCGCCCGGTCGGCTGTGGTGAGCCCGACAGGTCAGGGCGCGCCGACCTGTTCCGGCTGCAGCGGCGGATCGGTCGGTTCGGACGGCCCGGCACCGGGCGCGGGTTCGCGGGAGAGGCCGCCCGGCCACCACATCTTCCGGCGCAGGGCGACGCTGGCACTGGTCACCAGGTACGTCCGTACGAGAAAGGTGTCGAGGAGTACGCCGACGGCGATCACGAAGCCGAGTTCGACGAGTTGCACGAGCCCCATGTTCATCAGCACTGCGAAGGTCGCGGCGAGGACCAGGCCGGCCGAGGCGATGACGGCGCCTGTGCTCCGCAGGGCGGTGAGCGCGGCGGCGGCCGGTTCCGCCCCGGCCAGGGACTCCTCCCGCATCCGGTGCATGAGGAAGATGCCGTAGTCGACGCCGAGGGCGACGAGGAACACGAAGGACAGCAGCCCGAGCCCCGGATCGGTTCCCTTGAGGCCGAGGACCGGCCCGAAGGCCAGCCCGCCGATCCCGAGGGCCGCGCCCCAGACCGCGACCACGGCGGCCACCAGGATGAGCGGCGCGACGAGACTGCGCAGCAGGACGAACAGGATGAGCAGCACCGAGACGAGGACCAGGGGTACGACGATCTTCGTGTCCCGGCTGTTGGTGTCCTCCAGGTCGATCTGCTCGGCGCTGTCCCCGCCGACGTACGAGCCCTTCAGTTCGCTGCGCAGGGACTTGATGGTGGCGGTCTCTCCCGCCGACTGGGGTGTGTCCTTCGCGATGACGGAGATCTCGGCCCAGCCGTCTCCGGCACGGCCCTTCTCGGCGCTCTCGACTCCCCGGGTGTCCCGGATCGCCGCGAGGGTCCGGTCGACGCGGTCCGCCGGGGTGATCACGTCGATGGGTTGGGTGCCGCGCTGGGGGTAAGCCCGGGCGAGGGTCTCCATGGCGGTGACGGCCTCCGGCTTGGTGACGAAGGAGTCCTCCTGCTTGACCGGTCCCGGCAGGTTGAGCGTGCCGAGGGCGAGTGCGCCGAGCAGGACGGCTCCGGTCGCGAGCACGGTCAGCGGCCTGCGTCCGGCGGAGTCGCCCATCGCGGCGAAGAGGCTCCGCCGCTGTCTGGGTTCGCTGCCGTAGGCCGGTACGAGCGGCCAGAAGACCCGCCGCCCGAGCAGTACGAGGACGGCGGGGAGCAGTGTCAGCATCGCGATCAGCGCGCACAGCACACCGACCGTGCCGAGCGGGCCCATGCCGCGGCTGCTGTTGAGATCGGCGGCGAGCAGACACAGCAGGCCGGCGGCGACGGTGCCGGAGGAGGCGAGCACGGCGGGCCCGCAGCCGCGCAGGGCGGCGACCATGGCCTCGTACGGGCGCTCGATGCGCCGCAGTTCCTCCCGGTAGCGGGAGACGAGGAGCAGTGCGTAGTCGGTGCCCGCGCCGAACACGAGGATCGTCATCACGGCGGAGCTCTGGCCCGTGACGGTGGTACCGAAGGCCTGGTTGAGACCGTACGCGACGCCCATCGACATGAGGTCGGCGATGCCGGCGACTACGAGCGGCACGAGCCACAGCACCGGGCTGCGGTAGATCAGGATCAGCAGGAGGGCGACGACGGCGACGGTGGTGTAGAGCAGTGGCCCGCCGAGTGAGTCGTAGACCTTCCCGGCGTCGGTGCCGAGCGCTGCGGTGCCGCCCACCTCGACGCTCAACCCGTCCTGGCCGCGGGCGATGCCCCGGACGTCCTCGACGAGCGCGTCCCGCAGCTTCTCGTCGTGCCCGGGCTCGTTGCTGACGACGGGGTACATGAGGGTCGTACCGTCGTCGGACGGAATCCCCTTGGGCGCCCCGCCGACCAGCTCATGCTCTGCGGCGATCTTCTCGACCTGCCCGGCCGCCACCCGCCGGTCGTCTGCGCTCAGCCCGCCGCCCCGGTGATACACGATCACCATCTCGGTGCTCTCGCCCCCGGGCAGCGCGTCCTGTATCCGGGCCACTTGGGTCGAGTCGGCGCTGGAGGGCAGGTAGTCGGTGGCCCGGTCGTGCTGCACGTCGGCGAGCTTCCCCGCGAACGGGCCGACCAGCACGAGCACGGCCACCCATAGCCCGAGCAGCGCCCAGGGCACGGCCCGCCTGCGTCCCACACCCTTCGTGGGTGTCTTCCCGACCGTCATGAGCAGATCTCCCTCGCTACGACGACTACCGTTTCAGCTGTCAGCCTTCCGGCGCGGGGAGGGGTTTACGTCGGACGGGAGGGGGAGCCTGCGGGTACTGCCTGGGGTGGCGGGGGGTGCGGATTACTCCCCCGGGAGTAAGGGGAGCCGCGGGTGCGTGTTCGCCTGCGGGTGGGTGGGGGCTGGTCGCGCAGTTCCCCGCGCCCCTGAAAAGCGGGGATACGCCAGTTTTTGGCCTTCAGGGCCTTCAGGGCCTTCAGGGCCTTCAGGGCTTTCAGGGGCGCGGGGAACGGCGCAATCCTTGGCCTTTAGCCTCGATCGTTCATGAGTCCTCGTCGGTGTGCTGACGGGGACTCCGTGTTTGCGAGGTGCGGCCTTTCGGGGTTGGGGCAGGCTGAGGGCCCGGCTCTCGTGTCGGGTGGACGCCGGGTTCCACTTCACCGGTGTAGTGGTGCGGTCAGTCGGGGCGGGGGCGGGTGCAATAGCTGGTCAGCCTGGGTTCGGCAGAGCGTGGAGCCTGTTGATTGCGTGAGTGATGACGTCGGTCCAGGGCCATCGGGCGGTGAAGTGGAGCCAGTGGCAGCGGCCGGTGTGCACGAGTTGAGCGGCGGCGGAGAACAGGCGGAGGCGATGCTGCCTGTGGTTGACGAGGAAGCGTGGCGCCAGGCCCGCCGTCACGAGCGCCTGGAGGCCCGGGGCATCAACATCCCGGAAGGCGAACGGTTGATCGAGGTCTTCGCGGCCCTGGCCGCCCATGCCGTCGCGGTCGCCACTTCCGTGTCTTCCGCAGAGCTTGACCTCCTGCCTCTGAGCGCAGTAGCTGACGCGGCGACCGGTAAATGCGACTTCGAGTTGCTCGCCGGCCTCCCGGCCACCTTCGCCGACGGCCGAGATGAACTGGCCGTCAAGGTCTTCCGGCTGTGCGCCTACAGGTGCGGACAGTACAGTCGCCGACTTTTCCAGCTGAGCACAGAGCTGCGCAGTGCACTGATCGTCCTCGCCGAACGCTCGCGAATGCCGTCCCCCAGGCGCGGGCACGTCTTCTTCTGGGTCGGCTGCAGCTGGCCTACCTGATCATGAAGACTTGACGAGCTGAGGTCACGCTTCCGGCCGCATGTTGAGTGCAGGTCCTTTGCCGGGCTCGGCTTTGGCAGGCTCCGGGGCAAGAAGATGAGCATCACCATGAGAATGATCAGGTCAGCCTGCGGGGTGGGTGGCGACGCGCCAGGACCGGGGGCGGGGAATGTGCTGCCAGTCAAGGAAGCCCTGGAGTGCCGTTGGGTTCCGGGGCTGCCGGGCGGGTGCCGGCGGCAGGTGGACGCCGACGCTCGGTGTCGGGGAGCCAGCCACGCAGCGGGCCACGCGGCCGAGCGTCGGCCCCCCGGCCGGTCCTGCTGCCGGACGGGCTGTGGGGCCTGTTGCTTCGTCAGTCGCCGGTTTCCGCACTGTCGTGGGCGGCGGTCATGGGGATCCAGCCACGGGGGTTGCGGTACCAGTAGTGCGGTAGCCCCTTGATGTCGGTGGTGCGGAACGGGCGCCCGTGGTCGTCGATGCGCACCGTGCCGCTTCGACCCTGTGAGGACCAGTCGAGGTCGAGGTACCAGTCGCAGGTGCAGGACTCGGTGCGCGCAGAGAGTAGCAGGACCTCCGGCTCCCGCAGGGACACCTGGTAGGGGAAGTCGATCGCGGGGGACGGTCTGTCCGGGTCGTTGCCGGGCATCGAACGGGCCAGGGGTCGGTGCGTGTCGAGGTTCACGGAGAAGTAGCGGGGGAGGAGGACGGCGCCGCA
Source organism: Streptomyces sp. NPDC001480 (assembly GCF_042894725.1). Taxonomy (NCBI): domain Bacteria; kingdom Bacillati; phylum Actinomycetota; class Actinomycetes; order Kitasatosporales; family Streptomycetaceae; genus Streptomyces; species Streptomyces sp. NPDC001480. The sequence goes on along the minus strand of NZ_JBIAVX010000026.1, from coordinate 38,714 downwards.
GCCTTCGTACATGGAGTAGGCGGTGCCCAGGCGGGTGGCGGGGACGGTGCGGTTGACCACGCGCACGTGCAGTGCCTCCAGGACGACGGCGGCGGAGCCGCGTCCCTGCACCGTGATCCGCAGATCGGTGGTGCGCCCGTGCACCGCCCCCAGGGACGCGGCCCACGCCGCGGCGTCCTGCGGGGTCGGCGGCGGCGGGACTTGCTGCGGTGGCTTGGCGATGACGTAGTCATGGTCGCATTCGCTTCGCCAGAGATGGGAGTTGGCCGTCCAGGTGAGCGGGGCCGACGGCGGGACTGTGCCATCGTTCGCCCGGTTCCTGTGCGGGCTACGGCCGTTGTGCGTGGCCGACGCTGAAGGCTTCGGTGTGGTGCGGGCGGAGGCCGACGGCTCACCGCCACCGGAAGGGGGGCTGGCAGCGGATCGCGGGCTGCCGCCGCTGTGCGTGGCCGGCGCCGAGGGTTTCGGTGTGGTGCGGGCGGAGGCGGACGACTCACGGCCACCGGAGGAGGGTCCGGCAGCGGATGCGGTGAGGCCGGCGAGCGCGACGACGAGCGAGGCCGCCAGTGCTATCGATCGCACGGGCCGTCGTCGGGGGCGCCCGGCGTGCGGCCGCAGGTGGGCCGGCGAGGTCGACCCCGAATGCACGTCGGACGGCGAGGTCGGCTCGCGTGCCTCGTCCGCCGGGCTGCTGTGGCTCGCCGATGCGGCCGATGCCGCGGCGCTCGTGGTGTGGTGGGGCGTCGGTGCCCGCCGGGCACCGGATGGGCGTGGTCGTTGCCGTGCCGCGACTGCCAGGATCCACCGGCGGTGCAACTCCACGCGTTCCTCGGAGGAGGCTCTGCAGAGTGCGGCGAACCGCTCGATCCTGCCGAAGTCCAGGGGAACCGCCTCTCCGGCGCAGTAGCGGTGCAGCGTGGAGGCATTCATGCCCAGGCGGCGGGCCAGCGCCGCGTAACTGCGGTCTGTGCGTTCCTTCAGACGCATCATCAGTGACGCGAACGCCGCTACGTCATCGTGGATTGCATCCATGTGGTCCCTACTCGCATCCATCCGTCGGCCTGTGCAGTCATTTCCCGATCCGGGACGGCATCCCAGGCACTCCCCATACCTGTAAGTCAATACGGCTGGGATGGCTCCGGAGTTGCGCCATCCCTCTCCTCGAGACCACCCTCACCAGCGGTCCTGGGGCGCCGCCTTCCGCACCGGCGCCGGCCGGGCCCGCACACCGCATCGGATCACCGCTTCCCGCCGGTGAGCGGCGCGGCCTGGCGGAGTGGGTCGGGGACGTCGACGCACAGGACTTGCCAGCGGGCGATCAGCCCTCGCCCGGTCACCTCCGACCTCCGGGGTCACCACCGCTGCGTGGGCCGGGCTGCCCCGCGGCGGGCGCGGGTCGAGTCCAGCGGGTGGCCGGCCGTCGGCCTCAGAGGGTTCCCCATCCCGGACCGGCATCCCAGGCTTCCTTGTCTCTGCAGCTCGTCGGGGGTGGGATCGTCCCACCGTTGCAGGTCGGGTGGCGGCTGTTGTCCCAGGTCCACGAGGCATTCGACGCTGTGGCTGTCGCACCGGCTGAAGCGGCCGACCGCCCGGCAGCGCCACGACACCCCGACTCGCCCGTCCACTGGGACACCCGTCTCTTCGGGCACCGGGGATGCACGGCGCGGACGCCCAAGGTGGCGCCCGACCGCCTTCGCCCCGGCCACCGCGGTCCGAGGAGGAGACGGATGGTGTGGCGGCGGCAGCCCGGCACGCACCTTGATCCGCAGTGCCAGGCCGCAGGCGCGTGCGACCTCATACCGATCAGAAAAGGAACACGCATATGAACGTGAAGTCCCTTGTGGGCCGCCGTGTGGCCGTGGCCGCAGGTCTCGTCCTGGCTCTTGGGTGTGGTGTGTCGGTAGAGGCACAGGCTTCCGCCACCGGGCCGCGGACGGTCAGCGGGAAGGCCGATGATGCGGTGACCCACCGCTCGGGTGGCAGTGGCGACAAGGCCACCGTCGCCGCCTGCTCCCAGGAGGTCCTCGGGGTGTCCGCCGTGAAGGAGCCCGCAGACAGCAAGGACGCCAGGCACCTCCTCCTCAGCGTCCAGAACGCCGGCGACAAGAAGTGCAACCTCTACCGCTACCCTCTCGTGCGGCTCGGTGCCGGTCGGACCACGGCCCCTGTGATCAAGGAGAGCGACCCCAACCCGGGGGTGCCCGTGACCCTCGCTCCGGGTGAGGAGGCGTATGCCGCTCTGCTCGTCAGCGGCGGCGCCATGGATGAGTACGAGGCGAAGAGCATCACCCTCAGCCTCCAGGGGCGTAAGCCCGGCAGCAGCGCGGGCAAGCCGATCGATGTCCCCATGCCCGTCGACACGTTGTACGCGGACGACGGTCAGCGTGTCACCTACTGGACGACTGCTCCCGGTTTCACCCTGGATTTCATCATGTCGAAGTGACAAACCTCGGTCGTGACCGCTTCCCAGCGGCCGGCCAGAACGCTCCCGTGGCCTACTGAGCACCGGCTGAAGTCGGCCGATGGTCCGGTAGCGCCACGACACCCCCACCCACCACGCATCCGCCCCTGGGACGCCCATGTCGTCGGGCACCCAGGACGCGGGGTGAGGTCGGTGGGGGTGCAGCGCGGACCCGCGTGCGTCGTCGGCCGGCGCTTGGGCGAGTGGCCGTCCGCCCCAGCGGATGCCCTTCTCGCTGCGGACAGGGGCGCGCTCGCGTCGTTGGGCGGTCAGCACGTCGGGGGGCCAGGCCGGCCAGCCCGTACTGCTTGCGCGCCTCGGCGAGTTGACGCCCAGGCGGGTTGACGGCGGAGGGGTCAGCGGGCGGAACCGGCGCGTTGTTGATCTGCAGGAGTCGGTGACCCACGCGGGGACGGCCCGGGACCGGTCTCGATCCGCACAGCTCCATCTAGGATCAGCGCGTGACGCCGGAGGGGGTTGGCAAGCGTGCGTGAGGTGTTGGCGGGGCAGTGACGGCAGTTACGGGATCGGACCGGACCAAGTCTGCGGGAGCTGGCGCGTGACGTCGACGGCAGCAGTTCCTCGTTGTCGCGTTACTTCTCCGGCCAGGCCAGTCCGCCATGGCCGACGGTGGTTGCACTGTGCAAGGCGGCCGGTAGTGACCCCAGGCTCATGCGTGAGCTATGGGAGCGGGCCAAGGACGAGTCCCCGGCCGGTATCGGCGCCCCTACGCCGGTGCGCAACGACCTGACGCACGACATCGCCGCCTTCACCGGGCGCCGGGCGGAGCTGGCCGCCCTGCTCGGCCGCCAAGCTTGCAGTGGACCGCCGCACCCCCGCCCGCCACCTCTACACCGGTTCGTATCACCTCATGTGCCGGCGAGCCGCCGAGAGGATCGCCGGTCCCTCCGGTGTCCTCGTGCCCTCCGCTCTGCACGGCTTCGTCCGGCCCGACGACGAACTCCTGCCGCAGCGTGAGCTCGCCCGGCGAGGTCACCGGACTGTCCGCGCACAGCAACGCTGCGACGAGTCGTGTCGGACCCGACACGCGGGGCCCGTGCTCGTCATCATCGCCCTTTGACGCGGGCGACGATGCCGGCGATGGGCGAGCGCGCTTATGACGGCGGCGCCTACGCCCAGGGGTTGCGCGAGACTCGGATGCTCTCGGGTGAGGTAAACGGCCGCACCGGTGATCAGCAGCCCTACCACAGCCGCAACGGAGGCCGTCCCGAGCCGTTGCCTGCAGTGCGCGGGTTCGCCGTCGTGGCGGCTTCGCGCATGCCAAGCGGCAGTTCTCTGTACCGCCGGCTCTTACGAGGAGCGAGGCGCACGCGGATGAGCGCCGGTACAGCCATGTCAACATCCTTCATCCATGACGTCAGCACCCAGTACATCGCTGCCGTGATGTTCGCTCTCACTGCGGTCACCGCTGGTGCGATCCGCTCCGCCTGGCGCCGCAGGCGCCGCCGTCAGGGGCGGGAGCAGGCTGTTTTGGACATCCGGGCCGGGGCGGAGCGCGATCCCACACCATCCCCGGTGACGGAACCGTCGTCTGGGAGACGACGTGGGGAGTCGTCATGAGGACCTCTCCTCTCCGGTGACCGTTTCGTCGCCACCCACTACGGGCTGTACAACACGATCTGCGATCGGCATCACCGTCGGGAACCTGGGCACGGGCGCCGCGCTCGATGCCGCCCGCGCGGCCGGCCTGCCCGCACTGCCGTGGATCTCGCTGTGTGCGCTCGGCCTGGCGTGCGCGGCCGCCCTGTACGGCCTGCATCGCACGGGCCGATTGGCGGCACCGCTCGCTTCCGAGCCGCTGTCCGCGACCGTCTGACCGGCCCTCCGGCCCTCCGGCCCAGGGGCGGGGCACCGCACGTGCCCCGCCCCGTGCGTCTACCAGCAAGGGCGTGGTGGCGTGGTGCCCCGGATCCTCCGGACGCGGCCTGAACGGCGATTGCTGCTGGCATGCCAGGCAGGTCAGCTGCTGTAGCACGAAGACAACTCGCCCACGTCGTCCGGCAGCGCGCCGCCAATTGTCAGAACAGCCAGCCCAGTTGGAGCCGCTGTTGACGGCCCACCGCCCGGGCGCAGCTGCCGCCCGGCAGGGGAGCCGACGCGGGCGTCAGACGCGGGCCTGGGACGCCAGCGTGAGGCCGAGGGCCTGGCCCGGGGGGTTGTCCGACGTGAAGTCGACACCGACCTCGGGACGGGCCGACGAAGCCGTCCGCCAGGTCGTTGCGGGCCTGGGACGTTTGCCCTTCTGCCGCTGGCATCCGGTGCGTGGCGGGTGTGCGGCACCGGATGCGGGTCAGCTGGGCCGGGTGCGACCGAAGAGCATGTCGTAGCCTGTCGGGAGCTGGAGCAGGACCTGGTCCAGGAGGTCGTGGCCGGCGGCGTCGGCGACAGTGCTGAGGATGGCACTGACGTCCCAGGCCGCGGTCTGCTCGGTGGCTCCCTCGATCCAGGCCGCTGTTGCCCGTACGAATCTCTCCGGCGTCAGCGGCTCGGCGCTCTGCAGGGGGTTGAGCAAGATCAGGGCGAATTCGTCTGGCAGGCGCGCCGCCAGCTGGGCACGAACCTCGCCGACCAGGTGGGCACCCAGCAAGGCAAGGACCACGCGCGCGGCCCGCTCTGCTTCGTGCTCCGTTTCGTACTCGCCGCGTTCCTTCACCTTCTCGAGAAAGGCTTCGCGTCGCAGGGTCACGTGGTAACCACCCTTCTTCGTCTCTTTGCTCCGGTGGGGGCGAAGGGCGGGTAAGGGGGATGAGATGCCCGTTCTCCGTCCTTGTGCCGGTCCCGGCCTCCGTCGGCCAGCCGGAGATCGTCCCCGCAAAACGCACTGATGGCGATCCTGCGAGGCTCGGCGCGCTCGGCGATCGGGAACACAGGCATCCCGGCCGAGTGGACCGGTGCTGGTCTGAACACCGACGGCGTGGCCGCATTCGGGGTGCCCCTCGGGGGTTGCGGTGTCAACCGGCCAGATCGGCTTTGCCGAACAGGACGGCGTAGCCGGAGGGGAGCTGGCTCATGATCTGGTTCAGCTCACCGCCGGAGACGGCACCGGCCAGGGTGGTCAGAACCGCGCTGGCGTCCCACTGTGCGGTGCGCGGCCGGGCGCCGGTGCGTTCGGCGACCCTGCGGTAGAACTCCTCGATCCCAAAACTCTCCGCCTGCGCCTGCTTGGCTGCGGCCAGCGCCTGTCCGAGCGGCCTGGGCAGCTGAGAGGCAAGGTCATCGACCTCACCCGGACTGATGCGCTGGGCCAGCACGCTCAGCACCGCGTCGGTGACTGTCGCGGCTTCGTCCTGGCTGCCGTATTCGCCGAGCTCGCGTACGCGCGCGAGGAACTCATGGTGCTGCATCGTTCGTCACCTCCGCTTGCTAGCGATCTGAGGGCATCGAATGCGATGCCCCCTTCCCCGGTACCCATGTGGGAGCAAGCATGTCAGCTCTGCACGACAGGCAGGGGCGGCTTTCCTGCGCGGGCGGATGCACCCCCGTACGCCGCACTCCGGCGCCGGTGCACTCCTCGCGGGCGGGGCCGACCCGGTGATCTCCACAGTCGCCGGGCGCAGCAGGTTCTCGCCCAGACGGTAGCCGGGACGCAGAACCGCCGAGCACACCAGGCGATCCGTGACCGCGCAGACGTGGTGGGCGAGAGCGTCGTGGCACGCGGGATCGAACGGATCGCCCACCTGGCCGAACGGCGTGCCGCCCAGCGAGCCCAGCTGCTCCTGCAGGCTGTCGGCGACGTCCCTCAGACCGGGCGTCAGCGGCTCGTTTGCCAACGCCCGGTCGACGGCGTCCACCACGGGCAGCAGCGCCCGCGCCACGTTGGCTGCGGCGATCTCGCGCACGGCCGGGCGATCCCGCCGCACCCGCTTGCGGTAGTTGTCGTACTCGGCCTTGACCCGCTGCAGGTCGGCGGTCCGCTCCTGAACCCGGCGCCGCAGCTGGTCCAGCTCGGTGCTCTGCGGACCGCTCCTGGTCATCGTCAGCCAGCCTCCGGCTTGTCGTCATCAACGATCTCGGCGTCCACCACGTCATCCTCGGCCGGACCACCGCTCGTACCACCGCCCGCGGAGGCACCGGCCGGCTGCTCGGCCTGGGACTGCTGATACAGGGCGGTGCCGATCTTCTGCGCAGCCCGCGCGGTGCGGTCGATCGCCTGCCGGATCGCCGCGGTGTCCTCGCCCTTGAGCCGCTCCTTCAGCTCGGCCAGCGCCGACTCGGTCTCGGTCCTGGCATCGGCCGGGATCTTGTCGGGGTTGTCCTTCAGGAGCTTGTCGGTGGAGTAGACGAGCTGTTCACCCTGGTTGCGCGTCTCGGCAGCCTCACGCCGCTTGCGGGGAAGCGCGGAGCCACCCGTGACGGTGATCTTCTGCTCCTTGCCGGTGCCCAGGTCCTTGGCGGAGACGTGCATGATTCCGTTGGCGTCGATGTCGAATGTGACCTCGATCTGCGGTACGCCCCGGGGGGCCGGGGGCAGGCCGGTCAGCTCGAACATGCCGAGCTTCTTGTTGTAGGCGGCGATCTCCCGTTCGCCCTGGTAGACCTGCACGGTCACCGACGGCTGGTTGTCGTCGGCGGTGGTGAAGATCTCCGAACGCTTCGTCGGGATGGTGGTGTTGCGCTCGGTGAGCTTGGTCATGATGCCGCCCTTGTGCGGGTCCCTGCCGGTCAGCTCCCTGACCAGCTCGGTCACGGCCGGCATGCGGGTCGAGCCGCCCACCAGGACCACGTGGTCGATGTCGGACACCTTGATGCCGGCGTCCTTGATCGCGTTGTGGAACGGGGCCTTGCACCGTTCCAGCAGATCGGCCGTCAGCTGCTGGAACTGGGCGCGGGACAGTTTCTCGTCCAGGTGCAGCGGACCCTCGGCCGAGGCGGTGATGTAGGGCAGGTTGATGGTCGTCTCGGTGGACGACGACAGCTCGACCTTCGCCTTCTCTGCCGCCTCCCTAAGGCGCTGGACGGCCATCTTGCCCTTGGACAGGTCCACGCCGTAGTGGTTCTTGAACTGCGTGACGAGGTGGTCGACGATCCGCTGGTCCCAGTCGTCGCCGCCGAGGTGGGTGTCGCCGTTGGTGGCCTTGACCTCGATGACGCCCTCGCCCATCTCCAGCAGGGAGACGTCGAAGGTGCCGCCGCCGAGGTCGAAGACGAGGACCGTCTGGTCGTTCTCCTTGTCCAGGCCGTACGCCAGCGCGGCCACGGTCGGCTCGTTGATGATCCGCAGCACGTTCAGGCCCGCGATCTCCCCGGCCTCCTTGGTCGCCTGCCGCTGGGTGTCGTCGAAGTACGCGGGAACGGTGATCACGGCGTCGGTGACGTCCTCACCCAGGTAGGACTCCGCGTCCCGCTTGAGCTTCTGCAGCACGCGCGCGGAGATCTCCTGCGCGGTGTACCGCTTGCCGTCGACGTCCCCGTGCTCGGGGAAACGCCAGCCGTGGTCGCCCATGTGCCGCTTGACCGAGCGTGCGGTGCGCTCCACGTTCGTCACGGCCTGCCGCTTGGCCACCTCGCCGACCAGCACCTCACCGTTCTTGGAGAACGCCACCACCGACGGGGTCGTCCGCGCGCCTTCGGTGTTGGTGATGACGGTGGGCTCGCCGCCTTCCAGGACCGAGACCACCGAGTTCGTCGTTCCCAGGTCGATACCAACCGCCCGTGCCATCTGTGCGCTCCCTTCTCGTCCTCACCTCGTTCTTCGTCTCACCGGTCGGGGATCCACCGGACGGGCCCCGCGCGCAGCGGCGGCTCGGGACGCACGGGCCCGAGCACCACGGCGTACCGCCACGCGGGCCGCACGGGCTCGGTCGGGGCAGCACCTCGATCAGGCGCCGGCAGCGTGCGCTCGAGGCGCTGGTCGTAGGCCGCCCGCAGGACAGGATCGCGCAGCGTCTCGTACGCCGCCCGCACTTCACTGAATCGTGCGGCGGTGGCCGCGTCCACGCGGGTGTCGGGGCGCAGTTCCCGCACCCGCGTACGGAAGGCCGAGGTGATCTTCTCGGTCGTCGCCGAGGGCTGCACTCCCAGCACTGCGTACAGGTCCGATTCCGGCTCCGGCGCCTGCACGTCCGGCCACCTCCCTTGCCCATGTTGAGCTGCGACTTCCCATCCCCTTGCCTACCTCTCTGGGATAAAACTTGAGTCTTGCCTTGTCAAGTATGGAGAGGTATGGGGGAGGTGGTGCCTGCTGTAGTCCGTGACTGGGGAATGCCGAGCGGTGCAGTGGGCGCAGGAGTGAAGGCAACGATCCAGGCCCGTTGACCGCGGGCGGTTCGCGCAGGCACCGGGAAGTGGAGAGTGGGGTGTGGATCATGGCGCTGTGCCTCGCGGCGCACTGGCACAACGGCTGGGCCGCGATAGAGATCAAAGGTGCGTTCTGGACGGGGCCACGGTCGGGGAACTGCGTGACTTCGCAGCCTCCGTTCACGCGCAGCGCCGGCACCAGCATCTGATCCTGGACCTGTCCGAACTCACCCATGCCGACGCCGACGGCCTCGGCGCTCTGATCTCCGTGCGGACGCTGCTGGACCGGGGAGAGCTGAGCCTGGTATGCCCACAAGGGCGGACGAAGCGGTTGCTGCGCGGCAGCGGCGCCGCTGCCTCTCTGCCCGTGTATCCCTCCCCCGACGCGGCCCTGTCGGCACCCAGGGCCATGCCCGCACACCGGATGGGAGGTGCAGTGCAGTGATCACCGAACTCGCTGTCGAACGTGTGGAGTTCACCTGCGGTTCGTGCTGGCACCGCTGAAGCGTCGACTACGACGTCCAGCGCTACCGCGACGCTCTCGACGCCGAGTGGGAGGTCTTCCACCGCGACAACACCGCCGTTCCCTCCCCGTACACGCCGCAGGGCGCCCCGCCCTGCGAGCACTGCGGCCGCCGCTGGGTCGGACGCCTGGTGGCGCGCCGGCCCGTGCCGCTGCCCGGTGACCGCGAGGCACCCCGCCGCCGCGTCCCCACCGAGGGCGGCCATCGTCCCGAGCGGCACACGGCACCGATGCTGCCGGCCGCCGGCCACCCGCAGCCGCAACCCGGCGCACGAGCAGCCCGGCCGTCCACGAAGCCGTCCGGATGATCCGGACAACGCGCGCCCCTCCCGTGACGGCGAGCGCGCACTGTTGCGGCAGGGACTCCGCACGCCGATCTCCTGGGCACTGCGGCTGCCCCTGAAGGGCGGAACCACCGGCACTCACATGTGAGCTGCGGCATTGCCGATCCACGCGGCCGGCATCCACGATGACCGGACCAGACGAGGTCAAGGAGGGCAGCTCCTCATGGGTGATCATGTGCACGTGCGGCTCAGCCAGGGGCTGAGCGTGTCAGCCGAGGGAGAACTGATCGAGCACTCCCGCTGCCGGTGCGGAGCCACCTTCACCAAGGTGTTCGACGCGGACGGCGGGAAGCCGGCAGGTCCGGCCCCGTCTTGATGCGCTCCCAGCGCCGCACGCGAGAAGGCGGCAAGGGCTCTACCTGCCCGTGGCGGTCCCTGCCTGCCGATTTCCCGCCGTGGCGCATGGTCTGGGGGTTCATGGCCCGGTGGGCCGCCGCTGGGATCATGGGCCAGATCCGGACCATCTGGCCGACCGGATCCTCGGTGCCCTGCGGCCGCAGCTGGAGAAGGGGCGGAGACGGCGTCAGGGCCCCGGGCTGGTGCCCGAGGCCCTTGGAGAGAGGAGTTGCTGTGGCGTCAGCTGTCAAGTTCCTTGCGGTCGCTGCCGCCGCTGATGGCGATCTTGCGGGGCTTGGCCTGCTCGGCGACCGGGATCCGCAGCCTCAGCACACCGGCCTCATAGGAGGCCTCGATCTTCTCGGTGTCGAGGGTCTCGCCGAGGAACAGCTGTCGGCTGAACCTCCCCGCGGGGCGCTCCGTGACCACCGTCTCGGTGTTCTCGCCGTACGCCGGCTTGCGTTCGGCATTCACCGTCAGGACGTTGCGCTCGACATCGAGATCGATCGACTCCGCGTCCACGCCCGGCAGGTCCAGTTCCACGAAGAACGTCTCACCCTCACGCCAGGCGTCCAGCGGCATGCCCGCCGGGTGCGCGGCTGTGCCCCAGACCCGCTCGACGAGCCGGTCAATCTCGCGGAAGGGATCTGTACGCATCAGCATCTGTCATCCCTCCTTCACGTCGTTCCTGCGTCCAATCCGCTCTACTTCTGATATACCACCACGCCGGAAAGTTGACAACTATCGGCTCAACTTTCTCGGGCGGTTGGTGGCGGTTGTCTTCCGCAGCCAGGCCGCGTCACCCTCCGGATCGGCGGTGGACACGGCCAGAAGGGTGTACGGGGCGTCGTGGCCGAAGGTCGTCACCACGAGCACCAGGCCCCCGGCGTGCAGGACGGCGAAGTCCCGGCCTCGGGTGTGCTGCAGTTCGCCCACGCACCGGCATCCCGGGCGGAAGCGGCAGCGGGGCCCGGGATGCGGGCGCACTGCGTGCCACCAGTGCGGCTCCACGCGGACCTCGTCCACGCACCTCAGTGGCGGGCGTACATTGCGGCGCCGCGCCGCCAGCGCCCACCGCCATGGCAGACGCACCACCAGATCGCCGCCGTCGATGTGCAGCCGCGTCACGATGCTCACCTGCCCTCTCGGCATCCAGGGCGCACCGCACGCCCCGCGGACCTGCGATGCGCCGCACCTGCGGTACTGAGGAGCAGGTCAGTGGGCTAGGCGGGCCCCGGATGTCCGGCCCCGGTCCATGACCGCGAACCGCGCCCGATGCGGGTGCGGTCCTCGCGCCAGGCGGCAGCCAGCCACAGGCCGCCCACGATCAGCGCGTACACGCCCAGGACCAGTGCGATGGCCACCGCGCCGGCAACAGGGCGCAGCTAGAGCAGCACACCCGCCGCCACCGACACGACGGCCGAGGGCCGCCACCACCGGGTGTGCCGCAGCTGATGCCGCATCCGCCTGGCGACCCACAGCTCCAGGCAGCCGGTCACGATGGCCCAGCCGCCTGCCATGACCACCAGCGTCAGGCCCGTCAGACCCGGCCACAGGGCCGTGATCAGTCCGGCCACCACGCCCAGGGCGCCGGCCCCCGCACAGGTCGCCGCGGGCCGGCGCTCATGCCGGTGCCGCCACGTCGCGCCCAGGAGCATCGCTCCGTCCACCAGCGCGTAGGCGCCGAAAACCCAGGCCAGGGCCAGCACCGTCAGCTGCGGCCAGAGCGACGCGTCCGGTGGTCAGGAGGTTGATAACGATGGTTCCCCTGCTTCTGGTTCTTCTTCTGGCTCTGATCCTCTTCGGTGCGGGCTTCGCACTGAAGGTGCTGTGGTGGATCGCGGTGATCGTGCTGATCGTGTGGCTGCTGGGCTTCGTCGTCCGGTCGTCGGACGGCGCAGGCGGCAAGGGTCGCTGGTACCGCTGGTAGACGACGGACACACCCGGCGCGAGGACCGCGTTACGCGCGAGAGGTGAGTGGGGCCCGGCCGGGTACGGCCGGGCCCCACTCACGTAGGAAGACTTCTCGCCAGAGCAGTCGGGAGGGATCGGGCGTATCGGGCGCACCGCAGGGTACGTGAGTGATTCACCGGCCCCGCAGACCCCGCAGTGGAACCCTGCTCCTGCTGTCTGCGGGCCCGCTGCGCACCGCTTTTGCGCGACGGGCCGGGCGGACCGCGACCGTGTCAAAGCGGCAAGCATCGGGCCCCGGCTGCTGCTTGCCGGCAGATCATGTGACCGCCAATCAGTGGCCGTCCTGCTACAGCTCGCCACCGCAGAGTCAGTCATCTGAGACTGGTCGAAGGCGGCGTGTCCGTCCAGCGATTCCGTGCAGAGCAATGCACTTCTCGATCATGGTCGTGCCCAGCGTCAACCATCGACAGGAGGACAGCATGAGCACACGACGAACAGCACCGATCCGACGGCCCCTGGGCTTTCACCGTCGTCATCGAGGGCGAGAGCGGGCGCGCGAAGAGCGTGGGTGGGTTGCAGCAGCAGTACGACGTGGCCGAAGCTGCCGACACCGAGGTGCCTGATCGCGATACGCAGGACGGTGGCGCGGTCGGTGACGTCGCGGTCGGTGACGTCGCGGTCGGTTCCGGCGTCGCGTACAAGGCCGGCTCCGGTGAGCCGGGCGTCCGGTGACCGGCGGACGTCCGCTGTCCGGGCTCTGCGCGGCCATCGTCGACCGGCTCACCTTCAACGGCACCATCATCGAGACCGGCACCGACTCCTACCGAATCGCCCAGACCAAGGCCCGGCAGCAGCGAGGCCAGCGATGGCCTGGAGATCCCTGCGCCCCCTGGCAGGCGGGGGTAGCTCGCGCTTGGAGGCGCCCGGCGGGCTGCTTGTCGACGATTGACATGATGAGCGCCAGCAGAATTTCAGATGTCTCCGGGGGCGACTATGACCTTCAAGACCGAAGCCGATTCCGGAGTCGCCGATCGGCACGAGTGGTCCTATGCGCCTGCTGTCGGCGTCGGACCGCTCCGATTCGGTATGACCGTCGACGAAGTGGTCGAGGCGGTTCAAGTTCTCGGCCAGGCGGAGGTCAGCGAGTGCGCACGGCTCGCTGCGATCTTCTCGCCGACGTGGGCGGTCGAAGTCCACCGCCGCGGGGTGACTCCCTCGCTGCCCGCTGTCACGGCCTACGTGAGCCAAGCTGTGGGGTTGTTCTGCATCGCAGCTGACGCGGTCCACGGTCCCCAGGTCGGGCACGACGGAATCTCCCTGGTCGGAAGGGACCTGTCGGAACTGGAGAGCGACATAATCGCGCATGCCGAGGCAGTGGACGGGCACTTTCGCTACACGCCCGAGGGCTATGCAGGACCGGATGATCCTGGGGTGGTCATGCGCGGGCAACACGTTGGGCAGGTCATGCGTTCACGTCCGTTGTTCATGGTGACGCGCGACGGCGCGAATACCGAATGGGACTCCATGCCTTCCAAGGAGTACCGCCACGGTCAGTCAACGACCTGACGTCGTATGACTCGTGACGAGTGATCAAGGAGACGCGCCGACCCATCGTCGGCTGGGGCCACAGGAGACCGGAAGCCGAGGCCGCGTCAAGCCGGAACTCAGAACCCTGCACGACGACATGGGGCCACCCGGGGCCGGAAAAGTGGGGCCAGTTCAGACCGTTAACCCCACAGGATGCTGTTCAACCGGCTTCAGAAAAGAGGGTGTTGGACCGGGCTCCGCGTGCGTGCGGCGACGTGAGAGCAGCCGGAGGACGATATTCCCTTTGAGATTTCCGTGCCCGCGGAGCCCCGCAGCTTACATGACCGGCGTCACGTACCACCGCACGTGGCAAACACAGGCGTGGCCATCTCGACTCGCCCACGCCAGCGGCGACGCCTCCAGGGCTACGGCACCGACGGCCGGGTGTCCGTCCAGTCGATGATGACCTTGCGCTCCGCGAAGAGCCACACGCCGTCCTGCTTGGCGAAGGTGTCCTCGTAGCGGATCGACATGAGGACGAGTTTGCGGCCGTCGTCGCCTTCGAGCAGGTGGTGGGCGAGGCAGTAGGTCTCGCCGGTGGCTCGGCCTGCCTCGGGGGCGACGTCGATCCTGCTCTGGCCGTTGAAGTGCATCGTCGCGACGTACTGGTTCAGCGACATGAAGCCCTCGACATGGGCGTCGCGGCCGACCAGTATCTGCACCGGCTCAGAGGTGGACGGGTCGGCGGTGTAGACCAAGGTCCTGGCTTCCGGCGCGTACAGCGCGGCCTGGCTGCCGGGCTGCCGGCGATCGGCGAAGTGGGCGTAGGCGTCGATCAGTTCGCGGATGGCGAGCCGGTCCGCCGCTTCTTCCAGGGTGATCGTGGTGTGGGCACTCATGTTGGTCTCCTCCTCATGGCGTGCTGTATCAAGTGGTGTCAAGCAGTACGAAGCGGCAATGCGACGACCTGCCGGCGCGTGCGCCGGCCGGCAGGGCGTCGTCGCGCTGCACGTCATGCGGCGCTGAGGCCACCGTCGACGGGCAGCGCCACGCCGGTGACGAAGCTGGATGTAGTCGTAGAACTCCCCGGACGGGGCGTGCAGCAGCCCCGTGTCGACCAGGCCGGGGGCGACCGCGTTGACCCGGATGCCCTTGGCCGCATAGTCGAGGGCGGCGCTGCGGGCCAGACCGATGCCCGCGTGCTTGGAGGCGACGTACCCGGCGTGGCCGGGGACACCGAGCAGTGCCGCGCCCGAGCCGATGTTGACGATGGAGCCGGAGCCCTGGCGGTTCATGAGCTCGAGCTCGTACTTCATCGCCAGGAACGTGCCGCGCACGTTGGCAGCGAGCATCTCTTCCACCATCTCGCTCGTCCACTCGTGCGTCGGCAGCGACGCCGAGCCGTCATAGCCCGCGCTGTTGACGGCGACGTCGAGCCATCGAGTCGACGGTCACGTCGCACTTGACTGCCTGCGCCGATCCGCCGATCTCGTTGATCGCGCGCACGGTGCCTTCCAGCGAGTCCCCGGTCCGCCCGGCGACGGTGACGAAGCACCCTTCGGCCGCCAGGGCTATGGCGCTCGCCCGGCCGATCCCGGAGCCTCCGCCGGTGACGAACGCCCGCTTTCCTTCGAACAGCTTGTTCGTTTCTGGAACCTCTTCTCGTACGTGTGCTTGTGGGGTGAACGGGACCGGCGTCAACTGTTGGGCTGGTCCTCGCAGGTGAGCTCGGTGAGCCGGCGGACCTCGTCGTCGGACAGGCGGAGCTTGGCGGCGGCCATGTTCTCGGCGAAGTGACCGGGCGTCGTCGTGCCCGGGATCGGCAGGCTGTTCGGCGACCGGTGCAGATGCCAGGCGAGCGCGACCTGCTGCGGTGTCACGCCGTGGCACTGGGCGATGGCCTGTACCTCTTCCCCGATATGCGGTGCGGGGCCGTCGATCCGGGTCGGTCCCCAGGGGGAGAACACGACGTCGGTGCGCTCGGCGGCGGCCAGCTGGGCGGCGCCGGCCCGGCTAGCGAGGTTGTACTCGGCGGTGATGGCGGCGATGTCCACGATGCGGCGGGCCGCTTCAAACTGGTCGACGGTGACGTTGGACAGGCCGATGTGGCGGATCAGGCCCTGTTCCTTGAACTCGGCCAAAACGCCGACCTGGTCCTCGAATGGTGCGTCCGTTGCCCTTCCGCTGTGGAGGTAGTACAGGTCGATGCGATCCAGGCCGAGGCGCCGCAGGCTCATGTGCACGCACTGCCGCAGGTAGTTCGGATTGCCGACCGCGCCGAGGGTGTCGTACGGGTATCCGCCGCGGACGAAGCCGCCCTTGGTCGCGATCACGAGGTCGTCGGGGTACGGATGGAGCGCCTCGCGGATCAGCAGCTCGTTGGAGTGCGGCCCGTAGACGTCGGCGGTGTCGATGAAGGTGACGCCCGAGTCGACGACCTGGCGCAGCAGGGCGATCCCGCCGTCGTGGTTCGGGTACTCGCCCCACACCTGATCGCCGGTCAGCCGCATGGCGCCGAAGCCCATCCGGCCGACGGTCAGCTCTCCGCCGATCGTGATCGTCTCGGTGGTCGGTTCTGTCGTTGTGGACATGGGTCTCCTTGTTCGAGTGGTGGCGGGTTCGGTCAGTACTGCCGGGGCTCTGCGTCGGTGTCGAGGGTCGCGAGCATCCCGGCGGGGTAGCGGTCGCCGACGGCTGTGCCAATGGGGGCGGCGTCCTCGAGCGCGGCGCGGTCGGCGTCGGTGAGGACGATGTCGGCGGAGGCCGCGTTGTCCTCCAGGTACTGGATCCGGCGGGTACCCGGGATGGGCACGTGGCTCTGGCCGAGGAGCCAGGCGAGGGCGAGTTGCGAGGGCAGCACCCCCTTGCCGGCGGCCACCTGGCCGATCGCGGCCACCAGCCGCAGGTTGACGTGGAGGTTTTCGCCCTGGAAGCGCGGGTCGTGGCGCCGGAAGTCGTTGTCGTCGAGGCCTTCGAGGCTGGTCAGTGCGCCGGTGAGCATGCCGCGGCCGAGCGGTGAGTACGGGACGAAGCCGATGCCGAGTTCCCGGACGGCGTCGAGGACCCCGTTGTGCTCCACGCCGCGCTCGAAGAGCGAGTACTCGCTCTGCACGGCGGTGAGGGGATGCGTCGCGTGGGCGCGCCGGATGGTGGCGGCGGACGCCTCGGACAGGCCGATGTGGCCGACTTTGCCGGCCGCGACCAGCTCCGCCATGGCGCCGACGGACTCCTCGATCGGGATCTTCGAGTCGATGCGGTGCAGGTAGAGGAGGTCGATCTGTTCCACGCCGAGGCGGCCCAGCGAACCGTCCACGGCGGAGCGCAGGTGCTCTGGGCTGCAGTCGACGGCGGGCCGGCCCCCGTCGTGGGTCACCATGTTTCCGTCGTCGTCGAAGACGAAGCCCACCTTGGTCGCGATACGTACCTGATCGCGGACGGGGGCCAGGGCGCTGCCCACGAGGCGCTCGTTGTGGAACGGCCCGTACGTCTCGGCCGTGTCGAACAGCGTCACCCCCAGGTCGACTGCCCGCGCGAGGGTGGCACGGCTCGCCTTGTCGTCGCTGGGCCCGTACGTGGTGCTCATGCCCATGCAGCCGAAGCCGAGGACGCTGACCGTCAGACCCTCACTGCCGAGTTTCACGCTCTTCATCGTTGTCACCTGTCCCATCCGGTGTGCTGGTGGTGGCCCCGCATGCGGTTCAGGGCCGGTAGCTCCAGAGTGGTTTTCAGGAGGTCCCTTGCCCCCAGGCAAGTCCCTGGGAGGACCCCCGGGTCCCGGCGGTCAGGAAGCCCCGGGCAGGCGCGCAACCCCCGGCGAGATCCGGGGAGCGACGGGAGGGCGATCCGAGTGCCGGACCTCGGCCCGCGCCCGTAGCCTGTGTGCATGTCCAGATCGCGGAGTGCTGCCTTCATGGGGCGCGCCCGTGAGCGGATCGAACTCGACGCCCTGCTCGCCGACGCCCGTCACGGGGCCGGCTCGGTCCTGGTCATCCGGGGCGAGGCCGGCATCGGCAAGACAGCCCTGATGCGGTACTGCGCACGTCAGGCGTTCGGGTTCCAGGTCCGAGAGGTCTGCGGCGTCGAGTCGGAGATGGAGCTACCGTTCGCCGCGCTCCACCAGCTGTGCGCACCGATGCTCGACCGGCTCGACGTCCTGCCGGCTCCCCAGCAGCAGGCGATCCGGGTGGCCTTCGGGCTGGCTGGCGGAAGTCCTCCGGATCCGTTCATCGTCGGCCTGGCGACGCTCGGCCTGCTGTCCGAGGTCGCGGCCGAGCGACCGCTGGTCTGCCTCGTCGACGACGCCCAGTGGCTGGACAGCGTGTCCAAGCAGGTGCTCGGGTTCGTCGGTCGGAGGCTGAACGCCGAGTCCGTTCTGCTGCTGTTCGCCGTCCGGTCAGACACCGGGGACGCCGATGACCCGGGGTTCGCCGTGTTGCCGGGCCTGACGCTCGGCGGGCTGACCGACGAGGACGCGCGCGAGCTGCTGACCGCGACCGTTCCCGGGCGTCTGGAGGGACGGGTCCGCGACCGGCTGATCGCCGAGACCCGCGGGAACCCGCTGGCCCTGGTCGAGCTGGCCGGCGGGATGAGCCCGGAGGAGCTGGCCGGCGGCTTCGCCAGCCGACCGTCCATGACCGGCATGCTGCACGACCTCTACCTGCAGCGGATCGCGGGCCTGCCCGAGGCAGCGCGGCTGTTCCTGGTGCTGGCCGCGGCCGACCCGACCGCCGACCCCGTACTCGTGTGGCGTGCGGCGCGCGCCCTGGGCCTGGGACGCGAGGAGGCCGCGGCCGCCGAGGCGGAGCAGTTGCTCGTCATCGATTCGTTGGTGCGCTTCCGGCATCCGCTGGTGCGGTCGGCGGCGTATGCGGCAGGAAGCGCGGAGCAGCGCCGAACCGCGCACCAGGCGCTCGCCGAGGCGACGGATCCGCAGGCCGATCCCGAACGCCGGCTGTCGCACCGGGCCGCAGCCGCCACCGCGCCGGACGAGGACATCGCCGTGGAGCTCGAGCGGGCGGCGGGACGGGCCGAGGCCCGCGGCGGCTTGTCGGCCGCCGCCGGGTTCCTGCAGCGGGCGGCGACGCTCACCGAGCGCCCCGATACGCGGGCGGACCGTACGCTGGCGGCCGCGTCGGCACACCTGCAGGCGGGTTCGCTGCGGACCGCCGCAGGGCTGGTGGCCGAAGCCGAGGCGGACGCGGACACCGATCTGCAGCGGGCCCTGGTGGCGCGGCTGCGGGGGCAGATCGACTGGGCCGCGGTCCCCGGGCGGTCAGCCCCGGTGCAGCTCCTGCGGGTCGCGATGCAGCTCGACGGGCTCGACGCGGGTCTGGCGCGGGAGACCTACCTCGACGCCTGGGCTGCTTCCCTGGTCGCCGGCCGGTTCGCCGAATCCGGCGGGCATCTTCCGGAGGTGTCACGGGCGACCCTGCAGTCGCGGGCCCTGGCGGAGCCGTCGCCCGGCCCGGCCCAGCTGCTGCTGTGCGGCCTGGCGACCCTGATCGACGAAGGGCCGGCCGCCGCGGCTTCGAGCCTGCGTCAGGCCGTCGACGCGTTCGTGCACGACCCCGATCCCGGCTGGTTCCAGAAGGGCGCCAACCTCGTCGCGACGGCCGCCGTCCTGCTGTGGGACTTCGACACCTTCGCCCTGCTGAGCGGGCGCTGGACGGAGCATGCCCGCGCATCGGGCGCCCTGGCTCCGCTGGTCGGTTCCCTCGGCGTGCGGGAGCTGGTCACCGCGTGGAGCGGCGACCTGAAGGCGGCAGCGGCGCTACGGGACGAGGGCGAGACGATCGCCGCAGCAACCGGGACGAGGATGTTCCCGCTGGGAGCGGCGTTGCTCGCCGCATACCGGGGCCCCGCGGACGAGGGCATCCCACTGATCGAGGCGACGGCCGCCGCTGCGGTCGAGCGCGGCGAGGGCATCTCCTTGCAGGCCGCGCACTGGACGGAAGCGGTGCTGCGCAACGGACTCGGCCAGTACGCCGAAGCGATGGCAGCCGCAGAGCGGGCCGTCGACGAGACCTACCTGCCGCAGATCACCTGGTGGGTGCTCCCCGAACTGATCGAGGCGGCCGTCCGCGCCGGAAAGCGGGACGTCGCCGAGCAGGCGTTGCGACGACTGACCGAACACGCGGGCGACTCGGACTGGCCGGTAGGCATCGAGAGCCGATGCCGAGCCCTGCTCACCGACGGCACCGCAGCAGAGCCGCTGTACGCCGAGGCCATCGAGCGGCTCGACCGCACACCGCTGCGCCCCGAAGCCGCACGGGCACGGCTGCTGTACGGCGAGTGGCTGCGCCGCGAGCAACGGCCCACTGACGCTCGCGACCAGCTCAGGGCCGCCCACGAACGGTTCTCCGTCATGGGCGCGGAGGCGTTCGCCGAACGGGCCCGCCGCGAGCTGGCCGCGGCCGGCGAGAAGATCCGCAGACCGGAGTCCCAGGCCGCCACCGGGCTCACGTCGCAAGAGGCGCACATTGCGCGCCTGGCCCGGGACGGCCGCACCAACCCGGAGATCGGCGCCGAGCTGTTCATCAGCGCGCGGACCGTCGAATGGCACCTGCGGAAGATCTACATCAAGCTCGGCATCACGTCACGCAGAGCCTTGCGGGAAGCGCTGCCGACCCTGGGCGACGGATCCTCAGCCGGGCGGCGCTAGCTCTGGCAGATCCGGCGCAGAGGTCCGCCGCCTCACCAGGCCTGATCCGCCGCCCGGACGAGGATTTCGTTCACGCGACGCGGTGCGGGCCGGCAACGATGAACGCCACGCTGCGCGCCACGTCCTCCGGCGCCAGACGCTCGATCTTCCGGACCTGCGCCTCGCTGCCGACGCGTTGCTCCTCCCGCGCCTGCGGGGTATGTCCGATGCCCACGGCACCGGGCACGACCACGCTCACCCGGATTCGCTGCGGCTGCAGCTCCTGCCGCAGAGACGCGGAGAAGGCCAACACGCCAGCCACGGTCATGGAGTAGACGGCCGTCCCGGGGCGAGCCACCCGCCCTGCGGTCGAGCCGATGTTGACGACGTCGGCCACGTGCCGCAGGTCCGAGGCAGCGGCTTTCGCCAGGTGCGGTTGCGCGGCGCGGGTGACGTAGAGCAGCCCCAACTGGTTGACCGCCATCATCCGCTCCCACTCGCCCGGCGGGGCGTCCTCGACGGGGCCGACGAGCATGGCGCAGGCGTTGTTGACCACAGTGTCCAACCGACCGAAGCGGGCCACGGTCTTCTCCACCGCCCGGGCCACCTGCCCTCGGTCGGTCACATCCGCCTCGACACACAGCGCGGGAGGGCCCACATCGCGCACCTGCCGCGCCACGGCCTCCAGACGGTCGCGCCGCCGCGCCACCAGGGCGACCGCCGCTCCCTGCTGCGCGAGCGCGACGGCGGTCGCCGCGCCAATACCGCTGCTGGCCCCGGTGACCAGGACCACGGTGCCGTCCAGTCGCTCCATGATCGCCTCTTCCCACATCTGCTCCGCCCGTGCTCCAGCGCGGCCGGGTGTCCTCTGCCGAGCATGCTTCCGGCCCGGCGGTGTGGGACCAGGGACGACCCTGGTCCCACACCCCAGTGGCCACCGGTGCGCGGTGCGAGAGTGGGCGGCGCGACGGCCCTGCCCTGCCAGCAGCAGGGTGGTTCAGCCCATTGGTTGATCACTTTCAAGGGCAGGCCACCGCTGGTGCAGCATCGACGCGCTCACTAGATTCCTCGCGCATCCAACTTGCGTCTCAGGACCAGCAGCTCGCTGTGGCCAGCTTCGAGAGCGGCCTGCAACTGAGTAACCTCCTCGCGGTGTTTTCGACGGTCGGCTGCCAGTTGCTGGGCGAGCCGGGAGTACGCCGGCGAAGGTGGCGTCAGTGACGTGCACTATCTGGTCGTTGCCTATGCCTACAGCGACTACGGCATCGCAAGGTGGGCGTACCAGGTCGAGCTGATGCAGGTGAACGCCTCGGGCGACGCCGTGGGCAGCAGCGCGGGCGGCAAGGGCACATGCGCGGGCAAGTGCAAGGTCAACGACAGCAAGTTCCCCTCTCAGGCGATGAGCCAGGACAAGGACGCTGTCGGCCAGTTCTTCTTCGACACCACGATCAGGGGCCCCCCAAGGGCGACATAGGCAACGGGCAGGGGACGGCCCACTGGCAGTTCACCAACCGGTGGGCAGCGCCGACGAATGAGATCACACTGAACACGCCAGTGGTCCGCTGCGACAACGCCTTGCCCGGCACCTCCAGGATTGGGTGCGTCATGCCGTACATCCCGGAGCTGGTGTACAGCAAGAGTGGCGAGTTCCCTGAACTCGCCAAGCACATCGAGTACGCGCAGAACACCAAGCACCTGCCCGGCAAGCACGGCACGACCAAGTACCTGACACGCCTCACAGACAAGGCCAAGATCAAGAAGAACCGGAACAAGGCGTGCCCGTCCAGCCGGCACCGGCCTGCGGGCAAGGAATGCGACGAGTACCCGTTCGCCTCCACCTGGCAGGGCGCCTCCACCGGTGACGGCAACTTCAGCTGGCGCATGATCCCCGCGGCGCAGAGCCGGGACGGCGGCAAAGCCCTCGGCAACTTCTACCTGTACAACCGGATCACCGAGAAGGATAGGTTCCTCGTCTGGATCAAGAGCTAGTCATCCGCCGACCATCCGGGACCCTCATGAACGAGCAGGCCACACACGGGCAGCAGCTCGTGCCTGTGCACTACCACCAGTTCAGGATCAGCGATGAGGGCGGCCCCGTCGGCCCCGACCTGCCTCCCGAGCACAACGGATTGGTCGAGGTGCAAGACGGCATCGCCACCGTGCTCACCGGCATCCACACCGGCGAGGTCGACGTCACCGTCACCTTCCACACCAGCGCCCCCCAGCCCGGGGGCGCCGACTGGGAGGAGATCGTCGAAGTCTCGCTGCACTCCGCATCGGGAGAACTGATGGTGCGCGGCCTGATGGCCGACCTCGACGAGGAGCTGCCCGAGCTGTCCTTCGACGGCCCCGGCGACTACCGGCTGCGCGTCCACGCACGTGGCCGGGACACCGCCGTCGACCTCGCCCCGGACGACATCACCGAGTGGTACCTCATCCAGGTATGGCCCGCACCGGCCCGGGAGGCCACGGTGCTCCGCCAGACCGACAGCTACGGAGCATCTGTCCGAGCACAGTGACCACCACCGGCCCGCGCAGCCGACAACGCGGCCATGGAATCCTTCTTCAGCCTGCTGCAGAAGAATGTCCTCGACCGCCGGACCTGGGCCACCCGTGAAGAACTGCGGATCGCGATCGTGGCCTGGATCGAGAGGACCTACCACCGGCGCCGCAGACAAGCCGCACTCGGCCGGATGACACCCGTCGAATTCGAGGCCGTCATGACCACACCGGCCCTCCAGGCCGCGTGACCAAACCTGTCACCCAAACCTGCATCTGACCCACGAGCCCGGCCCTGGGTATGGGGAAGACCCGCGCCTTCAACCCGTGTCCTACGCCGCCGATACGTGTACTCCGTTTGAGGAATCCAGCACCAAGCCGACCCCCCAGGTGATCGAGGGCCGCCTGCGCGCTGGAAGCGTGTCCCATAAGCTCGACTATGCGACGCTGGCGGCGCTCTACGAAGAGCATAGGGACCTCTTGACGGTCAAGCTCAAGCGGGAGCTGTGGTCGCGCCTGCTGCCGAGCGCACTGGGAGCCACGCCGCCTACGACTGAGTCTGTTCTCCGCCGCGGCTCAACTCGTCACATCCGCCCGCCGCCGGCACCTGAGATTCGCGGCCCATTGGCCCTGGACCGACCTCATCACGGACGCGATACGCTTCTTCACCTGGGAAGTGCCTCCGACGGTGACGGGAACAAGGATCTCAGCAATCCTAATTCTCGCTGGTCAGAGGCACTTTCTGCCTTGTTGATCATTGGCCGGACAGCCCGCTTCGTGAAAGCCCGAGGTTAGGGTCCGCTATGAACAAGTGGCGCCCAGAGGTCAGGGCGATCAGGGTGACTGGTCCGTAGTTCAAGTGTGATGTCATGCAGGACGTAGGCGGCGAAGTCCGCGGTGGCGCTGCCAGACACGTGACTATAGAAACTACGGGCGGCCGTTGCAGCGAGGTGATCATCGAGGGGCCAGAGGCTGGCAATGACGTGACGAAATCCAGCCAGATGGAAAGCCGATGCCAGGTTGATGGACTCGTCTGCGAGTCTTATACCGCTGTGCGCCGTCGAGCATGCGGAAAGATAAGCCATTTCGGCATGTTGCAGCTGAAGTCGGCTGATCTCAGAAATGGGGAGAGCGGCGTCATACAGGCATATGCCGCTTCGGCAAGGAGAAGCGGCGTCGACGCTGGCGTGGCAGGCGAAGTGCGCCCAGGTGGCATCGGGTATAGCGGCCTGGACTCGAGTAGTGTTTGCGTCAGCGCCGACTGGTGTCCAGGTACTCGTCTGAGTGCACCACCGGGTACGAAGTTATGTGCTCCACTGCTCTCAGGCCACGTCGGTGTCCCGTTCGACGGCCTGGAGGCGGTTCTTGAGCCGGTAGCTGTTGCCGTTGATCGAGACGATTTCGCGGTGGTGCAGGAGCCGGTCGAGGATCGCGGTGGCCAAGACCTCCTCGCCGAAGACCTAAGGCATCTCGGCCTGGACGCAGCCGACGTACGCAAGGTCGCCGACCTCGCCGCACGTCCGCGCCCGGTCTGCCGATCCGCACGACCCACTACGGCAGCAGCAGCACGGGCTACGAGTGCGCCCCCGCGCCCACTTGACTCCGTGTCTGCACGATGGTCGCCATGCAAGGAACACCTCCCGATCAGCCGGAGCCGTGGAACTCTTCACGAGAACGAGGACCCTGGACACCGCTGGGGCCACGGACGGCTGATGGGGTGGTGCGCCCATGAGCGCTTCTATTTGGTCGCCGGGCGGTCCTGCCTCGGCCCGGCATCGACGGACAGGGAAAGCCCGAAAGGAGCGTGCGTTGCACGTGACCTGTGGAATCGACTGGGCTGAGGATCACGTGCGCCACGAGGCGCTTGAAGTCGAGCGGGGGTGAAAGACCTTCGAAGACGCTCTGCCGGATGAACGTCAGCCTGCCGCTGTCAGTCCTGCTGCACAAGCTCAACCAGGTGCTGCGGGGCTGTACCGCCTGCTTCCGCCCGGGGGTGTCCGCTCGGGCCTTCCAATACTTGCGCATGATCGTCTGACGTCAGTCTTCGGATGGTTCCGCCGCAAACACCTCGGTACCGGGTGGAAGGAACTCCGTCGCCGCTACTGCGACGGCGGATGGTGGCCGCACGACGGCGACGTCGTCCTGTTCAACCCGGGCTCGGTAGTCACCACGCGATACCGGCCCAGGGGGACGACCATCCCGACGCCCTGGCCCAGCACGACCTGAGGAAAGCAACTGCTCAACGGGGCTTGTGGAGAGCCGGATGCGGGGCCAACTCGCACGTCCGGTTCGGGAGGGCGGCGTGGAGAAACGGGCTGAGAGGAATCCCAGTACCGCGTACAGCAACGGCCCCACCGAAGGTGTCAACACCAAGACCAAGCGAATCGCGCGCCAGATGCACGGCCGAGCAGGCTTCTCCCTCCACCGCCTCCGCATCCTCCTCGGATAGCGCCACCCTCCGTCACCACCGAAAGTGAGACAGGACCGAACGATTTACAGTCCCGAGGCTAGAGGAGCCCGGTAGGTGTTCGGGCCGCAAACGACCAGTCAGGCGGACGGGGGCATGACTTCCGGTCACTGCTTGCGACTGGTCAGACGAGCGCCGGTGCGGGTGCGGGCAGGTAGGGAGTGATGTTGCGCCAGGCACGCTCGATGTATTCCTCCTTCTCGCCGACCGGGGCGACGTAGCGCAGTGCGTTTTCGGCGGCGTCGTTGCCCGCGAGGCGGGCGATGATCCAGGCGGCGAGGTAGTGCGAGGCGAGGCAGCCGCCGGCGGTGGCGATGTTGTCCTTGGCGTAGAAGGACTGGTTGAGCACCTCGACGCCGGCGGCGATGACCCATGGCTTGGTGGTGACGTCGGTGCAGGCGGGGATGTCGTTGAGCAGGCCGAGCTTGGCCAGTACGAGCGCGCCGGAGCACTGCGCGGCGATGAGTTGGCGCGCGGGGTCGAGGGCGCGCAGGATGTTCATGATCACCGGGTCTTCGACGACCTCGCGGGTAGCGATGCCACTGCCGATGATGACGGCGTCAGCGGCGCACGCCTCCTCGAGTGTGGACATCTGTTCGATGACCACCCCGTTCCTCGACGTCACTTTGAGGCTGGGAGTGGCGATGGTGACGCGCCAGTCGTCGGTCCTGACGCGGTTGAGCACACCGAGAGCGATCAGGGAGTCGAGCTCGTTGTAGCCCTCGAAGGTGAGGATGGCGATGTGCACGGCGGCTGTCCTTCCCTATGAGTGGGGTGGATCTTCACGGTAAGGACTCGCGAACAGGACAGTTAAAGAATTGTCATGGATACAATTCGGTGCATGGCAGCCTCGCGGTACAAAAAGCTGGTTGACGCGCTCGCATCCGACATCCGGACCGGGCGGCTCGCCGCAGGCGTGCGGCTGCCGACACATCGCGGGCTCGCCGCCCGTGAGGGCATCGCCGTGGTGACAGCGACCCGGGTGTATGCCGAACTCGAAACCATGGGCCTGGTGAGCCGGGAACAAGGCCGCGGCACGTTCGTGCGTGACATCGCGGTTCCCGCCGGTCACGGCATCGATCTGCAGATCGTCGCCACGGATGCGGTCGACCTCAGCTTCAACTATCCGTCGCTGCCCGGGCAAGCTGATCTCCTTCGGCAGGCCCTGCGGGACGTGGCTACCTCCGGTGATCTCGACTCGCTGCTGCACTACCAACCACATCGAGGGCGTGCCCAGGACAGAGCCTCCATCGCACGGCACCTGAGGCGCCGGGGAATCACCACCGACGCGGACCGGATCCTCATCGTCAACGGTGCGCAGCACGGCCTCGCCATCACCGTCATGGCCGCGCTCAACGCTGGCGACGTCGTCGCGGTCGATGCACTCACCTATCCCGGTTTCAAGGTGCTCGCGCATGCCTTTCATCTCGACCTGGAGCCCATACCGACAACCACCAACGGACCGAATCTCGACGCCCTGGAGAAGCTGTGCGCGACCCGCCCTGTGCGGGCGATCTACACCATGCCAACCTTGCACAACCCTCTGGGGTGGGTCATGCCGACAACCGACCGAACCCGCCTGATCAAGATCGCTCGACAGCACGGCCCGCTCATCATCGAAGACGCCTCCTACGCCTACCTGGTCGAGGACCCACCACCCCCTCTGGCCGCGACCGCGCCGGACATCACCGTCTACGTCTCGGGACTGTCCAAGAGTGTCGCCACCGGCCTCCGGGTAGGCTTCGTCCTCGCCCCGCCCTCCGCGGTGCCATCACTCGAACGCGCGATTCGGGCAACCACCTGGAACACCCCGGCCCTCACCACCGCGATCGCCTGCCGCTGGCTCGACGACGGCACGGTGGACCAATTGGAAGTGCAGAAACGAGAGGATGCCAAAGCCCGCCAAGCACTCGCCGGACGAGAGCTGGCAGGTCTGCCGCTCATCAGCCACCCCTCGTCCTACTTCACCTGGCTTCCGCTGCCCGATGATGCACGCGCTGATCGCCTGACCGCCGACCTCGCACGTCAGCACATCTCGGTAAGCACGGCGGAGCCCTTCACCACCTCGATGCACACGCCACAGGCGCTCCGCCTCGCTCTGGGTTCGACCGATCTGGACCGTCTCCAGTCGACGCTGCGCACAGTGCGACGATTGGCTATCGAGGACGCCTACGCCTGAACTTCACTCGACCAGCCGATTCCCGCCCGCACCAGCCTCTGCGGACGAGAAGCCGTCGAACGAGGCCGGGCTCTGGGGGCCGGTGTCGAAATCGGCCGGCTGGTCGGCTGCTGCCGTGGGCATCTCCTTTGGTGCTGTCATCTTTCGACGACGTCGTGCGCCAGTCACGGTTGATCCGTTATGAATCGCCGTCTGGGGCGATTCCTTCCGCCGGGCGCGTCGGTGAATGCCCAGCGCAATGCCATCTATTTCCCGCACAACCGGCACGTCGAGCCGTATGTGGTGCTCGCCGTGTGGTGCCTGGTCGCCTCGTCGGTCTTCCTTGTGCGGCGTGCACGTCACCCCGCCAGCCGGGCGGCCGCTCAGGACGCCATGCCCGGCGCTGGATGAGCGCACTGCGGCATCGCAGCCGCCGGCGGCCACGCCGGCCTACCGCGGTCGTCGGGACAAGCCTCTTCTCGATCCCCAGCGCCCCGTCCGGCATCGCCTGCACGACGTCGAGCGCTACGACATCACCTGTGGCGGCGAGTACTGGTTCCTGCCGAGTCTCAGCGTGTTGCGCTGGCTGGCCGATCCCCGCGCCTGAGCCAACTCATGCCGGGGCTTTCCGTTCCCGTCCAATCATGCGCCGGGGATGGCCCGTCTACGATCAGCCGCCATGGGCTGACTGGAGCGGACCGCGGGACTGAGGCAGTGGACCAGGAGCGGGACGCGCGCACCGCACAAGCCGCTGCTGCTCCCGTACGCCCTCGGCCGCTTTCAGGAGGACGCGGAGGGCGGCCTGCGCTACAGCGCGGTGGAGCAGAACTTGCAACGACTGCTCACCGAGTACGGCCCTTCGAACAAGACCACGCCGGCTTACCCCTTCCACCACCTGGCCAGCGGCGGCGTATGGGGAGTGCGCATCGGTCGCGGGCCCGGCAGCCCCGGAAGCGGAGTGCGGGATCTCAGGGAGACAGTGCCGCCGGGCGGCTCGCGCCGGACTTGAGAGCAGCTCTGCGGCGCGAACCGCAACTGCTCGGCGGGATCGCGTGAGTGCTGCTCCACCTGCACCTCCCACCCTCCGTCCATGGCGAACTGTGCGAAGCCGTCGGCCCGGAACGGGAGCCGGCGCAGACCGAGCAGATCTCGGCGGCACGCAGGCAGCGGGACCGGCGGTTGCGGGAGCTGGTGCTGACCGCCTACGAGTACCGGTGCGCCTTCTGCGGATAGGACCGCCGGATCGGCGCGGTGCCGGCCGGGCTGGAGGCCGCCCATGTGCGCTGGTGGGCGTTCGGCGGCCCCGACGAGATCGACAACGGACTGTGCCTGTGCTCGCTGCACCACAAGCTCTTCGACAAGGGTGTTTTCGGGGTGGGAGACGATCAGCGCGTCCTGGTCTCACAGCGCTTCGCCGGCCACAGCCCCGCCGCCCGCGAGCACGTCATAGCCCTGGAGGGCCGTCCACTCGTCGGCCCGCAGCCCGGAGCACACCCCGTCGCGGCCGCTCACCGTGACTGGCACGCCCGCCAGGTCTTCCTCGGCGAGTCACGCCCTGCTGCGGCCGCCTGACACCGTCCCGACCCCGTCGGCATCGCCCAGCAGACGAATCCACCGTTCTCGGGGTTACTCCTGGAAGTCACGCGTCAGTTCGTCGTGACAGTCGTGTGGTGCGGTCGGTTGTGTACCCACAGGGCCGAGGCGAGGGCCGCGCACAAGAATACGGCGGCGATGACGGTCATTCCGACGTGGACGCCGGAGGTGAAGGCGTCGCCGATCGCGGCGGTCACGTTCGGCGGGGCCGCTCGGTGGCTGCCGCTGCCGGTGGAGACGGCGTGCTCGACGGCGGGCCAGGCTGCTCGGGGGACGTGGTGGGCGTCCAGCCGGGTCGGCAGTTGGGACTGGAGTCGGCCGGCGAGGAGTGCTCCGAGGAGGGAGGAGCCGGTGACGGATCCGATCTGGCGGAAGGCGTTGACGGCTCCGGAAGCCATGCCGGCGTGTTCGTGGGAGACGCTGACCAGGGCGGCCGCGGTGCTCGGCGCGGCCACCATCCCGCTCGCAGCCCCGAAGAGCGCGAACAGCCACCACACCCGGGCGTAGGAGGTGGTCGGATCCAGCGTGGTGAGTCCGGCCGTGGCGGCGGCCCCGATGACGAAGCCCAGGGTCAGCGGGAGCTTGAAGCCGGTGCGGCGGATCACGCGTCCGGTCGCGTAGCTGACGATGACGTAGACGCCGAAGAAGGCCAGCAGCCGCCATCCCACGTCCAGGGCGGACAGGTGCTGGACGCGCTCGTAGAAGAGCACCGCCAGGATGGCCAGTCCCGTGAAGCCGAACAGGGAGACGGCCGCGACGAACATGACCGCGCTGAAAGACGCCGACCGGAACAGGCTGATGTCCAGCATGGGTTTCCGGCCGGCGCGCTCGACGAGGACGAAACCCGTCAGGGCCGCGGCCGCGATGATCCAAGCGGTGAGGATGCGGGGGCTGGTGTAGCCGTCGTGTCCGCCTTCGATGAGCGCGTAGACGAGAGCGGCGATGCCCAGGACGGCCAGGACCTGGCCGGGGATGTCGAGCTCGCCCTCGGGGCCGCGCGATTCAGCGACGAAGATGGCGGCGGCCATGGTGACCACGGCGAGGACGGCGGTCGACAGGAAGACTGTGTTCCAATGGAAGTGGTCCAGCAGGGCGCCCGCGATCAGCGGGCCGGCGGCGAGTCCGATACCGGAGGCGGCCGCCCAGATGGTGACGACTTCGGTGCGCCGGTGGGGGTCGGGAAACGTGGCGCCCAGGATTGCCAGGCTGTTGGGCAGAATGAGCGCGCCACCGAGGCCGGAGACGAGTTGGCCGGCGATGACGCCTCCCGCCGAACCCGCCGCGTAGACGATGAGCGAGCCGATGATCATGATCGCGGCGCCGATGGCGAAGGTTCGCTTGCGGCCGTAGAGGTTGCCGATGGTGCCCGCGGACATCACCAGACTGGCCACGAGCAGGGTGTACGCGGAGGGGATCCAGACGAGGCCGGTCGGGGACACGTGCAGGTCGTCCTGGATGGCCGACAGAGCCGACACCGATGCGGTGATCAGCAGAAAGGTCGTCATGGCGCCCAAACACATGGCGATGAGCGTGACGGTGGCAGTGAGCCGGGAGGGCTGGTTCGCGGATGGCCGGAGACCGGTTTGCCTGCCGGTCGGCTTGAGCCGGCCGAAGGCGGGGGAAGGAGTCGAAGTCACGGTGTCCTCGTCTCAGCCGAGCTGCGGGTAAAGAGCGGCGACGCCACCGGACAGGTCGGCCTGGACCTGGCGGCTGCGGTCGTCGACGACGATTTCGGCAGCCCAAGAGGCAATGCCGTCGACGGCCGCGCGGGCGACGTCCGCCGGGTCGGTCTTGGGCCCGTCGACATCGCGGGCCATGTCGGTGTCCATGTAGCCGACGTGGAGTCCGGACACCGTGATGCCCCGGGGCGCGAGCTGCTGTCGCAGCGCGTTGGTCAGGCTCCACTCCGCGGACTTCGCCGCTGCGTAAGCGCCGACGGCGGGAAAGCTGATCCACGACAGCACGGACAGGATGTTGAGGATGGCACCGCCGCCCTGTGACTCGAGCACCGGGGCGAAGGCCCGGATCATGCCGAGGGTGCCCAGGTAGTGAGTCTCCACCTCCAGGCGGACGGCATCCCAGTCGCCGGCCAGCAGATCGGCGCCCGTGGAACTGCCCGCGTTGTTGATCAGCACCGTGATGTCACGGGCCTCCTCCGCAGCCGCGGCGACCGAGGCGGGGTCGGTGACGTCGAGCCGTATCGCTTTCACACCGGGCAGATCGATCTGTTCCGGTCGGCGCGCTGCTCCGTACACCGTGGCGCCACGCGCGACCAGTTCCTGAGCGAGCGCCCTGCCGAGCCCGCGGTTGGCGCCGGTGACCAGGACGGTTGCTGTGCTGATGTCCATGATTCCTTCCTCGGGATGCGCACACCCGGCCTGACTAATGATTGGATAAGTCAGCCACAACGGTATAGGCTGACTTTGCATGAGGCAAGCCAGGTGGAGGATGGAGAGATGAAGGATCTACTGGACGAACGGGACACCTGGTCCATGGTCAACTGCTCCATCGCCAGGACCCTGGAGATCGTCGGCAACAGGACGGCGCTGCTGATCATGCGCGAGGCGTTCTTCGGCACACGCCGGTTCGACGACTTCGCCAAGCGTGTGGGCATCGGCGAACCCGCCGCCGCAGCGCGCCTGAAGGAACTGACTGCCGCCGGTCTCCTGGAGCGCGTCCCCTATCAGGAGCCCGGCCAGCGGACCCGGTACGCCTATCAACTGACCCAGAAGGGCCGGGACTTCCGTGCCGTCATCGTGGCGCTTCGGCAATGGGGCGACAGGTGGGCCGCCGACGAACAAGGGCCCCCCGTGGTCGTACGCCACGAGGATTGCGGTGCTCCGGTGCACGCGGTGCTCCGCTGCGACGACGGGCACGACGTGCCGATCGGGGACTCGTTCGTCGATGCCGGCCCGGGTCTCATCCGCGTCGGCCAGGACAGCCCCTGAACGCACCGGCGTTGAAACACCCCGCAGGACGATTCCACCGCAGCGTGGGCCCACCCCCGGCACAGCCCGCCGACACGGCACACCGACAACACGCGCCCCTGAGGAGCTGCCGCATGTCCGAAACGTCGAAGAAGTCCTTGCGTGCCGACGCGACCGGTGAGACAGGAGCGGCCATCCACAGATCACGTGTGTTCGGCTGGGAAGACCCTGCCATCTCCGCCGGCGCCCTCCCCCACCACAGCGGTCTCGACTTCCTCCGCGAGATCCTGGCCGGGCGACTTCCCGCCCCGCCGATCGCCGCCACTCTGGGCTTCACCCTGGAGGAGGCCGAGCACGGCCGGGCGGTCTTCGTTCTGGTGCCGGGGGAGGAACACTACAACCCGATCGGCAGTGTCCACGGCGGCGTCTACGCCACGCTCCTCGACTCGGCGGCCGGCTGCGCGGTGCAGTCCGTACTGCCCCAGGGCATGGGATACACCTCGATCGACCTGACATTGAAATTCCTGCGCCCGATCACCGTCGACACCGGCAAAGTCCGCGCCATCGGCACCGTTCTCAACAGCGGCCGTCGCACCGCCCTCGCCCAGGCAGAGCTCCGCGACTCCGGCGACCGGCTCCTGGCCCACGCCACCAGCAGCTGCATGCTCTTCCCGGTCCCGGCCCACTGATCCCCATGCCCGGCGCGACAAAGGGGACCCACGGCACTGGCTGACCCGTCCGAGCTGCATCGGCCAGGTGCTCTCCTTCCTGTCAGACCCTATGCGTGCCCCTTCGCCGAGGACGGATTCGTCGTTCTCGGGACCCGATGCCATCGGTCGCAGCCGGAGGCATACGGCTGGCCGACGAGGATCAGGGCGGCCTCGGTGTCGCTATGACCGCTGTTGGGGACCGGGCGAGGCTGGGGGTGGGAGAGTCTGCTCGGCCCAGACGGTCTTGCCGTCGAGGGAGTAACGGACACCCCAGTTCTGTGCGAGTTGGGCGATGATGAACAAGCCGCGCCCGCCTTCGTCGATGGTCTTCGCGTGGCGCAGCCGCGGCGCGAGCGAATTACTGTCCCAGACTTCGCAGGCGAGCGTGCGGTCCTTGATAAGCCGCAACCGCACCGGCGGGGTGCCGTAGCGGATGGCGTTGGTGACCAGTTCACTGACGATCATTTCGGTGGTGTAGGCGGTTTCGTCATCCACTCCCCAACGGGTGAGCTGGTGTTGGGTGTGGGTGCGCGCCGTGGCGACGGCTTTGGGGTGGTGGTCGAGATGCCATGCGGCGACGTGGTCCGCGGGGAATGCGTGGGTGCGGGCGAGGAGGAGGATGAGGTCGCCGTGGCGGCTGTCGTTCCGCAGCCGGTAGAGCACGTCGTCGCACAGGTCCTGCAGTGGCCGGTCAGTGTGGGCGAGCACCCGTTGGAGGGTCTCCGGGGATTGGGAGGCGTGCAGCAGGGATGGGTTGTAGAAGGCGAGGACGCTGCCGTCGGTGATAGGGACCGTGGTGGCAGCGAAGGGGGGTCCTTCCGTACTGCCCAGGGGAGGTCCGCTCGGTAGGTGAGGTATCTCGGTGGTCCCGTCGGGATGGGCGATGACGGGTGGGGGGTGGCCGGCGAGGGCGATGGTGCAGGTCTGGGCGAGCGGGTCGTAGACCGCGTAGGCGCAGCTTCCCGTGAGCGGCATGGGTTCGCCGGGCGGCAGAGCTGCGCGTTCCTGGGCCAGGCTGATGGCGGTGTCGTTGAGGCGGGCGAGTAGTTCGTCGGGCTCCAGATCGAGCGCGGCCAGGGAGTGGGTGGCGGTCTGTACCTGCCCCAGGGTGGTGGCCGCGTGGATGCCTTGGCCGGCCACTTCGCCGACCACCAGGGCGGTGCGGGCGCCGGACAGGGCGAATGTGCCGAACCCTCCGCCTCCGCCCGAATCAGAGGGCACCAGCAGGTGCGCGGTCTCAACGGTCGTCCGCGTCGCAGCCTCAGGAAGCAGCACGTGGCGCTGGATGGTCAAGGCGATGGTGTGTTCGCGGGTGTAGCGGCGAGCGTTGTCGATGCACAGCGCGGTGTGAGCGGCCACAGCGACGGCGAGGGTGACATCGCCCTCGTCGTAGACGTCGTCCTGGTCGGTGCGGTAGAGGCTCATCAGCCCCAGAACGGTTCCCCGCAGCGTCAGGGGCGTGGTGATGAGGCTGTGGGCACCGGAGGCGTGGATCGCCTCGGCGCGCTGCGGGACGGCCGCCAGCCAGGGCGTTTCGGGGCCCAGGGCGACGAGACGGGGCTTGAGGTCGCTCAGCGTCTGCGCGTAAGGCGTCGGGAACGGCAGAGCCCGCACGTCACCCACCGGATGTGCCTGCTCCTCGCCGCCACTGAGGCCGAAGGCGGCACGACGCAACGGCACCTCCCGCCCGAGAGGACTCGGCGGAGGTTCCTCGCCGCGCACCACTGATTCCACCACGTCCACCACGGCGATGTCGGCAAGGTCCGGCACCACCGCCCGCACCAGTTCCTCGCAGGTGGCCACCACGTCGAGGGTCTGTCCCACGCGCTCGCGCACCGAGCCGAGGACGCGCAGACGGGCACGTACTTTTTCGCGTTCGGTGACATCGAGGATCTCCGTCAGCACACCCAAGGTCCTCCCCTGCGCGTCTTCAAGACGAGATACCGAGACGGAGAACTGGTACTCCGGCCCCGGCGCGCCCTTCGGACGCACTTCCACCAGTCGCCCCCGTGCCGGCTCGCCGCTTTCCAGCACGTCCTGCAGCATCGCCTCGACCTCATCGGGCGCGGAAAGGTCATATACGTCGGCGAAGCGCCGGCCCATGATCTGTTCAGGGGGCCCTGCGTGCAGGACCGACGTGTTTACGTTGATCCGTAGAATCCGCAGCTCCGGGTCCAGGACCATCAGGCCAGTCGGGGACTGGTGGAACAAAGCTTCCAGGACTGCCGCACCCTCGACAGGCGAAATGGCTTCGTTGTGCGCCACGACCCACCTCCCCTATCCAGCCTGCGCCTGGCTCCTGCGCGCCGCTCCCTCGCACTCTGAGACGTGTTGGGTGCCTCCGTTGCGACCTCAAGGATTTCCGCAGGTCGTGGAACCGTCCGAGGAATCACTAAGCGAATGTCCCAGGTGGGCGCGCTTCGGCGAGCGCTTCAGTTCCCAATCGCTGCAGGAGCAGCAGGGCAAGGTCCCGGGGGTCTGGCATCGAGCCCGCGCACGCCCCACGCGTGCGCGGGTGGGATCCGTCAGACCAACGACGGGAAAGACGGTCTTGACCGAGGAAACTCTTCCCTCTCAGCGCCCATAGGACCGTCCGACGACGAGTCGTGTACGTGTGCCCACGCTCGTCCCGCGGGCGGTGAAGCATTTGGTGTGGGTGGCGGTGCCCACGAGTCTTCGGCAGCCGGGCACGATCAGCGCAGGAGGACGCTGAAGACCATGCGGAAGAAGGCGTCGAAGGGAGCGGAGGACTTGTCGGCCCGGACCGCGATCAGCGTGCCCTCCCAGGCGCTAAGGATGAACAGCGCGGCGTCCTCGACGTCCAGAGCATCGTCCAGCTCACCTGCTTCCTGCGCTTCGGCGAGCACCCGCCGGATGTGCGCGGCCCACTGCTCGAAATCACCCCGGGCGGCGGAGCGGATCTCCTCGGAGTGGTCCGCCACCTCTGCGCCCAGGTCGCTCACCAGGCATCCGCAGGCGAAGCCGCTGGCGACCGTGTCTGCGCCCAGGAACTCGAAGTGCGCACGCAACCGCTCCAGCGGAGGGTGTACGGGTGGGTCGAGAGGTCGCGGTCTACGGGGCGCTCTCCACCCATCGGCAGACCGACCCGACGGCGCTGACGATTCCGCTGTCGGCACGCTCGGTCGTCTACGAGACCAAAGTGGTCCGCGGTCTCTGGCTGAACCGCTGGTTCGGCATCGCCTCACCTGCGGATGTGCTGGACGCGCTGTCCGAGGTTCGTACTCTCGTCACTGATGGAGTGCTGAGCATCCCCCGGGCGGCCGTTCCCACTCGAACGCTTTACTGAAGCCATCTCGTTCGCCGAAACACCCGCTCATGGCGCCGAACCACTCTTCGTCTTTGATAGTGACCGGGACAAAAACGAAGAGTAGGAGGCGAGACTTCGCTGCTGTACCGCCACCGGCGGCGCCTTGCTGTCAGCTGAAGTGGATGTTGCTTAGGTCGATCGAGACCATGACCTGATCGAGCATGGGATAGCCATCGGCGTCGCGGCGGTAGGCCCGGCGCTTCGTGGGCAGCGTGATGCCGTCCGCTTCCAGGCAGTCGTAGACGTACTGCGCGGCGGCGAACCCGCCTGCCACATCGACGTGATAGTCGTGTCGGCGCAGCAGGCGGTCGGCGCCGAAGTAGAAGTCCTGGTGGGTGCTGTGGCTGACGATCTCGGGTGGGAACGTGGCGCGCAGTCCTCGCCACAGTTCGTCCCCTTCCCGCCACGGCGCGATCTCGGTGACCGTGAAGCCGGGCATGGCCAGCAGGAACGGCGTGGTGAGGTAGGTCCACAGGGCGTAACCGTTGAAGTAGGCGCGGTCCAGTGCGTCCCAGGGGGTCTCCAAAGTGTGCCCGCTGAAGGATGACCGTGGGTCCTCGCGTTCGGCCACCATCCGCCCGTCGAGCTTGTCGATACTCACACGTCCGGGGGTGAAGTCGGTCTTCTGGTCCGGGGCGCCGAATGGTCTGACCGAGGCGTGCTCCTCATGGAGGAAAACGGTCATCTCGCGCGGCGCGGGATCCTGCGGCAAGCCCTTCGCGGCGAACAGATGACCGCCGCTGACAAGGGTGGCTCGCGCCCGAGTCAGCTGGCGCCAGCGCGTGGTCCCGCCGTGCGCTTCGATCGCCTCGGTGAGTAGTTCATTCATGTTGGTCTCCAGAGGCGCGGCGACCCACGGAACGCCCGCCCACTCAAGGTGAAGAGGATGCGTCGAGACGGACAATTCGGAATCGGTGGCCCTTGATCGCCGAAGCGGCAGACAAGGGCTTGGACTCCGGAAGCCGCCCGTGACCAACGACCGCAGCCGCACATCTCCGGCCGTGACCAGCAAGGCGGCTTCAAGAGGATGGATCTTCATTGTGCCCAGCCTGAGCGGGACGTCAGCGCGGTGCGACCGCGCCCGTGTGGACGGCGCGCATGGCGCGCTTGATTGTCTCCTGGTTTTCGCCGACCGGAGCAACGTAGCCGATGACGTCGCGCGCGGCGGCCTTCCTGAGCATGCGTGCGGGTCTCGCCCACCCCGCTGCTCATGGTGGTTGCCCTGGGCGACGCGGTCACCGTGACCGACCTGGCGCTCGCCGCCTACGAACGTGCCCTGGAGCCCAAGCGACTGCAGCTGATCCCAGGCGGCCACTTCGACCCGTACGCCAGACAGTTCGATCGGGCGAGCGGCGCCGCCCGCGCCTGGTTCCGTGAGCATCTCGCCTGACGGGCGAACGCACCCCTTACCCGGCGTGCCGCACGCGATCCGAAGAAGAACCATCCCCATCTGCGTGGACCAGCGACGACAGCTCCCCCCCCCCCGCTGGTAGGGAGCAATCCGCTACAGAACCGCATCGACAGCTCGCGGGAGCTGATCGGTTAGCGAACGAGGCCCGGCACTCTGCGGCCCCAGAGTCCGCAGGCGCATACCAACCTGCCACTCCAGGGTGGAAGCTGGAGGACATAGCGCCCCTCTCAACAGTGAATCGGGCAGGTCGGCTGCCCCATTCCTGATGCTCATCGCCAAGCGCTAAGTCACCGCTCGAGCCGCCCCCCTCACGGTCCGAGGCATGCCTCGCGTGGCTTGCAGTGGTTCCAGCAGGACTCCGCCTGTCTCCAGCTGCTTTCCGCACCCCTGATGGAAAGGAAAGATCATGAGCTTTGCGTACTCGTCGATTCGGACGCGAGAGGAGGCCGGTGTCCTGTTCGCCACCCTCGACGCCGGCCCCCTCAACCTCATCGGTGTCGACCTTGTACATGACCTCGTCTCACTTGTCGGCACGCTGCACACGGACCGGGCGACGTGCGGGTCGTCGTCATCGACAGCGCCTCACCCGAATTCTTCTCGGCGCACGTGGACCTCACGGCGATCCCGCAGTACACCGCAGAAGCCGCTAAGGCCGGCGGCCCTGGTGACGCCTCGCTCGGTATGTTCCTGTACAAGCTGGCGCACGTCCCGGTGATCACCATCGCCAAGGTGCGCGGCAGGGCCCGCGGCGGTGGCAACGAACTCGCCCTCGCCTGCGACATGATCTTCGCCGCGCGTGAGAACGCGGTATTCGGACAGTTCGAGTCCGGCACCGGCGCCCTGCCCGGCGCCGGCGGAATCCAGCACCTGACCCGGCGGCTGGGCAGAACACGTGCCATCGAGGCCATCACCGGCGCCGACGACTTCGACGCCGAGCTCGCAGAGCGCTACGGCTGGATCAACCGCGCCCTACCCGACGCCGAGCTGGACGGCTTCGTCGAGCGCCTGGCCAAGCGCATCTCCGGGTTCCCGCCCGGAGGGGGCAAGGCCGCGAAGCGCGCGATCAACGACCTCACGCTGCCACCCCTGGCGAACGTCCGCTCCGACTCGGCCACGTTCCTCAGCCTGGTTGCACTGCCCGAGAGCCGTGAGCGCTTGGACTACCTCGCGAACCGGGGCCTCCAGACGCCTGGTGACCTCGAACGTGACCTCGGCAAGGCCGTGGCGGAGTTCCCTGGCTGACAGTGCCGGCGGCTGCCTTGTCGCAGAACCAGCACCTTCTCGGCGAGTGTGATCAGCCGATGCGTAAGGGCTTGCCGGGGGAACGAGGCACAGCAACATCCTTCCCACCCACCCCTCAGGGCAAGCCAGTTCAAGATGACCTGCCCCACGGTTTGGGGTTCCAGTTGCGGTGGCCAACTGGGGGAGGGGATGGTGTCTTGCTCGGAGAGTAGTTCGTACTCGATCGGGGTGCGGTAGCCCAGTGCTGAGTGGCGCCGCTGTCGGTTGTGGAAGACCTCGATGACCCTGTTGCCCAATTGACCTCACGCTGCGAGGCCGAGGGCTGCCAGTCGAGAGATGCGGGTGCGTGCGAGGGCGGTTTCGTTCCACCAGGCGT
>NZ_JBIAVX010000025.1:0-97754 GCF_042894725.1 Streptomyces sp. NPDC001480 | reverse complement strand
CCCCGACGGACGCCGCCCTCGCCGCCGACCTGGCGCTGCCGATCGAGGAGCTGGAGCTCACCGTTCGGTCGTACAACTGCCTCAAGCGTGAGGGCGTCCACTCCGTGGGTGAGCTCCTGGCGCGTTCCGAGGCCGACCTGCTGGACATCCGCAACTTCGGTGCGAAGTCCATCGACGAGGTCAAGGCGAAGCTGGCCGGCCTGGGCCTGGCCCTCAAGGACAGCCCGCCCGGATTCGACCCGACCGCCGCCGCCTTCGACGCGGACGACAACGGGGGCACGGGCTTCGTGGAGACCGAGCAGTACTGACCGGCGCTCGGCTCGGCGGCCCGCCACGGGTCGCCGAGCTGTGCTACCGTCTCAGCGTTGCAGTTGTGGTACCCATGAACCTATGTGCGCCTGACGGGAATGTTTATCCATCAGGCGCATTTGTTTGTTTTCCGGGATCTCCGGATGGGGCCTCTGCCTACAGAAGGAGAAGGTCATGGCACAGGGAACCGTGAAGTGGTTCAACGCCGAAAAGGGTTTCGGCTTCATCCAGCAGGACGGCGGCGGCCCCGACGTCTTCGCCCACTACTCGAACATCCAGTCGCAGGGCTTCCGTGAGCTCCAGGAGGGCCAGCGCGTGTCCTTCGACGTGACGCAGGGCCAGAAGGGCCCGCAGGCGGAGAACATCGTCCCCGCCTGATCGCGGACGCGTATCCGCTCACCGGGGTCCGCACCGTCATGGTGCGGACCCCGGTTTGTGCTGTTTCCAGGAAGGCAGACAACCGCATGTCCCGCAGGTCCCAGAAGCCGAACCGGCGCGCCTCGTCGCCCGCACGGTCCGCGTCGTCCGCACGGTCAGCGTCGTCGGCGTCGTCCGGGTCGTCGCCGACGGAGTTCCGGCTGCCGGAAAGCACGACGCCCGCACTTCCCGCCGTCGAGGACTTCGCCGGTCTGGACATGCCCGCGGGGCTGCTGAAGACCCTCACCGCGCAGGGTGTGACCACGCCCTTCCCCATCCAGGCCGCCACCCTGCCCAACTCGCTCGCCGGCCGTGACCTGCTGGGACGCGGACGCACCGGCTCCGGCAAGACCCTCGCGTTCGGGCTGGCGCTCCTGGCCCGCACGGCCGGGCTGCGCGCGGCGCCCAAGGCGCCCCTCGCCCTCGTGCTGGTGCCCACCCGTGAACTCGCCCTCCAGGTGACGGACGCGCTGACCCCCTACGCGACGGCGGTGAACCTCCGGCTGGCCACCGTGGTCGGCGGGCTGTCCATCACCAAGCAGGCCGCCGCTCTCCGGCGCGGCGCGGAGGTGGTCGTGGCGAGCCCGGGCAGGCTGAACGACCTCGTGGAACGCGGGGACTGCGAGCTCGGCGACGTACGCATCACGGTGCTGGACGAAGCCGACCAGATGACCGACATGGGCTTCCTGCCGCAGATCACCAAGCTGATCGAGCAGGTACGGCCCGACGGGCAGCGCATGCTCTTCTCGGCCACCCTGGACCGCAACATCGACCGCCTGGTGCAGCGGTTCCTGACCGACCCCGTGGTGCACTCCGTGGACCCGTCCGCCGGAGCGGTGACCACGATGGAGCACCATGTGCTCCACGTCCAGGACGAGACCGACAAGAAGGCCGTCACCACGCGTATCGCGGCCCGGGACGGCCGGGTCATCCTCTTCCTCGACACCAAGAGGTCCGCCGACCGGCTCGCCAAGCGGCTCCTGACCGTCGGTGTCCGCGCGGCGGCACTGCACGGGGGCCGCTCCCAGCCGCAGCGCAACCGCACCCTGGAACAGTTCAAGAACGGTCAGGTCACCGCCCTGGTGGCGACGAACGTCGCGGCCCGGGGCATACACATCGACGACCTCGACCTCGTCGTGAACGTCGACCCCCCGGCCGACCACAAGGACTACCTCCACCGGGGCGGCCGCACGGCCCGCGCCGGCGGCTCCGGCAGCGTGGTCACGCTGGTCCTGCCCGACCAGAAGCGGGACGTCACCCGGCTCATGTCCGACGCGGGCATCCGCCCCCGGACGGCCCGCGTCACGTCGGGCGACGCGGAACTGGCCACCATCACCGGCGCCCGCGAGCCGTCCGGCGTGGCCGTCACCATCGAGGTCCCCCAGCCGGCGACACCGTCACCTACGGCGTCCCGACCGGAGGGGAAGACCGGTACCAAGCCCGGCACCACACCCGGCAGGCGATCCGGCCGCCGACGCCGAAACGGCGGCGGGGCCGAAACGGAGGCAGGCGCCGCCGCGAGGACCGGACCGCGGGCCGCGGGCCGGGGCTCCGACCGCCGGCCCACGGCCGGTTCGGCAGCGTCCGGTGGCACCTCCGCGACCGGCGGACGCGGATCCGGCCGCCGTACGGGATCCGGCGGGGCCACGGGCGGTGCCGTCAAGGCGGGCGGCCGCGGTTCCGGCCGCCAGTCCGCGTCCGGCACGGCGACGGGCGCGGCGACGGGCGCCCCCTCCGGCAAGGAAGCCGGCCGCGGATCCGGCCGCCGAGGCGGCTCGACGCAGTCCTCGGACGCCGGGCGCTCCGGCCGGGACTCCGGGCGCTGAGCGCCCGGAGTGACGGGGCGAGCTGAGCGGCCGGGGTGTGATGCCCTTGCTTGCCGCGAGGGTCACCCGTGTCCCCGAGGGGAACCCGGATCGCAGGGATGATCCAGGCGATTCCTCGGGTGACGGGAGGCGGCGATGGCGGACCCGGATGGCGCGGACCCGGACGGTGCGGACCCGGACGGCGCGCGGGAAGCGGTTACCAGGGCTCTCGACACCCTCGGCACGGGTGCTTACCTGGCGGACGAGCAGGGCTTGATCGTCGCCGTCAACACGCGCGGCGAACAACTCCTGGACCGCTGCGCTGCCGATCTGGTCGGCCGGGACGCCCACGACCTGCTGCACCGCACCAGTTCCGGGGAGCCCGTGTCCAGGGACCGGTGCCGCATGCGGGAGAGCGTCCTCGGCGGGCGCACGCGGCAGGGTGAGGACGAGTGGCTCGAGCGCGGAGACGGCACGTTGTTGCCGGTGGGATCGCTGGCCACTTCCTGTGACATCGGTGTCCGCCCGCCCACCACGCTCGTCCTCTTCCACTGCGCGGAGCGCTCCGGGCGCCGCGCCCAGCGGCCACCGGCCGGCGGACGGCTCTCCGAAGTGGAGCGGCTCACTCTGCTCGCGGAGACGACCACGCTGCTCACCTCCACCCTGGACATCCACGAGGCGCTGCGGCGCCTGATCAGCCTCGTGGTGCCTCGCATCGCCGACTGGGCCGTCATCGACCTGATCGGCGAGCGGGACGAAGTCTGGCGCTTCGCTGTCGCCCATGCCGAGGACGGCACCGTGGTGTTCCGGGAGGACCTCGAGGGGCCCATGCCCCCGGTGCCACAGGAGTCCCCGATGCCCCTGTCCCGTGCCCTGCGCGGTGTCGCGTCCTCCTTCGCCGGCCCTGAGACCTATCAGGGCCCGCCCGACTCCGGGATCGCGGTGGAGCAGCGGCGCCTGTTCGAGGCGACCGGCATGCACTCGGCCATCCTGGTGCCCCTCCGCAGCCTGCACGGCGTGATGGGCGCCCTCACCCTGGGCCGCGCCGACCAGCCCGACCGGTTCACCGCGGCCGACACCGCTCTGCTGGAGGACATCGCCCGACGCGCCAGCCTCGCTCTGGAGAACGCCCGCCTCTACCAGCGCCAGCGTCAGGTCGCCGAGACCATGCAGCGCCATCTGCTGCCGAAGCTCCCGCGCTCACCCGGCCGCAGCATGACCGCCCGCTACCTGCCCGCGCCGGACGCCTCCCACGTCGGCGGCGACTGGTACGACGCGTTCATCCTGGCGGACGGCGCCACCGCCCTCGCCGTGGGGGACGTCGTCGGCCACGACCTGGAAGCCGCGGCCGGCATGGCCCAACTGCGCAACATGCTCCGGGCCTACGCCGTGTCCCAGCAGAAGCCGCCGAGCAAGATCGTGGAATGGCTCGACCAGGCGACCCTGGGCATCACCGAGGTCTCCATGGCCACGCTGGTCTTCGCCCGCATGAGTGACACCGCCGACGGCCGGTGCGAGCTGTCCTGGACCAACGCGGGCCATCCCCCTCCCCTGCTGGTCACCCGCGAGGGTGTGGCCACCTATCTGACCGACGGCCACGGGATCCTCCTGGGCGTCACACCCGAGCAGGTCCGTCCCGACGCGACGGCGGAACTGCCGCCCGGGGCGACCCTGGTCCTCTACACCGACGGCCTGATCGAGTCCCCGGGCCACACCCTGGACGAGGGCCTGGACCGCCTGCGCCGACACGCCGCGGCCTTGGCCCATCGCCCCCTGCAGTCGTTCACCGACGAGTTGCTGGCACGGGCACGCCCACCGGACAACGACGACGACGTGGCCCTGCTGGCCGTACGGCACGGGCCCGGCTGATCCGCTTCTCACGGTCCAGTGGTACTCGCGGACACCCAGGTGCCCGCCGACTCTCAGGGCGCCCACTCTCCTCGCCAGGACGGAAGGAGGCGCGTATGGCAGCCGAGTACGTCACCTTGGTCTGCGACGGCATACCCAACGGCGTAGTACTCACCGACCCGGGCGACCGCGTCCTGGACGTCATCCAGGTCGTACGCCGACTCACCGGCCTGAGCCTCTGGCGCAGCAAGCTCCTGGTGACGCAGGCGCCGACCGTGGTTCTCGAGGGCAGACCCCGGGAGGACGCCGAGGCGGCAATCGTGGCTCTTCGTGCGACGGGAGCCGAGGCGGAAATCAGGGCGAGAACAGCCCACGAGTGGCGGAGTGACATGCGCGCCTGACGGCCCCGCCGGCAGCTGACGCCCAGAGACGGCCCACGGAGAACGTGAAGCCCCCTACCGGCGGAGAGACCGCAGGCAGGGGGCTTGGTCAGCCAGGGTTACTTCTTCTTGCCCTGGTTCTTGACCGCCTCGATGGCTGCCGCGGCGGCCTCCGGGTCGAGGTAGCGGCCGCCGGGGGTGAGGGGCTTGAAGTCGGCGTCCAGCTCGTAGTAAAGGGGGATGCCGGTGGGGATGTTGAGGCCCGCGATGTCGGCGTCGGAGATGCCGTCGAGGTGCTTGACCAGGGCGCGGAGGCTGTTGCCGTGGGCGGCGATCAGGACCGTGCGGCCGGCCAGGAGGTCGGGGACGATGCCGTCGTACCAGTAGGGGAGCATGCGGATGACGACGTCCTTCAGGCACTCCGTGCGCGGGCGGAGCTCCGGCGGGATCGTCGCGTAGCGCGCGTCGTCCGACTGGGAGAACTCCGTGCCGTCCTCGAGCGGCGGCGGCGGGGTGTCGTAGGAGCGGCGCCAGAGCATGAACTGCTCCTCGCCGAACTCGGCCAGCGTCTGAGCCTTGTCCTTGCCCTGGAGGGCGCCGTAGTGGCGCTCGTTCAGGCGCCAGGAGCGGTGGACGGGGATCCAGTGGCGGTCGGCGGCCTCGAGGGCC
Source organism: Streptomyces sp. NPDC001480 (assembly GCF_042894725.1). Classification (NCBI taxonomy): domain Bacteria; kingdom Bacillati; phylum Actinomycetota; class Actinomycetes; order Kitasatosporales; family Streptomycetaceae; genus Streptomyces; species Streptomyces sp. NPDC001480. Next base: position 92,326 of record NZ_JBIAVX010000025.1, on the reverse strand, counting down.
AGCTGCGCCGTGCGGATCGCGCGCTTCTGGAGGGACGTGTGGACCACGTCGGGGAGAAGGTCGGCGTCCTTCAGGAGCTCGCCACCGCGGACTGCCTCCTTCTCGCCCTTCTCGTTGAGGTTGACGTCCACCCAGCCGGTGAACAGGTTCTTCGCGTTCCACTCGCTCTCGCCGTGGCGGAGGAGGATCAGCTTGTACGGTGCGTCGGCCATGCCCCAGAGCGTAATCCACGCATTCGGACCATTGCTCGAGCCGCCCGGAGGGTGGACGCCCCCCCCCGGCCTCACTTAATTGAGTGGATCTCTCTTTCACCCTTCACGTAAGTTGTGCTCACCACATGAGCCGCTTACATCTGGGGGATCCGAGCCCATGACCGCCGCCAGTCTCAGACGCGCCGCCCGCGAGAGCGTCTCCGGTCTCCCCCGCGAGTTCTGGTGGCTGTGGACCAGCACCCTGGTCAACCGGCTCGGGGCGTTCGTGGCCACCTTCATGGCCTTGTACCTGACCATCGACCGCGGGTACTCGGCCTCGTACGCCGGTCTGGTCGCCTCGCTGCACGGGCTCGGCGGGGTGGTCTCCTCGATCGGCGCGGGCGTGATGGCCGACCGGTTCGGGCGGCGGCCGACGATGCTCGTCGCCCAGGTGTCCACGGCCGGGTCCGTGGCGCTGCTGGGGTTCGTGAGCGGTCCCGTCGCCATCGCCGCCGTCGCCTTCCTCGTCGGCATGGCGTCGAACGCGTCGCGGCCCGCCGTGCAGGCGATGATGGCGGACATCGTCCGGCCGGAGGACCGCGTCCGGGCGTTCTCGCTCAACTACTGGGCGATCAACCTCGGCTTCGCCGTGTCCTCCATGGCCGCCGGCTTCGTCGCCGAGGTCAGCTACCGGGCGGGCTTCCTCATCGAGGCGGGGATGACGCTGGCGTGCGCGATCGTCGTCTTCGCCCGGCTGCCCGAGTCGCGGCCCGCGCCCACCGCCAAGGAGGGCAAGGACGACGTCGGTCTCGGGACCGTGCTGCGCGACGGGCGGTACATGGCCGTCGTGGGGCTGTCCTTCCTCGTCGCGCTGGTCTTCCAGCAGGGCTCGGTCGGCCTGCCGGTGGCGATGGGCTCGGCCGGGTTCTCGCCCGCGGACTACGGCATGGCGGTCGCGGTCAACGGCGTGCTGATCGTCGCGCTCCAGATCCCCGTCACGCGGTTCATCGAGCACCGGAACCCGCGCACGCTCCTCGTCCTGTCCTCCCTCCTCGCCGGGTACGGCTTCGGGCTCACCGCCTTCGCCGGGTCGGTCAGCGTCTTCGCCCTGACGGTCTGCGTCTGGACGCTCGCCGAGATCGTCAACGCCCCCGTGCAGACCGGGCTCGTCGTGCGTCTGTCGCCCGTGCAGGGGCGTGGCCGCTACCAGGGCATGTACACCCTGTCCTGGTCGGTCGCCGCGCTGGTCGCCCCGCTGATGTCCGGCGCGGTGATCGACCGTTTCGGGGCGGAGTGGCTGTGGGCGATGTGCGCGGTCGTCGGTACGGCCGCGGCGCTGGGGTACGGGCTGCTCATGCGGCGGCTCCCGGAGGAGCGGCGGCCCGCGGCCCAGGTCCCGGTGGACGCCGGGCGTGAGGTCTCCGCCGCCTGACGGCACGCCTCCCTCACGGGTGCAGCCGCGCCCCCTTCACCACCTTGTCCACCGCGTTCCTCGGCCCGTACACGGCCAGCCCCACGAGATCCAGATCGCCCGTCCCCACGGCCCGTACCGCCGCCCGGTTGTCGCGGTCGTTTCCCGTGGCGAAGAGGTCCGAGGTGAACACGGCTCGCGGCAGGGCGCGGGACAGCGCCCGGGCGTGGGCCGCCGTCAACGTCTCCTTCGCGGCCTCGAAGACCAGCACCGGCTGCCGGAACATCGGCAGGTACGGCACCCCGTCGGCGTCCTCGTACGGCTCCCCGACCACCTCCGGGACCGTCGTACCGAGGCCGCTGACCAGGAAGGAGGTGACGTTGAGGCGCTGCCAGGGCTCCAGGTCCTCGCGGAGCAGTACGGCGATCTTGGTGTCGAAGCGGATGGGGTCGGTGGTGACGGCTCCGGTGGTGGGTTCCGTGCTCATGGGTTCTGTGCTCATGGGTTCCGTGCTCATGGGATGAGACTGCCGACCGCCGTACGGCTGCGTCTTGTACGTTCTTTACATGGCCGCCCGGCAGGAAGTCAGCGCGTGGCGTCCCCGCGTCCCGGGCGTCACCGAGGTGTTCCACGCCCGCTTCACCGAGTACGCGTACCCGATGCACGTCCACGACGCCTGGACACTGCTCATCGTGGACGACGGGGCCGTGCGGTACGACCTGGAGCGGCACGAGCACGGCACCCCGCACGACACGGTCACACTGCTCCCGCCGCACGTGCCGCACAACGGCTCCCCGGCCACTCCGGACGGTTTCCGCAAGCGGGTCGTGTACCTGGACAGCAGCCGGCTGGGCGAGGAGCTGATCGGGGCCGCCGTGGCCGGGCCCGATCTCCGGGATCCGGTGCTGCGGGTGCGCGTCGGGCAGTTGCACTCCGCTCTCGCCCGGCCCGGCGACGAGCTGGAGGCGGAGAGCAGGCTGACCCTCGTCGGGGAGCGGCTGCACGAGCATCTGCGGCGTACCGGCGAGGTGCCGCGCGCGCTGCGGGATCCGGGACTCGCCCGTGAGCTGCGGGAGTTGCTCGACGCCCGGGTCGTCGAGGGGGTGTCGCTGGAGGAGGCGGCGGGGCTGCTGCACGCCCATCCCGCGCATCTGGTCCGGGCGTTCAGCGGGGCGTACGGCATCGCGCCGCACCAGTACCTGATGTCCCGCCGGGTCGAGCGGTCCCGTCGGCTGCTGCTGGACGGGCTGCCGCCGGGCGAGGTGGCCGCGGTGACCGGGTTCTACGACCAGGCGCATCTGACCCGGCACTTCAGGAGACTGGTGGGCGTGACGCCGGGGCGCTACCGGCCGAGGTCGCGCTGAGCCTCGTACAGGTTGCGGGGGCGGACCGTGTTCGTCGAGGGGTAGAGCTCCAGGCGGGAGTGCAGGTCACCGGTGAAGTCGGGCACGTCGATCTGGTCGAACTCGGTGCACTGGTCGACGCCGACGGTGGCGCTGTAGGGGGCCAGGCCGTCGATCTTGACGAGGCCGGCGCGGTGGTTGGTGTCCCTGATGTTCCAGTGGGTGAAGCGGGCGCCGAACAAGGGCCCGGCGTTGGCGTCGCCGCCGTGGCGGCCGTTGTTGTTCACGGTGATGTCGGTGCGGACGTTGGCGAAGGGCAGACCGCGGTGGCTGTCGAAGGTGCCCATCCGCATGTCGCCGCGCGACCAGACGTTGTACGAGGACAGGCCCTCGACGTTGATGCCGTGGAGTTGGGTGTCGGTGGGCGCGGGGACGGTGCGCTCCTCGAGCGTGAAGTCCTCGACGAGGTTGTCGTGCGAACCCTCGCGGCAGAAGTAGGGGTGGTGTTCGCCCCGGCCGCCGACCCGGGTGCGGCGCAGGGTGCAGGAGGAGGCGGCGACCAGTCCGAAGCCGTTGTCGACGTCGCGGACGGTGACGTCGTCGGCCCAGCAGTCGTACGCGCACTGGAGGACGACCCCGTTGTAGCCCTTGTCGAGGAGGTGCGGGGACTGCGGGGTCTTGGTCACCTCCAGGGTGAGGCCCTCGACGCCCGCGCCCGTCAGTTCCTTCACGTGCGTGGTGAACTGCGGGTTCCACTCGGGTCGCAGGTCCAGCGGGAGCGGGCGTTCCAGGGTGACCCGGCGGCCGCGGACGTGCGCGATGCGGACGGGCCACTCGTAGGGGACGTAGGACAGCAGTTTCGTCTTGTCCTCCCAGTGGTAGGCCGCCGGGCCGGGGCCGCCGCCCGACATGTGCTGGAGCAGGGTGTGGGCGGTGTCGTCGGCGACGCGGAGCAGGACCAGGCGGCCGGGGCGCAGCCGTGCGGGGTCGGTGACGGTGACCGTCCAGTCGCCCTGCCGGGCGGGTTCGACGGCCGTGAGGGTCGTCCACTCGTCCCGTCTGTTGCCGGTCCAGCCCTCGAAGGGCCATGCCTGTGCCTTGATGGCGGCGACCAGGGAGTCCCAGCGTGCCGTGGGGGCGAGCCAGATGAGGCCGCCCGCCCATGACCAGGCCGACTTGGTGCCGCCGTAGCGGGAGCCGTAGGCGCCGATCAGTTCGGTGAGGCTCTTGGTGGCGTACAGCGTGGTGCGGGAGCTGCCGGCGCCGCGCAGTACGACGTCGTCGTGGCCGATGCGGATCAGGCCGTCGATGCGGAAGGTGCCGGGCGGGATGGTGACCGTGCCACCGCCGGCCCGTCCGGCGGCGGCGATGGCACGGTTGATCGCGGGGGCGCAGTCGGTGGTGCCGTCCGGTACGGCACCGAAGTCGGTGACGTCGGCCACGACGGGGTGGCGGGGGAAGCGGGTGGTACCGCGTCGGCAGCCGGCCCTGCCGACGTAGGGGATCTGCGGGTGGGTGAAGGGGGTGCGGGTGAACTCCCGCCAGAGGCTGGGGACTTCGCTCGTCGCGGCGGTCGCCGTGCCGGTCGTCGCGGTGAGGGCCACGGCGGTGGCACCGGCGAGGAGTGTTCGTCTGCTGACGTGCCTGTGGTTCATGTTCAGCCACCCCTTTGGATTCATGGATGTGAACGATGTTCAGGATTGCGTCTGCAGTGAGCATGCCATCACAGCCTCACGCGGGGGAAGGGGCCCCACGGGGATCGACCGGGCGGAAGTCCTCCGTCCGCTGATCACCGCGGGTTAGCGTCCCCTCCATGGATGACACACAGAGAGCACAGGAACCACAGACTCCTCCCGATCCATCCATGAAGGCCCGCGCACTGCCGGTCCGGCGTCTCGCGACCGCCGTCGCGGGTGCCGCGGCCCTGGTCGCCCTCAGCGTCGGCGTGGCCATGGCCGCGACCTCGGGCCACGACTCCGGCGCCCGGCACGGTGTCACGAGCACCGTCCCGCCGGACTCGGACTCCGGGGGCACGTCCGTCGGCACGTCGGACGGCGGTACGGACGGCAGTTCCGACGGCGGTACGGACGGCGGAGGCACGGTGGGCGGCACCGGCGGCGCCGATCCGAGCCCGACATCCACCTCTCCCGACGACCCGGTCCCGAGCCCCTCCGACGACCCGGGCGAGCCCACGCCCCCGAGCGACCTGGACCAGCTGAACCGGCGCATCACCGAACTCGACAAGAAGGTCGACCAGTTGCCGACCAAGAAGGAACTGGCGGACGCCCTGCGGGCGTTCGCCGACGAACTCGACAAGAGCGGCGGCGCACAGCCCGAGCCGGACCCCTCCTAGCGACCCGCCGGGCCCGGGGTCAGTCCGCCGAGCGCCGCGTCAGGTGCGCGAACGCGTCGAGGTTTCGCGTCGACTCGCCCCGGGACACCCGCCACGCGTATTCCTTGCGGATCGCGGAGGCGAAGCCGAGTTCGAGGAGTGTGTTGAAGCTGCCGTCGGCTGCTTCCAGGACCTGGCCGAGCAGCCGGTCGATCTCGTCGGCGGTGACGGTGGCGAGGGGCAGGCGAGCGGTGACGTAGACGTCGCCGAGCCGGTCGACGGCGTAACCGACGCCGTACAGCTTGAGGTTGCGCTCCAGGAGCCAGCGGTGGACGGCGGCCTCGTTCTCGTCGGGGTGCCGGATGACGAAGGCGTTCACGGAGAGGGAGTGGCGGCCGACGATGAGGGAGACGGTCGTCGACAGCTTGCGGGTGCCGGGGAGCTTCGCGACGTAGTTGCCTGGCTCGGGGCTCTCCCATTCCAGCTCGGCGTCCTTGAGGACGTCCTCGACGACCTGCGCCGCCCGCTTCTGTTCCGCGACCTCACCCATGGTGGGAGCGTACGCGACGGCGGTGCGACTGGGCCGCGGCCGTGTACACGTCGGCGGTGGCGGCGGCCGAGGCGTCCCAGCCGAAACATCGCGCGTGCTGTGCGGCGGCCGCCCCCATGCGGGACGTGAGCTCCGGGTCGTCGGCGAAACGGCCGAGCACGCGCGCGTAGTCGGCCGGTTCGTGACCCCGTACGAGGAATCCGGTCTCCCCGTCCCGCACGGCCACCGGAAGACCGCCGACCGCCGCGGCCAGCACGGGCGTGCCGGTCGCCTGGGCCTCTATGGCGACCAGGCCGAAGGACTCGCTGTAGGACGGCATGACCAGCACGGACGCGGCCCGGAACCAGTCGGCGAGCTGCTCCTGACCGACGGGCGGGCGGAACCGTACGACGTCGGCGATGCCGAGCCGCGCGGCGAGCTTCTGAAGGCCCTCGGGCTTGGCGAGGCCGCTGCCGCTGGGGCCGCCGACTATGGGTACGACGACACGGGAGCGCAGTTCGGGGCGCTCGTCGAGGAGGGCGGCGACGGCCCGCAGGAGGACGTCGGGGGCCTTGAGGGGCTGGATGCGTCCCGCGAAGACGGGTATCACGGCGTCCAGTGGGAGGCCCAGGCGGGCGCGGGCGGCGGCCCGGCCGTCGGCGGGGCGGAAGCGGTCGAGGTTCACGCCGGGGTGGACGACGGCGACCTTGGCGGGGTCGGCCGCGTAGTGCCGGACGAGTTCGTCGGCCTCCTCGGCCGTGTTGGCGATCAGCCGGTCGGCGGCGGCCACGATCTGGGTCTCGCCGATGACGCGGGCGGCCGGTTCGGGGGTGTCGCCGTCGGCCAGGCTGGCGTTCTTGACCTTGGCCATGGTGTGCATGGCGTGCACCAGGGGGACGCCCCAGCGCTGGGCGGCGAGCCAGCCGACGTGTCCGGAGAGCCAGTAGTGGGAGTGCACGAGGTCGTAGTGGCCGGGGCGGTGGCCGGCCCAGGCCTGCATCACCCCGTGGGTGAAGGCGCACAGCTGGGCCGGGAGGTCCTCCTTGGCGAGGCCCTCGTAGGGGCCGGCGTCGACGTGCCGGACGAGGACGCCCGGGGCCAGTTCGACGCTGGGCGGGAGGCCTCCGGCGGTCGCCCGCGTGAATATCTCGACCTCTATGTTGATCGCGGCGAGGCGCTGGGCCAGCTCCACGATGTAGACGTTCATTCCGCCGGCGTCGCCGGTGCCGGGCTGGTGGAGCGGTGAGGTGTGCACGGAGAGCATGGCGACGCGGCGGGGCCTGCGGTGCAGCCTGAGCCGCGAGGGGGCCGCCGGAGAGCGACGCCCGAGCCTGCTGACGTACTGGCTCACGTGGCGTTCCTCCTTGCTGCGGGCATGCCGGTCGGAAGGCCGCACTCGCCCTCCGAAGGAATGCAACAGCGCAAGGGTGCCCCGCCATTTCCCGATCAAGCGCCTTTACTCAATCATGACCATTCCTCGCTCAACCGTTCGATGGCCTGCCGCGTGGCCGCCCGGTTCGCGAAGCGGCTCGTCCGAGGCCCCTGGCGACATGCCCATGACCGTCACTTGACCAGCCGGAAAGCGGCCGCCGACCACCCCTTCAACCGCTTTTGACCTGCGGCGATACAACCTTTGACAGCGGAGTCACAGGGCTTGTACACGTGACGGGCCTGCTCATCGACCGTAAGGAAAAGCGTGTCCCTCTCCCGTCACGCCACCAGGGCGGCCCGCGTCATGGGCACCTCGGCCGCCGCGGCCGCGCTCTCCGTCGCCGCCGCCCACACGGCGCTCGCCTGCACCATCGGCGACTTCTCCGCGGAACCCGTCTGCGACGGCAAGGACAAGGGCGTCATCCGCGTCACCGACAAGGACGCGTCCGGCACCCCGGCCACCATCACCCTCTACGTGCAGCTGAGCATGCCCGGAGGGGAGCGATCGGTCGACACCAGGACCATCGACCACCCGACCGCGCAGGGCGTGAGCGTCGACCTCACCCCCCTGGACTGGTACCCCGGGGAAACCTTCCGGGTCCACGTCAAGGCGGGCGACCAGGTCGACGAGGACATCAAGCCGATGGTGGTCGTGCCGGACACGACGTGCGAGGCCTCCGCCTCGGCCTCCGCTCCTGCCCCCGCTTCCACCCCCGCCCAGCCCTCGGCGTCGTCGAACCCCTCCTCCGGCTCCCCCGCGACCCCGACCCCGCTCACGATCCCCTCGGAGAGCAGCAGCGCCTCCCCCACCCCGGCGGCGAGCAGCGCCCCCTCGCCCGCGGGCGGCGGCACCCACCTCGCCGAGACCGGAGCGGGCAACGGCACCACGGTGATCGCGGGCGGCGCGGCCGCACTGGTCGTGGCCGGCGGCGGCATCGTCCTCGCCCTGCGCCGCAGGGCGGCACACCGCTCGCACTGAATCCGCCCGCATACCCTCATACGTATGACAACCCGAGCGGCATCCCTCCCCCACCCTCGGCGTCGTTCGAGCGCGGGGACCCCCATCGTGGGCACGGTGACGCGCGGGACGACCAACCCCAACCGGCTGCGCCGCATGGACCGCTGGATCGCGGCCACGCACGGCGCGGCGCTGCGCCGGGCCGCCGACCCGGTCGCGGTCGACCTCGGGTACGGGGCGGCTCCCTGGACGGCGGTCGAACTCCTCGGCCGCCTCCGCACGGCCGCGCCCCGCGCGCGCGTCGTCGGCGTCGAGATCGAGCCCGCCCGGGTCGCGGCCGCCAGGCCCTACGAACGGGACGGACTCGCCTTCAGGCACGGCGGGTTCGAGATCCCCGTCTCCGGGCGGCCGCAGCTCATCCGGGCCGCCAACGTCCTCAGGCAGTACGACGAGGACGAGGTGGCCGCCGTCTGGGAGCGGCTGTGCGCACGGCTCGCCCCCGCGGACGGGCATGCGCGGGGCGGGCTGCTGGTGGAGGGCACCTGCGACGAGATCGGGCGGCGGCACGTGTGGGTCGCGCTCGGCCCGGAGGGGCCGCGGACGGTCACCTTCGCGGCCCGGCTGGGCTCGCTGGAGCGCCCGTCGGACCTGGCCGAGCGGCTGCCGAAGGCGCTCATCCACCGCAATGTGCCGGGCGAGCCGGTGCACGCCTTCCTGCGCGACTTCGACCGGGCCTGGGCCGCCGCCGCGCCCTACGCCTCCTACGGTGCCCGCCAGCGCTGGATCCGCGCGGTGCGGGACCTGGCGGCCGACTGGCCGGTGAAGGACTCGCCGGCGCGGTGGCGGCAGGGGGAAGTGACCGTGGCCTGGGGGGCGTTGGCGCCGCGGGGGCTGAGTCGCACCGTGCCCGCTCCCCCGATGGAACGATCTCGGTGAGTCGTTCGTCACAGTGACGGGGAGATCGCCATGTCGGGGAGGGAACGGGGGCAGGCACCCCACCGGGCACAACCTCTGTCGTTTTGCGCCAGGCCGTGGCACGATCCCCAGACGTCCGTAAGTTACTGACGGTAAATCAGTTTGGGGGCAGGGGTATGGGACCGGGCAAGCGCTGTCTGCTCACGGCCGCCGTGACCGTGGCCTGCGCGGTCACCGTGCTGGCGGCGCCGGGCACGGCGTTCGCGAGCCCCACACCCACACCGACGGCGTCGCCCAGCGCGTCCCCGACCGTCCCGCCGCTTCCGCCCGACAAGGACCTCGAGAAGGTCCGTGAGAAGCTCGACGACCTCTACCACGACGCGGCCGTCGCCACCGACGAGTACAACGCCGCCGAGGAGAAGGCCGACAAGCAGTCCGCCCAGATCGTCGAGCTGGCGAAGAAGATCGTCGAGGGCCAGAAGAGGCTGGACCGGCTGAAGGACCGCGCGGGAGCCGCCGCCCGCGCCCAGTACCGCACCGGAGGGCTGCCCGACGAGGCCCAGCTGATGCTCAGCGACGACCCGGAGCAGTTCCTCGACGGGGCCGGGCGGGTCCTCCAGGGCCAGCGGGCCACCAAGGGCCTGATCGCGGAACTGACCCGCACCCAGGCCGACTTGAAGCAGTACGCGAAGGACGCCGCCGCCCAGTGGGACAAGCTGGAGGCGAACCGCAGGGCCAAGGCCGCCGCCAAGAAGAAGATCAAGAAGCAGATCGCGGCCGCCGAGGAGCTCGAGGGCCGGCTGGAGAAGAAGGAGAAGGAGAAGCTCGCCAGACTGGAGCAGCAGGCCGCCCTCAAGGCGCAGACCGCCTGGCTGGACACCGGCATCCTCAAGGAGGTCAAGGGCGAGGCGTCCGAGCAGGACAAGAAGGCGGTCGAGTTCGCGACCAACCAGATAGGAAAGCCCTACGTGTGGGGCGCGGAGGGCCCGGACTCGTACGACTGCTCCGGCCTGACCTCGCAGGCCTGGGCGAACGCCGGCCGCCCCATCCCGCGCACCTCGCAGGAGCAGTGGAAGCAGCTCAAGCACGTCGACGTGAAGGACATGCGCCCCGGCGACCTGATCATCTACTTCGACGACGCCAGCCACGTGGCGATGTACGTGGGAGACGGCGCCATCATCCACGCCCCGCGCCCGGGCCGGACGGTGACGCTCGCCGGAGCGGGGACGATGCCGATACTCGGGGTGGTACGGCCCGACGCGTGAGCCGCATGCCCGGAAAACACGGAATGCCCCAAGGCTGGCGTGATGTACGCCATGTGACTCAATGCACCCCCAGTAGCCGCCCAAACCCCGGGGCGACGTGACCTTAGTCATTCCCGCTCCACTCCCGGCCTGTCCAACTGCGGTACAAAAAACGGCATATGACTCCGGCCGACTGCCAAGCGGCCCAGCTCACACCATTCCGTTGCGGCGGCGAGTACCGCTATGGTCCCCAGTCGGGTGGGTCGAGGTCCCTCGCCCCGCCACGCCCTCGGGGGGAGGGAAGGAACCCAGGACGATGCCCGCACCCATACCGCGGCAGAGAGCGATCCCGGCCGCGGAGAGTGGTCAGGCGCAGACCGCCGTGCCCACCGCCGGCGGTCCCCTCAAGGAAGAGGCCAACCGCGACACGGCCGCCGCACACACCACCGCAGCCGCCACCACTCTCACGCTGCTGCTGATCGAGGACGACCCCGGCGGCTCGCCGATCGTGCCCGAACTGCTGGACCCGTCCGGCAAGCCGATGCGTGTGCGCACCGCCCGCAACCTCACCGAGGCCGGGCGGCTGCTCACCGACGACGTCCACTGCATCCTGCTGGACCTCGCGCTGCCCGCCCCGGGCGGCACCGGCGCCGACGACGAGCTCGCCGTGCTCAGGCACGTCCTCGAGCTCGCGCCCCGGCACGCCGTGCTCGCGCTCACCGCCTCCGGTGACGCCGAGCGCGGCGCCGAAGCCGTGCGCGTGGGCGCCCAGGACTACCTCTTCCGGGACGAACTGGACGGCCGGCTGCTCAGCCGCGCCATCCGCTACGCGGTCGAGCGCAAGCGCTCCGACACGGCCGAGCGGCGCCTGGCCGAGGGCCGGGTGCGGGCCCAGGAGAACCGCCGCCTGGAGCGGGGCCTGCTGCCCACCCCCCTGCTGGAGGGCTCCTCGCTGCGCTTCGCCGCCCGCTACCGGCCCGGCCGCTCGCGCGCCCTGCTCGGCGGCGACTTCTACGACTGCGTGCGCACGCCCGACGGCACCGTGCACGCCATGATCGGTGACGTCTGCGGCCACGGCCCCGACGAGGCCGCTCTCGGCGTGGAACTGCGCATCGCCTGGCGGGCGCTGACGCTGGCCGGGCTGTGCGGGGACGAGCTGCTGAACACGCTTCAGCAGGTGCTGGAGCACGAGCGCGCGGACGACGAGATCTTCGCGACGCTGTGCACGGTGGACATCTCCCCGGACGGCCGCAGCGCGGGACTGTGCCTGGCCGGCCACCCCTCCCCGCTGATCGCCCGCCCCGGCCGGCCCGCGGAGCTCCTCCCCTACGACAACAACGGCCCCGCCCTCGGTCTGCTCCCCGGCGCCCGCTGGCCACGGATGCAGGTGGAGCTGGGCGCCGAGTGGAGCCTGATGCTCTACACCGACGGCCTGATCGAGGGCCGCGTCGGCGAGGGCGGCGACCGCCTCGGCCAGGACGGCATGGTGGCGATGGTCCGCCGCCAGCTCGACCGCGGCCTGACCGGCGAGGACCTGCTGCGCACCGCGGTCAGCGAGGTCCGCGACCTCAACGGCGGGGAACTGACGGACGACGTGGCGGTGGTCCTGCTGGACCGCGTGCCGTAGCGCTGCCGCTGGGCCTGCTTGTTACGGGCTCGGCGACGGTCCCGCCGGACGGGGCGCCGCGCCCCGAGGGGGGAAGCGCAGGGCCCGGCCGCCGCCGGCCCGAACGGCGCCTGCCGGGCGCCCCGGCAGCGGTTCCGCAGGGACCGCATACCGCAGACCCGCCGTCGGCAGCCACCGCAGCACGGCCTGCCGACGACCGGCCACCGCCGACCCGAACGGCGCCTGCCGGACGACCCGGCAATGATCCCGCCGGAACCAGATACGGCAAACCCGGCCGGAGGCTCAACGGCCGCAGCCGCGCAGGCCGTCGGCGACCGGCCGCCGCCGGCCCAGGCGCCTGCCGGACGGCCCGGCCATGGCCCCGCCGGGACCGGGTGTCGCAAACCTGACGGGAAGCGCAGCAGCCGCCGCACGGCCTGCCGACGACCGGCCGCCGCCGGCCCGAACTGTCGGCCGCTGCGCTTCCCGGCGGGTCTGCGGTATCTGGTCCCGGCGGGGCCAATGTCAGGCGCCCCGCAGGCGTCGCCTGCCGACGACCACCGGCCACCGCCGACCCGAACGGCGCCTTCCGGGCGACCTGGCAGCCGTCTCGCCCGGATCAGATGCCGCGAACCCGGCCGGAGGCTCAGCGGCCGCCGTTGTACGGGCCGTACGGGCCGTCGCTGCTGCTGCCGCGGCGGCGGCCCCAGCCGCTGCCGCCGGAGACCTGCCGCAGCGCGGGGCGCACGTCGACGATGTAGACGATGCTCCCGACCAGGCCGGCGATCGGCAGGATGGACAGGAGCGAGAACAGGTAGCTCACCACGAGCGCGATGCTCAGGATGATCAGCCAGAACACCTTGTTCTGCTTGTCGGCCGCGCGGAACGCGTCCTCGCGCCGGAGTGCGGCGTCGACGAGCCCGAACGCGGCGAGGGCCATCAGGACGATCTTCAGCAGTCCCAAGAAACCCGCGAAGCCCAACATCAGCATGCTGCCCACCGCCCGTTGTCTGCCATCCCTACGCGGCCACCGTACCCGTAGTACGGGCCGGACACCCCAGGGGTGCCCGGCCCGTACACGCGCCGTCGGTCACTTGGCGGGCGGCGTGGTCTTCTTCGCGGTGGCGGTCTTGCGGGCCGGCGCCTTCTTCGCCGCGGGCTTCTTCTCCGCGGCGGGCTCGGAGTCGGTCTCGACCGGCTTGGCGGGCTTCGCGGTGGTCGGCTCGCCCTTCGGCTCGACCGCGATGGCGAGCTCCTCGATCTCCTCGGCGGCCTCGCCGCGCCAGCCGCGCACGGTCTGCTCGCCGTGCTCGGCGACCTTCTCGTAGGTCTCGCGGGCCTTCACCGCGTACTCGGCGGCGACGCCGACACCGCGCAGGGCGAGGTCCTGGGCCGACTCGCCGAGCTTCTTCAGGTCGCCGTCGATGGTGCCGAAGAACTCGGTGACCCTGGTCTGGAGGTTCTCCTGCGCCTCCTTGGCCCGTGCGGCGGCCTTCTCCTGCACGGCCTTGGGGTCGGTGTTGCGCACGGCGTCGATCCGGGCCGGGGCCTCGGCGCGCAGCTGCTCGACCAGGGCGGGCACCTTCTTGGCCTGCTGGAGGGCCAGGTCGGCGGTACCGGCGGCGAAGTAGAGCGGGGTCGGGTCGCTGAGGGTCTTGCGCAGGTCGTCGGTGATGGCCATGGTGATGGTCCTCCCGGATTCACGTTCGGCTGAGGGTTGTTGGGTCCGCGGCGGGCCGGCCAGTGCCCTGGTCCGGTTCAACTGGCCGTCTGCCGCGGATCTGGGCCGGCATCGGCGTCGTCGCCGTCGGCCGTGCGGGTGCCGCGCACGGCGCCGGCGACGCTCGCTGTGTCCTCGTCCGTGTTCTCCTCGCCCGCGGTGTCGAACCCGAATCCGTTCTCTTTCCGAAAGGACTCGTAGATCTGTAGAAGCACCTGCTTCTGCCGCTCGTTCAGCGTGGGGTCGGCGATGATGACGGCACGCGTCTCCACCTCGTCCCGGTCCCGCTCGGCGTCGAGGATCCCGGCCCGCACGTACAGCGTCTCGGCGGAGATCCGCAGCGCCTTGGCGACCTGCTGCAACACCTCCGCGCTCGGCTTGCGCAGGCCGCGCTCGATCTGGCTCAGATACGGATTGGACACCCCGGCGGCGTCGGCGAGCTGCCTGAGCGAGAGCTGGGCGTTTCGCCGCTGCTCGCGCAGGTACTCACCGAGATTGCCGACGTTGAGCGATGCCATGACTCCACCTTGCCCCATTCGCGCTAACTATTGCAAGCACCTGCTTGCAATAGTGTGTCGTGTCACGTGGCGGACGGCTGGACCCGGTCGAAGAGGGCGAGGGCTTCGGCGGGGTCCTGGCTCACGAGGCGTTCCAGACCGGCCGTCGTGATCTCCGCCCACCTGCCGGCCCGTGCCCACATCCGTTCCTCGAAGGCGCGGACGGCCTCGTCCAGATCCTCAGGGCCGGCGGCGATGGACTCGGCGAGTTCGGCACCCTCCAGCATCGCGAGGTTCGCGCCCGCCCCCAGCGGGGGCATCAGGTGGGCGGCGTCGCCCAGGAGCGTCACGCCGGGGACGTGGGTCCAGGTGTGGGCCACGGGCAGGACGTGGAGGGGGCGGTGGACGAACGCGGTGCCGTGGTGGAGGAGGTCGAGGACGGGGGCGGCCCAGCCGTCGAACAGTGCCAGCAGGCTCGCTCGCACGGCCTCGGCGTCGGCCAGGTCCAGGTTCGCGTGCCAGTCCAGCGGCGCGCGGAACTGGGCGTACACCTTGACGTGGCCGCCGCTGTTGCGTTGGGCGACGAGCTTCCGGCTCACGCCGTACACGGCCACGGAACCGTCGCCGACCAGCCGGGCGAGGTCGGGGTGGCGGGTGTCGACGTCGTCCAGGGAGGTCTCGACCGAGGTGACGCCGGTGTAGTGCGGCGTCACCGGCGAGACCGCCGGGCGGGTCCGGGACCAGGCGCCGTCCGCGCCGACCACGAGGTCGAACGTCTCCTGCCGGCCGTCCGCGAAATGGACCCGTACGCCGTCCCGGGCCCCCGGCACCACCCGCGTCACGCCCCGCCCCCACTGGACGTCGAGAGGGCCGAGCAGCAGGTCACGGAGTTGCCCGCGGTCGATCTCGGGATTGGCCCGCTCGTCCGGACCGGGGCGCCAGTCGCGCAGGACGGTCCCGTCCGTGTCCAGGATGCGCATGGCCTGTCCCTCGGGTCGGGACAGCGCCTGGAAATCCGCGAGCAGTCCCGCCTTGTCCAGTGCGAGCTGGCCCAGCCCTTCGTGCAGGTCCAGCGTGCCGCCCGGGGGGCGGGCGTCGGGGGAGGGATCGCGTTCGAGGACGGTGACGGGACAGCCATGGCGGTGCAGGACGCGGGCGAAGGTAAGGCCGCCGGGGCCGCTCCCGACCACTGCGATGCGATGTCTCATGTCGATACACTGTATTGACTGCTGACGATGTATCGCAACCGTACGATGTGACCATGACTGTCTGGGACCGGCCGGAGCCGCCGGCTCGCCCCGTGCCGCTCGACCGGGAGCGGATCGTCGCCGCCGCCGTCGCGCTGGCCGACGAGGGCGGGCTGGAGGCGGTGTCGTTGCGCAAGGTCGCCGCCCGGCTGAACGCCGGCCCGATGCGGCTGTACGGGTACTTCTCCACCAAGGAGGAGCTCTTCGACCTCATGGTGGACGAGGTCCAGGCCGAGATCCTCCCCGAGGAGCAGCCCGGTGACTGGCGGGAGGCGCTGCGCGTACTCGCCCACCGCACCAGGCAGGCCGCTCTCCGTCACGAATGGCTGGCCGACCTGCTCGGCGGCCGCCCGACCCTGGGCCCGAACGGCCTCGCCGTGACCGAGGCCACGCTGTCCGCCCTCGACGGTCACGCCGACATCGACACCGTCATGCGCGCCGTGCAGACCGTCAGCGCCTACTTCACCGGCGCGATCAGGCGCGAGATCGCCAACCTGCGGGCCGAGCGCGCCACGGGCCTGTCCAAGCGCGAATGGCAGCGCGCCCACGGCCCGCATGTGGCAAGGATGTTGGCCACGGGCCGCTTCCCGGCGCTGGCCAAGGCGGTGCACGACGGCACGGACGTGGACGCCGAGACATCCTTCACGACCGGCCTGGACTGGGTCCTCGACGCCGTCGCCGCCAAACTCACCCGGCCGCCGGCGTGACGTGATCACGCGCACTACGGCCGTGCGCGGGTACCCCGCAGCCACTCCCGGAGCACGCTGAAGTCGGCATCCGTGAGCCCTCGGTGAGGCTCGACGCGGTGGAGGAGCGCCCGCCCGGGGTGGTGGGCGGCGACCCAGGCGCGGTCGGTCCGGGTGAGTTCGTCGTCGAGCCAGATGAAGGAGCGGCCGGCCGCCCAGGTGACCAGCGGCCGGGTCTTCCAGTGGAGGGGGCCCGGGGGATCGTCGTCGTCGGGCCAGTCCACGAGGGGCAGCCGGGGCAGGCCGAGCCAGGGCGCCACGAAGGCGTTCGCGTCGTCCAGCCAGGTGGTGGCCCACACCAGGTCGCAGCCCAGCGCCGCGAGCCGGGGGCCGAGGGCCGGGTCGATCCGGGTCAGCAGCGGGTTGTCGGCGGCGGCCGCCGCGGGCACGGAGGGCGACTCGTACACGGGGTACGGGCCGTCCGCGCCGAACGGCAGCAGCGTCCCGTCGACGTCGAGGAAGAGCAGCACGCCGGACAGGATCAGCCCTCGTAACCCTCCGCGGCGAGGATTTCGTCGATGCGGGCCCGGTGTGCCGCCTCCCATGCGTCGAGGCTCCCGGCGGCCTCCTTCGCCAGCCGGGCCCGGGCCGCCGCCAGCACCTCGGCCCGGCGGGCGGACGGCACGACCACGATCCCGTCCTCGTCGGCGACGACCACGTCCCCGGCGGCGACCTCGGCCCCGCCGCACCGCACCGGCCGGTTCAGCGGCCGTACGACGGACTTCGCGCCCGGTATCGGGACGACGCCCCGTGCGAACACCGGGAAGCCCATCTCCCGGATCTCGGCGAGGTCACGGACCACCCCGTCGGCGACGAACCCCGCGATGCCGCGCCGCCGGGCCACCGCGCACACGTTGCCGCCGGCCAGCGCGTACTCCAGATCGCCCGACTCCACGACGACGACCGAGCCGGGCCGCGCACGGTGGATCGCGGCGTGCAGCATGAGGTTGTCGCCGGGCGGGCAGCTGACGGTGTACGCCGGCCCGGCCAGGCGCGGGACCGGGTCCCACAGGGACCGGATGCCGAGATCCATGACCTGCGCACGGCCCAGGAGGTCGGCGAGGGTGGTTGACGGGATGCCCTGGAAGTCGGTGGCGTCAGTCATGGGGGGACGATAACCTCCCGATCATGACTGCCGGGTCGGCCTTGTGCCGTGAGCGAGTCGGGTGCCCGGCCTCTGAGTGAGGCCGCGGCGGGCCAGGAGCCCGCCTGTTCCTCTGCGTCCATGACCATCGACAGCAGAGGAAGAAAGCAGAGAGAGTGCCCAACGACTTCAGTCCACACGACTTCAACCAACACGTCATCGACGAGTTCCGCGCCAACCACGGCCGCGTCGGCGGCCCCTTCGAGGGCGGCCGCCTGCTGCTGCTCACCACCACCGGCGCCCGCACCGGCAACCCGCACACCACACCCGTCGGCTACCTCCCCGACGACGGCGACCGCGTCCTGGTGATCGCCTCGGCCGGCGGTTCGCCCCGGCACCCCGACTGGTACCGCAACCTCCTCGCGCGACCGCGGGTGACCGTGGAGAGCGGCGTGTTCACGTACGAGGCGCGCGCCGTCGTCCTGGCGGGCGACGAACGCGACCGGGCCTTCGCACGGGCGGTGGAGGCCGACCCGGGCTGGGCGGAGTACCAGCGCAAGGCGGGCCGGGTGATCCCGGTCGTCGCCCTGGAGCGGATCGCCACGTCCGGACCGGGACACATCGAGGCCCGCTCGCCGGGCGAGGCGATCAGGCTGGTGCACGACGCCTTCCGGCGCGAACTCGCCCTGATCCGGAGGGAGATGGCGAGCGGCGGCAGCTCCCTCGGCGCGCAGCTGCGGGTCAACTGCCTCGTGTTCTGCCAGGGCCTGCACAACCACCACACCGGCGAGGACACCATGATGTTCCCGTTCCTCGCCGAGCGGCACCCCGAGTTCGCCCCGGTCCGGGAGCGGCTTCGTCTGGAGCACGAACGGATCGCCGTGCTCGTCGGCGAGCTGCGCCGGGCGGTCGCCGCCGAGGACCCGGCCGAGGCGCGTGCCGAGGTCGTACGGCTGACCGAGGAGCTGGAGGCCCACCTCGACTACGAGGAGGAGCAGTTGGTCCCGCTCCTCGATGCCGCCGGCGCCGACCGCTAGCCGCCACGCGGGCCCCGAGTCCGTCGGGGCCCGCCGTCTCGATCCCGGGTGAGGCCTGCCTACGCGGGGACGTACCCAGGGCTCCTTCCGTGGTCGTGCTGCCAGCGCACGAGTGCCGTGGCGATCTGCCGGGAGCCCGGGACCGACTCCAGCCCCAGCCACAGGGCGGCTTCGGTCAGCACGCGGCGCAGTTTCAGTGCCGCCTTGGCGAACAACCACCAGTGCCGTTCCGGGCAGGCACCCAGCGACTGGGCCACCCGGACGACGTCGGTGATGAGGGACTGGGCCCGCTTGTAGCCGAGGAGCAGAGGCAGGTCGTGCCGCCAGCCGTTCGCGCTGCCGGGGCGGACGCGTTCCACGGTGTCGGCCCACTGCCGGGCAACGGCCCGTGCCTGCCCGTCCGGGTAGCGCATCAGGTGCAGATGGGTGGCGACGTCGTAGAGCGGGTCGCCGATCACGGCCAGCTCCCAGTCGATCGTCCACAGGCGCCGGTCGTCGTCGACGATGAGGTTCTCGCGGTGCAGATCGGCGTGGAGCAGGCTGAAAGGACGTTCCTTCAGACCCGAGACATGCTTGCGGAGGTGTTCGGATATGCAACAGCGGTCCGCCGAAAGGCTTTCGGGCGGCACTTCCACCATCTGGCGGAACATACCGATGATCTGCCCGAGGATGTCGGGAGGCACCGCGCAGCCCGCCCCGAGCAGCTCTCCGAGCGTCTTTCCCTCGATGAACCGCTGCAAGGTCGTGCCGTCGATTTCGATGACGTCCGGGATCCTGGATATGCGGCCCGAGAGCGCGCGGAGCAGTTGCTCCTCGGACGTGAAGCATCTTCGGTCGAACCAGAGAAGTCCTGGTCGCGGGTCCCGGAGCTTGTACCTGGCCCCGCCCTGGAGAGGGAAGACATATGTTTCGTGGTGATATCCCCGAAGCGGCCCTTTCACGTGTCTCGCGTCGCCGCTCAGCTCGATCGCCCTCAGACGAGCCTGTGAATTCCCCACAGCGGGCCCCTCTCGGTCACCCCGACGTTCATTCCCTCTGGAGCACCGCACGGTAGGAGTCCACGACAATCGAGGCACCTGCCGCCCGAAGTCCCCGTATCTTGCGCTCGTTCCGGCCGTAGCCGACGAACGATACTCCCGCTCGCCGTGCCGCCTGGAAGTCCGAGCCGCTGTCCCCGATCATCACCGCGTCCGTGGGCCCGAGACCGAGCCCGTCGAGTGCGCGGAAGATTACATCAGGATCGGGCTTCATGAGGGCGGGATTCGTCGTGCGCCCCTCAATCATTTCGAACCGGTCGAGCAAGCCGGCACGGGAAAGGTAACGACGCGCCGCTTCGGCGGAATTGTTGGTGACGATCGCCAGGCGGTGGCCCCGGTCCGTCAGCCGGCGTACGAGGGTGTCGGCGAGCTCGGTGGGCCACGCCGTCTCCGCGGCGGTCACCTCTCCCGCGGTGAGGTGCTCCTCCAGCAGCGCCGGCAGCTCCCGTACGGCCCGCTCCCGCCGGGCCCGGTGCACGGCCCGCAGCACCACATGCGGATCGGGGCTTTCGCGTTCCTCGTCGGTGAGGACGTCTCCCGCGCCGTACTTGGCGACCAGGCCGCGCAGTTCGTCCGCCAGCGGCGCCGACGCGCCCTTGGGAAACAGCCGGCAGACCGGCCCGTCGAAGTCGAACAGCACACCACGCGACTCCTCGATCAGCCGCCGCGCCGCCTTGCCCGCCGCACGGTCGTCAGCCATGCCGTCCCCTCTCGTCCCAGCCGCTCCTGCCGCTCTCGTCTCAGCCGCTCCTGCCGCCGGCCCGCAGCAGTCGCCGTTCCGCGTCGTCCGCGTCCCACTCGCGCAGAGCGTCGACGACCGTCTGCTCGTCCCCGACCTCGTCGAGGAGCCCGAGCGGCTCACGCGCCCGCTGGAGAGCCCGTCGGATGCGTTCGGCCGCGACACCGAGGTCCCGCTCACCGGGGTGGTCCGGCAGCAGCAGCGCGGCCCTCATCACGTCCGGGAACACCGACTGGGCGTACTCGAAGCCGAGGTAGACGGGCAGGTCGGTCTCCATGCCCGCGGTCGCCGCCGCATGACCCGAACGGCGCATGGCGTCCACCCACATACGGACCATCAGCTCCTGCTCCGCCTTGTCGTAGCCCATCCGCACCAGATGAGTCGCCACGTCATGCAACGGATCGCCGAACAGGCAGAGTTCCCAGTCGATCACCGACAGACGCTCACGACGCTCGTCCTCCGGTGCGGGCACCACCACCACGTTGGCGCGGTGGACATCCGTGTGCAGCAGTACGAAGGGACGCGGGGTCAGCACCGGCACCGAGCGCATGAAGCGGTCGATCGCGTCCTCGGGGATGCCGATCGCCTCGAAGAGCGCCCCGAAGCGGGGCTGATTGGCGTGGTGCACCCTGTCCCTCGCGAACCGCGCGATCCACTCCAGGAAACCCCGGCTGTCGGCCTGCCGCGGCCAGTCCGGCGGGAGCGGCGGCAGCTCGTTCTCCGTGACGTCGGCGAGGTCCGCGAAGAACTCGGCGAGCGCCATGATCCGTGCGCTGCCGATCGGGCCCTCCGGCACGGCGTCGGCCAGGGCCTGTCCGTCGACGTACTCGTGCAGTGACCATTCTCCGAAGTCGGCCAGGCAGCGGGGGACGCCACTGACGTGGGGTTCCAGCGCACGCAGCACCTGGGCCTCACTGGACCAGATCCGGGGCACCACCTCGATCGTGGGGAAGGGCGTGCGGAACTTGGCGAGATGCCGCCCGGACGGCTTCCGGAGGAGGAAGGCCAGCGGTTGCCGCAGTGCTGCGATGCGGTTGATGTTGTGATGGCCGGAAACCACCTCCCCGTCGGGGCTGCGGCGCCGCGCCTCCGCGAAGAAGCGCACGAGGGACAGGTGCGCTCTGCGGGGCAGAGGGTGCGACATGCGCGCAGACAATAGCGTGTGGGAGGGCCCTTCTCACGTCATGCCACTATGCGGACGCCGCGACGGCACCGCGGGCCGCCGATGCTTCGTGCGTGCTTCAGGCGCGCTTCAGGCGACAGTCTCAGCCTCGCTCAGACGTTCCCAGTACGACTCGAAACTGGCTCGCATGGTCGCGAAGATCCGGCCGTCGTGCCCGTCGGCTCCATCGGGCCCGCCCGCGCCGGCCTCGGTCGCTTCCGCGCGGTAGTGGGAGAGCACCGAGCCGAGACCGAGCACGTCCAGTGCCGGGACGGCGGTGCCGTCCTCCAGGGTGATCGTGCGCTCGAAGACCTCGTACAAGCCGAACAACAGGTCCTCTTCGTTGATCACGTACAGCTTGTACTGCGGGGTCATCTCCACGCGGCGGATCTCCGCCTGGGCGTCCACCCCCCTGGCCCGCAACTGCTCCATCAGGCCGTTGATCTCGATGGCGTACCTGCGCGCCATGGCCCGCCAGCGCTGCCAGATCCGGTCGTCCGCCTCGTCCTTGGCGGCGGGGTAGGCCAGTTTCACCTTCTCGGAGGGCAGCAGCATGCGCAGCCTGACCCGCTCCGGCTCGACCTCCCCGCTGACCACTCGCTCGGCCTGGACCTTCAGGTGGTTCCACAGCGTTTCGGAGGTCAGCGCGAAGGTGTCCAGTGTGACGACGGGCTGCTCGAAGGCATGGTGGATCAGTGGCCCCAGCGATGTGGTCACCCGCCGTTTGGGACGGGTGCCCGCCGGTTCCGCCTGCGGCACCTTCAGCACGCGCATGCCACTGCCCTGCCGGGACTCGACCCATCCCTCGTCCGACAGCTTGCGCAGCACCCGCTGGATGGTGTCCCGGCTCACCCCGAAGTCCGCGGCCAGATGAAGCTGCGTCGGCAGTCGCTGGCCGACGCGGTAGGTCCCGTTGGCCAGCTGCTCCCGGAGCACGGACTCCACCAGAGTGGAAGCCCTCTCTCCGCTCTCTCCACGTCCTGAGGTAGCCACGGACCGAACCTATCGCCCTTGCGCGCCGAGCGCACTACATTCTGTCGGTCAATCACTCTTATTGGACCGAGGGTTGACGCCGACCGCTGGAATCATGCCGGTCTCCGCTCGGCCGCATTAGCCCGATTGGCGGGAAAGTGGCGCGCCGAAGGGGGGAACCGCCGACTGCCTCCCGGTCAACTGTCCCGAAGAACCCGCAGCAACGGCTCGAGCGACGCCACCACCACCTCGGCCCCGGCGTCCCGCAACCGCTTGAGGCTCTCCTCACTGGTCGCGTAGCCGATGAAGGGCACCCCTATGAGCGCGGCGGCGGCGAAGTCGGTGGGGGCGTCGCCGATCATCACGGCGGCGCCGGCCTCCGCCCCCATCGCGGTCAGTGCGCGGTTCAGGCAGTACGGGTCGGGCTTGAGCCGGCTGAGGTCCTGGGTCCGGCCGTATATGTGCGGGGCGAAGCAGGACAGCAGATCGCGTCCCTCCAGGTACCTGCGCACGACCCGGGGAGAGTTGTTGCTGGTGATGGCCAGTCGTGAGCCGACCGCGGTCCAGGTGCGGATCAGCACGTCCGCGTATGCGGTGGGCATCGCCGTGGACGTGGCGAACAGCTCCTGTCTGGTGAGCCGTTCCTCCAGTTCGCCGATCAGGTCGCTGCCGGGGTGCAGGCGGCCGACGGCCCGCAGGAGTTCGTGCGGGTCGTCCGACTCCTGCGCGGCTGCCGTCAGCAGCGCTCGCAGGCCCCGCTCCCCCAGCCACCGGCTCAGATCACCGGCCACCTGCCGTGCCGAATGGCGGGCGAAGAGACCACAGATCGGCCCGTCGAAGTCCCAGAGCACGACCCTCGCGTCGGCGACCAGCTTCCGCAGCGTCGCGCTTCGTTCCGTGTCCCAGTGGGTCCGTGCCGTATCAGAAGTCACTAGGAGAGTGTCAGGTCCGTGGTGATGGTTTCCCAGAGGGCGTCGAACCACTTCTGCGATTCCTGCACGAACGCCGCGTCCCGTTCCCCGGCGCTCTTCTTGAAGTGGAAGAGCAGGGACGTGGAGCCGAGGGCGTCGTACATGTCGAGCGTCTCGCTCCCCCACTCCTCCTCGCGCCGGGTCAGCGTGTAGTACCCGATCAGTGCCTCCTCGCCGTTGAGCAGGTACATCTTGATGGGCGGGGTGAAGGGAAGCGCACGGAAGGCCACCCGCACGTCGATACCGTGGGTCGACCGCAGGGACCGCAGGTTGTGCTGGAGGACCTGCCCCTGGGCGTTGCGCATCCCGAGCCAGCGCCGGTGGACGGGGTCGTCCTCGCCGCGCCCCTCGACGGGCACCGGGAAGGCGAGCGTGATGTTCCGGGACGGTACGAGGATCCGGACGTCGATCGTGTCGGGGCGGAACCGGCCTTCGTGGATCAGCCGAAGCGGTTCGCCGAGGGCCACCATGAAGGTCTCGGCCGTGTGGCAGACGACGTCGATACGGGCGTGGGGGGCCGCGAGCGTCTCCGTCAGCCTCGGCGACAGCCCGACCATCGTCGGCTGGGGCTCGCCCCGGGGCGCGCTCGGCTCCGCGATGCGCGGCGGACTGCCCTTGCTCATGTTGGTCAGCAGCCCGGCCTCGTGCAGGACCCGCAGCGCCTGGCGCACCGCCCCGCGCTCCACGCCGAACTCCTCGGCGAGCTCCGACTGTGTGGGCAGCCGGTCACCCGCCTTCAGCTCGCCGGCGCGGATCCGCTCCCGCAGGACGTCGGCGATCTCCTGCGGCGAGAACCTCTTGCCGCGGTCCACTGCCACGCTCTCCTTGGTCACGACCAGAACGCTACAACCTTGATCCATCTATCGGGAGTTGTTTCATGGTTGTTCATAAGTATCGACCAAGGTCCCGCAACATGGGCATAGTTGGGCGCCAACCTAATTTCAGTCAAATCATCAGTCAAACTTCCTGTGCCGGTTAACCGATCACGCGGTCAGGGCAATATCCCGATGTCCAAGCCAGTCCAATTGGACGACTGGTTGACAGGGGGAGTCATGATCACCACTCAACTGATGGCGGCAGTCCTCACCATGGGCTTCGACCAGATGATCCAGAACCGTTACGGAGGAGTCGGCATGCTCGCGCTCCTTCTCCTCGTAGCCGGGATCAAGGCCAACAACTCGACCTGCTCCTCCATCGGAGCCGTGCTGCTCGTGCTGCTGATGACCCAGGCCTGAGACTCGGATTTGACTGGTCCCGTGCGCACGTCGATGCGCACCTGGAGCGCGCATCCGCCCAAAGAGGGTTGTTCGCAGGTTGTTTATGGATGTTCGCCAAGTGGGGACAACTTAGGCAGAGTTGGTTGCCAACTTAGTCCAGTTGGCGGAAGTTTTGCTTCCCGGCAACCTGAAGGGGGAACCACTGTGCCAGCCCTCGCCCTCATCTCCGCGGTCTTCGTCGTCGGCTTCGAACAGATCGTGCAGTGGAAGTACGGTGCCACCGGCATCGTCGGTCTGCTGATGCTCAGCATCGGCCTCAAGGCGAAGAGTCCGGCCGTCAGCTCGGCCGGGGCCGTGCTGCTCGCCGTACTGCTCGCCGGCCCCACCCTCTGATCCGCTCACCCCGTGAGTACGAGATCCGAACTGATCGTCCCCCAAAGGGCGTTGAACCACAGGCGTGACTGCTCCACGAAGGTCCCGTCCCGCAGTCCGGCGGCCTGCTCGAAGGCGAACAGCATCGAGCGCGTGCCCTCGGCGTCGTACAGCTCCAGGTGCTCGTGCTCGATCTCCCGCTCGCGCCGCGCGAGGGTGTAGTACGCGAACAGCGCCTCCGTGCCGTTGAGCAGGTACAGCTTCACCGGCGGGGTGAACGGCAGCGCGCGGAAGGAGACGTGCACGTCGATGCCGTGCGTGGCGCGCAGTGCCAGCAGGTTGTGCTGGAGCACCTGGCCCTGGGCGTTGCGCTGGGCAAGCCAGCGCCGGTGCAGCAGGCCGGCGGCCGAGGCGTCCACCGGCGCCGGGAAGGCGAGGTCGATGTCCCGGCTGGGCAGCAGGACACGGACGTCGACCTTGGCCGGTTTCAAGCGCCCCGCGTGGATCTGGCGCAGTGGCTCGCCGATCGCCAGCGTGAGCGAGACCGCGGTCAGGCACAGCGCGTCGATCTCGACGTGCGGGGCCGCGAAGGAGGCGGCTATCCGCGAGGCCAGGGCCACCATGGTGGGCTCGGGCGGGGCGGGCGGACCGGCCGGGGCACCGCGGTGGCCCGGGTCGGGGGCCACGGTGGCGGGGCTGCCCTTGGTCACGTTGGTGAGCAGCTGCTCCGACTGGAGGATGCGCAGCGCCTGGCGCACCGCCCCGCGCTCCACGCCGAACTCGTCGGCGAGCTTGGCCTGCGTGGGCATGCGCTGGCCCGGCCTGAGCGCTCCGGACCTGATCCGGGCGCGCAGTTCGTCGGCCACCTCGGTGTGTGACTTCTGTGGCCGTGGTGCCCTCTTCCGCCCATTGGCGGAGGCGTGTTCCGGGTCCACCGTCACACAGTACAACTTCCCGCCATCTTGGGGCAGTTCAGTGAAAGGTGGTTATGAGCCGCTTCCAAGCGGAGATAAGTACTGTGGAGTTGGCAGCCAACTTGGAGAACATGGTCCCTCAACGTGGTTCCTCCTCCGGTTGGCCGGCCGCCGGGTTCCCTTCCGGAGGGGAGCCGGGAGCCCGGCCCGAGCACAGTCACAACCGAACAGCGACAACTCAACACGGACGCGCACAGCCACAACTGAACAAGTACCGCTACGGATCAGTCACCACGGTTTTCGGCAGGAGGGAGCCGCCTGAACGTACGCAGCAGGGCGTCGGCCATTCGGACGGCGCCCGCTCGGTTTTCCGGGCCCGTACCCAGCGGGCCCCGGGGGCACCTCACGTCAGGAGGTCGTCCACCTGGGCCTCGCCGTCGCGGTAGCGGCGCGCGATCTCCGCGCTGCAGTCGTCCGTCGTGCGCTGGAGGTGCTGGCGGCGGCTGGAGACCTGCTGTTCGTAACGGACGAGGCGGCCCATCGCGGTGCCCAGTTCGAGATCGGTGCGGGCCTCGAGGTCGGAGAGTTCGACCTCGGCGAGCATGTCGGCGGCCAGCCGCCGGTACTCCTCGTTGTGCGGGGTGCCGAGGGTGACGTGGCGGGCCGAGGAACGCTGGCGGGCCGGGGCGTCGGTGAGGATCTCCGGGAGGCGGGACACCACGGAGGCGACCACCGTCGCGTCCCTCGGGCCGTCCACGGCGACCGGCTTCTCGCCGCCCCGGCGGGCCAGTTCCGCGCGCAGGATGTCGATCCGGCCCTGCAACAGCCGCCGTACGTAACTGAGGTCCGCCTCGTCACGCTGTGCGTCCCGGCGCAGGGTGCGCAGTTCGGGCAGGCTCAGCCGGGTCAGTTCGTGCCCGGGCGGCTCCACGGGCAGCGCCGGGCTGTCGCTGCGCTGCGTGGGCGGCCGCTGGATCCCCTTGAGATCCAGCCGCTCCGTACTCGGTGTGCTCATGTGCCTCTACCGTCCCCTCAACCGCGTAGGGCAGCATCGTGCCACCCCAAGTGGCCGCTATGTGACCGAGTACCCCCGAACAGCCCCAGATGGGGGCTAAGGAACCATAATGGACCGCCTGTGCCCCGGTCCCCGCCACCCGGCATCATGGTCCGCATGCGAGCAGTGGTGCAGAGAGTGGACGGCGCGAGCGTCGTCGTGGACGGGCAGACCGTGGGCGAGATCGTCGGCGAGGGGCTGTGCGTCCTCGTCGGGGTCACGCACGAGGACACCAAGGAGAAGGCGGCCCAGCTCGCCCGCAAGCTGTGGTCGCTGCGGATGCTGCACGACGAGAAGTCGTGCAGCGACGTCGACGCCCCGCTGCTCGTGATCAGCCAGTTCACCCTCTACGGGGATGCCCGCAAGGGCCGCCGCCCCACCTGGAACGCCGCCGCGCCCGGCGATCTGGCCGAGCCGCTCGTCGACGAGGTGGTCGCCCGACTGCGCGCCCTGGGCGCGACGGTGGCGACGGGCCGGTTCGGCGCGCGGATGCGGGTCTCGCTGACGAACGACGGCCCGTTCACGGTCCTGCTGGAGATGTAGGAGATGTAGCCGGGCCCCAGAGGGTCACGGGTCAGGGCTCGACCACGACCTCCTGCGCCGCCGCCGTGTCCCCGGCCACCAACCGCGCGTCCACCGGCACGTTCCGCTTCAGCAGGGCCAGGGCGACCGGTCCGAGCTCGTGGTGCCGTACGGAGGTGGTGACGAAGCCGACCTTGCGGCCGTCCGGACCCTCGTCCGCGAGGTGGATCTCCGTGCCGTGCGTCGGCAGGTGGACCTCGCTGCCGTCGAGGTGGAGGAAGACCAGCCGGCGCGGCGGCTTCCCCAGGTTCTGCACCCGGGCGACGGTCTCCTGGCCGCGGTAGCAGCCCTTCTGGAGGTGGACCGCCGTACCGATCCAGCCCAGCTCGTGCGGGATGGTGCGGTGGTCGGTCTCGAAGCCGAGGCGGGGGCGGTGGTGCTCGACGCGCAGCGCCTCGTGGGCGAGGATCCCGGCCGGCGGGCCCGCGGACTCGGCGTACGCCTCAAGGTCCGCGCGCGGCAGGAACAGATCACGGCCGTACGGCGTCTCCCGTACGACCACGCCCTCGGGCACCTCGGCGATGGAACCGGCCGGGAGGTGCACCACCGCGAAGTCGTCCGTGCGGTCGGCGGCCTCGACGCGGTAGAAGAACTTCATCGACTCCAGGTACGCCAGCAGCGCCTCCTGGGTGCCGGGCTCCACATGCGCCCAGACCGTCTCGCCGTCGTCCACCAGGTACAGCGCGTGCTCGATGTGGCCGTGCGCGGACAGGATCAGCGCCTCGGTGGCCCGGCCCGCGGGGAGCTCGCTGACGTGCTGGGTGAGCAGCAGGTGCAGCCAGCTCAGGCGGTCCTCGCCGGTGACGGTGACGACACCGCGGTGGGAGAGGTCGACGAATCCGGTGCCGTCGGCGAGGGCACGCTGCTCACGGAACAGGTCGCCGTAGTGGGCGGCGACGCCTTCGTCCACGCCCTCGGCGGGGACGGCGCCGGGCAGGGACAGCAGTGGGCTCTTCATACGCCAAGCCTACGACTCGGTATTTGAACTCTTGAGAGCGCAGTCCTTGCAGCGGCCGAAGATCGCGAAGTGCTTCATGTCCGTGTCGAACCCGAACGTCTCGCGCAGCTTGGCCGTGAACTCGGACGCCACCGAGACGTCCGCCTCGATCACGTTCTGGCAGTCCCGGCAGACGAGGTGGATGTGGTGGTGGCGGTCGGCCAGGTGATAGGTGGGAGCGCCGTGCCCCAGATGGGCGTGGCTGACCAGGCCGAGCTCCTCCAGCAGCTCCAGCGTCCGGTAGACCGTGGAAATGTTGACCCCCGACGCCGTCTTCCTCACCTCGCTGAGGATGTCGTCGGGGGTCGCGTGCTCAAGGGTGTCCACGGCTTCGAGCACGAGTTGCCGCTGCGGCGTCAGCCGGTAGCCGCGCTGCCTTAGGTCGCTCTTCCAGTCGGTGCTCACCACGGCGTCCAGTCTAGGGCCGCCCGCACCGGGCGTGCCGTGCGCATCTCACGGCCCTGCGGGGGCGCTTTCTCATGGGATGAAGCCGTGTCGTCCGGTCATGCACGCGGTGCCGGCCAGGAGGTGAGGGGCAGCGGGCCGCGGTCGATGACGGTGCGGATGCAGAAGGTGCTGCGGGCGTCACGCACGGGACCGATGGCCAGGATCTGGTCGGTGAGCACCCTTTCGAAGGTGCTCAGGTCCGGCACGGCGAGCTCGACGAAGAAGTCGGCGTCGCCGGAGACCACGTGGCAGGCGACCACGTGGTCGATCGCCTTCAGTGCCTCTTCGACCACCTGGGAGGTGGTGCGGGAGTGCTCGACCTTGAGGGAGAGGAACACCGTCAGCCCGAGGCCGAGGCGCTCGCGGTCCAGATCGGCCCGGTAGCCGGCCAGGACCCCGTCCTCCTCCAGCGCCTTGGTGCGCCGCAGGCAGGACGAGGGTGACAGGCGTACGGCCTCGGCGAGGTCGACGTTGGGGGTGCGTCCGTGACGCTGGAGGTGGTCCAGGATCGCCCGGTCGATACGGTCGTAGAGGGGGCGTGGCATGAAATGCAGCGTACTGGCCGGGCTGGCGAACAATCCTTCGTCACAGGGCCGTCCGGGCACTGCTCACGCCATCGTGTGCCGGGCTTGGCGATGCATCCTGGTCACGTGCTCCGGCCGGTACGCCGGACCGCGCCTCCGTACCCCTCTCCCGCCCACCGGACTGCCTCATGCACTGCTTCCCCCTGGAACCCGACCGCGCCGCGATGACCGAAATGGGCCGTCTCGTCCTGGACCGTGTCGTCGACCGCACCGAGAACCTCGCGGCCCGCCCCGCGAGCAGTCCCCTGCCCCCGCAGGCCGAGGCCGACCTGGTGGAGTCCTTCCTGGCGCCGCCGCCCGCCCGGGGCGGTGACCTGAAGGCTCTGCTCGCACGCCTGGACGAGGCCGCCGACTGCGCTCTGGAGACGGCCGGGCCCGGCCACCTGGCGTACATCCCGGGCAGCGGTCTGTACTCGGCCGCGCTCGCCGAGTTCTACAACCGTGCCGTCAACCGCTACGGCGGCCTGGCCTCGGTCGCCCCGGCGCTCGCCGCACTGGAGGAGAGTGTGATCCGCTGGATGGCCCAGGAGGTGTGCGGTCTCCCGGAGGGCAGCGGCGGGCTGCTGACCAGCGGTGGCTCGATGGCCACGTTCTCCGCGACGGTCGCCGCCCGCCACCACGGGCTCGGGGAGGATCTCGCCGACGGCACCGTCTACACCACCGCCTTCGCCCACCACTCCGTCGCCAAGGCCGCCCGCCTCGCCGGTATCCCCGCCGCCCGCATACGTACCGTGCCGCACACCCTGGACCTGCGGATGGACCCGGAGGCCGCGGCGGCGATGATCCGCGCCGACCGGGACGCAGGGCTGCGGCCGTTCCTGCTGGTGGCCACCGCCGGCACCACCGACACCGGCACCGTCGACCCGCTGCCGCAGCTGGCCGACCTGGCCCGCCGCGAGGACGTGTGGTTCCACATCGACGCGGCCTACGGAGGCTTCTTCCGGCTCACCGCACGCGGCGCAGAACGCCTCACCGGTATGGAGGAGGCCGATTCGATCACCCTGGACCCGCACAAGACCCTGTTCATGCCGTTCGGCACCGGCGCCCTGGTCGTCCGCGACCTCACCGCCCTGCACGCCGCACACGACGGCACCGGCAGCTACCTCCAGGACATGGGGGCGGCGGGAAGCGTCCCGGACTCCGGTCACCTCGGGCCCGAGCTGACCCACGAGATCCGCGGTCTGCGAGCCTGGCTCCCCCTCCACCTGCACGGGGTGGACGCCTTCCGCGAGGCCCTGGACGAGAAGCTCGACCTGGCCGCACACGTCCACCACACGCTGTCCGGCGTCGCCGAGCTGGAGGTCCTTCAGCGCCCGGACCTGTCCACCGTGGTCTTCCGCGTCCGTCCCGCCGACGCCGGCCCGGCCGCCGCCGAGCGGGCGGACGGAGCAAGCCGCCGTCTGCTGGAACGGATCAACGGCCACCAGCGCATCGTGCTCTCCAGCACGGTGGTCGACGGACGCCACACCCTGCGCGTGTGCGTGGTCTCCCACCGCACCCACCACGACCGCATCACCGAGGCCCTGAAGATCATCACTGCCGAAGCCAGGAACGTCTGAGGGACGCCTCCGTCGAATCACGATCACAAGGAGGACTTCATGACTGTCCATCCCGAATCCCTCCCCGCCAGGGGAACAGCCATCGTGACCGGTGCCTCCTCGGGCATCGGTGCGGCTTACGCACGTCGGCTCGCCGCGGACGGTCACGAGCTGGTGCTGGTGGCGCGGCGCGCAGAGCGTCTCCGCGCACTTGCCGCAGAGCTGACCGCGCAGCACGACGTTCGGGTGGAAACCGTCGTCGCGGATCTGAGCGATGCCGGTGACCTGGACCGGATTGCCCGGCGAACCGCCGAGGACGACGTCGAGCTGCTGGTGAACAACGCGGGCATCAACGGCTACGGCCCCTTCGCCGAGACCGATACGGCACTGCTGGAGAAGGTGATGGCCGTGAACGTGGTGGCGCTCACCCGGCTCACTCGCGCAGCCGTGCCCGGCATGCTGGCACGCGGCCGCGGCGCCGTGGTGAACGTGGCTTCCACCCTCGCCTTCGCCGGTTCGCTTCCGCCGGATCCTCTGCCGGTGCGGGCGGTCTACGGAGGGACCAAGGGGTATGTGGTCACCTTCAGCCGAACCCTGGCCGCGGAGTTGGCCGGTGCGCCGGTTCGTGTCCAGGTGCTGTGCCCAGGGCTGACGGCGACCGAGTTCCACCTCACCCAGGGCCAGGATCCGGTACCCGGTGATGTGGCGCGAGTACACGACGACGGAGGCATGCCCGTCGAAGACGTGGTGACCGCTTCGCTGAGGGCCTTGGAAACCGGCGAGGTCGTGTGCGTGCCCGGCCTGGTCGACGGCGAGGCGGTGGATCGCATCGCCGCGGCGGAGTTCGGGCTCCGCTCCTCGTCCACCAGCACACTCGCCCCGCGATACCGGGCCTGAGCCAGGACTCCAAAACCCGTTCGAGCGCGCCGAACAAGCACAACGTCCCCCGGGCCACTGCGGGTCCACTGCGGGCACGGGGGACGTGAAGGAACCGGCGAAGGTGCCGGAGGGCTACTTGAAGAACGCGATGCCGTCGTCCGGGAGGTCGTCCGGGAGGGCCTTGGCCCAGCGCTCGACCTCCTCCGGGGTGACGACCTTCTTCAGGTGGGCCGACATGTAGGGGCGCAGTTCGACCTCGGGGGTCTGCTTCTCGCCGACCCACATCAGGTCGCTCTTGACGTAGCCGTACAGGCGCTTGCCGCCGTTGTAGGGGCTGGAGGCGGCCGTGCGGGCCACGGCGTCCGTGACCAGGTCGATCTGGGGCTTCTTGTCGGCGAGCTCGCCGTACCAGATCTCGATGACGCCGTCGTCGCGGGTCATCGTGACCTCGACCTTGCGGTCGGCGTCGATCCGCCAGAAGCCGGACTCCGACTCCAGCGGGCGGACCTTGTTCCCGTCGTTGTCCAGCACCCACGTGTGGGAGTGGTACTCCAGGAAGTCACGCCCGTCGTGGGTGAAGGTGACCTCCTGCCCGAAGTTGCACTTCTCCGAGCCGGGGAAGTCGTGCACACCCGCGCCGGCCCAGTTGCCGAGCAGGAACGCGAGGGGAACCAGGTCCTTGTGGAGGTCGGACGGGATCTCGATCATGAGGTCGGCAGTTCCTTGATGGGGGTCAGCGCTGGCCCTGGTACAGCTTCTTCACGGTCAGCCCCGCGAAGGCGAGAACGCCGACGCAGACCAGGACCAGCAGGGTTTCGAAGAAGATCTCCACGGGTGCTCCTTGAGCGAGGGTGGGCGTACACAGAGCCGTGCCCAAGCTTACGCGGCCGGGGCCCGCCCTTCCCGGTCAGGTGGCCCTGGTCGCGGACTCACCCGGTCAGGGGACAATCCGGGCGACGGCCCGGTTGCTGTACGACGCTCTCCGGTGGGGCCCGGACGATCCCCGGGCACTACGGCGACCATTCCACGGAGGAGCCATGGCCACACCGGAGGACCTCAAGTACAGCAAGGACCACGAATGGGTCCGCGCCCTGGGCGGCAAGGTCCGCGTGGGCATCACCGAGCATGCCCAGAAGCAGCTCGGTGACGTGGTCTTCGTCGAGCTGCCCCAGGTCGGCGCCCGACTCGAAGCGTCGGAGCCGTTCGGCACCGTGGAGTCCGTCAAGGCGGTGTCCGAGGTCTACATGCCCGTTGCCGGCACGGTCGCGGCGGTGAACGACGAGCTCAACGGCGAGCCCGAGCTGGTCAACAGCGATCCGTACGGCGACGGCTGGATGATCGAGATCACCCTGTCCGACAAGTCGCAGCTGAACGGTCTCCTCACCGCCGCGGAGTACGAGGAGTACATCCGGGGCGAATCCGGCGACTAGGCCGACGCGCAGCCGCCATCGACACCCGAGGACACCCGCTTTCCCCGTCAGGAGGGGGTACGGCGGGTGTCCTTGCCGTCCCGGACGGGGACGAGGGTGGGGACGTCACCGGTGACTTCGACGCGGGCGGTGACGCTCGTCGTCGCGGCTACGCTTCCGGCATGACCAAGAAGCTCGTGATCAAGGTGACGGCGGGGGCCGATGCCCCCGAGCGCTGCTCGCAGGCGTTCACGGTGGCGGCGGTGGCCGTGGCCAGCGGGGTCGACGTCTCGCTGTGGCTGACCGGGGAGTCGTCGTGGTTCGCGCTGCCCGGGCGGGCCGCCGAGTTCGAGCTGCCGCACGCGGCCCCGCTGCCGGATCTGATCGAGTCGATCCTGGCGGCCGGCCGGATCACCCTGTGCACGCAGTGCGCCGCCCGCCGGGAGATCACCGAGAAGGACGTCATCGAGGGCGTGCGGATCGCGGGCGCGCAGGTCTTCGTCCAGGAGGCGCTGGGCGACGGCACGCAGGCGCTCGTCTACTGAGACGCGGGCTCCGGGACGCGGCCGCACGAGCGGGGCGCTACGAGCGGGGGCGCTTCTTGCCGTCCAGTTCGTCCCACCACTCGTCGGACTGCGGATCGCCCGAGGGGTCGTCCCACCAGCGGTCCTCGGGCCCGCGCCGGTTGGCGATCATCGCCGCGACGGGCGGGATGACCATGGCCACCACGCACATGCCGACCGCGGCGGGCACCGACCACAGGCGCACGACTCCCCACGCCAGGACGAAGAGTGCGATGCACGTCCCCATCATGGCGAAGTACAGATGCCGTCGCCGTGCGTACATGACTCCAGAGTAGGCGGCCACGCGGCGCTCGGCGCGTGCGGTGGACGCGAACGCCGAAGGGCCGCGCCCAGGTGTCCAACCCGGGGGCGCGGCCCTTCGGCCGGTGCTGAGGGGGCTCAGACCGCGATCGCTACCTCCGCGAGCCCGCCCTGCTGGGCGACGACCGTGCGGTCGGCGGTGGCGCCGGGGACGAGGGCGCGGACGGTCCAGGTGCCCTCGGCCGCGTAGAAGCGGAACTGTCCGGTGGCGGAGGTGGGGACCTCCGCGGTGAACTCGCCGGTCGAGTCCAGCAGGCGGACGTAGCCCGTCACCGGCTCGCCGTCGCGCGTCACCTGACCCTGGATCGTGGTCTCACCGGGCTTGATCGTCGAGGCGTCCGGGCCGCCGGCCTTCGCTCCACACATGTCTTTCTCCAGAGGGTTGGGGTCTGACCGGAAGGTCGGTCGGGTGGGTTACTTGTTGGCGCCGAGCTCGATCGGCACGCCGACGAGGGAGCCGTACTCGGTCCAGGAGCCGTCGTAGTTCTTGACGTTCTGCACGCCCAGCAGCTCGTGCAGGACGAACCAGGTCAGGGCCGAGCGCTCACCGATGCGGCAGTAGGCGATCGTGTCCTTGGCCAGGTCGACGCTCTCCTCGGTGTAGAGCTCCTTGAGCTCGTCGTCCGACTTGAAGGTGCCGTCGTCGTTGGCGTTCTTCGACCACGGGATGTTGCGGGCGGACGGGACGTGACCCGGGCGCTGCGACTGCTCCTGCGGCAGGTGGGCGGGGGCGAGCAGCTTGCCGGAGAACTCGTCGGGCGAGCGCACGTCGACCAGGTTCTGCGAGCCGATCGCGGCGACCACGTCGTCGCGGAAGGCGCGGATCGAGGTGTCCTGGGCCTTGGCCTTGTACTCGGTGGCCGGGCGCTCGGGGACCTCGGTGCCGTCGACCAGCTCGCGGGCGTCCAGCTCCCACTTCTTGCGGCCGCCGTCGAGGAGCTTGACGTTGTCGTGGCCGTAGAGCTTGAAGTACCAGTAGGCGTAGGACGCGAACCAGTTGTTGTTGCCGCCGTAGAGGACCACCGTGTGGTCGTTGGCGATGCCCTTCTCCGACAGGAGCTTCTCGAAGCCGGCCTGGTCGATGAAGTCGCGGCGGACCGGGTCCTGGAGGTCCTTGGTCCAGTCGATGCGGATCGCGTTCTTGATGTGGTTCTTCTCGTAGGCGGACGTGTCCTCGTCCACCTCGACGATGGCGATGGTCGGGTCGTCCAGGTGCTCCTGGAGCCAGTCGGCGTCGACCAGGACGTCGCTGCGGCTCATGCTCTTTCTCCTCCGGGGCAGTTGCGGCGGGGCGTGCGAGTGCGTGGGTGCGCGGCCCGTTGCGGGCCGACGCACGGATGCCCTGAGCAGGGCAGGGCGAAGGGGTGAGCGCGGAATTCGGGCTTCCGCTCAGAAGGGGCGACAGAGCATGGCGGCAACGCGGCACAGGTCCACTGCCCGCCGCTTCGTGAGATCCGCCTGTCGCTTCATGCCGACGATCGTAGGTACGGACAGTGGTGTGTGTCACCGGGGTGTCGTATGTTGAGATGCGATCGTCCGGGATGTGGGACACGCTGTGGGAAAGAGGCCCCGCCGCAGGGCTTCCGGGCACCGTTCACGGCCGGTGCTTCTGCGGTACGGACGCGGGCGTCTCGCTCCTCGGACGCCCGCGTTCACCGCACGTGGTCCTACCCGGCCAGCCGGACGTTCGAACCCTTCACCGTGATCTCGACGCCGTCCTTCGCCGCCCGCACCGAGTCCAGCTTGATGCCGCCGGGCAGCTGGTCTATGGCCTGCCTGAAGTCGGTGATCTCGCGGACCCGGCTCTCGGCGATGTCGACCTTGCCGATCACGGGCATGGAGTCGGCGCGCACCTTCACCTGGTCGCCCTCGACGGCGACCGAGCTGAGGACGTAGACCGGCTTGGGCAGCTTGTTGCCGAGGACCGTCGCCTCCACCGCGACCTTGATCTTGCCGTTGCCGCCGTCGGAGAGGCCGACCACGCGGGCGGTGACGCCGGGGGCGA
The DNA here is from genome assembly GCF_042894725.1 of Streptomyces sp. NPDC001480. Classification (NCBI taxonomy): domain Bacteria; kingdom Bacillati; phylum Actinomycetota; class Actinomycetes; order Kitasatosporales; family Streptomycetaceae; genus Streptomyces; species Streptomyces sp. NPDC001480. The sequence continues at coordinate 56,272 of NZ_JBIAVX010000025.1, read as the reverse complement.
CCTCGGTGGGTTCGGACTTCGCCGTCTTCAGCAGCTCGTCGTAGGAGACGGTCGCGGTGCCGGTGGCGGTCGACGCGGTGGCCGAGCTGTAGTCCCCGGAGAAGTCGACGCCCTTCATGTCGGCCTTCAGGTCGTCGATACGGATCTTCTCGGCGCCCTTGCCGGTGGCCGCCTCGTAGTCCTTGATGCCGACCTCGACGTCGTCCAGGGAGCCGCCCGCCACCTGGGTGAGGAAGGGGAAGCCCTTGATCGACACGTCGGGGGTCTCGGCGAGGTTCTGCGTCGCCTTCAGCTTGTCGGCGGCCTCGCCCTCCGCGAAGTGCACGGCCACGCGGTCGACGATCACGAACAGGCCGCCCAGGATCACGACGACGATGAGCAGTATTCGCAGGGCGCGCATTTCGTTGTTTTCCCCCGGCTAGGCGGTCACGTGGCGTTCGGAGATGTGCGGTACAACCCGACGGTAACCCTGCGGGGCCGGGCCGCAGGGAAATTGTCGATCAGCTGTGACAGGGGCGGGCGCGCCCTTGCGTTCGCTCACCCCGCTTACCCCGATCAGCCCAGTGCCCGTCCCAGCACCCACACCACCGGTGCGGCCGCCGACAGCGGCAGGGCCACGCCCGCCGTGAAGTGGACGAAGCGGGAGGGGTAGTCGTAGCCGGCCACGCGGTGGCCGATCAGGGCGCAGACCGCGGCGGCGGCACCGAGGACGGCGCCCTTGCTGCCCAGGTCCGTCGCACCGCCCAGCGCAATGCCGGCGCCCGCCGCGGCGAGCACGGCGACGGCCACGGAGGCCGGGGTCGGCAGCGGCAGGGCGCGGGCCAGGAGGGCGACCGCCACCGCCGCCGCGCCGACCGTCACCGCGTCGGGTTCGGCGCCCAGGTAGCCGGTGGCGACGACCGCCAGCGCCGTGGAGACGACCGTCGCCATCAGGCCGTACATGCGCTCGTCGGGCGAGGCGTGCGAGCGCAGCTGGAGCACCAGCACGAGCAGGACCCACACCCCGAGGGGGCCGAGGATCGCGGCGGGGGCGTTCTCCCGGCCGGCCACCAGGACCGCCGCGTCCGCGGTGAGCCCGCCGGCGAAGGCGAGGGCGATGCCCTGCCGGGCGGGCCACATGCCGTTCAGCCGGAACCAGCCCGCGGCGGTCACCGCCTGGAGCAGCACCAGCGGTACGACCAGGGCGTACGTGCCGATCGCCGCCGTACCGGAGAGCAGCAGGCCGAGCAGCGCGGTCAGCGCGGCGGGCTGCATGCCCGGCTCGATGATCGGGGAACGGCCCTCCAGGCGGGCGCGCTGGGCGTCGGTGATGCGGGAGTTGCCGGACAGGGTGGCCGGTCCGTAACCGGGCCCGGACTCCGGCGCGGAGGGCTGCCGCGCGGGCGGCTGCTGCGCCGGGGGCTGCGGAGGGGCGGGCGCGGCGGGCGGGACGGATGCGGCGGGCTCGTAGGTCGGCTGCGCCAGGTACGCCGTCTCGGCGGCCGCCACCGGCGGCTGCACCGGCGTGTGCAGCTGCGTGTCCCAGGTCTGGCCCTGCCACTGCTGGGTGTGCTGCTCCTCGTAACCGCCCTGGTCGTAGCCGGACTGGCCGTAGCCGGACTGGCCGTACCCGGACCGGTCGTAACCGGACTGGTCGTAGCCTCCCTGGCCGTACCCGCCCTGGTCGTACCCCGCCTGCCCGGGCCATGCCTGCGGCGCCTGCTGCTGGTGCTGGTACGCCTCGTACTCGTTGTACCCGTGCCCCTGCTGTCCCTGATACGGGTTCTGGTAAGGGTTCTGGCCCTCATACGGCTGATCGGTCATCGCTCACCCTCCTGCGAACGGCGGGAGCACTTCGACCGTGCCGCCCTCGGCCAGCCGTACCGTCTCATGCCCGCGGGTCCCGACGGGGTCACCGTCGATGAGGTACGAGCAACGCTGAAGTACGCGCACGAGTTCACCGGGGTGTCGCTCCCGCACCGCGGCGAGCGCCTCGGCGAGGGTCGCCGCGTCGTACGGCTCCTCGGCGACCCCGGCCGCGGCCTTGGCGGCGGCCCAGTAGCGCACCGTGACCTTGGACATCTGGTTCCTCTGGTTCCTCTGGTTCCTCGATCGAAGGAAGAAGGATGGAAGAAAAGTGAGAGACGGATGAGGCCAGGCTAGCCCGCTCGCGTCACCGCCCAGTCCCCGATCCGGGCGAGCAGGGCGTCCTCGGCGGCGTTCTCGGCATGGCCCATGCCGGGCTCCAGCCAGAGTTCGCCGTGGTCACCGGCCGCGTCGGCGAGCATCCGGGGGTGGTCGACGGGGAAGTAGCCGTCGCTGTCGCCGTGCACGATCAGCAGCGGGGTGGGGGCGATCCTCGGCACCGCCTCGACCGGGGAGAGGGGCACCGGGTCCCAGTCGCGGTGGTGGATGCGGGTGTGCAGGCCGTAGCGGCCGACCAGGCGGCCCTCGGGGCGGGTGACCAGCCAGTGCAGGCGGCGCATGGGGGCGGTGCCCCGGTAGTACCAGCGGGCCGGCGCGCTCACCGAGACGACGGCGTCCGTGCCCTCGTGCAGCGCCGCGTGCCGCAGCACCACCGAGCCGCCCATGGAGAAGCCGACGGTGACCACGCGCGCGTGCCCGAAGCCGCGGGCCCACTCGACCGCGGCGGCGAGGTCCAGCACCTCCCGGTCACCGACCGTGGAGCGGCCACCTGAGGCGCCGTGCCCCCGGAAGGAGAAGGTGACGACGGCCCCGTACCGGGCGAGCACCCCGGCCACCCGGCGAACGTGCGGCCGGTCGACGGCGCCGGTGAAGCCGTGCGCGACGACGAACACCAGGTCACCGGCGGGTGGCGCGGAGGCGTCGTATACGACCGGACCCGGGTTGTATACGGAATCGATCGCAATCCCGTCCGCGGTGCGCAGAAACGTCCGCATAGCTGTACGTCTGCTCGTCTCGCAGTTCGGACGAATGGCGGAATGCGCCGTATGACCTGCCGGTCCGTTGCCCATGTGGGCTATTCTGCTGGGCAGAGGACTCGGGCAGTGTTGCCCCCGGGTCCTTTTGTGCTTTCGGAAGCGTTGTATACGAAGCGGGAAACCGCAGGTGTACGGGGCCTTCGGGATCGCAGAGCAGTTCCGTACCGCCCACGTCCTCGCAGGGACCGAGGAGGAACCAGACGTATGAGTTCTCTGCTGCTCCTGACCAACGCCCTCCAGCCGTCGACGGAGGTGCTCCCCGCCCTGGGTCTGCTGCTGCACAACGTGCGCGTGGCTCCCGCGGAGGGGCCCGCGCTCGTCGACACCCCCGGCGCCGACGTCATCCTGATCGACGGCCGCCGCGACCTGCCGCAGGTGCGGAGCCTGTGCCAGCTGCTGCGCTCCACGGGCCCCGGCTGCCCGCTCGTCCTCGTCGTGACCGAGGGCGGTCTGGCCGCCGTCACCGCCGACTGGGGCATCGACGACGTGCTGCTGGACACCGCCGGCCCCGCCGAGGTGGAGGCGCGCCTGCGGCTGGCCATGGGCCGGCAGCAGATCGTCGCCGACGACTCCCCGATGGAGATCCGCAACGGCGACCTGTCGGTGGACGAGGCGACCTACTCCGCCAAGCTCAAGGGCCGGGTGCTCGACCTCACCTTCAAGGAGTTCGAGCTGCTGAAGTACCTCGCCCAGCACCCGGGCCGCGTGTTCACCCGCGCCCAGCTGCTCCAGGAGGTCTGGGGCTACGACTACTTCGGCGGTACCCGCACGGTCGACGTGCACGTACGACGGCTGCGCGCGAAGCTCGGACCCGAGCACGAGTCGCTGATCGGAACCGTCCGGAACGTCGGTTATCGATTCGTTACTCCCGAAAAGGGCGACCGGTCCGACCGGCCCTCGGACGAGGCGAAGGCCAAGGCCGGCCGGGCAAAGCCGGGCGATGCGGACACCTCGGCCGCCCTGGACGACACCGAGGTCCACGCGGAGGCGTAGCGGACGCTCGGGCAGGGCACTGCTCGCGCCCAGCCGGGCCGCGATACGCCCTGCCCAGAGCGGGTCTCTCCGCGTAGACTCCGCGCGTGGCCAAGGTGACTCGGGACGATGTGGCGCGGCTGGCGGGGACTTCCACCGCCGTTGTCAGCTATGTCATCAACAACGGACCCCGGCCGGTCGCCCCGGCCACGCGCGAGCGTGTCCTCGCCGCGATCAAGGAGCTGGGGTACCGGCCCGACCGGGTCGCCCAGGCGATGGCCTCGCGGCGCACCGACCTGATAGGCCTGATCATCCCGGACGCCCGCCAGCCCTTCTTCGGGGAGATGGCGCACGCGGTCGAACAGGCCGCCTCCGAGCGCGGCAAGATGGTCCTCGTCGGCAACACCGACTACGTCAGCGAACGCGAGGTCCACTACCTGCGCGCCTTCCTGGGCATGCGGGTCTCCGGCCTCATCCTCGTCTCCCACGCGCTGAACGACCAGGCCGCCGCCGAGATCGAGGCCTGGGACGCCCGGGTGGTGCTGCTGCACGAGCGCCCCGAGGCCATCGACGACGTCGCCGTCGTCACCGACGACCTGGGCGGCGCCCAGCTGGCCGTACGCCACCTCCTCGAACACGGCTACGAGTACGTGGCCTGCGTGGGCGGCACCGCCGAGACCCCCTCCGTCGGCGACCCGGTCTCCGACCACGTCGAGGGCTGGCGGCGCGCGATGACCGAGGCGGGCATCCCGACCGAGGGACGGCTCTTCGAGGCGCCGTACAACCGCTACGACGCCTACAAGGTCGCGCTCGAGCTGCTCTCCGGCCCGCACCGCCCGCCCGCGGTCTTCTGCTCCACCGACGACCAGGCGATCGGCCTGCTGCGGGCCGCGCGCGAACTGCGCATCGACGTGCCCGGTGAGCTGGCGGTGGCCGGCTTCGACGACATCAAGGAAGCGGCCCTGGCCGACCCGCCGCTGACGACGATCGCCTCGGACCGCTCCGCGATGGCCCGCGCCGCCGTCGACCTCGTCCTCGACGACGGCCTACGGGTGGCCGGCTCCCGGCGCGAGCGACTGAAGACGTTCCCGTCCCGGCTGGTGGTCCGCGGCTCGTGCGGCTGTGCGTGACACGTCGCGGGGGTGCGGGTCGCTGGCCTGCGTCCCGCGGCTGCCGGTGACCCGCGGCTGCGAGGGTCCCGCGGTCCCCGGCTCGGGGAGTCCCGCGCCCTGCGGCTGCCCGTGAGCCAGGCCCTGCGGCTGCGGGCGTCCTGCGGCTGCCGGAGTCCCACGGCCTGCGAGTGCCGGAGTCCCGCGGTCCGAAGCCGTGAGGGAGTCGTGTCCTGCGGCTTCCCATGCCCTACGCCCGACGCCGGGGACGACACGGCTCCCGCGGCTCGGAAAGGCGGCTTCCACACCACCGCCCGCGATGACACACCCTCGGCCACAAGCCCGCAGCCGAATGACGTACCCCCGCGGCTGTGAGTGACCTGTACCCGTCACGATGAACGTCCCCTGAGAACCCGCTCCGAGCTGCGAGGACGGTCTTTATATCGGGCATACGAGGTTCTGCCGGGCTTCTCAGGGAGCACTCAGCCAGCTCTCATGGTCGCGGGCGAAGCTCTGTTCCATGACCGAGAGCTTCCGCCGCAGCGGCGCGTACGAGAACCCCCAGGGTGACGCCTACCAGGGCGCGTACCCCCAGCAGCAGCACGCCTCCTCCCCCGTGGACCCCCAGTGGCCGGCCCCTCCGGCGTACCGGCCCGCGCAGCCGGTCACCCCGCAGCCCGTCACCACCGAGCCGGGCACCACCGTCTGGCCGGCCACCCCCCAGACCACCGCGGACGGCGGACACGGCGGGCACGGCGGCGGTACCGCTCTCCTCCCCACCGTCCCCGCCGACGCCGACCCGGCGCCGAAGAAGAAGCGCACCCGGGGCCCGATCGCCCTGCTGGCCGCCGTGGCGATAGTCGCCGCGGCCGTGGGCGGCGGCACCGCGTACGCCTTCCAGGAGCTCACCGGCAAGGACACCGTCGCCACCTCCAGCACCACCACCAACGTGGTGCCCTCCAGCAAGAAGGGCAACGTCGCCGCGATCGCCGCCGCGGTCAGCCCGAGCGTGGTCGAGATCAACGCGACCCTCAGCAACGGCTCCTCCACCGGCTCCGGCGTGATCATCAGCTCCGGCGGCGAGATCATCACCAACAACCACGTCATCTCCGGCGCCTCCTCGATCAAGGTGACGACCAGCGACGGCAAGTCCTACACCGCCCAGGTCGTCGGCACCGACAGCTCCAAGGACCTCGCCCTCATCAAGCTCCGGAACGCCTCCGGCCTGAAGGCCGCGGCCCTCGGCAACTCCTCCGGCGTCCAGGTCGGCGACACGGTCGTGGCGATCGGCTCCCCCGAGGGCCTGACCGGCACCGTCACCAGCGGCATCGTCTCCGCGCTCAGCCGTGACGTGACCGTCTCCACCGACGAGAACCAGGGCCAGAGCCAGGGCGGGAGCGGCGGACAGTGGCCGTTCCAGTTCGGCGGCCAGCAGTTCAACGGCGACACCGGTTCCTCCACCACCACCTACAAGGCGATCCAGACCGACGCCTCGCTGAACCCCGGCAACTCCGGCGGCGCCCTGATCGACGCCGGCGGCAACATCATCGGCATCAACTCCGCGATGTACTCGTCGAGTCAGCAGTCGTCCTCGTCCTCCGACGCGGGCAGCATCGGCCTCGGCTTCGCCATCCCGATCAACACCGTCAAGTCCGACCTGGCCAAGCTGCGGTCGGGCTCCGACAGCTGAACCAGCGGCCTCGCACATCCAGGGAGTACGTCATGATCAATCAGGTCTCGCACACGGTCACCGGAACCGACCCGGCCGGCATCACCCTGGCCCTCGAGGTGGCGTACGACCTCCACGCGCCGGTGCCCGCGCCGCGCGCCCCCGAGGTCGCGGCCCCCGAGCTGATGGGTCTGCGCGTCCCCGCCAGCCGCCCGCACCGCCACAAGGTGCCGTTGAAGCGCCTGACGACCATGCCCGGCTGACACCGGCCTCCTGCCTACTCCACAGCCCGCAGTCATGCGACGCTGAAAGCGTCCCCACCCACCGCACCCCGAGGAACCGCGAGCGATGAGCCCCGCCGAAGGCGACCGTGACCCCCAGCGCATCCTGATCGTCGACGACGAACCGGCCGTACGCGAAGCACTTCAGCGCAGCCTCGCCTTCGAGGGGTACGACACCGAGGTCGCGGTCGACGGCGCCGACGCCCTGGAGAAGGCGACCGCCTACAAGCCCGACCTGGTCGTCCTCGACATCCAGATGCCCCGCATGGACGGCCTCACCGCCGCCCGCCGCATCCGCGGCGCGGGCGAGACGACGCCGATCCTCATGCTCACGGCCCGCGACACGGTCGGCGACCGGGTCACCGGACTCGACGCCGGAGCCGACGACTACCTGGTCAAGCCCTTCGAACTCGACGAACTCTTCGCCCGCATCCGCGCCCTGCTGCGCCGCAGCTCCTACGCGGCGGCCGTCTCCGCCCAGGCCCAGGAGGACGAGGCCCTCACCTTCGCCGACCTGCGCATGGACCTCGCGACCCGCGAGGTCACCCGCGGCGGCCGCCAGGTGGAGCTGACCCGCACCGAGTTCACGCTCCTGGAGATGTTCATGGCCCACCCCCGTCAGGTGCTCACGCGTGAGCAGATCCTGAAGGCGGTCTGGGGCTTCGACTTCGAGCCCTCGTCGAACTCCCTGGACGTCTACGTCATGTACCTCCGCCGCAAGACCGAGGCGGGCGGCGAGCCACGCCTCGTACACACCGTGCGGGGCGTGGGCTACGTCCTGCGACAGGGCGGCGCCGAGTGAGAAGGCTGGTTCGCCGCTACCGTTCCCTCCCCATCCGCTCCCGGCTGGCCCTGCTGGTGGCGGCGGCGGTGGCGTTCGCGGTGGCGGCGGTGTCGGTGACGTGCTGGTTCATCGTGCAGGGGAAGCTGTACGACCAGCTCAACAACGACCTGGCGAAGGGCATGCGGGGGCCCGCCCCCTACGGTCTGATCAACGACGCTCTCCAGACTTGCGCCGGCAGCCCGCAGGGCGACGGAGACTTCCGCAGCTCCTACACCCAGGCGGTCAAGGAGGACGGCAGCATCTGCCTCTCCTCGAACGCCACCGGCAAGGTCAAGGTCACCCAGGACGACAAGAACGAGATCAAGAACGCGAACACCGACGAGCTGTACTTCCGCAACGGCACCGACACCGAGGGCAACGCGGTGCGCGTCGTCGTCAAGCCGATGGGCACGACCCACAACCGCCAGACCGGTGAGGCCGGCCCCAACGTCGGACTCCTCGTCGCGGCGCCGCTGAAGGCCACCCAGAGCACCCTCAACGACCTGGCCCTGATCCTCCTCCTCGTCTCCGGCGTCGGAGTGGTCGGCGCAGGAGCCGCCGGCCTCGCCGTGGCCCGCGCAGGCCTCCGCCCCGTCGACAAGCTCACCGAAGCCGTCGAGCACGTGGCCCGCACGGAGGACCTGAGCATCCGCATCCCGGTCGAGGAGGACAGCGAGGACGAGGTCGCCCGCCTCTCCCGCTCCTTCAACTCCATGACCTCGTCCCTGGCCAGCTCCCGCGAGCTGCAACAGCAGCTCATCGCGGACGCGGGCCACGAACTCCGCACCCCTCTCACCTCGCTCCGCACCAACATCGAACTCCTCACCCGCAGCGAGGAGACGGGCCGCCCCATCCCCCCGGCGGACCGCAAGGCGCTCCTCGCCTCGGTGAAGGCCCAGATGACGGAGCTGGCCTCGCTCATCGGCGACCTCCAGGAACTGTCCCGCTCGGAGGGCCAGCGCGGCGAACGCGTCCAGGTGGTCTCCCTGGAGGACACCGTGGAGGCGGCCCTGAACCGCGCCCGCCTGCGCGGCCCGGAGCTGACCATCACGGCGTCCCTGGAGCCCTGGTACACCCGGGCGGAGCCGGCCGCGCTGGAGCGGGCGGTGGTCAACATCCTGGACAACGCGGTGAAGTTCAGCCCCGAGGGCGGCACGATCGAGGTGCGGCTGGTCGACGGCGTCCTCACGGTCCGCGACCACGGACCCGGCATCCCCGCCGACGAACTCCCCCACGTCTTCGACCGCTTCTGGCGCTCCCCCTCGGCCCGCGCCCTCCCCGGCTCCGGCCTCGGCCTGTCCATCGTGGCCCGCACGGTCCAGGAGGCGGGCGGCGCGGTCTCCCTCTCCCGCGCGGACGGCGGCGGCACGGTGGCGACCGTACGGCTACCGGGGGCGCCGACGGCTCCGCCGGATTCCGCGTAACGCCCTTGGCCCGACTGCCCCTCAGCCGCGCTTCGGGCCGGTGATCGCTTCGCCGATCACGAAGCCCTTGGCGGGGCCTTTGGGGATGACGACATCGGTGCCGTAGGGCACCCGGTGGGACTCACCCCAGTCGGCCTTGTCGGGGTGAGGGTCGGTGAGGAGGGTGACGGCGCCGTGGTCGTCGTAGTCATCGATGACGATGTACACGGGGATGCCGGCGCGAGCGTACTCGCGGCGTTTCCTGACGCGGTCCCTTTCCTGGTTGCGCTTGCCGGGTGAGACGACTTCGAGGACCAGGCGAACCGCTGCGGCATCGACACCAAGCCCGTCCTCGTCCGCGTACGGTTCGAGATCCTCTGGCGCGACAAGGAGATCGGGAATCCACCCTTTGCGCCGGAAGATGACGTTGGTGTCCTGGTATGCCGCGTACTCGCCTTCCCCCAGATAGCGAACCAGCGCGTTGCGCAGGCGGTTGACGATTTGAGCATGGGACAGGCGACCGGTGGGCGACACCTCGATGGCTCCCTCGATGATCTCAGCGTGGTAGCCCTCGGGGAGTTCCATGGCCTTCCATGCGTGCCACACGACCTCGTCCAGGTCAGGGCCGCTCTCGGTCAGGGGCTCGGTCCAGATCTCAGTCATGGTCTCGGGCCTCTCGTGCGCAAGAGCGGTCATGGGTGGCGTCACCTCCTCAAGTGTGGGCTGGGTGTGCTCGCGGCACAAGCAACGCGATCACCGTAGGTAGGGCGTTACGTCTGACCAGCGGCAATACCTGAGGATCACCCGATCGGACGATGAGTGGAGGCGGGCAGGGGCGGGCCGGACACGGTCCGCCGGGCAATTCGGAGGCGGCCATGCTCACGGCTTCGTAGGCTCCCCCCATGCCGAGCTCGGAACTTCAGCGGATCAACGCCTTCCTGGCCGCCTTCGCCCGCCGCCAGGCCGCGCACACCGTCGGCCTCCCGGGCGGGTTCGCCGTGTACGACGACGCCTTCGCCCACTCCCGCGCGAACAACCAGGTCATCATCGATACGGTCGTCGATTCCGAGGCGCTGCCCGCAATCGCGGAGCAAGCACTGGGCCATTTACCGCACCGAATGATCTCCGTCCTTGACCACGAAGTCGGAATGGCATGCGCAGAGCTGCTGATCCGCACCGGCTACACCCACTCCACCTATCTGGTCATGCTGCACACGGGCCCGGTGCCGGCCGGCGGCCTCGCCGCGGACGAGGTGGACCTCGACGCGATACGTACCCCGCTCACCAGGCGATGGCGTGGCCTCCTCCCGGACGTCGACGACGAGGTCGTACGCCACCTCGTCGACCGGCGCGAGGCTCGCCGGCGAGCGGCCGACATCGTTCGTTTCATAGGCGCCCGCACGGATGACGGCGAGGTCGCCTCATGGGCCGACCTCTACATGGACCCGGCAACCGGCACGGCCCAGATCGAGGACCTGATCACCTCGGAGTCCCACCTCAAGCGCGGATACGCCGACGCCGTCCTGACCACCGCCCTGCGCTCGGCTGTCGACGCGGGCTGCGGCACCCGGTTCCTGACCGCCGACGCCGCGGACTGGCCGCGCCACTGGTACGAGCGGCGCGGCTTCTCCGTCATCGGCTACTCGCACTGCTTCGAACGCGGCTGACGGCGAGAGGCCGTAGGGGAGGAGCGGCCGCAGGTGGGGAGTGGCCGTCCGGCTCTCCGGGGCGATCGGCGCGGTCGGCATGCCACCGTGGCGGCATGCCGACCGGCCATCGGGTCCCTGCCCCGGACGGCCCCCGGGACGATCAGACGTGCCCGAAGAGGAGGCTGCCCGCAGCGTTCGGGTCGTTCGAGTAGAAGTACTCGTGTGCCGCCCGGATGAACTCCCGCCGCGAGATGGAGCCGTCCCCGTCGACATCGAGCCTGTGGAAGGTCTCGATCGCGTCGGGCTGGGAGACCTTCCAGACCTTCCTCAGGAAGTTCTCGAACTCTTCCTTGCTGATCTCGTTGTCGCCGTTGACGTCCATGCAGTCGAAGATCGCGTGGCCGCAGCCCTCGACCATGTTGAGCCGGCTGGTGTCCATGCTCGCAAGGCGGTTGGCCTCGACGAACTGTTCCTTGGAGAGGCGCTGCTGCTGCCCGTTCGGTCGCGCGTGCCGGATGAGCTCCTGCCAGTACATCTGGTAGAAGGCCTGGATTCCGCCGGCCCGGAGGTCGTTCTTGCCGAGCTTGAAGACGCTGATGTAGCGGTCGACGAGCTGCTGGTAGTCCGACCAGTCCACGTAGCCGTCGTTGTTGGCGTCCATGGTGTCGAAGGCTCGTTCCAGCTTGAGCTGGACGACGTCTGGTGCCGTAGTGGTCATGGCTCCTGCCCTTTCGGAGGTGACGGTGACCTGCATGGATGTCGCGTTGCCGTACACCGACAGCACACTCTGTTGCCGGTCCACTCCGGAGCGTAATCGTGATATCACCGTATGTCCTGATGAAAGAAGCGCCTTGCGTGCGGCAACCTTCCCCCCGCCCCGCGGCAACTCCAGTTCACCCCCAACCGGGAACGACCCGAACAGGAGCCGCCCCATGGCCACCCCCCACTCGAAGCCGCGCCACCGCAGACGTCGCACGGCTCTCGCCCTCGGCGTCCCGCTCGCGCTGACCACCGCCGCCGCCGTCACCTACGGAGTCACCGGCACCCAGCAGAAGGCCTCGGCCGCGACCGCCGCCACCCCCGCCTGGGCCACCGCGACCGCCGACGGCTTCGCCTCCGTCAACGCGCTGGGGCAGAACGGCACGTACGGCGGCCGGGACGGCAAGACCGTCACGGTCAGGACGCTCGCGGACCTCGAGAAGTACGCGACCGCCACCGAGCCGTACGTCATCGTCGTCGCGGCGACCATCGACATGGACCCGGTCGGCAAAGAGATCAAGGTCCAGTCGAACAAGACGATCGTCGGTTCCGGCACCTCCGGACAGATCGTCGGCGGCGGATTCTTCCTCGGCCAGGGCGTCCACAACGTGATCATCCGGAACCTCACGATCCGGGACGCGTACCAGGGCACCTGGAACGACAAGGAGCACGACTACGACGGCATCCAGATGGACGGCGCCCACCACGTCTGGATCGACCACAACGACATCCGGCACATGGCCGACGGGCTCATAGACAGCCGCAAGGACACCACCTACCTGACCGTCTCCTGGAACAAGCTCAGCCAGGAGAACAAGGCCTTCGGCATCGGCTGGACCGACAACGTCACCGCGGACATCACGATCCACCACAACTGGATCCGCGAGACGGAACAGCGCAACCCGTCCACGGACAACGTCGCCCACGCCCACCTCTACAACAACTACCTGGAGGACGAGGCCGGCACCACCATCAAGTCCTCCTACGGCAACTACTCGCGCGGCAGGACGAACATGCTGCTGGAGAACTCCTACTTCCAGGGCATGAACAACCCCGTGATCCGGGACAGCACGGCCACCCTGGTCCAGCGTGGCAACGTCTTCTCCGGCACGAGCGGCAGGAACGAGAGCGGGGGCAGCGGCGCGGCCTGGGACCCGAAGAAGTACTACGGCTACACCCTCGACAAGGCCGCGGACGTGCCCGCCCTCGTGAAGTCCGGCGCGGGACCGCGCAGTTCCATCGGCACGACTGCCTCCACCACGTCGACCACGACTACCACCACGTCCACCACGCCCACCACCAAGGCAGCGGCCGCCACCACCCTCACCGTCGCCCAGGACGGCACCGGCCAGTACAGGACCGTCCAGGCCGCGGTGAACGCCGTCCCCGCGGGCAACCCCTCCCGCGTGGTGATCAGCGTCAAGCCGGGCACGTACCGCGAGCTGGTCAAGGTGCCGTCCGACAAGCCGCACGTCACCATCCAGGGCGCCGGCGGCAGCCGGAAGGACACGGTGATCGTCTACAACAACGCGGCGGGCACCCAGAAGCCCGACGGTTCGGGGCCGTACGGCACCGGGGGCAGCGCCACCGTCGCCGTCGAGGCCGACGACTTCCAGGCCCGCAACCTGACCATCTCCAACGACTTCGACGAGGCCGCGCACCAGGACATCAGCCAGCAGGCCGTCGCCCTGCGCACCGCCGCCGACAAGGTGTTCCTCGACGGCGTGATCGTCAGCGGCGACCAGGACACCCTGCTGGTGGACACCGCCGCCAAGGAGAAGCTCGGCCGCGTCTACATGAGCAACTCCTACGTGATCGGCAACGTCGACTTCATCTTCGGCCGCGCGACCACCGTGATCGACAAGTCCGTCATCACCCTGAAGAAGCGCTACAACGGCACCTCGGCCGGCTTCGTCACCGCCCCCTCGACCGCCGCCGACCGCAAGGGCATCCTGATCGCCAACTCCACGGTGAACGGTGACGTGTCCGACCGCAGCTTCTACCTCGGCCGTCCCTGGCACGCCGGCGGCGACGCGACCCTCGACCCGCAGACCACGGTCCGCAACACCACCCTGAGCGCCGCGATCAAGACCACCCCGTGGACCGACATGAGCGGCTTCTCCTGGAAGGACGACCGCTTCGCCGAGTACAAGAACACCGGGCCCGGCTCCGGCACCGCGACCAGCGACCGCCCCCAACTGACCGACGCCCAGGCGGCGAACCAGGAGGTCACGGACTGGCTGGGGGGCTGGACACCTACGGCTTCCTGAACTCTCCGGTCTCTCCCACGCTCTTGTCCAGGCGGTAGTGGAGCGCGCATCCGAGCCGCACGGGGGTCGCACCCGGATGCTGGTGTTCGGCGCGGCTCCGGCCGACGCGCCGGACCTCGTCGTGGCCGAGCGTGAGCGCGACCGGCACGGGCAGGGGCGGTGTCTCTTCCGGGCCGTATCCGAGCGTCAGGGCGATGTGATCAATGCTTGTCACCGCAGGGAGAGATGACATGAGCGACGCCGAGAAGCGAGCGGCAGCCCCCGGCGCCCTCCGTCTCCTGCCGTGGACCCCCGAAGGCAAGCCCTGCTACCTCAGCGCCGACAGCGACCACAGTCGTCTCTCGCTCCTCGCCGACGACGTGGAGGCGGGCCAGTTGGACTCCGCTGAGCAGGTGCTGGGCGGTGCCAGGGCCGTGCTCGCCGACCCGGAGGCCGGGGAGCGGGCCGTGCGGTTCGCGCTTGTCAGGGCGGTGGAGTCGCTTGCGGACACGCTGCGCATCGCGGTCACCAGGGGTGCGCGCCTGCGGGCGGGCGAGTCTTGATCGGTCCTGGCGTGCTCACCACCTGAGGATCATCGTCTCGTCCGTCAGCGCCGGCGCCTGCTCCCCGATCGTCTCCGGCAACGGTGACGCCAGCCGGGCGTACACCCCGCCCCGGGCGGCCAGTTCGGCGTGGGTGCCCGCTTCCACCAGTCGACCGTGGTCCACGACCAGGATCCGGTCGGCGTCCGGGGCCAGGGTCAGGTCATGGGTGATCATGATGGTCGTGCGGCCGGACATGAGGCGGCGCAGGGGCTGGATCACTTGGCGGGCGGCCACCGCGTCCAGGCCCGCCGTCGGCTCGTCCAGTACCAGGACGTGGGCGGCGCGCAGCATGGCACGCGCGATGGCGACGCGCTTGAGCTGGCCGCCGGAGAGGGCGGCCGTGCCGGGCGCGATCTCGGTGTCGTAGCCGTCGGGCAGCGCGGCGATGAAGTCGTGCGCCGCCGCGTCCCTGGCCGCCTGCTCGATCTCGGTGTCGGTGGCGCCGGGGCGGCCGCAGCCGATGTTCTCGCGGATGGTGCCGTTGAGGACGAGGGTCTCCTGGGGGAGGAGGGCGACGTTCTCGCGGAGGAAGTCCAGGGGGATGTCCGTGAGGGGGACGCCGTCCAGGCAGATCGCGCCCGTCGAGGGGTCGTAGAAGCGGGTCAGGAGCTTGGACAGGGTGGACTTGCCGGCGCCGCTCGCGCCCGTCACCACCACCAGTTCCCCCGGTCCGGCCGTGAAGGTCACGTCGCGCAGGGACGCGCGGCGGGACTCGGGGTAGCGGAAGGACACGCCGTGGAAACCGACCCGGCCGCGCACCGGCCATGCGGGGACCGGCTCGGCGGGGTCGCGGACGGCCGGCTCGGCGTCCAGGATCTCGGCGATGCGCTCGGCGCCGGCGGTGGCCGCGGTGACCGTGAGGCCGAGCCGGCCGAGGCCCCGGACCGGCGGGTAGAGGTAGCCGAGGAAGGCGGCGAAGGCGAGGAGCTGGCCGAGGGTCATGCGGCCGGCCGAGATCTCCCACACGCCCAGGCCGATCACGGCGAGCACGCACAGCGTCTCGACGACCTCGACGAGCTGCTCGTACATCTCGCTCAGCCGCGCCCCGCGCACGCTGGCCCGCATCCAGGCGCGCGCCTCGGCGTCGAGGCGCTTCTCCTCGTCCCGGCGGCGGTTGTAGGCCTGGGTGAGGACGATGTTGCCGAGCGACTCCTCGACCACCGAGGTGATCGCGCCGTCGGCGGTCCGCTCGTCCTGGGAGGTCTGCTTGATGCGGCCGGAGAAGCGGCGGGCGGCGAGGAGGAAGAGGGGGGCGAGGACGAAGGTGGCGAGGGCCAGGTCCCAGCGCAGCCAGAAGGCGGCGCAGGCGTAGAAGACGGCGGAGAAGGCGGCGGAGATCGTGCCGACGACGCCCGATACGACCATCTGTTCGATGGCTTCCACGTCGCCGGTGAGGCGCTCCACCAGGTCGCCCTGGCGGTGCTTCTGGAAGAAGTGCGGGGGCAGGCCCTGGATGTGCCGGAAGACGCCCGCACGCAGGCGGAGCACGAATCTCTCGGCGGTCCAGGTGGCCAGCGAGTTGCCGAGGTAGCCGACCAGCGCGCCGAGGGCGGCCACGCCGAGCCAGGCGGCGGCCGGGCCCCAGAAGGCGGAGAGCGAGCCGGCCTTCAGGGCGTTGTCGGTGAGGTCGGCGAAGAGCAGGATCGCGGTGGTCTCGGCGAGCGCGGACACCACCACGCAGGCCACGATCGCCGCCAGCCACCTTCGGTCGCCTCGGGTCAGCGGCCAGAAGCGGCGGAAGGCCTCGCGGGCTTCCCTCATGTCGACAACTCCCTTGAACGTGCCTCGGTACCTGTGCGGCACATGGCCGAGGCGGGGCCACCGGTGCGACCACGCTGTAACCGGTGACCCCGCCTCACGGCGTGCCTCAGCCCTGGTGCCCCACCGGGCGCCGCTTCGGCGCGGGCGCGGGCTTCTTCGGCGCCGGCTTCTTGGGAGCCGGGGCGGGCTTGTGGTGCTTCTTGACGGGGGCGATCTTGTGGAAGCTCATGCGGGTGTCTCTCTCCCTGTGATTTACGTCTGATTTCCGTGGGCGAATTCTTTGTCAGCCCTGGCGGGCGACCGGACGACGCTTCGGCTCGGGCTTCTTGGGCGTCGGCTTCTTGGGCACCGGGGCGGGCTTGTTATGCTTCTTGACGGGGACGATCTTGTGGAAGCTCATAGGGATTTCCTCTCCGGTTCTCAGGTTTGCTCAGATTGACTTGACCCGTTGCTTACAGCAGCGCTTACTCATGACCCACCGGGCGCTTGAGCTCGCGCTTCTTCGGCTCACGCCGCTTCGGAGCGACCTTCGGGGCCGGGCTGCACTTACGGGCCCTCTTGACCGGTGCGATCTTGCGGAAGCTCATCAGTCTTGCCTTTCGTCGCCGTTCGCTTTCGACATGGAAAACACTACGGCACCTCGGCACGCAAGAAAGCCAAATCAACTTAGACCTCGATGAATTGCAGCTGAGTGACATTTTCAGCAGCAACACGGAACCGGCTCGCCACTCACACAGAATTCATTACGAGCCTCACATGGAACTTACCGAGATCATTGCCAGGCTATTTCGCGCGCCGCTACCATGACGGCACGTCAGACCGGATGTGGGGGGAAGCAATGAAGATCGGGCTCGCGGAGGCTCTCAAAGCGTTGCGCAACGAACTGGCGCAGGCCTCGCTGGACGCCGAGGGCCAGCCGGTGCGGCTGCATGTCGAGACGGTCAACCTTGACCTCGAGGTCGCCGTCGAGGGCAGTGTGGAGGCGGGTGTCGGGGCGAAGTTCTGGGTCCTGTCGACGAACGGCAAGGCGGCGGGCTCCAAGGCCGTCACCCACACCGTTTCCCTCCAGTTGAAGGCCGAGACCGCTGAAGGCAACCGGGTGCTGACCGGTTCCGACCCGGCCAACCGGGTGCCGCTGGCGGACGACTGACCGCCTGCGGGCCGCGGCGTACGGGGGCAGAGCACGGATGGTGAGCCGTCTGGACCGCGTCGTGCAGGTCGTCCGCCGGGAACGCGACGGCCACACCTACTTCGAGGCGTCCGGATTCCTGCTGGTGGGCGACCTGGCGATCACCGCCGCCCACGCAGTGCGGGACAAGCCCGCCGGCCTCGAGGTGCGCGGTCCCGGTCGTGGATCCCGGGCGGTCGTACGGCGGGTGGTACCGCACCCCGACCGGGACGTGGCGCTCCTGGTCCTGGACACGGAGTACCTGACCGTGCCGCCCATCCGGTTCGCCCTGCTGCCTCGGGAGATGGGGCAGATCGCGGTGCACGCGGTCGGCTATCCCTGGTTCACCGAGGAGAAGGGCCGGCCGAGCGGCCACCAGATCAACGGAACGATCCAGCTCGGCTCGGACCGCCGGGCCCACCAGCTCCAGCTGTCCGTGCACAGCTCGGCTCCGCAGGCGCCCCGCCCCGGAGACTCACCGTGGAAGGGCTACTCGGGCGCGGGCATCCTCACCCAGGACGAAGGGCTGCTCGCCGGGATCGCCACCAGCCACCTTCCCGGGCGGGACCGGCGCAACGTCACCGCCACCGACCTCTGCGACCTGGGTGACCCGGACTTCCTGTCCCTTCTCGCCGCGCACCGCGTCGAGGCCGAGCCCGTCCCGGTCCGGCCGACCGCCAGAACCGCCTTGGCCGCCGATGCCGTGCACCACTGGCTGGAACCGCCCGTACGAGCGGTGCTGGACCGGCAGCGCGAGGCCGCGGACGAGCTTCCGTACCGCTTCCACCAGGACCGCCGTACCCGCCGGCTGACCACCGTGTACATCCGGCAGGTGCTGAGCAGGAGCGCGGCGCCGGACGACCCGGCGGGCCCGGAAAAGGCCGCGGAGGAGCTGAAGGAACACACCGCCGGGCGGGAGGGCAGACCCAAACGCGGCGCCGCTCACCGGCCGGGACAGAACCCGGCCAGACCCGCGATCCTCGGACCGGCGAAGCACGCCGGCCCACCTCGCCGGCTCGAAGACGTGCTCGACGAGCTGCTCGGGCAGGGCGCAGGCGGTCATCTGCTCGTCGAGGCCGGCCCGGGCACCGGGAAATCGACGCTCCTGCACAACTGCGCCCTGCGCTACGGCCGGGAGGCGCTGGATTCCGTCGTCGCCGACGGCAGGTTCGTACCGCTGTGGGTCGCCGCGTCCAGGCTCTCCGGCGCCGGACATTCACTGGAGAGCGCGGTGGCCGCCGAGACCGGGCTCGGCCCGGGGGACGGGACCCTGCCCCGGTTGCCACAGGGCGTCCGCTGGCTGCTCCTCGTCGACGCCCTGGACGAGGTCCACCACGATCAGCGCGGCCGCGTCATCCGGCGCCTCGCCGACCAGGCCAGACAGGGCACACGTGCTCCGATCCGCATGGTGCTGACCACCCGGCCCGACCCCGAGGCCACCGAGGAGCTGGCCGCGGCAGGGTTCCACCATCACCTGCTCGACCCCTTCGACCGGCACCGCCTGGAGGAGTTCACCGAGACCTGGTTCAAGGACTCCGGCCACCCGGGGCTCGCCACGGACTTCCTGCGGCAGATCGACGAGGCCGGGCTGAGCGACCTGCTGCGCAACCCGCTGCTGGCCACCGTCACCGCCATCGTCTTCGAGAACGCCCCCGGCGATCGGCTCCCGGACAACCGGCGCGGCCTGTACCTGCGGTACCGCGCGCTGCTGCGCGAAGCCAGATCCGGTCAGGTCGAGGCCATGTGGCGGAAGCTGGAGCAGCGCGCCTCGGTCACCTCCCGCGGGCGGGACGCCGTGGCCTGCCTGAAGGACGGCGTCGAGACGCTGCTGGCGCACCTCGCGCACGCGCAGGTCGTCCGTGGTGAACAGGATCTGCCCGGGGTCGCGCTGCGCTGGTGGGAGGAGACCGCGGCCGACGGGGCGGGGCGCCGCTTCGGAGCCGACGAACCGCTGGCGGGTTGGCCCAACGCGGTGACGGACGCACTGCTGGGGACCGGTCTGCTGGTACGCAGGGGACATGGTCTGGAGTTCCTGCACACGACGTTCGCCGAACACCTCGTGGCCGAGCAGCTCGTGGAGGAGGAGCTGACGGAGTCGTTCGACATCGCACACCCGCGGTGGCGAGCGGCGATCCTGGCCGCGTCAGGACGTACCGAACACCATCTTGAGCACATCTACCGCATGGCCCTGGCCCACTACTGCCATCGGCACCGTGCCGGGGGACGGAAGTTGCTGGACTGGCTGCAAGCGGGACTGGATCCCCATCAGATGCTCGCGGGGGAACTGCTGGCCGCCCGCTGCCCGGCCGAGGAGATCCACTACCGGCGGCTGCTGCTGGCCGTCGACGCCCTTCAGGTCTCGACGCCCGGGGGCAAGGTCTGGGACCTGCTCAGCCGCATCCGGCACGAGAGGATCCGGGAGTATCTGCACCGCATCGCCCATCAGCCCGATGCCCCCAGGCGGATGGAAGCCATCGTGGCGCTGATGCCGCACGACTCGGTGGCCGCCGCCCGGGTACTCGCACAGGTCGCCGGTCTGCCGAGCGTGGAACCGCGAGCCCTGCGACGGGCCGCGGAGGCCCTCGCCGCATCCCAGCAGCCGGCGGCGGCCGCGACGGCACTGCAAGCGGTCGCCAGGCACCGGCGCGCCTCGGCGAACCAACGGCTCTGGGCGGCGCAGGAACTGGCAGAACTCGGGGAGGAACACGTCGAGACGGCCGCTCGCGCGTTGCTGGCCCTCGCCGACGAGCCGGCCCAGCTGTCGACCGTCCCGTACGACGCGATCCAGGCTCTGGCCGAGTTCGGCGGTGACCTCGCACAGCAGGCCGAGCAACGGATCGACCGACTGGCACGCGCCCTGCTGCGTGGCACGTACGTGGAGATCCAACTGGCCAAGGAGATGGCGGATTCCGGTGGGCGGTTCGTGGCGGCCGCGGCCCGGCTGCTGCACGCCGTGGCCGACGCTCCTCTCACCAGTGACAACGATCGGCGAAAGGCGCTGGACGAGCTCATCGCTCTCGGAGGACCCCATGTCGAGGAGGCGGCCCGGTCCATCCGGGCCCTCGTGGACGATGCGGATACCGGCCCGCGCGAGCGGTGCGGGTACGCACAGATGCTGACAGAGCTCGGTGACGGCTACCGAGAGCTGGCGGCCGAGGCGTGGCGCACGGCACTCAACCGTTCGGATGCCCGGTTCACCGACCGGCTGACCGCGGCCCAGGGGCTGCGGCGTCTCGGCGGCGCGTACGCCCAGGAGGGGGAACGGAGCGTGGAAGTTCTCCTGCCGGGCGCTCGACGCGGCGGCTCGATCTGGCATGGAGAGGCCCGCCGCTTCCTGCGCCTGGAGCTGAGAGGCGTCAAGGACACCTCTGTAGAGCTCTGGCGGCCCTACGTCACCTACCCGAGATCCCATCCGCTCTACACGGCCGTGAGTAACGCCTTGTTGTTCTCCCGCAAACCTCCTGTCTCCCCGGTGGCAGCCGTGTGTGCGGTGCTGAGCGGCCCGGACATCCTCTCCGGGCGCCGCACGAGCGTCGCGGAGGAGCTGCGGAGGCTGGGCGGGCGTCTCCCGTCGGAGGTCGTCGAGGAACTGCGGACAAGGCTCACCGCCCCTGACACCGACCGGGCGGCCCGCCTGGGGGCGGCGCGGGCCCTGCTCACCCTGAACGAGCTGCGGCCGCCCGTGGACATCGCACTGCTCCGGACTGTGGTCGCCGACCGGGACACCGACACCCGGACCAGGGAAAAGGCCGTCGAGGTGCTGACCGCCCTGGGCGAGGAAGACCTGGACTGCGTCGCGTCGGAACTCCGGGCCCGGCTGGCCGGCCGGCGTACCAGCGCGTCCACCCGGCAACACGCCGCGCGGACGCTGCGTGAACTGGGCGAGTCCTACGTCACGTCGGTCGCCGGATCGCTGACGGCCGACGCCGTGCGTCCGGGAGCCGGCGTCGGAGCACGGCGCAGGGCGGCACGGGGGCTGCTCCTGCTGAGCGGGCCTCACATGCCCGTCGACGGAGACGTGCTCTACGACCTCGCCACCCACCCGGGGACCGGCCGCGCGGAGCGGCTGAGCGCCATGGAGGCACTGCTGTGCCTGGAGCCGTCGAGGGCGGCGGAACTGGCGCGCCTCGTGTACACCGTCGGAATCAGGACACGCCGACTGGACGCAGCGGCGCGCATACTGCTCCAGCTCGGTCAGCGGCACCGGCCGATGGCCGTAAAGGCGCTCACGAAGCAATTCCGTTCGGCAATCTACGGCTTCGCCGAGTCCGCGGAAAACGTCGGCCTCCTCGGTGAACCGTACGCCGGGGACCTCGCGCGATCCGTATACCGCCGGGCGTCCAGCTGGCCGGCCCTTGCCCACGAGCGTCTGACGGCGGGAGAGTTCTTGCTCGCCCTGGGGCAGGATTACCGGCGTTTCGGCGTGGCACTCCTGGTCGGAGCCATCCACGGCCGTAGTTCCCGCTCGTACGAACGGACAATGGCCGCGGAAGTGCTGGCGGACGTCGGCGACGAGCAGGCCGACATCGCGGTCGAGGCACTCAAGGAAGCCGGCAGGCGGGTGCGCTGGGGCGACCGCTTGTCGCACATGGACCTGGCCAAGTGCCTGATCTCGCTGGGCGAGAGGTACCACTCCGAGGCGGCCGGGGCTCTCGTCGAGTTCATCCTCCGACAGGACCCCGTCAGACTGCACGCGGCGGTCGTACTCCTGGTGGACCTCGGTGAGGAGTACAGACCGCGTGCGGTCTCGGCGCTGCGACAGGTGCTGCGTGAGGCCGCCTCCGAGGGGCGGTCCCGGCGTGCGGCACGGCGGCACGCCGCTGCCAGGGCGCTGGCGGCCTTGGAGCGTACCGGCGCCGAAGCCCCTGCCACCGGCACGCCCGCCGCCTGAGGGCGGCACTGGACAGGAGTGGAGGCCGGCGCGCATCGGCTCGTCACCGTGCGCGCCGCCTCACCGTTGGACCCGGGGGTGTCTCACCGCACGATCGTGATCCGGTTCGCCGCCGGCGGCGCCAGCGGGCTGCTCGCCGACGAGTTCGCCGTCAGGTACTTCTCCAGCGCCGTCAGGTCGTCCGTGCCGACGAGGTCGTTCGTGCCCTGTCCCAGGGTGGTGAAGCCGTCGCCGCCGCCCGCGAGGAAGCTGTTGGTCGCGACGCGGTAGGTGGCCGACGGGTCGATCGCCGTGCCGTTCAGGCGGATCGAGTCGGTGACCACCCGGTCGGCGCCCGTCTTCGTCAGGTCCAGGGTGTACGTCAGCCCGGAGGACGGCTGGAGGATCTTCGGCGCGGCCGCGTTCACGCCGCTCACCTGTTCCCTGAGCGTCTGGATCAGCTGGGCACCGGTGAAGTCCTGGAGGTTGACGGTGTTGGAGAAGGGCTGGACGGTGAAGCCCTCGGCGTAGGTGACGACGCCGTCGCCCTCGCCGCCCTTGGCCGTGTACGTCAGCCCGGCCCGCACCCCGCCCGGGTTCATCAGCGCGAGGTCGGTCTCCGGGTCGAGTTCCTTGCCGTAGGCGAACTGCGCGTCCGCGATCAGGTCGCCCATGGGGGACTCGTCGCCGGTGTTGCCGATGTCGGCGGAGACGTAGCCGATGGGCCGGTTGCCGATCGGCGCGGCGAGGGTGTTCCACTTGCCGATCAGGGCGGTCATGTCGGCCGCCTTCGGGACGTCCCGGGTGACCACGCGGTTGGCCGACTTCACCGCCGTACGGGCGATGTCGCCGGTGCGCCGGTCGTACGTCAGCGTGGTGTCCGTGTAGAGGCGGCCGAAGGAGGCCGCCGAGGTGACCATGCGGGGGCGGCCCGCCGGATCGTCGACCGTGCAGACGTACGCGGCGTGGGTGTGCCCGGTGACCAGCGCGTCGACGGCCGGGGTCACGTTCTTGGCGATGTCGACGATCGGGCCGGAGATGCCGTCGCCGACGCCCGGGGAGTCGCAGTCGTAGTTGTACGAGCCCGACGCGGGGAAGCCGCCCTCGTGGACGAGCGCGACGATCGACTGCACGCCCTGGCGCTGGAGCACCTTGGCGTACTTGTTGATCGTCTCGACCTCGTCCTTGAACTTCAGGCCCTTGACGCCGTCCGCCGAGACGATGCCCGGCGTGCCCTCCAGGGTGACGCCGATGAAGCCGATCTTGACGTCCTTCTTCTTCCACACCCAGTACGGGCGCAGGATCGGCTTGCCCGTCTTCTCGTCGAGGACGTTCGCCGCGAGGTAGGGGAAGTCGGCGCCCTGGAACTCCTTGTCCGTGTAGCAGCCCGCCGTGGGGTGGCAGCCGCCGTTCTGGAGCCGGGCCAGTTCCTTCGCGCCCTCGTCGAACTCGTGGTTGCCGACGGAGGTGACGTCCAGCTTCAGCTTGTTCAGCGCCTCGATGGTGGGCTCGTCGTGGAACAGCCCGGAGACCAGCGGGGAGGCGCCGACCATGTCGCCGCCGGCCGCGGTGATGGAGTACGGGTGCCCGGCGCGGGCGTCGCGCAGGTGCGTGGCGAGGTACTCGACGCCGCCCGCGTCGATCGTCTTCGTCGTGCCGTCCGGCTGGAGCTCGGTGACCCGGCCGGAGGAACCGGACGGCGGTTCGAGATTGCCGTGCAGGTCGTTGAAGGACAGGAGCTGGACGTCCTGGTAGCGGCTCGGGTGGTGGCCGCCGTGGCCACCGTGGCCGCCCCTGCCGTCGTGGGCGTCCGCCGGGAGCGCGGTGGCCAGTGCGGCAGCGGAGGCCAGTGCGGCGGCCGAGGCGAGAAGTGCGTACGTACGGCGTCTGACGCGGCGATACGGGTGATGTGCGGTCGGCATGCGCCCCCCTGTGGGTCTGCTGAGACGGTGGCCCGTTCCGGGCGCAGCCTAGGGTCAACGCGCGTAGCGCAACAGGGTGTTGATGGTTACATCCTGGTTTCCCTTTGCCGATTTCTTTACCGTTTCCCTTTTCGCCACCGGCCCGGGGCCGCCCCGTACCCTCATACGCATGACCAGCGACGACACCGTACGGCCCGCACGCACCCGTTCCATCGAGACCTACTCCGCGCTCTCCCCGGACCAGGCCGAGGCCGTGCTCGGGCTGCTCGCGGAGGCCGCCCGCGTCGACGGACAGCAGCCGGTGTCCGAGCAGGGGCGGCTGCAACTCTCGGGCGGCGCCCGCGAGGGCGTATCGCATCTGCTGCTGCTCGCCGGCGACGAACTCGTCGGCTACGCCCAGCTGGAGGACACCGACCCGGTGGAGGCGCCGGCCGCCGAACTCGTCGTCCACCCGGCCCACCGCGGGCACGGGCACGGCCGGGCGCTGGGCTCCGCCCTGCTGGCGGCCTCGGGCAAGCGGCTGCGGGTGTGGGCGCACGGCGGGCACTCCGCGGCCCGGCACCTCGCGCAGGTGCTCGGCCTGACCCTGTTCCGCGAACTGCGCCAGTTGCGGCGGTCGTTGGCCGATCTGGACCTGTCCGACCCGGTGCTGCCGGAGGGCGTGACGGTACGCGCCTTCGTGCCGGGTGCCGACGACGCGGCCTGGCTGGCGGTCAACGCCGCCTCCTTCGCCCACCACCCCGAGCAGGGCTCCCTTACCCAGCGCGACCTCGACGACCGCAAGTCCCAGCCGTGGTTCGACCCGGACGGCTTCTTCCTGGCCGAGCGGGCGGGCGAGCTCGTCGGCTTCCACTGGACGAAGGTGCACGCGGCCGAGCAGCTCGGCGAGGTGTACGTCCTCGGCGTGGCCCCCGGCAGGCAGGGCGGCGGCCTGGGCAAGGCGCTCACCACGGTGGGCCTGCGGCATCTGGCGGCCCAGGGGCTGCCGACGGCGATGCTGTACGTCGACGCGGACAACAAGGCGGCGGTGTCGGTGTACGAGCGGCTGGGGTTCACGACGTACGAGACGGATCTGATGTACCGCACCGAGACCTGATGTACCTGTACTACGGGGCACAGGGGCCGTAGGGGCGGCGATCTTGACGTCGCCCCCTCCGGCACAGCGGCGTGGCCACCTGCGTCCAGATCGTCCAGCAGACGAGGCAGGTCCGAACATCGTCCTGAAGGCGTACCGCGAGCTGGAACGCGAGGGGCTGGTGGAGGCCAGGCGGGGGCTCGGGACCTTCGTACGGCGTTCTCCGGGCGCCGCCCGTCGACTCACCCCTGCGCGCCGAATGGAGAAGTGGGCGGCGCGCTGATCGGCCGGGAGCCTCGTGGTGGCGTACGGCCTGTGCGCCCTCGCGTTCGGACGCTCGCCGCGCTGCTGCCGCGCCGCGTCCTGGCCGCCCTCGGCACCGCGTTCGCCGCGATGTGGCTGCTGCACTTCGTGCTGGAGCGCTACCCGCGGACCTGTGACCGACGGTGACCTCTACGTCACCGAAGCGGCCCGTGCTCCCGCCGACGCCGGCCGGTGAACCGGGGCCGGAACGCCGACGGCGATTTCGCCGTCTACCACCCGGAGTCCCATGACTGGCCCCTCCACCTGGCGGAGACCGGCATCGTCCTCACCCTGGCTGCCGCCGCGACCACGGCGGCCTGCACGGTGCTGCGCCGGCGCACCGCGTGGGGGACCGACGATCCCGTACGTCCTCCCACGGGGGGAAGGACGTACGGGATCGTCACTTTCGCGTCCGCCGCACCGCGCCCTCGCGAGCACCGCACCGCCCCGAACGCCCCGGAGCCGCCCCCAGATATCCCGCACGTCATGTCTCCGTAACCATCGATTCAGACGACCTTGCGACGCTCAGCCAATGAAGCCCGCCGTGCCAGAGCCTTCGCCACCCCCCGAGGGGTCCGCGGGGAACGGGGTCCTGAAGCTCCCACCCGCACGTTCCGACGCGCCCGTATCGCTCCTGACGCGGAACAATGGGGTCATGAGCCAGCCAGACACCCAGGCACAGGTCCAGCACGCGCAGCCCTCCGTGGGCTCCATAGCCGCGCACCGCCCGCACACCGTGGCGGCCGTGGTCTCCGACCTGGAACCCGACATCGATGCCGACCTCGACGCGTACGAGGAATCGCAGGTTGACGGGGTACAGCTGCCGCAGGGTCGATTCCTCGACCGGGAACGCAGCTGGCTCGCGTTCAACGAGCGGGTCCTCGAACTCGCCGAGGACCCGAACACGCCCCTCCTCGAACGGGCGAACTTCCTGGCGATCTTCGCCAGCAACCTGGACGAGTTCTTCATGGTCCGGGTCGCCGGACTGAAGCGCCGTATCGCGACGGGCGTCGCCACCCGCTCGGCCTCCGGACTCCAGCCCCGTGAGGTACTGGAGATGATCTGGGCCCGCTCCCGCGAGCTGATGGCCCGGCACGCCGCCTGCTACCACGAGGACGTCGCCCCCGCGCTCGCGGAGGAGGGCATCCACCTGGTCCGCTGGAACGAGCTGACGGAGAAGGAGCAGGCCCGCCTGTTCACGCTCTTCCGGCACCAGATCTTCCCGGTCCTGACCCCCCTGGCCGTGGACCCGGCACACCCCTTCCCGTACATCTCCGGCCTGTCCCTGAACCTGGCCGTGGTCGTACGCAACCCGGTCAGCGGCCACAAGCACTTCGCCCGCGTGAAGGTGCCGCCGCTGCTGTCCCGCTTCCTGGAGGCCGCCCCGGGCCGGTACGTCCCGCTGGAGGACGTCATCGCGGCCCACCTGGAGGAGCTCTTCCCGGGCATGGAGGTCCTCGAGCACCACGCCTTCCGGCTCACCCGGAACGAGGACCTCGAGGTCGAGGAGGACGACGCCGAGAACCTCCTCCAGGCCCTGGAGAAGGAGCTC
This sequence comes from Streptomyces sp. NPDC001480, assembly GCF_042894725.1. NCBI lineage: Bacteria > Bacillati > Actinomycetota > Actinomycetes > Kitasatosporales > Streptomycetaceae > Streptomyces > Streptomyces sp. NPDC001480. Next base: position 29,160 of record NZ_JBIAVX010000025.1, on the reverse strand, counting down.
ATGCGGCGCCGCTTCGGGCCGCCGGTGCGCCTGGAGGTCGAGGAGTCCATCGACCGCGAGGTCCTCGACCTGCTGGTGCGCGAGCTGAAGATCAGCGAGGCCGAGGTGTACCCGCTCCCGGGCCCCCTGGACCTCACCGGCCTCTTCCGCATCGCCTCCCTGGACCGGCCCGAGCTCAAGTACCCGAAGTTCATCGCCGGCACCAACCGTGACCTCGCCGAGGTCGAGTCCGCGTCGGCGCCGGACATCTTCGCGGCCCTGCGGCAGCGGGACGTGCTCCTGCACCACCCGTACGACTCCTTCTCGACGTCCGTACAGGCCTTCATCGAGCAGGCGGCGGCCGACCCGGACGTCCTCGCGATCAAGCAGACCCTGTACCGGACCTCCGGCGACTCCCCGATCGTCGACGCGCTCATCGACGCCGCGGAGGCGGGCAAGCAGGTCCTCGTCCTTGTCGAGATCAAGGCCCGCTTCGACGAGCACGCCAACATCAAGTGGGCGAAGAAGCTGGAGGAGGCCGGCTGCCACGTCGTGTACGGGCTCGTCGGCCTGAAGACCCACTGCAAGCTGTCCCTGGTGGTGCGCCAGGAGGGCGAGACGCTCCGCCGCTACAGCCACGTGGGCACGGGCAACTACCACCCGAAGACGGCCCGGCTGTACGAGGACCTCGGTCTGCTCACCGCCGACCCGCAGGTCGGCGCGGACCTCTCCGACCTGTTCAACCGCCTCTCCGGCTACTCTCGCCGGGAGACCTACCGCCGGCTGCTGGTGGCCCCCAAGTCCCTGCGCGACGGCCTGGTCTCACGGATCGACAAGGAGGTCCAGCACCACCGTGCCGGGCGTCCGGCGTTCGTCCGCATCAAGGTCAACTCGATGGTGGACGAGGCGGTCATCGACGCCCTGTACCGCGCGTCCCAGGCGGGCGTACCGGTGGACGTGTGGGTGCGCGGCATCTGCGCGCTGCGGCCCGGCGTCCCCGGCCTGTCGGACAACATCCGCGTCCGGTCCGTCCTCGGCCGCTTCCTCGAACACTCCCGCGTGTTCATCTTCGGCAACGGCGGCGAGCCCGAGGTGTGGATAGGCAGCGCCGACATGATGCACCGCAACCTCGACCGCCGGATAGAGGCCCTCGTCCGGGTCACCGACCCCGCCCACCGGTCCGCGATCAACCGGCTGCTCGACACCGGCATGTCCGACACCACCACCTCCTGGCACCTGGGCCCGGACGGCGAATGGGTGCGGCACGCGACCGACGGGGACGGCCAACCCCTGCGCAACGTCCAGGAGATGCTCATAGACGCCCGGAGGCGCCGGCGTGGCACAGCAACACCTTGACCCGACGGACCCCACGGCCGGGGCGGTGACCGGGGAAACCCTCGCGGGCTACCTGCGCGCCCAGGCCACGGAGTTCCTCCGCGCGCTGCGGCTGCACCGGGAGACCGGGGGCGGCTCGAACGGCGCGGAGGAGTCCGTCGACGCGGCACGCGCCCTGCGCCGCTCGGCCCGCCGTATCAGCGGCAGCCTGCACACCTTCCGCCCCCTGCTCGACACCGCCTGGTCGGAGGAGATCCGGCCCGAACTGGCTTGGCTGTCGGGCACGTTGGGGATGGAGCACGCGTACGAGGGGCGGCTGGAGCGGCTGCTGCTGGCGCTGCACCGGCTGTCGGGGTCGGCGACGGTGCCCGCCCAGCCGGTCGGCGCGGCCGTGGGCGGCCCCACCGACGGGGCGGCGCCCGCCCCGCTGAAGGCGACGCCCCCGAACGGCAACCTGACCGTCGGTGCGGCGAAGGCGGGCGCCCTGCTGGACCGCCAGCTCACCCTCGCCCGGACCCGCGCCCACTCCACGGCCCTCCAGGCCCTGGGCTCCTCCCGCTTCCACGCCGTCGCCGACAAGGTCGCCGTACTGGCCAGCGAGGTCCCCCTCACCGCCGCCGCCACCTCCACCGCACTGCACCCCCTGGCGGACGCCGCCGAGGAACGCCTCACCGACGCGATCACCGCGCTCCCCCTGGTCACCGCGGGCCACCCCTACAACGCGGAGGCCCTCATCCACGGCCTCTCCCCGGACCCGTCCTCCCACCCCCAGGACGGCCCCTGGCACCAGGTCCGCCTGCTGCTGCGCCTGCACCGCTACGCCCGCGAGGTGCTGCACGGCCAGGGCGGCCCCGTCGACCTGCGCCTGCTCACGGCCGGCCAGGCCCTGAACCGGCACCGGGACGCCTCGGAGGCCGCCGCGGCGGCGGCACAGGCGGCCCGCACCCCGCGCATCGCCCCGGCGACGGCGTACGCCCTCGGCGTGCTCCACGCCGACCAGCGTCACGAGGTGGAGGCGTCACGGTTCGCGTTCCAGCAGTGCTGGCAGAAGCAGACGGTCACCACCCCCTGACCCCTGCCGCTGTCCCTCCTGCCCCTGGCTCTCCTGCCCCCTGACTCTTCGACGCGAGGCGGTGAAGCACCGGTGACGACCGCGAAGGACACCCCCGTACAGGCCGCGGGCTGCGTACTGTGGCGCCGCTCACCGGTGGACGGCGGCCTGGAGGTCTGCCTCGTCCACCGGCCCAAGTACGACGACTGGTCCCACCCGAAGGGCAAGCTCAAGCGCGGCGAGGAGGCACTGCCGGGCGCCCTGCGGGAGGTGGCGGAGGAGACCGGCTACACCGCCGAGCCCGGCGCCGAGCTGCCCACGGTGTGCTACTACGCCAACGGCCGCCCCAAGGAGGTCCGTTACTGGGCTGCCGAGGCCGTCGCCGGCGACTTCACGCCCAACGACGAGGTGGACCGCATCCTGTGGCTGGCGCCCGGGCCGGCCCGGGCCCGCCTGACCCAGCCCCGCGACCGGGACCTCGTCGACGCGCTGGTCTGCGACTCGCCGGTGTGACGACTCGTAGGGGTGACCGGGCCCGTCAGCCCGCCGTCGCATGCCCCTCCGCGTCCGCTCTCGCCTGGCTGCGGGCCCGGCGGGCGGGACCGCGCCAGCCGCAGGTGCACCGGGCCACGCAGAAGCGGCCCTGTTCGTTCGTCGTCGTGAGGTGTTCCTGCCCGTGCCGGGTCCGTTCGGGACCCTCCTGCTGCGCCACACAGACAACGTTACCCACCCGAAGCAAAGCGTACGTCCGCCCCCGTCCAAGCCCTGCCCGCGCGTGACGGCCGCCCCCTACTCGTCGTTAACCGGAAAGACAGGGGGCCCGTGACGGACGTACCGGCTGGGGGTAGGCAGGCTATGGATCGGCGGCAGTACAGGCGGGGCGGGACGGCCGGCAGGGCGGGACTCGCGGTGGGGATCGCGGCCGGTCTGGGCCTCGGGGTCACGGGCTGCTCCTTCAGCGGCGCCGCCGCGGAGGACGGGCGCGGCGCGGACGACCCGGTCACCACGCTGCACCGCGCCGCCGACGCCCTGCGCGAGGCAGGCAGTTCACAGGCCACCACCTCGATGGAGATGGCCACCGGCGGCACCCGGGTCACCATCCGGGGCGAGGGCGTCTACGACTTCCGCAGACAGCTGGGCCGGCTCACCGTGCAGCTCCCGCAGGACCCGGCCGGGCAGGCCGAGCACCGCCCGATCACCGAACTCCTCGCCCCCGGCGCCCTGTTCATGAAGAACCGCGGCGCGGGGGTGCCCGCCGACAAATGGGTACGGGTGGACAGCGCGACCCTCTCCGACGGCAACCTGGTCACGGGCGGGGCGACGGACCCGTACGCCGCCGCGGAGTTGCTGCGCGGGACGCGGACGGCGACGTACGTGGGGCGTACCGAGCTCGACGGCATCGAGGTGCGGCACTTCCGCGGCACCGCCGACCTGGTCAGGGCGGCGCGCGACGCCTCGGCGGGCAACCGGGAGGCGCTGGCCGCGGCGGCGAAGGGGTTCGCCACGGCCGAGGTCCCCTTCGACGCCTACCTCGACGACGAGGGCCGCATCCGTAAACTCAAGCAGAGCTTCTCATTTGTCAACGGCCGCCGGAAGGCCGGCGTGGCGGTGGCCTCCACGACACTGCTGTACGGCTTCGGCACCCCGGCGGACGTCCGGCTGCCGCTGCCGAAGGACATCTACGCGGGCCGGATCGCCGAGAACCAGCCACCCGGCGAACCGGCCGGCGACCCGGGGCACTAGTCAGCGCGGCGGCCCGTGAACTAGCCCGTCCGTGCCATGCGCGGTGTGTAGAGCCCTGCCTACTCTAGGAAGTCGGTAACGGCAGAGAAGAGGTGATGCGCGTGGCTCCGGTCGGCGGTACGGCAGTTCAGGACCACGTGGCCCTCGCCGAGATCGAGCTGTGCGGAGAGCTGATCATCGCGGCGTCCGCCGCCGAGGAAAGGCTCAGCCTGGAGAGCATCGACGAGGTGCTGCGCGTGGCGGAGGAACGGGACAGCTGACCTGCGGGGCGCTCAGGTGCGCAGCAGGCGGCCGATCGCCTTCGTGGCCTCCTCCACCTTGGCGTCGATCTCCGTCCCGCCCTTGACGGCCGCGTCCGCGACGCAGTGGCGCAGGTGCTCCTCCAGGAGTTGCAGCGCGAAGGACTGGAGCGCCTTGGTGGAGGCGGACACCTGCGTGAGTATGTCGATGCAGTAGGTGTCCTCGTCGACCATGCGCTGGAGGCCCCGGATCTGGCCCTCGATCCGGCGCAGCCGCTTGAGGTGCTCGTCCTTCTGCTTGTGGTACCCGTGCGTGGTGCCGCTCGCCTCGGAGGGCGCCGTGGCTCCGGCCTCGGTCGTCGTCATCGCGCCCCTCCAGTCACTGCGGGCTCCGGACCAACTCCGGAACAGCTCCGGACAGATACCCCTACAGGGTATATGGTAGCCAACTTTGCTGGGTATACGGGTCTTGGTACGCCCCCGTGATGATCGGTTTGACTGATGGGTGACACTGGGGGACGGCCCATTAGCCGTGGCCGGATGATGCGCCTAGCATCAGCCTGACCGAAACCGAAGCACCCCGAGGACCCCAAGTGCGCTTTCGTCTGACCCCCAGGGAGACGAGCTTCTACGACATGTTCGCCGCTTCCGCGGACAACATCGTCACCGGCTCGAAACTCCTGATGGAACTGCTCGGGGCGGACACCTCCGCCCGGGCCGAGATCGCAGAGCGTATGCGGGCCGCGGAACACGCAGGTGACGACGCCACGCACGCGATCTTCCACCAGCTGAACTCCTCGTTCATCACGCCCTTCGACCGCGAGGACATCTACTCCCTCGCGTCGTCCCTCGACGACATCATGGACTTCATGGAGGAGGCCGTCGACCTGGTCGTCCTCTACAACGTCGAGGAACTGCCCAAGGGCGTCGAGCAGCAGATCGAGGTCCTGGCGAGGGCGGCGGAGCTGACGGCGGAGGCCATGCCGAACCTCCGCACGATGGACAACCTCACCGAGTACTGGATCGAGGTCAACCGCCTCGAGAACCAGGCCGACCAGATCCACAGAAAGCTCCTCGCGCACCTCTTCAACGGCAAGTACGACGCGATCGAGGTGCTCAAGCTCAAGCAGATCGTGGATGTGCTGGAGGAGGCGGCGGACGCCTTCGAGCACGTGGCGAACACGGTGGAGACCATCGCCGTCAAGGAGTCCTGACCTCTTCATGGACACCTTGGCACTGGTCGTGACCATCGCGGTCGCGCTCTTCTTCACTTACACGAACGGATTCCACGACTCGGCGAACGCGATCGCGACGTCGGTGTCGACCCGGGCCCTGACGCCACGCGCAGCGCTGGCGATGGCGGCGGTGATGAACCTGGCCGGCGCCTTCCTGGGCTCGGGCGTCGCCAAGACCGTCAGCGAGGGCCTGATCGAGACGCCTTCGGGCTCCACGGGCATGGCGATCCTCTTCGCCGCGCTGGTCGGCGCGATCGTCTGGAACCTGGTCACCTGGTACTTCGGCCTGCCCTCGTCGTCCTCCCACGCCCTGTTCGGCGGCATGGTCGGCGCGGCGATCGCGGGTGGCACGGCGGTCCACTGGAACGGCGTGCTCAACAAGATCATCATCCCGATGTTCCTGTCCCCGGTGGTCGGCCTGATCGTCGGCTACCTGGTCATGACCGTGATCCTGTGGGCGTTCCGCCGCTCCAACCCGCACAAGGCCAAGCGCGGCTTCCGCATAGCGCAGACGGTGTCGGCGGCCGGCATGGCCCTGGGCCACGGCCTCCAGGACGCCCAGAAGACCATGGGCGTGGTGGTGCTCGCCCTGGTCATCTCCGGCCACGAGACCTTCGGCGACCCGATCCCGGTGTGGGTCAAGCTCGTCTGCGCCGTGATGCTCTCCCTCGGTACCTACGCCGGCGGCTGGCGCATCATGCGCACCCTCGGCCGGAAGATCATCGAACTCGACCCGCCCCAGGGCTTCGCCGCCGAGACCACCGGCGCGTCGATCATGTTCGCCACGGCGTTCCTCTACAAGGCGCCGATCTCCACGACCCACGTCATCACCTCCGCCATCATGGGCGTAGGCGCCACCAAGCGTGTCAACGCCGTCCGCTGGGGCGTCGCCAAGAACATCGTCCTCGGCTGGTTCATCACCATGCCGGCAGCCGCCCTGGTGGCGGCGGCGGCCTTCGGAGTCGTGAACCTGGCGTTCCTGTAGGCCCGCTCCCCCCACGAGGGGCCTCCGGCCGGGCGGGGCGCTTGCCTACAGGGGGTCGCCCCGTCCCCAGGGGCCCCGCCCCTTCGACCCCACCGGGGGCTGCGCCCCCGCACCCCCGCCGGACTCCGAGACGCAATCCCGCCGAGGCCGGGGCGCAGCCCGCAGCCCCGCCAGGACCCGAGCCGCAGCCCACAGGGGTGCAGGGGACGCAGTCCCCGCCGGGGTCTGGGGCGGAGCCCCAGGGTGGGGCGACCTTCCAGCTGACCCGCACGGGTGGGTGGGTGGGAAACGGGCGGGGTCTGGGGCGGAGCCCCAGGGCGGGACGGATACCCGGCGGGCGCGCGAACCCCGGGCGACACGAGAGGCCGCCCCCACGCCGGGAAGGCGATGGGCCCGCCCCCGGGAGCCAGGGGCGGGCCCTCACATCCCCGCGGTGGCACCGCCATGCAGCACCGCGAGGGGTCTCGGCAGACCGTCGGCCGGCTCAGCCGAAGCGGCCGGAGATGTAGTCCTCGGTCGCCTGCACCGACGGGTTGGAGAAGATCCGCTCCGTGTCGTCGATCTCGATCAGCTTCCCCGGCTGCCCCACCGCCGCGAGGTTGAAGAACGCCGTACGGTCGGACACACGCGCCGCCTGCTGCATGTTGTGCGTCACGATGACGATCGTGAACCGTTCCTTCAGCTCACCGATCAGGTCCTCGATGGCCAGCGTGGAGATCGGGTCCAGCGCCGAGCACGGCTCGTCCATCAGCAGCACCTTCGGCTCCACGGCGATCGCCCGCGCGATGCACAGCCGCTGCTGCTGACCACCGGACAGCCCGGACCCCGGCTTGTTCAGCCGGTCCTTGACCTCGTTCCAGAGGTTCGCGCCCTTGAGCGACTTCTCGACGATGTCCCCGAGCTCGCTCTTCTTGTAGCTGCCGTTCAGCCGCAGCCCGGCCGCCACGTTGTCGAAGATCGACATCGTGGGGAACGGGTTCGGCCGCTGGAACACCATGCCGACCTCACGCCGTACCGACACCGGGTCGATCCCGGACCCGTACAGGTCCTCGTCGTCGAGCATGACCTTGCCCTCGACCCGCCCACCGGGCGTGACCTCGTGCATGCGGTTCAGGGTGCGCAGGAACGTCGACTTGCCACAGCCCGACGGCCCGATGAACGCCGTCACCGAGCGCGGCTCGACCGTCATCGAGATGTCGTCGATCGCCTTGTGGGAGCCGTAGTAGGCGGTGAGTCCGCTCACGTCGATTCGCTTGGACATAACTACTTCACTTCCAGACTCTTCGGTCGCCGAGAGGTCGCGTCAGCGACCGGTCTTCGGGGCCTTCCAGCGGGCAATGCCCCGGGCCACCAGGTTGAGGATCATCACGAAGGCGATCAGCGTGAGGGACGCCGCCCACGCGCGGTCGTACGCCGCGTTGGCACCAGCGCTCTGCGAGTACTGCTGGTAGATGTACAGCGGCAGCGACGACTGCGCACCCTCGAAGGGGTTGTTGTTGATGAACGGGTTGCCGAACACCAGCAGCAGCACCGGCGCGGTCTCTCCCGCGATACGGGCGATGGCGAGCATGACGCCGGTGGTGATGCCGCCGATCGAGGTCGGCAGGACCACCTTCAGGATCGTGCGCCACTTGGGCACACCCAGCGCCAGGGACGCCTCGCGCAGCTCGTTCGGTACGAGCTTGAGCATCTCCTCGGTGGAACGGACCACGACCGGCATCATCAGGATGGCGAGGGCCAGCGAGCCGGCGAAGCCGAAGGGCTGCATGTCGAAGATCAGCATCAGGCTGAGGATGAACAGACCCGCGACGATCGACGGGATACCGGTCATCACGTCGACGAAGAACGTGACGGCCTGCGCGAGCCTGCCCCGCCCGTACTCGACGAGGTAGATCGCGGTGAGGATGCCGATCGGCGCGCCGATCAGGGTGGCGAGACCGACCTGCTCCAGGCTGCCGATGATGGCGGCGTAGATGCCGCCGCCCGGCTCGGAGTCGGCGACGACGCCCATGGAGTGGGTCAGGAAGTAGACGTCGAGGACCTTCACGCCGCGCGCCACGGTCACCCAGATCAGGGAGACCAGCGGCATCACGGCGAGCAGGAAGGCGACCCAGACGAGGGAGGTCGCGACGCGGTCCTTGGCCTGGCGGCGGCCCTCGACGCGGGCGGCGATGCCGAACGTGCCGAGGACGAAGACGATCGCGGCGATCAGGCCCCACTGGACCTTGCTGTCCAGGCCGGCGGCGAGGCCGATGCCGACGCCGACCACGAGGGATCCGGCGGCGATGGCCCACGGGGACCACTTCGGGAGGCTGGCGCCGCGCAGCGTGCTGGGGCGCTTGTCGGCGAGGCTGGCGGTGCTCATGCGTTGGCCCCCGAGTACTCCTTGCGGCGGGCGATGATCGCCCGGGCCGCACCGTTGACCAGCAGGGTGATGACGAACAGGACCAGACCGGAGGCGATCAGCGCGTCACGGCCGTCCTGCGTCGCCTCGCTGAACTTGCTGGCGATGTTCTGGGCGAAGGTGCCGCCACCCGGGTCGAGCAGGCTGGTCTGGATGTCGAAGGTCGGGGAGAGCACGGTGGCGACGGCCATCGTCTCGCCGAGCGCGCGGCCGAGGCCGAGCATCGAGGCCGAGATCACACCGGAGCGGCCGAAGGGCAGCACCGACATGCGGACGACCTCCCAGCGGGTGGCACCGAGGGCCAGCGCGGCCTCCTCGTGCATCCGCGGGACCTGCCGGAAGACCTCACGACTCACGTTGGTGATGATCGGCAGGATCATGATCGCGAGCAGGACGCCGACGGTGAGCATCGACCGGGGGGCGCCGCCCTCCCAGGAGAGGATGCCGGTCCAGCCGAAGTACTTGTCGAGCCAGCCGTAGAGGCCGGTCATGTGCGGTACGAGGATGAGCGCGCCCCACAGGCCGTACACGATGGACGGCACAGCGGCGAGCAGGTCGATCACGTACGCGACGGTGCCGGCCAGCCTGCGCGGCGCGTAGTGCGTGATGAAGAGCGCGATGGCGACCGCGATCGGGACCGCGATGGCCATGGCGATGATCGAGGAGACGATCGTGCCGAAGGCGAGGACCGCGATGCCGAAGGAGGGCGGCTGGAGGTTGGTGTTCCACTCGAAGGTGGTCAGGAAGTTGCCGTGGTCCTTGCTGATCGCGAGGGAGGCGCGGTAGGTGAGGAAGACCGCGATCGCGGCCATGACCACCAGCAGCAGGATGCCCGAGCCACGGGACAGGCCGAGGAAGATGCGGTCACCGGGGCGGGTCGCGCCACGGGCGTTGCGCTTCTGCTCGGCCACGGTCGGCTCGGGTACAGGGGGAGGCGCGTCGGTTGTCTGCGTCGTTATGTCCATCGGGTTCTCCGGTCTGCGGAGCCGCTTGCGGGTGGGCGGCTCGGTGGAGCCGTTCACCCGAGGACGGGCGCGCGGCTCCTGGCGGCGGTGCACCGGACGGTGCGGTCCGGCCCCGAACCGGGGCCGGACCGCACCCAGGTCAGCTCAGGCCCTCGATGGTGGTGCGGACCTTGGAGATGATCGCGTCGGGGACGGGGGCGTAGCTGATCCCGGACAGGATCTTCTGGCCGTCCTCGCTGGCGATGTAGCGGAGGAACGCCTTGGTGGCGGGCAGGGTGTCCGCCTTGTTGCCCTTGTCGCAGACGATCTCGTACGTGACCAGGGTGAGCGGGTAGGCGCCCTCGGCCTTGGTCTTGTAGTCGAGCTGGAGCGACAGGTCCTTGCCGGTGCCGACGACCTTGGCGGCGGCGATGTCGGCGGTGGCGGACTCGGTGGACGGGGCGACCGGCTTGCTGGCGCCCGTGTCGATGGAGACGGCCTTGAGGCCGTCCGAGACGTAGGACAGCTCGAAGTAGCCGATGGCGCCGGAGGTCTGCTTCACCTGCTGGGCCACACCCGCGGACTGCGGAGCGGACTGACCGCCCTTGGCCTGCCAGGCCTTGCCGCCGGAGTACTTCCAGTTGTCCGGGGTGGTGGCGATCAGGTACTTGGTGAAGTTGTCCGTCGTACCCGACTCGTCGGAGCGGTGGAACGCCTGGATCTTCAGGTTCGGAAGCTTCGCGGAGGGGTTCAGCTTCTTGATCGCCGCGTCGTTCCAGTTGGTGATCTTGCTGTCGAAGATCTTGGCGAGGGTCGGGGCGTCCAGCACCAGGTTGTCGGCACCCGGGACGTTGTAACCGACCGCGATCGGGCCGCCGACCATCGGCAGGTCGATGCCCTGGCCGCCCTTGCAGACGTTCTTGGAGGCCTTGACCTCGTCGTCCTTCAGCGCGGAGTCGGAGCCGGCGAAGGCGACCTGACCCTGCGTGAACGCGGTGACACCGGCACCGGAGCCGCCGCCCTTGTAGTTGATCTGCACGCCGCAGGCCTGGGAGAAGTTCTTCACCCACGCGTCGATCGCGTTCTTCTGCGCGGAGGAGCCGTCGGCGAGGAGCTGACCCTTGGCGTTGTCGCACTTGATCGAGCTGGCGCTCGTCGACGCCGAGGAGTCGCTGCCCGTCTTCTTGCCCGTGTCGTCGGAGCCGCACGCCGTCAGGGCCAGGGCGCCGGAGACGGCCACTGCACCGAGGGAAAGGGCGCGAAGCCGGTTCTTGCGCTGAAGCTTCACTTTCGGGAGTTCCTTCCAGGAGCCGCCACCGTCGGCGGCGTGCGAGGTCGTGTGATGCGACAGCACGTCCTCAAGGCCGCACTCCGCACCGGGTAAGGCCGAAATTAGGCAGAACAGGTGAAGCCGCCGATGGCCGGAAGTGAACGAGGGGTGAACCCCTGCCGTCGGCCCGGTGAGGTCACGGAATGCTTACGGGGAGGCCACACATGGGTTCCGACCGCCGGGTTACGTAGCGTGGAACCTTTGGCCCCGACGCACCGTCTCGTTCCAGGGGAGCCGACGAAAGGCACAGCATGGAACGGCGCAGGTTCATCTCAGGCGGAGCGGCCGCGGTGGCCGCGGTCGCGGTGGCCGGCTGCAAGGGGAGCGGGGGCACGGCCGCCGGAGGCGCGAAGCACGCGACGGGCACAGCGGACACGTCGACGCGGGCGCTGACGTCAGCATCCTCCCGTACGCCGATGAAGACCACCAACGCGGCCGTCGCCGCGAACTGGGCGGCCCTCGCCCGCGACCTCGACGGCACGCTGGTCCGTCCCGGCGACGCCGCCTGGAAGACCGCCCACCAGCTGTACAACACCCGCTTCGACGGCCTGAAACCCGCCGCGGTCGCCTACATCGCCCACGCCGACGACATCCGGACGACGCTGGCCTACGCCCACGCGCACGGCATACGCGTGTCGATACGCAACGGCGGCCACTCCTACGCGGGCTGGTCCTCCGGCGACAACCGCCTCATAGTCGACGTCTCCAAGCTCAACCGGATCCGGGTCAGCGGTCAGGAGGCCGTCGTCGGCGCCGGCTCCAAGCTGATCGACGTCTACCGCGCGCTCGGCGCCAAGGGCGTGACGATCCCCGCCGGTTCCTGCCCCACCGTCGGCGTCTCCGGCCTGGTGCTCGGCGGCGGCCACGGCGTGGCCTCCCGGGCGTACGGACTGACCTGCGACAGCCTCACCCGGGCCACCCTGATCACGGCGGACGGCAAGCAGGTCACCGCCGACGCCACCACCAACAAGGACCTCTTCTGGGCCCTGCGCGGCGCCGGCAACGGCAACTTCGGCGTCGTCACCGAACTCCACTTCAAGACCCACCCCGCCCCCCAGGCCGTCACCGGTTACCTGACCTGGCCCTGGGCGAAGGCCGCCGCGGTGGTCAAGGCCTGGCAGGAGTGGGGCCCGAGCCAGCCCGACGAGATCTGGTCGTCCCTGCACCTGTCGGGCTCCCCCGGCCGCACCCCCACGGTCGCCGTGGCCGCCTTCTCCATGGGCACCTACGGCGAGCTCAAGAACGCGGTCGACCGCCTGGCCGACAAGGTGGGCGCGGGCGCCACCAGCGTCTCCCTGCGCCGCCGGGGCTACGAGGAGGCGATGGAGGGATACGCCAACTGCACCCGGTTCTCCACCGACGCCCAGTGCCACCTCCCCGGCTCGACCCCGGGCCGCTCCCCGCAGGGCGCCCTGGGCCGCGAGACGTACGCCGCCCGCTCCGACTTCTTCGACCGCTCCCTCTCTGCGGCCGGCATCCAGAAGCTGCTGGCCCAGCTGACGTCGGTGCGGGGCGGCGCGGGCAGCATCGACCTCACGGCCCTCGGCGGCGCCGTCAACCGCGTCTCGCCCACCGCCACGGCCTTCGTGCACCGCCGCTCCCGGATGCTGGCCCAGTACATCGCGTCCTGGGGCTCGGGCAGTTCCGGCACGACGGCCCAGTCCTGGCTCACGTCGGCCCACGACGCCATGAAGCCCTACGCCTCCGGCGCGGCCTACCAGAACTACACCGACCCGACCCTCACCAACTGGCGCAAGGCGTACTACGGTGACGCGGCCACGCGGCTGACCCAGGTGAAGAAGCAGTACGACCCGGAGAGGTTCTTCAGCTACCCGCAGGGGCTGTAGGCGCAGGCTCCGGACGTGGGCCCGCCGCCGCGGCGGCGGGCCTCGCGGAACCCCGGGCGGCGCGGCGCCCTACGCGGCGAGATCCTTCTCCTCCGAGGCCACGGACTTGCGCGCACCGGGAACCAGCGCCTCCCCGGACCCGCCCTCGGACGAGCGCCGCCGGACGACCCACCCAGCCCGAGGCGACCGCTCCACCGCCTTCATCACCGGCGTGAGCAGAGCCATCGCCGGCGGCGACAGCAACAGCGCCACCGCGGTCCCGAGCGCGAACCCGCCGACCACGTCGGTCGGATAGTGCACGCCCATGTACACCCGGCAGAACCCCTCGAACAGTGCGAGCCCGATCCCGGCGACCCCGAACCTCCGGTTGGCGACGAACAGTCCGACCGCCATGGCCATGGTCAGCGTCGCGTGATCACTGACGAACGAGTAGTCGTTCTTCCCGGAGACGAGAACGTCCAGCCCCTGGCGATCGACGAAGGGGCGGGGCCGCTCCACGAATCCCCGGATGGGCACGTTCACCAGCACGGCGATCCCGGCGGCCAACGGCGCCCACACGAGCCCGGCGACGGAGGCGGCCGCCTCGTCCCCGTCGGCGGAGCGCCGGCGCACGGACCACCAGCACCACACCACCAGCAGCACCATGGCGAGCAGCAGCCCGTACTCACCCACGAACTCCATCACCCGGTCGACCCACCCGGGGGCGTCCTTGGCCAGTCCGTTGATGTCGTACAGCAGGTCGACGTCGGGGTTCGATCCGGAATCGGCGAGTACAGCCATGGTGCTGCGGCCCCTTCGTCGTTCTCCGGGCGCACCTCGCGTGCGCCGCTCCTACCCACCCCCGTGGTTTCGTAGATCCGCTTCCGCTGCGCTGACGCACTGACGTCCACTCGGCTACATCTACGGCTACGTCAACAGGAACGCACGTCCCCCGTCCCAACGTTCCACTCTCCACCGAAAGATCACTCAGACGTTATCGAAGAGAGACTCATAGCCGCAGCTCAGGGGGCGGGTTCACGCTCGGTCACACCTTCGTGGGGAGTGCTTTCGCGCCATCTTCGGTTACCCGAGTGGCTCCGAAGTAGTCGGGGGTGTCGACCGGGTCGAACCGGATGACGGCCCCCGGCCTGGGCGCGTCGATCATGTATCCGCCCCCCACGTAGATCCCCACGTGCCGGATGGCCCGAGAGTTTGTCAGATCGTCGGAGAAGAAGACCAGATCGCCCGGCAGCAACTCCTCCCGCTTCGGGTGCGGCCCCGCGTTGTACTGATCGTTGGCGACACGCGGAAGCGTGACCCCGACGCTCTCGTACGCCGCCTTGGTCAACCCGGAACAGTCGAACCGTCCGCCCTGGTCAGCGGTACCGTCGCCACCCCACAAGTAGGGCGTCCCGAGCTTCTTCTGCGCGTAGGCGATGGCAGCGGCGGCCTGCCGGCTGGGGTCCACCCGGGTGACGGGGGCGGCGAAGCTCTTCTCGAGCGTGCTGATCGTCTTCACGTAGTTCCGGGTCTCCGAGTACGGCGGCACGCCCCCGTACTGGATCACCGCGTACGCCCCCGCGTTGTAGGCGGCGAGCATGTTGTCGGAGATGTCGCCGGGCACGTCCTTCACGTACGAGGCGAGCTGGCAGTCGTACGAAGCGGCGGACGGAATCGCGTCATTCGGGTCCCACACGTCCCGGTCGCCGTCACCGTCACCGTCGATACCGTGCGTGGCCCACGTCCCCGGGATGAACTGCGCTATCCCCTCCGCCTTCGCCGGGCTCTTGGCGTTCGGGTTGAATCCGCTCTCCTGGTACAACTGGGCGCCCAGCAGGGCCGGATTGAGGGCGGGGCAGAGATTGCCCCACTTCTGAACGAGCGTCTGGTACGCGGCCGGCACGGCGCCCTTGGCCAGCGAGACGGCCCCGCCGCCCACCCCGCCCGCGAGGTTCCCGGCGACGACGTACACCCCGACCACGAGCAGCATGACGAAGCTCAGCCCGAGCCCGGCCGCGGCCGCACCGGCCACCCATACTTTGCGCACGGCTCAACACTCCCCCATCCGCGCCCGCTTCAAGTCCGCTTTCGCCTCACACCGACCGACTCAGCCAGCATTTCGGCCTATTCGTGCCACCGAAATCGTCAGAGTACGGGAAGCGACAGCGGGGCCGCCCCCGGCCGGCGACGGGCTCACCCGTCGGCCCCTCCAGCAGTCCGCTCTTCGTGCGCTGAGTCCCCGTCAGCGCGCTCAGCAGGTACCGCCGTTCGACGTCGGTGAGCCACAGCATGACCAGGCCGTTGTCCCGGTCGTCGGGGCATTGCGCGAGGAGGCCCGAGGCGGCCATCCGGGTGGCCGTCTTCGTCACGGCGGGGGTCGTGACGCTGCCGAGGCCGTACGCTCCCGCTCCCCCGGCGGCACGCCGGCAGCACGGAGGCACCCCGCACCTGACCGACCGCTACTGCTCTTCCCTGACCACCGGCCTCACGCATCGTCTCCCGCGGGCCGCCGGCCTCACGGATCGCTCGCCGCGTCCCCGTAGAGCTCGGCCGCCTCCGTCCCCAGCACCACGCTGTACGAGATGTCGGCCGTCGTCCCGCCCTGTTCGTGTCCGCCCAGGATCCCCACGACCTCGTGGTCCCCGTTGACCCAGGGGCTGCCGCTGGTCCCGCCGGTGAATTCGGGGCAGGAGATCCGCTGCTGGGTGTCGCTGTGCGCGCCGGGCTTGTTGGTGCAGTCGATGGGGGATTCCTGGGAATTGGGGTAGCCGGTGACCGTCACGGCGGTGGCCCCGGTCGCCGTACGGGTGGCGAAGCGGTTGCCGCCGACGACGTCCTCGACCAGCTTCCCCTGTTCTCCGCCCAGTCCCTCCACGACGGCGAACGCCACGTCGCTGTCCTCGTCCTGCCCCTTGGACCAGCCGTCCGGCAGGAACCGCCTCGTCACCTTCCACACCCCGTACGGCGCCTTCCCGTCCCGGTAGCCCGGCACGAACACCACGCCGCCGCCGTCGCCGCTGTCGTCACCGTCACCGTCCACGCAGTGCGCGGCGGTGACGATGAGGTCGCGATGAGCACTGTGCACGACCGAGGCGGTGCAGAAGTGCCCGCCGGCGAGCTTGCCGGCCCGGTCCGCGTCGAAGAGCGCCCCGACTCTCGCGCTCTCCCGGTTCGGGGCGGCCACGACGGTGACCCCGAAGGGGCCCGGACCGTCGTCGGCGGCCGCCACGGAGGCCGACGTCATCGCCAGCAGCACCACGGTGCCGAGCAGGGCGGGACGCGAGGTGACCGAGATGCGTGAGGTGCGCTTCATCAGGCCCACTTTGTCCCATGAAGGTGAGAATCGGTTCCCGGCTTCGCTGAGATTTGACTGTGAATCGCGCTTACCCCTGGCAATCGGTCCACAACAGCTTCCTGACCCTGGAAGCCCCCAACTCCCGCAACACACCTACCCCGCACGAGTCCGCGCACTCCCGCACCATGCGCAACCGCTCCGCGCCGGAGAGTGCAGGAGAGTGCTGGAGGGTGCGGCTCACGGCGGGGATACGGTGGGCATCCGTCAGGAAGGAGCCGCCGGATGCCTGAACTGCCCCCGGACCTCAGCTGGGAACGCGCCGCCCCACCGGACGCGACCGGGCCCGGTCCCTGGATCGAGATCGCCTTCGGTGAGGGCGAGGGCGGGGAGGCTCCCGTCTACATCCGGGAGACCAGCGACCCGGACAACGTAGTCACCACGAACCGCCGTAAATGGGATGCCTTCGTACTCGGCGTGCAAGCAGGCGAGTTCGACCACTTCGTGGAGGGCGTGGAGGGCGAGGGCAGGGAGTCCTAGGCCACCGGCGCCACCAGCGGATACCGCACGCCCGTCAGTTCCTCGGACAGCGTCCACAGCCGCCGTGCGGCCACCGGGTCGCTCGCCGCGGTGGTGCGGCCCACGAGGGTGGGGGCGCCCCGCATCTCGGCCATGCCGTCGGGGCCGACGTAGCTCGCGCCGGGGAGGTCCTGGCTCGCCGCGTAGAGGGTGGGCAGGGCGCCCGCCTTGTCGTCCTGGGCCAGGATCCGGTTGCCGATCTGCATGAGGGCGCGGGCGACCGGGTTCGCGGTGTGGCCCTGGAGGTTGGTGGCCGCCCAGCCGGGGTGGGCGGCGAGGGCGCGGACGGGTGAGCCGGACTCGGTGAGGCGGCGCTGGAGTTCCAGGGTGAACAGCAGATTCGCCAGCTTGGACTGGGAGTAGGCGCGCTGCGGGGTGTAGCGGCCCGTGAGGTTGGTGTCGTCGAAGGAGATCCTGCGGTCGCCCATGCGGTGGGCGCCGGAGGAGACGGTCACCACCCGGTCCCGGACGTGGGGCAGCAGCAGGTTCGTCAGGGCGAAGTGACCGAGATGGTTCGTGCCGAACTGCATCTCGAAGCCGTCCTTGGTGCGCTGCTCCGGGAGCATCATCACGCCCGCGTTGTTGATCAGCACATCGATCGTCCCGCCCTGCCAGGAGTCGGCGAACTCCCGGACGGAGGCCAGGTCGGCGAGGTCGAGCCGGCGCACCTCCGTACTGCCGTTCACCCGCGCGGCGGCGGCCCGGCCGCGCTGGAGGTCCCGTACGGCGAACACCACGTGCGCGCCCGCGCGGGCCAGCGCGTCGGCGGCGGCGAAGCCGATGCCGCTGTTGGCGCCGGTGATGACGGCGGTGCGGCCGGAGAAGTCGGGGAGGTGGGTCGCGTTCCATGTGCGCGCCTCGGGCGCGTCGGTCTTTTCAGCCATGCCCCCAAAGTAGGCGCCGCCAACAATGCTGTCAATGACAACAATGGTGACGCCGACAACAATGTCGCCGTCGACAACATGCGGATACGATGTTCCGCATGCCCGAGAGCCGCCCCTATCACCACGGAGACCTCCGCGCCGCCCTCCTCACGGCGGCCGAGCGCACCCTGCGCGACCGGGGAGCCGGCGCGCTCTCCCTGCGCGAACTGGCCCGCGAGGTCGGCGTGAGCCACGCGGCTCCCGGCCGGCACTTCAAGGACAAGCAGGCACTGCTCGACGCCCTGGCCCTGGCCGGCTACGAGCGGCTGTCCGCCGCGCTGGAGTCCGCGGACGACCCCGCGCTGCCGCTCGAGGCACGGCTGTCGGGACTGGCGAAGACCTACGTGGGCTTCGCCGTCGAGCACGCCGCGCTGCTGGAGGTGATGTTCGCGCGCAAGCACGACCCCGAGGTCTCCACCCAGCTCGCCGACGCCGTCGACCGCTCCGTCGGGTCCTTCGAGCGGCTGATCACGGACGCGCAGGCGCGGGGCGAGATCGTCGCGGGCGACCCGGCGCGCCTCACCTTCTTCGCCGGCGCGATCATGCACGGGCTGGCCACCTTCGCCGCCAACGGCAGCATCCCGGCCGACCAGGTCCTGGCCGACCTGGACGAGCACGTACACCACCTGCTGCACGGCCTCAAGCCCCGCTGAGCCCACCCCCGGCGACCCGCGACCCCCCGCTGTGCCCGCGCTGTGAGCCGGGTCAAGCCGTGCCCACCCCGGCGTCATCCGCCCGCCAATGATCAGTAAGCCCGGGGCCCGTTTCGGTAACGCGGCAGTCAGGATTCCGCCACCCGCCTTGTTGTCGCGTACCCAACAAGCCATCGTCGTCGCGGGCCGCCGCCCCCACCGGTGAGCGCACCGGTGGCCCCCACCCGCAGGCCTCTGTCCCCCCTGCCCAGGAGGCTGTACGTTGCGTACGACCACCCCCGACTCCCCCCACATACGCGGCAGATGGCGCCGGGCCGGAGCCGCCGGAGCCGCCACCGCGGCACTTCTGTTCGCCGGACTCGGCACCGCGACCCAGGCCGACGCCACCACCACGGCCGCACCCGCCGCCTCCTCGAAGGCCGCCTCCGCGAAGGTGACGTGGGCCGCCACCCCCTGCGCCACGCCCAAGCACAAGGGCGAACTGGCCTGCGACTCCTTCCGGGTGACCGGCGGGACCACCGCCTTCCAGAAGGCGCGGGCCGCGGAGACCGGCAAGGCCGCCAAGGTCACCCCCAAGGCCGCCGCCGCCGGCCCCACCGGATTCGGCCCCAGCGACCTCCAGGACGCCTACGGCCTCACCTCCGCCGCCGCCTCCAACGGCTCCGGCGAGACCATCGCGATCGTCGACGCCTACGACGACCCGAACGCCGAGGCCGACCTGGCCAAGTACCGCTCGTACTACGGGCTCGACGCCTGCACCACGTCCAACGGCTGCTTCACGAAGATCAGCCAGACCGGCTCCACGACCTCCCTCCCCGCCGCCGACAGCGGCTGGGCCGAGGAGGAGTCGCTCGACCTGGACATGGCCTCCGCCGTCTGCCCGCAGTGCAACATCATGCTCGTCGAGGCCAAGTCCGCCACCACCGCCAACCTCGGCACCGCGGTGAACGAGGCGGTCGCCCTCGGCGCGAAGTACGTATCCAACAGCTACGGCGGCTCGGAGTCCTCCTCCGACTCGACCTACGACACCAAGTACTACAAGCACCCCGGTGTGGCGATCACGGTCTCCGCCGGTGACGAGGGCTACGGCGCGGAGTACCCGGCCGCCTCCCGGTACGTCACCGCCGTCGGCGGCACCGCCCTGTCGACCTCCTCCAACTCCCGCGGCTGGACCGAGAGCGTCTGGAACACCAGCAGCACCGAGGGCACCGGCTCCGGCTGCTCCTCCTACGACACCAAGCCCAGCTGGCAGACCGACACCGGCTGCGCCAAGCGCACCATCGCCGACGTCTCGGCCGTCGCCGACCCCGCGACCGGCGTCTCGGTCTACGACTCCTACGGGGTCACCGCCGGCTGGTACACCTTCGGCGGCACCAGTGCCTCCGCCCCGATCATCGCGGGCGTCTACGCCCTCGCGGGCACCCCGGGCAGCGGCGACTACCCCGCCGAGTACCCGTACGAGTCGGCCGGCACCTCGGCCCTCAACGACGTGACCAGCGGCAGCAACGGCAGCTGCTCCTCCAGTGCGAGCTACCTGTGCACCGCCAGGTCCGGCTACGACGGCCCGACCGGCTGGGGCACACCGGAGGGCACGGACGCCTTCACCGGGTGAGCACCAGGGCTTGACCTCCCCGTCGGGTCACGGGGAGCCGCCACAGCGAGGGGGACGTGGGGTCCCCTCGGCGGCACACGAAGAGAAACGGGTCACGGCAGCCGGCCGTGACCCGTTTCTCTTACCGAAGGGGTCTCGGCAATCGCCGGGGCCCCTTCCTCGTGAGACCATCTTTGACGGCACCTCACCCGACCAGCCGTCAGAAAGCGCGCGGCGTCATAGAGGAGCACAACGACGGAACCACACGACAGGTTCCGCTCAGGCCTCATTGCCCGGCGTGACCTGCCGTGATACACAGAGTGACCGTACGGTCCATTCGTACGAAACCCGCCATTCAATGACGCCAAGTCGACATACGGCGGCGCCATCGTCGGCGACAATGAGGCCTGACCTCTGCACACCGCAGGGGACTGCGGAACAACCCACCAGGGGCGGTGACTTACATGTTCTTTGCGGCCGACAAGGGAGACATCAACACCATCATCGGCGGAATCGCTCCGGACTGGGGGCCCTTCGGCAGCCTGGGCAACGAAGCGAAGGTGATGATCGAGGTGGTGATGGCCGTCGCCATCCTGCTCTGCCTCGGCATCGCCGTCTGGGGTGCGGCCAAACAGCGCATCGGCGCGACGGCCCTCCGGGACACCTTCAGCGCCGAACAGGGCAAAGGCCTCATCATCGCCGGTCTGACAGGAGTCTTCATCATCGGCTCCCTGGGCACGCTGTTCACCATCGTGTACGGCATGGCCGTGTAGCGCTCCCCCGACTCCCCCACTCCTCCAGTCCTCCGGGCACGCCCGGTCCCCACCACCCCACCCGCCCGTCGTGCTCACCGGCTGAGGTTGCGTTTCCCTGATGTCGAGTCACCACACCGCGCCCGCGCGGGAGCCAGCACGGCTACCGTCGTACATCTACGCGTTCCGGTACGAGGTCGAGGGGGCGTTCGCGGCATGAGTCTCGGAGACGAGCAGGGTTACGGCGGCTCGGGCGAGACCAGAACCCGGCTGCCCGAACGCGGCGGCGACCCCTACGGTGGGGCCCGCCGAGGCGGTCGGTCATCCTCCCGGAGCCTGGTCACGGTGGTCGGCGTCGTCGTCCTCCTCATCGCGGCGATCGCCTTCGCGAACCGGGGCGATGACAGTGCCTCCGGCGGCGACAACAGCTCCGGGAGCAAGCCGAAGGCGGCGGCGACCGCGGCGAGCGGGACGAAGCCGGTCACTTCGAAGGCCGGGGGGATTCCTACGGGGTTCTCGCGGGATCAGCAGGGGGCGGAGAGTGCTGCCGCCAACTACTCCGTTGCACTGGGCTCGGCCGACATGTTCAGCAAGGCTCGGCGGCACGAGATCATCAACACCGTCTATGCCCCCGCTGTGGCAGCCCGCAGGCAGTCGGACCTGGACAGCGCCTACTCCAGCGAGTCGTTTCTCTCCAACATCGGCCTCAACAAGGACGGCAGCGCGCCCAACGGTCAGACGTTCGTCTCCCGGGTCGTCCCCGTAGGCACCAAGGTCACATCAATGACCGGTGACACCTCCACCGTCCAGGTCTGGTACACCTCGCTCTTCGGCCTGTCCGGCGAAGCCTCGACCAACCCGGTCACCGAGAGCTGGTACACCACCACATACGAACTGAAGTGGGTCGACAACGACTGGAAGGTCACGGACTTCCAGCAGAAGGACGGCCCCGTCCCGGTCGGCCGCGACCAGAAGGCCTCCACCGCTGACGACATGACGAAGGCCGTCGAGGAGTACGGAGGATTCACGTATGCGCGCTAACCAACGCATGCTCAAGGGCACGGGCGTCTTCGCCGCCGTACAGACCACCGTCCTCCTATTCTCCACACGCGCCTTCGCTGAGCCCAGTCCGTCGCCGTCGAAGAGCAACAACGCCTGCGACCTCATCCGCGGCCCAGCCAAGTCGTACTGCGAGAAGGGCAACAACTCCGGCGGTAAATCCGGCGTAACCAGCAACAACCCCCTCTCCGACACCCTCGACCCCCTCGCCTCCCTCGCCAAGGGCTGTGCCGACGCGGCGTCGTGGACCATCGACAAGCTCAGTGACGCGGTCAAGGAGACGGCGAACGTCGACTTCACGAACCAGAAGTTCCTCCAGCAGTACGCGGTCGTCTTCGCCGCGTCGACGATCCTCACGCTGCTGCTGTGGCTGCTGGCCGTGGCCAAGCGAGCCGTACGCGGCGTCCCCATGACCACCGCCCTGTCGGAAGCCGTCGGGTTCCTCTGGCTGACGGTCCTGGCCTCCGCGTTCACGCCGCTGATCCTGTACACGGTCGTATCGGCCACCGACGGAGTCACGGACGTACTGGCCAAGGCCACCGGCGACCAGACCGACACGTTCTTCGGCACCTTCTCCGGCGCCCTGAACAAGGGCAACGACATCGGCGGCGGCCCGATCATGCTGATCGTGGTGTCGCTCGTCAGCATCCTCGCCGCCGGCATCCTCTGGCTGGAGCTGGTGATCCGCGCCGCCCTGCTCTACGTCGGCGCCCTCCTCGGCACCGTCGTCTACGCGGGCCTGGTGGACAAGAACCTGTGGGGGCACGTCCGCCGCTGGGCCGGGATCATGATCGCCGTCATCCTGGTCAAGCCCGTCATCGTCATAGTGCTGGGCCTGGCCGGGGCACTGTCCGGGGACAACGGCCCGGACAGCTTCTCGGCCGTCGTGTCGGGCCTCGCCATCATCCTGCTCGCCATCTTCGCGAGCGCGATGATCTACCGCTTCGTCCCCGGCTTCGGCGACGAGATCGCGAGCGGCCGCAACAACCGCATCATGCAGGGCGCCGAGAGCAAGGCCGCCGCGGTCATCAGCTCCCCGGCGACCCTGGTCGCGCAGGGCATCAAGACGCACAGCACCCGCGCCGACAACAACGGAGGCGGCGGCCAGTCGTCGTCCAGCGCCTCCCGCCCGGCCAACCCGGCCTCCGGCGGGGTCGCCGCGCACAGCAGCCGCACCCCGAGCGGGGGCGGCGGCGCCGCGCCCGCGCCGCGCGCTCCCAGCCCGGCCAACACCCCGCACGCCAGCAACACCCGCAACAGCAACCGCTCGGGAGGTGAAGGGCGTTGACGACCGAGTCCCACCTGTCCCATCCGGTCACGCCCCGCCGTACGTATCTGATCGGCCGCGCCCGGCCGAACGGGATCATCGGCCGGAACCGCGAGTCCGGCGAGATCGCGCTGATCATCGCGGGCGCGTTCCTCGGCATGATGTGCGGCCTCCTCGTCCCGGTCCTGTCGCTGCGGATCGTGCTGCTGACGGGCTTCCCGATGCTGGCGCTGGCGGCGGTGTACGTGCCGTACAAGCGCCGCACCTTCTACAAGTGGTTCGAGATCAACCGCAGCTTCAAGCGCAGCGTCAAGCGGGGAGCCGTCTACCGGTCCGATGTGATGGAGGCCGGTACGCGGCTGGACGGGCGTGAGGTCGAGATCGGGCCGCCGCCCGGCATCGGCCGGATCACCTGGCTGGCCGCGCCCTTCGGACCGGACGAGATCGCCGTACTGCTGCACGCCGACCGCAAGACCGTCACCGCGGCCATCGAGATCGAGGGCCCGGGCGTCGGCCTGCGCGACTCCGAGGACCAGGAGGCCCTGGTCGACCGGTTCGGCACCCTGCTGAAGCACGTGGCGAACGGCGACGGCTTCGTCACCCGCCTCCAGATGCTCGCCCGCACCCTGCCCGCCGACCCCGACGCCCACGCCAAGGACGTCACCCAGCGCGGCGACGAGCGGGCGCCGGGCTGGCTGCGGCAGTCGTACGACCAGTTGCAGTCGATGGTGTCCACCAGCAGCGAGCAGCACCGTGCCTACCTCGTCGCCTGCATGCACTACACGCGCGAGCTGGCCGCCGAGGCGCAGGCCATGGCCCGGGCGGCCCGGCCGCAGGGCGGGCGGAAGCTGGACCGGGACGCGGGGCTCGCCGTGGTCATGGCGCGTGAGCTCACCGACATCTGCTCGCGGCTCCAGGAGGCCGACATCAGGGTGCGCCAGCCCCTGGGGCAGGGGCGTCTCGCCTCGCTCGTCCACTCCATGTACGACCCCGACCACCCGATCGACCACATCCAGGCGATGACCAGGCGCAACGCCTGGCCCGCCGAGCTGGACGCCATGGAGCCCACCTACCTCCAGGCCAAGACCAGGGAGTCCGCCACCCGCGCGCCCTGGTGCCATGCCACGGCGTGGGTCAAGGAGTGGCCGATGACGCCCGTCGGCGTGAACTTCCTCGCGCCGCTCCTCGTCCACACCCCGGACGTCATCCGTACCGTCGCCGTGACGATGGACCTCGAACCCACCGAGATCGCCATCGAGCGCATGCTGACGGAGAAGACCAACGACGAGGCCGAGGCCTCCCGCGCCGCCAAGATGAACCGGACCGTCGACCCGCGCGACGTTGCCGCCCACTCCCGCCTCGACCAGCGCGGCGAGGACCTGGCCAGTGGCGCCGCCGGAGTGAATCTGGTCGGCTACATCACCGTCTCCTCGCGCACCCCCGAGGCGCTGGCCCGCGACAAGCGCACGATAAGGGCGTCGGCCGGAAAGTCGTACCTGAAGCTCGAATGGTGCGACCGCGAGCACCACCGCGCGTTCGTGAACACGCTCCCGTTCGCCACCGGAATCCGAAGGTAGGAGTTGATGCGCTGATGCGGGACCCGCTGTCCGCCATCACGGACGCCTTCACGTCCTTCCTGTTCGGGAAGATCGAGACGTCCCGGATGCCGGTGCGCACCTCCACGGGCCAGGCGCAGGCCGTCTACCTGCCGACCGCCGCCCCCGGCCTCGGCGACTCCGGCGTCATCATCGGCCGCGAGGTGTACTCCGGGAAGGGCTACATCTACGACCCGTTCCAGCTGTACGGCCAGCAGCTCCCCGCCCCGCACTGGCTGGTCCTCGGCGAGTCCGGCAACGGCAAGTCGGCGCTGGAGAAGACGTACGTCCTGCGCCAGCTGCGCTTCCGCGACCGCCAGGTCGTCGTCCTGGACGCGCAGGGCGAGGACGGCGTCGGCGAGTGGAACCTCATCGCGGAGGAGCTGGGGATAACCCCCATCCGGCTGGACCCCACGGCGGCCCTGGACCACGGCATCCGCCTGAACCCACTGGACCCCGCGATCACGACCACGGGTCAGCTGGCACTGCTGCGGACCATCATCGAGGTCGCGATGGGACACGGCCTCGACGAGCGTTCCGGCTTCGCGCTGAAGGTGGCGCACGCCTACGTCAACGAGACGATCGTCGAGCGCCAGCCCGTGCTCACCGACATCGTCGAGCAGCTGCGGCACCCGGAACCCGAGTCCGCCGAGGCGATGAACGTCGCCATAGACGACGTAAGGGCCTGGGGACTCGACGTCGCCCTGGTGCTGGACCGGCTCGTCGACGGTGACCTGCGCGGCATGTTCGACGGCCCGACCACGGTCGGCATCGACCTGGACGCCCCGCTGATCGTCTTCGACCTCTCCCACATCGACCGCAACTCCATCGCCATGCCCATCCTGATGGCGATCGTCGGGGTGTGGCTGGAGCACACCTGGATCCGCCCCGACCGGAAGAAGCGCATCTTCCTGGTCGAGGAGGCCTGGCACATCATCAACAGCCCCTTCGTCGCCCAGCTGTTCCAGCGGCTGCTGAAGTTCGGCCGCCGGCTCGGCCTGTCCTTCGTCGCGGTCGTCCACCATCTGTCCGACGTGGTGGACGGAGCGGCGGCGAAGGAGGCCGCGGCCATCCTGAAGATGGCGTCTACACGGACGATCTACGCCCAGAAGGCCGACGAGGCACGGGCCACGGGCCGTGTGCTGGGGCTGCCCAGGTGGGCCGTGGAGATCATCCCCACCCTCACCCCCGGCATCGCCGTCTGGGACGTCAACGGCAACGTCCAGGTGGTCAAGCACCTGGTGACGGAGACGGAACGCCCACTGGTCTTCACCGACCGCGCGATGACCGAGTCCTCCTTCGACCTGGCCGCCGACGACGCCCTGCGCGCCGCCGAACTGGAAGCGGAGCAGCGGGCGGCGGCCTTCGTGGAACAGCACATCGGCGACCTGGACGGGTCGTCGGAGTCTACGGTGGCGTAGGGAGACGGCGTGAGACCCGACGACCGCGACCACGGGCGATACGGCGACAGACGATACGACGACGGGCGCGGCGGCCGGCGGGACGGCCAGGGCGGCATCCCGGACGGCCTGCTGATCGGCCTCCTCGCCTTCCTGCTCGGCATGACCCTGCTGGTGTGGACGGCGACCGGCCTCGCGGGCTGGTTCGCGGGCGGCGCCTGGCCGTCCGGCGTCACCTTCACGGGCACCCCCCTGGCCATGCGCCACCTCATCGGCCACCCGCACGACATCAGGGGCGCCTGGCCGGACACCCCGGCGGCACAGCTGTCGGGGTACGGACTGTTCTGGGGGCTGTTCATAGGGCAGCTGATGGTGCTGTTCGTACTGACCGTGTTCGTGATCGGTACGGTCGCACGGTGGCGGGCGGGGCGGGCCCGGCGGAGGTCGGGGAAGGAGATGGACGCGGCGGGTTCCCCCGCGTCGGCTCAGGCGTCGGCCCGGGCGCCAGAGCCGGCGTACGAGGCTTCCAAGCCCCGGGGCGAGGCACCCGAGCCGCTGCCCGAGGTGCGGGCGGTGCCGGCGCCTCGCAGCGAGCCTGAGCCCGAGGGGGCGCCTGGCCTCGTAGCTGACGGCGAACGGGTGGGTGGGTGGGAAACCAACCACGCCGAAGGCGCGGTGCTCTACGCCGCACCCGCAATCCGCCAGACAACCGCGTCCCAAGCCATCCGCGACGCGGAAGGCCCCTTGCTCGTGGTCACGTCCAACGCCAGTGTCTGGCAGGAGACCAAGGACGCGAGGGCCAAGCTGGGTCCGGTCCTCCTCTACGACCCCACCCATCTCTGCGACACCCCCGCCCGGCTGCACTGGTCCCCTGCCACGGGCTGCCATGACAAGCAGACGGCGGTACAGCGGGCAACCGCCCTGCTCGCCCCGGTGAAGCCGACCGCCCGTCTGGACCAAGCGGTCAGCGACACCGCCGAGACCCTCCTGCGCAGCTACCTCCACGCCGCCGCCCTCGACAACCGCAGCATCCGCCACGTGCACCGCTGGGCCCAGGGCACGCAGATCCAGGACGCGGTCCGCGCCCTGCGCACCAACCCCAAGGCGGCCCCCGGCGCCGCGGGCGAACTGGAGGCCGCGCTCACCTCGCATCCCGAACGCCGGGACATGGCCCACGAGCTGACGAGCCGTGCCCTCGCCGCGCTCTCCACGGTCAACATCCGCGAAGCGTGCACTCCAAACCGAACTGATGCCCTCGCCTTGGATTCCTTCGTCAACGAAGGGGGCACGCTTTATGTGGTCGGTGAATCCATCGAGGACCCCAGGACCAACCCCGGCGCGATGCCGCTCCTGACGGCCCTCGTCTCCAGCGTGGTCGAGCGCGGCCGGCGCATGGCCGAACGGTCATCCTCCGGTCGGCTCGACCCACCACTGACCCTGGTCCTCGACGACGTCGCGGCCGTGGCCCCACTCCCCCAGCTCCCGGACCTGCTGTCCACGGGAGCGGACCACGGCCTGCCGACCCTGGCCCTCCTCCGCTCCCGCGAACAGGCCCGCAGCCGCTGGCCACACGACGAGCTCCCAGTCTGAGCTCTTCAGTCCCGTCAGTCCCGTCAGTCCCGTCAGTCCCGCTCGATCACGAACTCCAGCTCCAACTGGGCGTCGTCCTTCACGAACGGCAGGGTGACCCCGCTCGGTACGAACCCGGCCCTGCGGTAGAAGCGCTGCGCACGCCCGTTGTCCTCGTGCACCAGGAGCCGCACCCGCTCGGTGCCCTGCGCCCACGCCCACTCCAGGCCGGCGTCGAAGAGCACCTCGGTAAGACCGATCCCCCGGTAGTCGGGCCGGACGAACACCCCGACTATGTGCCCTTGCCTCCGCTCCACGGGCAAACCGGCCCAGTCCTTCGTACCCGCCTCCTCGACCAGCACCGTCAAGGAACCGACCCACTCCCCGTCCGGCGCCTCGGCGATGATCTGCTGCGCCCCGGTCGCCCCCTCCGCGGCTCCCTCAGCCCGCCCCTTCCAGAAGGAATCGGGCTTCTCCAGGGCTTCCTCGTACGTCTCCAGGAAGGCGAGGTGTGCGACCGGATCCTGGAGCGCGAACAGTCGCAGCGCCTTGGCGGCCGGCCACTCGTCGGCGCGAATCGCCCGGATCACATAGTCGCCGCTGGTCATGGTCGTCATGGTGGTCATGCGAGCCACCGTAATACCGATGTCAGTGGCAGGTCCTACTGTTTTGCCGTGCATGATCCGTGCCTGATCCGTGCCGACAGGCACCCGCGAACCAGGGAGATCCCATGACAACCCTGCTTGGTCGGCCCAACACAGCACTCCTCGTCATCGACGTACAGAACGGCGTGCTGGCGGGCGCGCCCCGCCGCGACGCAGTCATAGCCAACATCAACACCCTCGTCGACAAGGCACGCGCGGAGGACGTGCCGGTGATCTGGGTGCAGCACTCCGACGAACACCTCGAACGCGGCAGCGACAGCTGGGAGTACGTGGCGGAGCTGACCCGCCGCGACAGCGAACCTCTCGTCCACAAGTCGTGGGCGGACTCCTTCGAGGACACCGAGCTCGAGGCCCTCCTGGCCGAGCGCAAAGTAGGCCGGCTCGTCGTCACCGGCGCCCAGACCGATGTCTGCATCCGCTCGACACTGCACGGCGCCCTCGTCCGTGGGTACGACGCCACGCTGGTCGCCGACGCCCACACCACGGAGGACAACACCGAGTACGGCGCTCCCGCACCGGAACAGGTGATCGCCCACACCAACCTCTACTGGAAGTGGCACAGCGCGCCCGGACGCGAGGGCGGGATCGTCGAAACGGCGGAGGTGGCTTTCTAGAAGTGCCGGAAACGCAGAAAACCCCCGCACCGTGAGGTGCGGGGGTTCTCCCAATATTTGTTCGGCGGTGTCCTACTCTCCCACAGGGTCCCCCCTGCAGTACCATCGGCGCTGTGAGGCTTAGCTTCCG
>NZ_JBIAVX010000024.1:0-104274 GCF_042894725.1 Streptomyces sp. NPDC001480 | reverse complement strand
TCACCGGCTACGGCAGCAAGGCCCCCGGAGAACCCGCCAGCCACCGCCGTCCCCCAGTCATCGTCACCCTGAACCACAGGTGGCACGACCACTAATGCAACGGCATTGCCCTTAAGGCACTGGGGGAGGCACGACTGCCCGCAGCTAGGGCGTTGGCGATGCCTTGGGGCCGGAGGCCTTCGCGCCCTTCTTCAAAAAGCCCATGTCCTCGTAGACCGGGGTCTGGAAGCCGAAGGCGCCCGTGTTCGCCAGGGTGGCGCGGGTGCCGACGAGCTGGGGGCGCTGGTAGAGCGGGATCGAGCCGGCGGCGGCCCAGATGTGCGCGTCCGCCTTGCGGATCAGGTCCCGGGACTCGTCCTCGTCCAGCGTGGTGGCGGCCTGGTCGAAGAGCTGGTCGATCTGGTCGGTGCCGACGCGGGTGTAGTTCTGCTCGACGTTCAGGGAGCCGTCGGCGGCCGGGACCGGCTTGGCGTAGATCGGGCGGGCGTCGGTGGCGGGGAAGGCGGAGGACGGCCAGGAGTACAGGGCGAGGTCGTACTGGCCGGCGGCGATGTGGTCCTTGAAGTAGCTGTCGTCCGGGACCTTGGTGATGTCGGTGCGGATGCCGACCTTCTGGAGCATGTTCGTGATCCGGTCGGCGACCGCGCGCAGGGCCTCGGAGCCGGGGCCGGAGGGGAGTACGAAGCGCAGGACGAGCGCCTTGCCGTCCTTGGCGAGCGCCCCGGTCGCGGCGCCCCCGGGGGCGGCGGTGCCGCGGGGGGCGTACGCGCCGGGGGCACCGCCCTGCTTGCCGGTGTGCTGCCGGCCGTCCTTCGCGAGGTGCTTGCCGCCCTCGTCGGTCTTCGTGTGGTCCTGGTGGTCCCTGGCGTCCTTGTTGTCCTCGCCGACGATGTACGCGCCGTCGTCGCCGCCCTCCGACTCGTCCCCCTTCTCCTTCTCGGGGCCGGCCGCCTTCTCGGGCTTCTTCTGCTCCTTTACCGGACCGCCGAGCACCCACCCGGCGTCCGCGAGCAGCGCCTGCGCCTCGGCGGTGTCCTGGCCGCCCAGGGCGCCGCTGTTGTCGGCGTAGTCGGGCTGCCCGGACAGCGCGAGGTGGCTGCCGACCGGGACGGCGGGCAGGCCGAGCGGGGTGAGGACGACCTTGGCGAGCTCCGTGCGGTCCAGGGCGTGGGCGACGGCGCGGCGGACCCGCTCGTCGGCGAGGGGGCCCTCGGAGCCGTTGAGGGCGAGCTGGGTGTAGGCGGGCTCGAGGGACTTGCGGACCTGGAAGCCGCGCAGCTGCTGCTGCCGGCGCAGATAGGTGGTGAGGGACTCGCGGAGCTTCTTGGCGGCGGTGCGCCCGGCCCCCTGGAGGGGTGTGCCGGCGCCCTTCTCGCGGGTGGCGAGGTTGATGCGCTGGGCCTCGCCGGTGTCGACCTCGGCGAGGTCCACCGTGCCGTCGGCGAGCGCGGCGGCCCGCTTGTCGCGGGGCACGGCGTGCAGCACGATCTCGGACAGCTTGGCGGTGTGGCCCCACCAGCGGGGGTTGCGGGAGAGGACGACGTCCTTCTGCGCGGTGTCGACCTTCTTGACCTTGAAGGGGCCGGCGGTGATGTCGAGCTTGCGGCGGGCGCCGTCGTTGAAGGCGTCGGGGGTGCCCATGACGTCCTTCGGGTACAGCGGGGAGAACAGCGACTTCCAGTCGGCGTAGGGGCGGCTGAAGGTGACCCGGACCTCCAGGTCGTTGGCGCCGCGTTCGACCTTGGCGATGCGGTCGTAGCCGGCGTTGCGGGCGGTCCAGTAGGCGGTGTCCTTGCCGGACAGGGCGCGCCACTGGGCGGCGAAGTCGGCGGCGCCGATCTCCCGGCCGTCGCTCCACACGGCCTGCTGGTTCAGCCGGTACAGGACGACCTGGCGGGGCTCGGTCTCGATGACCTTGGCCTCCTCCAGGTAGTCGGGGTTGCGCACCGGGCGGCCGGTGGCGTCGAGGCGGAACATCGACGGCAGGACGGCCTGGGCGACCCGGGTGGTGGCGTCGTCGGCGTCGGCCTGGAAGGTGTTCAGCGTCTCCGGTACGTCGTCCACGGCCCAGCGGAGGGTGCCGCCGTCGGCGATCCGGGCCCGGGTGGCGGAGGCGATGTCCTGCGCGGCCAGCGGGGCGCTCGTGTCGTCGTCGGATCCGCAGCCGCCGAGAAGGGGCATCGCGAGTGCGCCGGCGGTGAGGAAGGCGACCGAGCGCATGACCGCGCGCAGTCCGACGCCGTCGTGGGACATCTCTGCTACCTCCGGGGAAGCCGCGGGCGTTATGATCACTTTTGGCGGTATATGGAGCTGATCAGATCTATCTCATCCACTGAAGGGGAAAGGATCCGGCAACAGAGCGCGACACGGCGGCAACGGACGGCAAACCCACCCGTGCGGCGCAACACACCACGAGATGCACCCGTACGCCCCCGGCCAATCGATGCACATCTCTTCACAGGGGCAGGTGTGGCGCGCAACACTCGCAGGCGCATGAACGTTGCCGCCCAGGGCCCGAGGGCCCGTGGAAGTGAGGGCAAGTCATGTCCGTGCACGATGAATTGACATCAGTCCAGCACTGCCTCGACGACCTCTACCGGTCGCTGGGACGGCTGGAGAAGCAGCTCGGCAGCGGCGGTCTGGAGATGCGCCGGGTCCGGACGGACGCCGGCCACCTGCGCGAGAGCGTGGCGCTGCTGCGGGACGCGGCCGCCGCCCCGGCCGCCGGCAAGCGGCCCGACCTCGTCACCATCTCCGACGCCCCCTACGACATGAGCCTGTGGACGGACTCGGACGACGAGGGACTCGGCGCCCGCGACCGGCACGCCCCCTGACACCCGACCGGAGTCCTGCCTTGGCCACTGGTACGGAACCCAGACCCGACAGCGGCGGTGTACGCAACCGTACGCGCGCCGCGATCGCCGCACCGCACCTGCGGACCGACCGCTGGTGGCTGGCGCCTGCCGTCACCGCGGCCGGTCTGTTCGCGTTCGTCGTCTACTCGACCTGGCGGGCCTTCGCGAACGCGGACTACTACGCGGCGCCGTACGTCTCGCCCTTCTACTCGCCCTGTCTGGCGGAGAACTGCCGGACGATGCACGGGGGCCCGAACGCCGACCTCTTCGGCAGCTGGTGGGCGATCTCCCCCGCGATCATCATCCTGATCTTCCCGCTCGGCTTCCGGCTGACCTGCTACTACTACCGCAAGGCGTACTACCGCAGCTTCTGGGCGTCCCCGCCGGCCTGCGCGGTGGCCGAGCCGCACCGGACGTACACCGGCGAGACCCGCTTCCCGCTGATCCTCCAGAACGTCCACCGGTACTTCTTCTACGCCGCGCTGCTGGTCGCCGGGGTGCTCACCTACGACACCGTGCTGTCCTTCCGCGACGAGCACTACCGCTGGGGCCACATGGGCCTCGGCACCCTGGTGTTCCTGGCCAACATCGTGCTGATCTGGGCGTACACGATCTCCTGCCACTCCTGCCGGCACATCGTCGGCGGCAAGCTCAAGCACTTCTCCAAACACCCCGTGCGCTACCGGATGTGGCAGTTCGCGGGGCGGCTCAACGCCCGCCACATGCAGCTGGCCTGGGCGTCCCTGGTGAGCGTGGCGCTCGCCGACTTCTACGTGTACCTGGTCGCGTCCGGCGTCTTCGACGATCCGCGCTTCTTCTAGTGAGTGGGGCTTTGTGATGTCCGTGGTCGACCGTCAGGAGTGGGACGTCGTCGTGGTCGGCGCGGGCGGCGCCGGGCTGCGGGCCGCCATCGAGGCGCGTGAGCGGGGGGCCCGTACGGCGGTGATCTGCAAGTCGCTGTTCGGCAAGGCGCACACGGTGATGGCCGAGGGCGGCATCGCGGCGGCCATGGCCAACGTCAACGAGCACGACAACTGGCAGGTCCACTTCCGGGACACCATGCGCGGCGGCAAGTTCCTCAACCAGTGGCGGATGGCCGAGCTGCACGCCCAGGAGGCGCCGGACCGGGTGTGGGAGCTGGAGACCTGGGGCGCGCTGTTCGACCGGACCAAGGACGGCCGGATCTCGCAGCGCAACTTCGGCGGCCACGAGTACCCGCGTCTCGCGCACGTCGGCGACCGTACGGGCCTGGAGCTGATCCGTACGCTCCAGCAGAAGATCGTCGCACTCCAGCAGGAGGACCACCGCGAGACCGGGGACCACGAGTCCCGGCTGAGGGTGTTCCAGGAGTGCACGGTCACCCGGGTCCTGAAGCAGGACGACCGGGTGTCCGGGGTCTTCGGCTACGAGCGGGAGTCCGGGCGTTTCTTCGTCCTGGAGGCACCCGCCGTGGTGATCGCCACCGGCGGCATCGGCAAGTCCTTCAAGGTGACGTCGAACTCGTGGGAGTACACCGGCGACGGGCACGCCCTGGCGCTGCTCGCCGGGGCGCCGCTGCTGAACATGGAGTTCGTGCAGTTCCACCCGACGGGCATGGTCTGGCCGCCGTCGGTGAAGGGCATTCTGGTCACCGAGTCCGTGCGGGGCGACGGCGGGGTGCTCAGGAACTCCGAGGGCAAGCGGTTCATGTTCGACTACGTCCCGGACGTCTTCAAGGAGAAGTACGCCGAGTCCGAGGACGAGGGCGACCGCTGGTACGAGGACCCGGACAACAACCGGCGCCCCCCGGAGCTGCTCCCCCGCGACGAGGTCGCCCGGGCGATCAACTCCGAGGTGAAGGCGGGCCGAGGCTCCCCGCACGGCGGGGTGTTCCTGGACGTGTCGACGCGGATGCCGGCGGAGGTCATCAAGCGCCGGCTGCCGTCCATGTACCACCAGTTCAAGGAGCTGGCCGACGTCGACATCACGGCCGAGGCGATGGAGGTCGGGCCGACCTGCCACTACGTGATGGGCGGCATCGCGGTCGACTCCGAAACGGCGGCGGCGCGCGGGGTGCCGGGGCTGTTCGCGGCCGGTGAGGTCGCGGGCGGCATGCACGGCTCCAACCGGCTCGGCGGCAACTCGCTCTCCGACCTGCTCGTGTTCGGACGCCGGGCCGGCTGGCACGCGGCCGAGTACGCGGCGGGTCTCGCGACGGCCCGGCCGCAGGTGGACGACCCCCAGGTCGACGCGGCGGCGGCGGAGGCGCTGCGGCCGTTCTCCGCCGAGGCGGAGGGCGGGGAACCGGCCGGGCCGCCGGAGAACCCGTACGCCCTCCACCAGGAACTCCAGCAGACCATGAACGACCTGGTCGGCATCATCCGCCGCGAGGGCGAGATGGAGCAGGCGCTGAAGAAGCTCGGGGAGCTGCGGGTACGGGCGCGGCGGGCCGGGGTCGAGGGACACCGGCAGTTCAACCCCGGCTGGCACCTCGCCCTGGACCTTCGGAACATGCTGCTGGTCAGCGAGTGCGTGGCCCGGGCGGCCCTGGAGCGCACCGAGTCGCGCGGCGGGCACACTCGTGAGGACCATCCGTCGATGGACCGCGCCTGGCGGCGGCTCAACCTGTTGTGCCGGCTCACCGATCCCACGGGTGGACTGGCGGCGACGGACCCGGTCCGCGGCCAGATCACGCTCTCCCAGGAGACCACCGATCCCATCCGTCCCGACCTGCTCGCCCTCTTCGAGAAGGAGGAGCTGGTCAAGTACCTCGCCGAAGAGGAGCTGTACGAGTGAGCAGCTACGAGGCCCGCTTCAAGGTGTGGCGGGGTGACGCCGGGGGCGGCGGCCTGGAGGACTTCGAGGTCGAGGTCAACGACGGCGAGGTGGTGCTCGACATCATCCACCGCCTCCAGGCCACCCAGGCGCCGGACCTGGCGGTGCGCTGGAACTGCAAGGCGGGCAAGTGCGGTTCGTGCTCCGCGGAGATCAACGGGCGGCCCCGGCTGATGTGCATGACGCGCATGTCGGTGTTCGACCGCGAGGAGACGATCACCGTGACCCCGCTGCGGGCCTTCCCGGTGATCAGGGACCTCGTCACGGACGTCGGCTTCAACTACCAGAAGGCCAGGGAGGTCCCCGCCTTCGTGCCGCCGGCCGGTCTCGCCCCCGGCGAGTACCGCATGATGCAGGAGGACGTGGACCGGTCGCAGGAGTTCCGCAAGTGCATCGAGTGCTTCCTGTGCCAGGACACCTGCCATGTCGTCCGCGACCACGAGGAGAACAAGACGGCGTTCGCCGGTCCGCGCTTCCTGATGCGGGTGGCCGAGCTGGACATGCATCCCCTGGACGCGGCGGCCGAGACCGGCCTGGACCGCAAGAGCACGGCCCAGGACGAGCACGGACTCGGCTACTGCAACATCACCAAGTGCTGCACGGAGGTCTGCCCCGAGGGCATCAGGATCACGGACAACGCGCTGATCCCGCTGAAGGAACGCGCCGTCGACCGCAAGTACGACCCGCTGGTGTGGCTGGGGTCGAAGATCAGGAGGCGGACCTCTTAGCGCCGCGGCCGGGACGCTGGGCCAGGATCTGGAGCCCGAGCCCGGCCATGAACATGAGCCAGCCGATGACCGGCAGCGGGCTCAGCCCCGCCTCGGCGAGGGGCCCGAGGAACATGAACAGGGCCATGCCGACGGCGCCGAGCAGCGCCCCGTGTCCCCACAGCCGCGGGCGCAGGACCCGCCGCCGGGCCCCGGGCATCATCCAGCCCGTCGCGACGGCCGCGCCCCCGGCCGCCGTCAGCAGCAGCACGGCCAGGACGGCCGCCACCACCAGGTACATGTGCATGACGGTCATGGTCCCACGGGGGTCGCGGCCTCAGGCCTCCGCCCGCAGATAACCCGAGTGCGCCACCCGGCCGAGGAGCCGCAGCCTGGTGTCCGTGGTCATGTGCTTCTCGAAGGCCTCCTGGACGCCCGGCCACTTGGGGTGCCCGAAGTCGTCCAGGACGACGATGCCGCCGGGCGCGACGATCTCCTCGGCCCACTCCAGGTCCGCCGCGACACCGGCGGCGGAGTGGTCGCCGTCGACGATGATCACGCCGTAGGAGCGGTCGGAGAGCAGGGCGCGCACCCCGGCGTCCTCGGAGAAGCCCTGCTGGATCCGGGTGGCGGCACCGGCCGCGCCCGCCAGTGCCAGGTTGGTGCGCACCGCGGCTCCTCGCACGGGGGTGCCCGACGCGTCGTCCGCCATGGTGGTGCCGGGCTGCAACTGCGTTCCGGCGAGCGGGTCGACGATCGTCAGCCGCGGGTCACGGCCGGCCCGTTCCATCATCCGGATCAGGGCCGCGCCGAACATACCGTACAGGGTGCCGATCTCCAGGATGTCGTCGTTCGGTGGCTCGAGCAGCGGTACGGCGGACAGCTTGCCGACGATGTTCATGGTGCCACCGGCGATCCGGCCGACCCCCAGCGCCTCCATCGCGACGAGCAGCCGAAACGCCTGGGCGACGTTCCGTTCGGCGCCGTCCCTGTCCCCGGTGACCTGGGTGAGCTGCTCGATCGCGCGGTCGAGGTGCGCGGTGGACGGCAGCCGTGACACGCCGCGCCCGGTCGCGTCGAAGAGCAGTTCCAGGGGCCGCCGGCGGTCGCGCAGCGTCTTGATCTCCTTCCGCAGGTCGTCCGGGGAGATGTCCTCGACGGCTCTGCGTACCTGGCGCTCGATGCGCTGGTCGATGAGGTCGGCCACCGGTCGCAGGGCGCGGCGGACGGCCTTACTGGTCAGTGCCTTGCCGGTCAGTGCGGATCGCATCAGTTGAACCTTCACAGGGACGGGAGATGTGGACGCTAGGCGGCCCGCAGCGCCCGCACAACCAACGGACGCGCCCGTCGAGGAGAAGCACACATGACGACCCTGCGAAGAAACCCCGACCTCAGCCGACCCAGCCTTCCCGGTACGCCGCCCAGTCCTCCTCCGACGCCGCGAAGTCCACGTACAGGGCGACCCCGAACCGGGCACGGTCCGCGTCGGTGCGGGACAGGCCCAGGCGGACGCCCCGCACGGCGGCCGGTACGGTCTCGGCCCAGCCCCAGTGGCCGAAGCGGTTCTCGTAGTAGAAGGGCAGCCCCATGAGGAGGTCGGTGCTGGGCGGGGTGACCTCCAGGGCCAGGGAGGTCTGCTGGGCGACGTAACCGCCGTACAGGCTCTGCGCCGGCTGCATGGTGTCGTACGACATCACGGCGATCTGGTCGACGCGGCGGGCCACCTGGCCGAAGTACGCCTGGGACCACCACTTGGGGTGGTTGGTGAGCGTGCCCCACAGGGAGTGGAAGGCGGGCAGCGGGTCGATCTGGTGGGCGGCGACGGAGAGCAGGGCGTGGTGCTCGCCGGTGACGCGGCGCAGGTCGTCGAGGAGGCCGAGGTAGTCGCGGTCGCCGGAGTGCAGCGGTTCCAGGTCGAAGTGGGCGCCCTGGAATCCGGCGGCGAGGATCTCGCGGGTGGAGCGGACGACGGCGGCGCGGGTCGCCGCGCGCTCCAGCCGCAGGCCGTCCGGGGACTCGCCGGCCAGTACGTCGCCCAGCCAGGCCTGCACGCGGACCCCGGGCAGTTCCCGGTGGACGGCGGCTATCAGCCAACCCGCCCTTGGGTAGTCCGATGTGGGGAGGGTGCCGTCGTGTTCCAGGGGGCCGGAATGGACGTACAGGTCGCGGATACCGGTGCCTCGCAGGCGGCGGGCGAGGGTTTTGACGTCCCGGTCCTTCTTTCTGCCGTCCACCCAGGCGTGGCCCAGCCAGATGGCGTCCTTGCCGCGGGTGTACGTGCCGTCGGCGGGGTCGCCGGTGTAGTTGGCGCGGAGGGCGATCTCGGCGGTGAGGAGGGGGAGGAGGAGCAGGAGGGTCAGGGTGAGGGCGGTTCGCTTGAGCCGGCGGCGCCGCCGTGTTCTGACCGCGGTTACGGCCTCGGCTTCGCCTTCGGCCTTTTCGTTCCCACTCGCACCACGCGTGCTGCTTTCGTCGTCGGGTGCGGGTGGCCCCGGTGGGGGGTGCGCGCCGTCGGCGGGCGCGGGTCGCGTCCGTTCCTTTTCCGGTTCCTCGTCCATCCCCGTCCTCCCCGTAGTCCCGTTCCGCCGGCCGCCCGTCCCGGTCGCGGCGCCCGTTGCCTCCCCATACGCTCCGAAATGTGACACCAATCTTGATCCGGGGCCGGTCGCGGCACGCCACGTCGCGCACAGCCGTGCGGGTGGCGCACGCCGTGCTGGGCGGTGCGGCCGGGGTCGTGTGGCTGGTGTCGCCGGGGATGACGATCAGCGCCCAAGATCCGGTTCCCGTGGCCCGCGCCGGGCCGGTCGCGGGTGCCGCCGTGGCGGAGCGGGACGAGACGTCCCCCGCCGACCTCGTGCTGCCGCTCGTGGTGGTGGGCGCGGTGGGGGTGCTGGCCGGGTACGGGTACGTGCGGCGCACCCGGCGGGCCCGGAGCCGTACGACGCCCGGGGTGGTGTCCGTCCGGCCGCCGGCGCCCACGGTGGCCGACTTCGAGCGGCAGGCACGGGCCGCGCTGGTCGTCGCGGACGACAGCGTCCGCACCAGCCGTGAGGAACTCGGTTTCGCCGAGGCCCTGTTCGGGGCGGAGGCGGTGGAGCCGTTCGCGCGGGCGGTGCGGGCGGCGGAGACGGAGCTGGCGGCCGCGTTCGCGATACACCGGCGGTACGAGCGGGGCGTGCCGGAGGACGAGGTGGCCCGGCGGCAGGCGCTGGTGGGGGTGGTGGGGCGGTGCGCGGAGGCCGGGCGGCGGCTGGACGCCGAGGCGCCCGCGTTCGACGGGCTGCGGGCGCTGGAGCGGGGGGTGGACGCGGCCCTGGAGGTCGCGGAGGGGCGGTTCCGGGAACTGGCGGGGCGGACGGGCGGGGTGGCCGCGACGCTGGACGAGCTGGGCGAGCGGTTCACCGCGTCGGCGGTGGAGCCGGTCACCGGGTACGTCGAACAGGCCAAGGACCGGCTGGTGTTCGCCACCGGTCACCTCAACGCGTGCCGTCAGGCGGCCGACAGGGACGACCTGGAGCGTGCGGCGCGACATCTCCGGGCCGCCGAGGGGGCCATCGCCCAGGCCGGGGTCCTGATCACCGGGGTGGAGCGGCTCGCGGCCGGGGTGCGGGAGGCTGCGGGGCTGGTGCCGGCGGCGCTGACCGGTGCGGAGGCGGAGATCGCGGCGGCGCGGCGGGCCGAGGCGACCGAGGTGCCCGCCGGGGAACTCCGGGCGCGGATCGCCCGGGCCGACGGTGTGATGGCAACCGTACGGGAGCAGCTGACCGGGGGGCCGTACGACCCCCTGGGCGCCCTTCGGCACATCGCCCGGGCCGTCGAGCCGCTGGGGGTCGGCCGGGCCGGGGCGGTCACGGCGGGGGCGCTGCTGGTCGCCCGCGGTGCCGTCGACGCCGCGGAGGACTTCGTCGGCACGCATCGGGAGGCCGTGAGTGCCGAGCCCCGCACGCTGCTGGCCGAGGCCACCCGGCTCCTGTCCGTCGGTGTCCCCGGTTACGCCCAGGCCGACCGGCTCGCCCGCGACGCCCGCGACCTGGCCGAACGCGACGTCCGCGCCCACGGAACCCCGTACCCCGACACCGGCCCCCCTGCCAGCTTCGGAGGCCCGGAGACCCGAGGCCGCCGGACCCTGCCGGGGGCTTGAGCGGGGTGTCGAGGCCGAGGTTCGCGCCGGCGGCCCCACTGGGGGCTCCGCCCCAGACCCCCGGCCTATGCCCACCCACCACCCGTGCGGGTCAGCTGGGAGGCGCGGGTCCCGTTTATCAGCCCGTCCGGCGCTTGAGGACGAGGCCGTTCAGGCCGAAGCGGGGGTCTGGGGGCGGCAGCCCCCAACGGGGTCGAAGGGGCGGAGCCCCTGGGGACGGGAAGGGTAGGGGCGGCGGGGGCGAAGAACCCCCGGCCCCAGCGCACGGCGCCGACCGCTCAGAACAGGCTCAGCAAGGCCTCCGCCGGGTCCGTCAGGCCGGTTCCGCCGTCGGGTAGGGGAAGTTCGAACCAGACCGTCTTGCCCCGGGGGGTCCGGCGGGAGCCCCACGCGGCGCTGAGGAGGCCGACGAGCTGCAGGCCGCGACCGCCCTCGTCGGTGTCGCGAGCGCGGCGGCGGCGGGGCTGGACCAGGCCGGAGTCCCAGACCTCGCAGACCAGGGTGCGGTCCAGCAGCATACGGAGGCGTATTTCGCCCTCGCCGTAGCGCAGCGCGTTGGTCACCAGCTCGCTGACCAGCAGCTCCGTGGTGTCGACCAGGGGTTCGAGATCCCAGCTGAGCAGCTGCCCGCGCGCGTACTCGCGGGCGCGGCCGACGCTGCGCGGCTCGCGGGGCAGTGTCCAGTCGCCGACGGACTCGGCCGGCAGTCCCTGGACGCGGGCCATCAGCAGCGCGATGTCGTCCTCGCCGTGGTGGGTGTCGAGGGTGTTGAGGACGTGGTCGCAGACGTCCTCCAGCGGCTGGGTGGGGTCGGTCAGCGCGCCCACGAAGGCCTGGAGGCCCTCGTCCAGGGGGTGGTCGCGGGATTCGACCAGTCCGTCCGTGTAGAGCGCCAGCAGCGCGCCCTCGGGGAGTTCGACCTCCACCTCCTCGAAGGGTTCGCCGCCCACGCCCAGCGGCATGCCCGGCGGCACGTCCAGCATCAGCGCGGTCTCACCGGGTTCCACCAGCACCGGCGGCAGGTGGCCCGCGTTGGCGAAGGTGCACCGCCTGGTCACCGAGTCGTAGACGGCGTACACGCAGGTCGCGAGGTAGACCTCGGACAGGTCGGCGTCCCGGGGCTGGCGGGCCGTGCGGGTGGCCTGCTGGACGCCTCCCCCAGAGCCGAAAGCCTGGGCGGGGCCCCCGGGCGTGCCAAGGCCGCGGGCGATCTCGTCCAACGCGGCGAGCACCTCGGCGGGTTCGAGATCGAGCAGGGCGAGGGTGCGGACCGCGGTGCGCAGTTCGCCCATCGCGACCGCCGCGCGCAGGCCCCGGCCCATCACGTCCCCGACCACCAGCGCGGTGCGGTGGCCGGGCAGTTCTATGACGTCGAACCAGTCGCCGCCGACCTCGGTCGCCGCGTTGCCGGGCAGGTAGCGGCAGGCGATGTCGAGGCCGGAGGCCTCCGGGTCGCCGGGCGGGAGCAGGGACCGTTGCAGTATCAACGCCCGTTCGTGCTCACGGCGGTAGAGGCGGGCGTTGTCGATACAGACCGCCGCGCGCGCCGCCAGCTCCCAGGCCAGGTCCCGGTCGCGGTCACCGAAGGGCTCGCTGCCCTTGGTACGGGCGAACTGGGCGAGTCCGACGACCGTGTCGTGGGCGACCATCGGGACGGCCAGCGTGGACTGGACGAGCCCGCCGTCCTCGGCGGGGACGAACTGCGGGCGGGCGGTGCGCAGGGCGTCCGCGCAGGCCGAGTTGAAGGCGTAGTGGTGGACCGCGCCGACCGCGACGGGCGCCCCGCCGCCGGCGAAGGGCGCGTCCGAGACGGCGCTGGCGAAGGCCACGCGGCGCAGTTCGGCGCTGCCGTCGGCGAGTCCGGGCGGGGTCTCGTCGCCGGTCAGCAGGCCCTGGTAGAGGTCGACCGTGGCGAGGTCGCAGAAGCCGGGCACGACGACGTCGAGGAGTTCGCGGGCGGTGGTCTCGAGGTCGAGGGAGTTCCCTATGCGGGCGCCCGCCTCGTTGAGGAGGGCGAGATTGCGCCGTGCGGCGGCGGCCTCGCGGGCGGCGGCGCGGCGGGCGGTGATGTCGGTGCCGAGCCAGGCGACGCCGATCGGCCGGCCGCTTCCGCTGTGCACGCGGTAGAGGTTGATGGACCAGTGCCGGCGCTCCTCCGAGCCCGGTACGAAGCCGGTGACGTGCATGTCCGTGATGGAGTTGCCCGTCTCCAGGACCCGGCGCAGGGTGGCGGCGACCCGCTCGGCCTCGCCGCGTTGCAGGTAGTCGTGGACGCCGAGGCCCCGGTGGTCGTCGGGGGTGCCGCCGAAGGTGGCGGCGAACTGCTGGTTGGCGCGGCGGACCCGCAGGTCGGTGTCGATCAGCAGGAATCCGAACGGAGATTGACCGAATATCGCCTGCGAGGCGGCGAGATCGGTCTCGATGCTGCGCAGGGTGCGCACGTCGACGACGATGCAGACGGCGGCCTTGTCACCCTCCGCGGTGCGGGTGGGCATGACGTAGACCTCGGCGAGGCCCTCCGTGCCGCACTCTCCGTCCGCCGTGTCGGGCATCCGGAAGGGGACCACTCCGGTCCACTCCCGCCCGTCGAGGATCTCGGCCATCTTCCGCTGACCGCGGTCGTACAGATCGCGGTCGATGAAGGCCTCGACGGGGTCCATGCCGATGGCGCGTTCGGCCGGGATGCCGAAGAGCTGCTCGGCGCGCAGGCTCCACTGGTCGACGAGCCCCTTGGAGCTGATGGAGAAGGACGCCACCTTGATGTAGTCGTAGATGGAGCCGGGCGGACTGCTCTGCCACATGGCGTCCACGGGCGGCCGCTCCTCCGCGGCCTCCGTCCTCGCGCCGTCCGACGGGTCCTCGGACTCCGTGGCCTTCGCTGGTATCTCGCTCACGCGAACCGTCCCCTCCAGCTCACCGCGTCCGGCACCGGTCACCGGGGGCGGCTGCCCGCAGTATCCAGCACTACGGCGCCGCACAACACGGTGTTCACGATCACAGCACGTTCCCGGTGGTTTTCGGTCCGGGGCGTGACAACACTTCCAGTCTTCTAACCAGGCGACACGTCGTCGAACCACACATCGCGGCAACGGTCCGTGCCAGGAACCGGTCGATGGACAGCGCGGCCGGGTGTACAAGTGCGGCGGTCTGCCGTGCTCAGCCCGGAACCGTCAGCTCGAACCAGACCGTTTTGCCGGTGCCTCCGGGCCTGGTGCCCCAGCGGCGCGAGGAACCGGCGACCAGTTGGAGACCGCGGCCGCCCTCCTCGTCGGGGCGCGGGGCGCGCTCGTGCGGCGGGTCCGGGAGGGGGTCGGAGACCTCGACCAGCAGGGTGTCGCCGAGCTCGGCGGGGCGTACCAGGCGTACGCCGATGGGTCCGGTGGCGTGCCTCAGGGCGTTGGTCACCAGCTCACTGACCAGCAGGGCCGCGAGGTCGGCGAGGCTGTCGAGGCGCCAGCCGCACAGTTGGTCGCGGACCGCTCCGCGGGCGGAGCGCACGGCGCCCGGTTCCGCGGGAAAGGTCCACTCGGTGCAGTCGCCATCGGTGTCGATCACGCCGATCACTTCCCAGGCCAGCGAACCCGCCCATGCCCGGTTTCATGGGGTTAATGGGCACATACCCGATATCCAGTGCCGAATATCGCACGGGAGAGCGCGCAGTGGCACGAACGGCCTACTGGGCCGAGGGCAGGCGCGCGGCCACTTCCCGCACCGCGGGGACGTCCTGGTCCAGCCAGGGCACGTCCCAGAGCCGGTCCGGCGCGAGCCAGCGCAGTTCGTCGTGGTCCTGGAGGGGCTCGGGGCCGGGGGAACCGGCGCGCGGGCGGGCGGTCCACACCTGGAGGACGTACGGGGGCCTCAGGGGCCACTCCCCCGGCACGCGCTCGACGACCTCGGCCTCGACGCCGAGTTCCTCACGCAACTCCCGCACCAGGGCGCTCTCGGGCGACTCGCCGGGTTCCACCTTGCCGCCGGGCAGCTCCCAGCGCCCCGCCAGCTCGGGCGGTGCGCTGCGGCGCGCGGCGAGCAGCCGGCCGTCGTCGAGCAGGGCGGCTCCGACCACCACGATCCGTTCGGTCATGCGCCGGAGCCTACGGGAGCGGGCGGCGGTCAGGCGCGTGCGCCGTTGCCGTTCTGGCCTATGCGTTCGACCCAGTAGATCTGCTTGTGGCCGCGGTCGTCGAGGCTGTCGGCGATCTTCTGGGCCTCGGCGCGGGTCGCGTACCGGCCCACGCGGTAGCGATTGCCGTTGTCGTCCTGCCGTATGACGAGCCACGGCAGCGAGACCGTGCCGTTGGCGTCGTTCATCGCACCCCACCTCTTCTTCCGGCCCTCGCCCGCCCGTCTCCCGTCCCCGGCTCCCGCCGTGCCCCGCCCGCTGAGGAAACCGCAGTCCGCATATGCCCGAGCCTACGCCCAACCTTCACGCAGCGAATACGGCTTTTCACCAAGAGGTACGCAACCGGCCAGAACGCGGGGGGCGCACGAATACGAGTGCGCCGCCCGTGCGCATCGATGCATCGGGTTGACGGGTCGCCGGGCACACCGGGGATCACCTGGGAAAACGGCCGGATTCCAACGGCCCGCGCGCGGGCGGGAGTCGGCCGGACCGACGGATCAACTGGCCCGGGGTGTGCGCTACTTCACTGGGAGGTGGTACGCGACCCGGTAGCGATCGGCGGGGATGACGACGTCGGCGGTCTCCACGGGGCGGCCGGAGGCGTAGTAGGTGCGCTGGACGACCATGACGACATGGCCGGGAACACCGCCCAGGGTGAGCAACTC
Organism: Streptomyces sp. NPDC001480; assembly: GCF_042894725.1. Lineage (NCBI taxonomy): Bacteria > Bacillati > Actinomycetota > Actinomycetes > Kitasatosporales > Streptomycetaceae > Streptomyces > Streptomyces sp. NPDC001480. The sequence continues at coordinate 88,972 of NZ_JBIAVX010000024.1, read as the reverse complement.
CTCGGCGAGGCCGGGGCGGGCGCCGACCTCCTCGGTGACGTTGTCCACGATGACGTCGATGGCGCGCATCCGCTCGACGACGCCCATACCGCCGAGAGGGCCCTCCTCCGGCAGCATGACGGGGGTGCGGCCGGTGACCGCGAGGGGCTCCCAGGAGGTGGAGAGCATCATCGGCTCACCGGCGTCCCTGAAGACGTACTTGGTGCACATCACCCGGTCACCGGGGCGGACGCCGAGCCGCTCGGCGATGGCGCGGCTCGCCTGGGCCTGCTCGCTGCGGGACTCCCAGGTGCCGCGTGCGGCGGCGTCGGCCTGCTCCTGCCGGAACGGCGTGGCGCCGGCGGGCGGGCGGAAGCCGGAGCGGGCGATGCGCCGGGGCACGGGCCTCTCGCGCACGTACGTCCCCGAGCCGGAGCGGCCCTCGACCAGGCCCTCGGCCATCAGCACCTTGCGCGCCTCCAGGGCGACCGTGTCGGAGACTCCGTACTCCTCGCGGATCCTGGCCTGGGAGGGGAGGCGGGCGTGGGGCGGCAGCGAACCGTCGGCGATCTTCTTGCGGAGATCACCCGCGACGCGCAGATACGCCGGCTGCTCACCGAAAGTCACAGGCCGCTCCCATCAGGTTGTACAGACAGCAACAGCCTGGCAACCGTGGGTTGTGCCACGCAAGCAAAGGCCAGAGAATCACTCGATGTGATGACATCTGCCCGGGGCAGGGTTTTCGCAGCCGATTCGCTGGCGATTTCTCCCCGCTACAGCCTCCGTCACACCTCCAGGCCGGTGTCGTCCTCGGACGGCGGGGTCGTGGTCAGCCCCAGAGCCTTGCGCGCCGTCACCGTCCGGTCCGGGTCGATGAGCTTGAAGCCCTTGTCGTAGTGCGCGTAGAAACCGTCGGCGTCGGCGGCCCTCGCGGCCTTCGCCCACTCCACCCGCGCCTTGTCGAGGTCGCCCGCCAGCCCGGTGACCGGCTTCTCGGCGGCCGCGGGCCAGTCGTGCCCGCGCAGCATCCCGGCCTGCTTCTCCAGGGCCGCCGCCACGCGCCGCGCCCACGCCTTGTGACCCGGCAGGTCGTCCTCGACGTACTCCGCGTCCGGCGCGGTGTCCATGGCCGCGTTGAGGACGTGCGCCGCCTTCAGATAGGCGACCTGGTCGGCGTCGAGCACGGTCTCGTCGTTGCGCAGCGAGCCGGTCAGGCCGGCGCCCTCGTGGGTGTTGCCGAACACGCAGGTGACCTCGCGGTCGCCGAGCGCCCAGCTGTCACGGGTGGGCGTGAGGTAGTAGACGTCGACGTCGCCCGGAACGGCCCAGCCGTCCATGGCGTAACCGTCCTGGAGGCCGTAACAGCGTTCGTCCGCCCGGTCGGTGACGGAGGTGTCGCCGGGATACGAACCGCCGCCCCCGAGCCGGAAGGAGGCGAACACCTCGCCGTCGTGCTCCCCGTCGCAGGGCACCTTGTCGACGTCGTACGTCACGCCCTCCAGCGAGCCGCCGGGCGCGTTGAAGCACTCGCCCCTCTTCAGCGAGATGCTCGCGCCGTCCCGCGCGCCGTCCCTGAAACCCTTCCAGAACTCGGCCGCGCCGCCCGTCACCAGAGCCAGGGTCCACAGCGCGAGCCCGAGCCCGGACAGCACGCAGCCGGCGATCGCCATGCCCTTGCCGCGCTCCCCCCGCTTCCTGATCTGCGCCAGCGCCACCAGCCCGAGCACCAGGCCCACACCCGGCAGGAAGCAGAGGATGCCGAGCACCAGGGCGGCGATGGCGAGCCCGTTCACCGCCGCCGGGCGGTTGTACGGGCTGTAGCCCTGCGTCCAGGGCTGGTATGGCGGCCCTCCGTAGGGGCCCTGGGGCTGCTGTCCGTAAGGACCCTGCGGATACGGGGAGTACGGCGACGGCGGCGGATATCGGCCGTCCGGCTGCTGGGAGCCGGGAGGCGGAGGTATGGACACGGGTACCGTGCTCCTGGGGTCGGGGCGGCGGCAGCGCTGAACTGACGTACGACTGCGCGCATCGTAAGCGCGCCGCTGATGGGGGTGGAATGCAGGTCGCGAGTGCGACGGTCCAGGGGGTGAACCGGCTCACCAGCCGGTGGGCGGGGGCCACGGAGGGCGGCACGGCGTTCTCGGCGGCCGGTGTCTGGCCGCTGCTGGCCTTCCTGGCCGGCGGAGCCGCGGGCCCGGCACGGGCCGAGCTGGCGGAGGCCCTCGGGCTGCCCGCCGAGCAGGCGCCGGGAGCGGCACGGGAGTTGCTGGGCACCATGGGCGCCATGCCCGGGCTGAACTGCGCCCTGGGGCTGTGGACCGACCGGACGCTCCGGCTGCGCGAGGAATGGCGGGCGGGGCTGCCGGCGGACTCGCACGGCGTGCTGAGCGGCGACCGCCCGACCGACCAGGAGGCCCTGGACGCCTGGGCGGCCAAACGGACCGGCGGGCTCGTGGAGCGCATGCCGGTCACGCTGACCGACGACGCCAGGATGGTCCTCGCCACCGCCCTGGCACTGCGCACCGACTGGCCGCGCCCCTTCGACGAGCACCCGCTGCGCCCGGACGCCGGACCCTGGCGGGGCCGAACGCTGGTCGGGCTGCACCGCAGGAGCGTCCGGCCGGACCGGATCGGGGTGGCGAACACCCCGCACGGCTTCGTGACCGCCCTGAAGTTACCCGGGGACAACGGCTTCGACGTCCATCTGGTCCTCGGCGAGGAGCGGATGACACCGGGACAGGTACTGACCGCGGGCGTGGGCGCCGTGGAAGGCGCGCTGCCGCTGACCGGGGGCGGACAACTGCCGTACGGGCACGTGGGTCCGGGGCTGCGCATCGAGCGGCAGCCCGCCCTCTCCCCGGAGCCGGTGACGCTCGACGTGACGACGACCGCGTTCGACGTGCGGGCCGACCACGATCTGCTCGTCCTGCACCGCCTGTTCGGACTCACGACCGCGCAGGACACCCGGCAGGGCCACTTCCCGGGCATCAGCGCCGAGCCGCTCGCCATCGGGGCGGCCCGGCAGTCGACGGTCGCCGAGTTCGGCGCCCTGGGCTTCCGGGCGGCCTCGGTGACGGCGGTGATGGCAGCGCCGGGGAGCGCCCCTCCCCAGTACCGCTACGAGACCACCGTCGTCCGCGCCGTCCTCGACCGCCCCTTCGGCTTCCTCGCGGTGCACCGGGAGACACGGCTCGTCCTGGTGGCGGGCTGGGTCACGGATCCGCGGCCGTATCAGACGATGGCCTTCCCCGGCGGATTCTGACGTCGGCGGGCGGGGTTGCGCGGGGCCAGGTGTCCGGGGCCCGTGACACTGGCGCCCTGTTCGCACCCTTACGTGGTAATTCCCCACGTATTCCACCCCTCCGCCCTTTCCCGCCCGGCATCGTCACCCCGTGAAGACCCCCCACCTGATCGCCCCGCTCCTGGCCTCCGCGCTGCTCCTGCCCCTCCCTGCGGCACACTCCGCGTCCCGCTCCCCCGGCGACGGATGCACGGCGCCGGGGTGGGCCCCGACCGCGACCCGGATCGACGCGAAGGATCCCCACCCGTACGTCGGCAACGGATACCTCGCCACCCGGGTCCCGCCCACGGGCGCCGGATACTCGGCCACCGGGGAGAAGACCGGCTGGCCGCTGTACACGCCGCGCTACGACGGCGCCTTCGTCTCCGGGCTCTACGCCCGCGGGCCCGGGAACACCGCCGGCCGCGACGCGCTCGCCGCGCTCCCCGGCTGGACCGGGCTCGACGTGACGGCCGGCGACGAGACCTACAGCGCCCGCAGCCGGGTCAGCCGGTACCGGCAGACGCTGTCCCTGCGCTGTGGCCGCCTTCGTACCAGCCTCACCTGGACCGGCTCGGACGGCCGCCGCACGGACCTCACGTACGACGTCCTCACCTCCCGGGACGACCCGCACACCGGAGCCGTACGGCTGCGCGTCACCCCGCACTGGGACGGCCGGCTCACCCTCACCGACCGCATCGACGGCCGGGCTGCCCGCCGGGTCGCGGGGACCGGCGCGGGTCCCGTCGACGCGCGCACGATCGGCACGGCGTTCCGCACCGACGGCACCGGGATCGACGGCGCGGTCGCGTCCACCTTCAAGGCGCCGGGCGGGCGCCCGCGGCAGTACGCCGGTGCCAGGGGTGAGCCGAGTGCCCGCCAGGCCGTCACCCTTCCGGTCCGCTCCGGACGCACCTACACCGCCGTCAAGTACGTCGGCGTCGACACCGCCCTCACCTCCCGCGACCCCCGCGCCGCCGCCCGCGCCGCCGCGCACCGGGCCGCCGGGCGCGGCTGGGCGGCGCTGCTCCGCGCGCACCAGGACGCCTGGCGTGCGCTGTGGGACGCCGACATCGAGGTCCCCGGCCACCCCGATGTGCAGCTCTGGGTGCGCTCGGCGCAGTACGGTCTGCTGTCGTCGCTGCGTGCGGGCGCCCGGGACAGCATCGCCCCGGCTGGGCTGACCGGCGACGACTACGCGGGCATGGTGTTCTGGGACGCGGAGACGTGGATGTTCCCGTCGCTGCTGGTCACCCGCCCCGAACTGGCCCGCCCTGTGCTGGATTACCGGTACCGCACCCGCGCGGCCGCCGCCGACAACGCCGCGAGGACCGGGGTGAAGGGGCTGTTCTATCCGTGGACGAGCGCGAGCCACGGCCGGCTGTGGAGCGAGTGCCAGAGCTGGCAGCCGCCGCACTGCGTCACCCAGAACCACCTCCAGGGCGACATCGCGCTGGCCGCCTGGCAGTACTACCTGGCCACCGGCGACCGGGAATGGCTGCGCCGGCGGGGACGGCCACTGCTCGACGGGCTCGCCCGGTACTGGGCCTCACGGGTCACCGCGAACACCGACGGTTCCTACTCCGTCAGAGAGGTGGCCGGTCCCGACGAGTACAGCAACGGGGTCACCGACGGCGTCTACACCAACGCCGTCGCCGCGACCGCGCTGCGCGCGGCGGCCGACGCGGCCCGCGTGCTGGGCGACCCCGCCCCGGCCGACTGGCGGCGCGTCGCGGGACGGCTACGCATCCCGTACGACCCACGGCGCAAGGTCTTCCTCCAGTACGACGGCTACGACGGCTCCCCGATCAAGCAGGCCGACACCGTGCTGCTCGTGTACCCGCTGGAGTGGCCCATGCCGGACGGCGCCGCGGCCGCCACGCTCGACCACTACACCACGCGCACCGACCCCGACGGTCCGGCCATGACCGACTCGGTGCACGCGATCGACGCGGCCGCGATCGGCGAGCCGGGCTGTGGCGCGTACACCTTCCTGCGGCGCGCCTACCAGCCCTTCGCGCGGGGGCCGTTCGCGATCTTCTCGGAGTCGCGCGGCGAGAAGGCGGGCGCGGCCGATCCCCTCGCGGGCTCCCCCGCCCAGGACTTCCTCACCGGCAAGGGCGGATTCCTCCAGGTCTTCACACACGGCCTGACCGGTCTGCGGCTGCGCGCCGACGCCCTGCACCTCGACCCGACGCTCCCGCCCCAGTTCACGGACGGTGTGCGCCTGTCGGGACTGCGGTGGCGCGGGCGGACGTACGACATCGGGATCGGGCCGCGGACCACCACGGTCCGGCTGCGCTCGGGTGACCCGATCCCCCTGGAAACCCCCGAGGGCCGCTTCACGCTCTCCGGCACGGTCATCCTCAAGACCCGCCGCCCCGACCTCGACCCCACCCCCGACGTGGCCCGCTGCCGGCCGGCGACGGCGACCTCGGCCGAGCCGGGGCTGTACCCGGAGGCGGCCGTGGACGGCAGCCCGGCCACCGTCTGGTCCCCCGCCGCCGAGCGCGCCGCCCTCACCGTCGACCTGGGACGCGAGGTGGGCGTCCGCACGGTTCGGCCGACCTGGCGGAAGCGGCCGGCGTCGTCGGCCGTCGAGGTCTCGGCCGACGGCCGCGGCTGGCACCGGGCGGACGGGAGCACGGTCCGGTACGTGCGGGTCGGCGTGCGCGGTGCGGCGGTGGCGCTGGCCGAACTGGACGTACGGACGTGACGCCCGGGACCGGTCTCCTCGCGACAACTCGGGTCCATGTGGCTCTCGTTGCCATACCTTGGTCATATGGCGCTGCATCACCACAGTGACCGTCCGTGGCGTGTGCGAGTGGACGACGAGGAAGGCACGCCCTGTGGCGCCGGAGTGCTGCTCGACGACCGGCACGTGCTCACCTGCGCGCACGTGGTCCGGTACGCCGGGGCGGCACCCGGGGGCACCACGTCCCGCGTGCGGATCAGCAGTGTGGCCTGCCGCCCCGAGTGGACCCGCACCGCGCACGTGGCCCCGGGCACGTGGGTGCACGAACACGGCACGCAGCGCGGCGACGTGGCACTGCTCGAACTCGACGAACCGACCGGCTGCGGCACCCGGACGAGACTGTGGAAGGCGCCCATCTCCGGCGGCACGGTCCAGGTGTACGGCTTTCCCCGGCAGGCGCCGTTCGGCATGGGGGCCGACGCGCGGCTGGCCGGCTCCGGCCACCGGCAGGGCGAGTGGGGCCTGCTGAAGCGGGTGCGCCAGGGCGACCCGTGGATCGAGCCGGGGTACTCGGGCGCCGGGGCGGTGGCGGTGGGCGGCGAGTTCGCCGACCATGTCATCGGCATCGTGGTGGCCGACTACGTCAACGGTGACGAGAAGGCGGCCTGGATGCTGCCGACCGAGACGATCCTGAGGTACCTGCCCGGGATCGAGGAGTTCACCGGCGGTGACCGCAATGACGAACTGGGGCCCTCGCGCGGTGAGTTGCCCGGGGACGTGCTGGGCGACCCGCTGCGGCTCGCGCTGACCCAGGAGCTCACCCGGCTGCTCGACAGCGGCTGGTCCGGCACCGCCGTCGTCGGCACCGGCGGTACGACCGCCGTGGGCGACTCCTGGCTCGTCCGTCTGGTGCGGACGGCCGACCCGGCGGCCCGGGCCGACGTCACGGACGCCGAGCTCACCGGCGCCCCCGGGGGCACGGTCCTCGGGCTCGGCACCATCGACGCGGCCTACGACGCGCGCGGCAAGTCGGTCGGTGACCTCAGCGGCTATCTCACGGGCCGGTTCGGGCTCCCCGGCGGAGACGCCCAGGAGGTGCGGCGGCAACTGCTGCGCCGCAGGCCTCCCGCATGCCTGGTGGTGGGCGGCGTCGACCGGGCCCAGGACCCGGAAGGCCTCGTCCGGGAGCTGCTGGGGCAGCTGGCCGCCCGCGCCCGGTCGCGCGGGGTCCGCCTCGTCCTCGGCTTCGAGGGCATGCCACCGGCCGACCTGGCCTACGACGTCTCCCTCGACCCCGAACCGCTCCGCGGGGACGCCGCCCGGGGCGTGAGCGCCGCCGAGGTCCAGACGGCCGTCGGACGACTCGCCGCGCAGGAGGACGCCGCGTCCGCGCTGCAACAGGAGTGGGGCGTACGGTTCTTCGCCGCGCCCCGGCTGCCGCCGCTGGCCGCGCCCCGGTTACGGGTCCGGCTGGCCGTGGCCCGGGCGACGGAACCCAACCCCGAACTCTCCGCGATCCGCGACCAGGCCGACGACGCCCGCGCCGCCCTGACCGGGTTCGAGCACGGCCTGCGCCGGCTGATCACGGCCCACGAGGACCTCACCACCTCCCTGGAACTGCACCGCGTCCGGGCGGCGCGGTACTTCGGCGAGGAGGACCGGCGGCTCGCCGAGCTGCACGCCCCCGCCGCCCGCGCCCTGCAGACCGAGCCGATCGACCTCAGGGCCGCCCGCGAGCTGGTCAGGCGCTACATCGACGAGGTCAACCGGCGGTTCGAGGAGGGGTGACGGGTGAGGAGGGGGGACAGATGGGGATGAGCCGTCAGCTGTGCAACCGCCCCGACTGCGGGCGGGGCACGATCGACGAACAGGGCTTCTGCGACGAGTGCGACCGGCAGCCGCTGCCGCAGGACGGCGCGGCGCCGGCGGACCGCGCCCCGGAACCGGAAACGCCGGCGCGGGACGGTGCGGGTGTCGGCGTGGCGCAGGTACGCCCGGACCCCTGGTACGGCCTCGGCCTGGTCGACCCCGTCCAGGCCCCGGAAGCCCCAAAGGCCCCGGACGCACCGCCGGCTTCGTCAGGTCCGGTCCCCGAGGCGCACCGCTTCTGCCCCAACCCCTCCTGCGGGCAGCCGGTCGGCCGCGACCACGACGGCGAGCCGGGCCGGACCGCCGGTTTCTGCCCGCACTGCGGCACCCGTTTCGACTTCGCGCAGCCGGGCGGCTTCACCATCGCCGGCCGCTACGACGTCGAACGCACCCTCGGCTCGGGGGCGTATGGCGCCGCCTACCTCGTGCGCGACCGCAACCTCGCGACCCACGTCGTCCTCAAGGCCCTGCACAGGTCGGTGGCCGAGACCGCCCTGCACGAACGGGACGTCCTGGTCGAGCTCCGGCACGACAGCATCGTCCGCATCCTGGGCTACGAGGAGGAAGGGCCGCACCTGGTCCTCGAATACGTGCCCGGCGAACCGCTCTCGGCCCGGGCCGGCGACCGTCTCGAAACCCTCCTCGCGCACGGTGTCCGCGTCCTCCAGGCGCTCGACTACCTGCACGCCCGGGGCCTGCTGCACTGCGACGTGAAGCCCCTGAACATCATCCGCTTCCGGGAGGAGAGCCCGGCGGGCGCGCTCGACCGGGTACGGCTCATCGACTTCGGCGCGGTGCGCAGCCAGACGAAGGACACCGGGCCGGTCGTGGCGTTCACGAGGGCGTACGCGCCGCCGGAGACCGACCCGGAACATCTGCGCCCCGGCCCCGGCTTCGACCTCTACGGACTCGGCATGACCCTGCGCGAGGTCTGCCGCTCCCACTGGACGGACCGCTCCGCTCCGGGCGTCGACTCGCTCCATCTGCTGCTGGGCCGTGCCACGCACCCCCAGCCGTGGCGGCGGTTCGGGTCGGCGCGGCAGTTCGCGGAGCAGCTCAGCGGTGTCATACGGCAGGTCGTGGCGGCCCCTCCGACGCGCCGTCAGGTGGCCCGCCCCTCGGCCCTGTTCGGCTCGGCGCCGGAGCCGCTGCACGGCGGGCTGGGCACGGCCCGGCCCCTCGCCCACTGGGTCGAGGCACAGCCGGACCAGGAAGCCCTGCTGAACATGCCCGCGCCGTTCTCCTCACCGGACCCCGGCGACATCGCCGCCGCCCTTCCGGCCCCCCTGTCCGATCCCGACGACCCGGGCGCCACCGGCTCGGCCGGCGGCGCGCTGGCCGAGAGCCGGCTCGCCCTTCGCAGAAAGGACCCCGTGGCCGCGGCAGGACGGCTCGCGGCGGCGGGCCTGCCCGACTGGCACTGGCTGGCCGACTGGTACTGCGGCCTGATCGCCCTGGCCGACGGGTGCCCGAAGCGGGCCGCCGGCGTGCTCGCCCAGGTCCGCAGGGCACTTCCCGGTGAGCTGATACCGCACCTCGCCCTCGGCCTGTGCGCCGAACTCCGCGGCGAACGCGCGGCCGCACGGTCGCACTACGGCACGGTCTTCGACACCACCCCCGCGCTCGGAGCGGCCGGCTTCGGCCTGGCCCGTGTGCTGCTGCTGGCCGGCGAGCGGGCGAAGGCGGTGGAGGTAGCCGAACAGCTGGCCGAGGAGTTCCGCTACGAGCGCGAGGCGCGCGTGGCGGCGGTACGCCTGCGGGTCATGGTCCTCTCCGGTCCGGGCCTCCAGGCGCCGACCGAGGACGACGTGGCCCAGGCCAGGGCGGCCCTCCCGGGCCTCGGCGTGAACGAGGCGGCGGCCGCCGCGCTGCGCGCCGAGATCCAGTACGCGGAGTTCCTGCGCACCCATGACCGGCTGAAGCTGTCCGAGGCGATCCGCGACCTCGGCCCGCACGCGCCCACCGAGCGCGAGTACGTCGCACTGGTGGACCTGGCGAACCGGCTGCGCCCGGCCCTGAGCTGGAGATGGCCGGGAAGACGTGGCAGATCGGGTCATTCCCGTTCCGGAGCGGCATCCGCGAGGCTAAGCTCGTAACACGTTCCGTCGAGAACGCGAGCACGCTGGGTAGCGACATGCGCGGCGACAGATCGGGTGGTGCCGGTGGGGGACAGGTCACCCTTGGGGCTCAGCTTCGCCCTGGAAGTGGACTCACCCTCGGACCTGCCCTTCGACGAGGGACGCGCGGACGCCCTGATCACCGTCACGGCGCACTCCGCCGACGGTGCGGCCCCGCAGGCCCCGAGCGCCGGGATCCTCATCATGGACCGCTCCCTGTCCATGTCCGGACGCAAACTGGACGAGGCGAAACGCGCGATGTGCGCGGCCATCGACGCCCTGCGGGACGGCACCCACCTGGGGATCATCGCGGGCAACCACAAGGCCGAGGTGATCTTCCCGGCGACGGGTGGCCTGGCCCGCGTCGACGCCCGGGCCCGGGAGGACGCCAAGCTCCGGGTCCTCGGCCAGCTCGCGGAGGGCGGCACGGCGATCGGCCAGTGGCTGGATCGTGCCCGCCGGCTCTTCGCGTCGGTGGACTCCCCCGGCACGGTGCGCCACGCGGTGCTCTACACGGACGGCAAGGACGAACACGAAACGCCCGAACAGCTCGAGGACATCCTGACGTCGTGCGTCGACCGGTTCGTCTGCCACGCGAGGGGCCTGGGCGACGAATGGCGCTTCACCGAACTCCTCCGCATCCCCGAGGCCCTGCACGGCACCGCCGAGGCCGTCGTCACCATCTCCGACCTCGCCGAGGACTTCACCCGCCTGATGCGCGAGGCGCAGCGGATCGTGGTACCCCGGGTGTATCTGGGCCTGCGTCTCAACAGCCGCTTCCAGCTGGCGTTCGTACGCCAGACCCGCCCGGTCGAGGCCGAGCTGACCGCACGTCAACAGCGGGACGGCGAGACACACGTCCCGCTGGGCTCCTGGCCTCCGGAGACCCGCCAGTACCAGGTCTCCCTCCGCTTCGACCCCGACAGTCTGACCGTCGACGAGCTCCTGCGCGCCGCCCGTGTCACCCTGCACGCCGAGTTCCCCGACGGTACCCGCCGGCCCTGCTCCGAGACCGGGGCCATGGCCGTACGCCGCCGCTCGACGCCCGGCTTCGGCATCGCCCGCTCCCCCGACCTCACCCGCGTCGAGAACGAACGCGAGCTCGGCATGGCCATGCGCGCCTGCGCGGACGCCCATCTGCGCGGTGACCTCGACCGCGCGGACCGCGAACTGCGGCTCGCGATCGGCCTCGCGGAATCCCTCCGGGACACCACGCGACTGCGGCTGCTGCGGGCGGTTGCGGTCGACGGCCCCGACGGCCGGCCGCGGGTGCGGCGGGACGTCTCCCGGGGAGAGATGCTGGGAATCGGCGTCGACTCCACCAAGACCGTCCGCCGGCCGGTCGAGCCGCACGAACTCCCGCCCACCGCCTCCGGTCTGCCACGCGCGTGCCCACGGTGCGGTACGACGTCGACGTCGCCCACGGCCAGGTTCTGCGGGAACTGCGGGCACCGGTTCGGGGACGCGCGTGCGACCGGTGGACCGGTGGACGCGTTGTGACCGGCGTGCGGCCGCGCACGCCCCATCCGATCGTGGTGCTGCGGTGGCTGAGGACGGGCGTGCTGGGCATGGTGGCGGTGACGGCGCTGCTGTACCTGGTGGTGGCGAACAGGGCGGGAGAGCAGATGGCCACCGCTGACCGCACGAATACGGCCATCCGGCACATAAGAGACGCGTATGAACAGGCCGGGGAGGCCGACACCGCACTCAAGGCCGTCTCCCGGACGGGGGCGATCGACCTGACCGGCAGCAGCGACGACTTCGCCAACGCCACCGCCCGCGTGAGCTCCCACCTCACCTCGGCGACGGAGGGGAACGCGGCCGGTGCGCAGGGGCTGAGTCACATCCAATTCGTCCAGGGCCAGTTGGCCACGTGCGTGCGGATGGCCAACACGGCGTTCCTCGACGGGAAACCGAGCCTGGAGAGAGCTCGCGACGCACTGGACGACGCGCCGGAGTACGACGGCAAGGAGCCGGTCCCCTTCACGGGCGGTCTCAAGCAGTCGCTCAGGGATCTCAAGGATCTGGAGGTCGAAGCACGCGATCACCAGCGCCGCTCGGGCTGGCGCGACCCCGGTCTCCTCCTGCCCCTGTTCATCGGACCGCTGGCGGTCATGCTGCTGCTGGTCGGTGCGAGCGGCTACATCGTCGCCCACCACTTCCGGCAGTACCCCAGCCCGGCCCTCGCCGTGGCCCCGCTGGCCACCGCGTCGATCAGCGTCACCATGTGCACGCCCAGCCCGCCCGCCGTGGCGATCGCGCTTCCCGTGCTCGCCGCCGCCGGTGTGCTCGCGTATCTGGCCTACCGTCCCCGACTCGCCGAGTACAGGTTTCCCCGCCCATGAGAAGACTCACGGCACCACTCCTGCGCTGCACCCTGCTCCTCGGGCTGCTCCTGACCTCCGTCTCGTGCGGCGAACCGGAGAAGGGCAAGGTGACGATCATGGTTCCCTGGTCCGGTACCGAGTTCAAGGCGTTCTACGCGGTCGTCAAGGCCTTCGAGCGCGACCACCCCCGCATCGACGTGGAACCGCAGGTCACCCGCGCCCTCACCCAGCAGCTCGACGCCGCGGTGGCCGCGGACGCTCAGCCCGACCTGGCCGTGCTGCCCAGTGTGGGGGCGATCGCCAAGTACCGGAAGGACAAGGCACTCCTGAAACTCGACGTCGACACGGACGCGTACGTACAGCCCTTCCGCGAACTCGGCATGGACGGCGGGGACGTCTACGCGGTCCCCGTCAAGGCCGACGTCAAGAGCCTCATCTGGTACGACGCCAGGACCACCGCACGGCCTCCCGAGAGCTGGACCGCTCGCAGGTCCGGCTCCTACCGCTGGTGCCTGGGACTGGAGTCCGGTCCGACCTCCGGCTGGCCGGGCGCCGACTGGATAGCGGACATCCTGCTCTCCGACGCGGGCGCCGCCACCTACACCGCCTGGGCCTCGGGTGACAGGGAATGGGACAAGGGCCCTGTCAAGGCCGCGTGGACCGCGTGGGCGGACCTCGTGGCGCACACCCTCAAGAAGGCGGCCACGCTCAACTTCCGCGAAGCCGCCAACAGCAAGGCCATGAAAGGGTGTTCCCTGAGCCACGGCGCCCTGTCCGCGATGCCTTTCCAGTCGTCCCACGTGAGGAACGGCCAGTACACGTACGTCCCCTCCTCTCGTGACGCCCTGGAGGTCTCGGCGGACTTCATCGGGAGGTTCACCCGGAACAGGAGCGCCGACGAGTTCATCAGGTACCTGGCGAGTACGGAGGCCCAGCGGACCTGGGTGAACGAACCCGGCTTCGCGCTCTCCGCCGACGAGAAGGTGACGGAGTACGACAACACCACCCAGGGCCGGATAGCCGGAATACTCCGCTCCTCCCGCTACACGCTCTGCTTCAGCGCCGCCGACGCGATGGATCCCGACGTGTCCGCCGCCTTCTACCGGGCGGTCATGGACTACGCGAACGGCAGAAAGCCGGCCCCACTGCTGGCAGCGCTCGACAAGGTCCAGAAGGAACTCGGGTATTCATCCCCGCAGTCCCCGCAACCGCCCGAACCGCTCTGCAGCAAGCCGACCCCTCGCTGACCCCTCGCCAATCCCTCCAGGAGACTTCATGGCGGACGCCATCCAGTTCACCCTCGCCGACGGCAGCGTCGTCCTGGTAGCCCCACCCGCCCGCACCGGAACCGGAGCCGTGGGCCTGGGAACCCGTCTGGAGAGCGCGGGAGAAAGCCTCCGCGAGGCACTGGCACCGATCACCGCCGCCGCCTCCGAGGTGATCGGCCAGTTCCGCAACGTCGCCCAACGGCCCGACGAGGTGGAGATCACCTTCGGTGTCGTCCTGGACGCCAAGCTCGGCGCGGTCCTGACGAGCGCCAGCACCAGCGCCCACCTCGACGTCACACTCCGCTGGAGCGGCACGGAGCCCACACCACCGGACTGATCCGGCGGCATCCGCCGAGTCGGGGGCGCGCGGCCGAGATGAGCACGGCCTCACACGTTGAAGCGGAAGATCTGAAGCTCAATCCTGACCTGCGGCGGAGCACCCTCCGTGGCTCTGACCTGGGATTTCCTCGTTAGCATACGCTGGCTCCCGACGGCCGCTTAGGGGTTCCTGCGGACTAGCTGCGGACTGGCCGGGGGTGCCGAGGCAGCGAAATTCATGGCACACCGGGCGGGACTTGCAAGGAGACTGCGCAGGTGAGCGACTCCTGCCTCTGCCCGTGCGATAGGCGCTCTGGGCGGTGTCGGGAATCGCCTGACAGTTGAGGGGCAGATCCGGTAGGTCTATGCGAGTGGACGACTCCGCAGAGACCCCCGAAGTCAACGACCAGACTCCTGCTGGGCCTAGCGAGGCCGCACGCAAGGGCGGCATGAAGAAGCGCGTTGCCGACGCAATGAATGCGGGGAAGCGTTTCCTCAAGGACGAGAGGGTCGCCATCGCTGCGATCGCCGTTGCGACGGCAGTCTTGGAAGAGGTTCTCGCCCGAAGGCCGGGCTTGGGCAAAAGTATCGAGGACTCCGACCTACTGCCTGACGCTGTAGCCGAGGACTCCGCGAAGCTCCCCGAGCCCTCCGTGGCCGAGGGTTCGAAACGCAGAGGCCCCGAGCGGCATCAGGTGAAGGGGACGCTTGTGGACCTCGGCGATCGTCAAGCCAGTCCGACAGCGCAGGAGAACTACCGCCGCGACGAAGGGGGCGATCTGCCTCCTGGAAAGACCTACCGGCAGCCGCACTCCCGTGGCGGCCCCAAGCCCGACGACTTCGACCTGAGCGTTTGATCGAGCGCCGCCGCGCCCTGCTCGCAAAACATTCCAGCGCAGTTCTGACGGAGCCCTGCAGAGCTCTCACGACCCCGATGACCTGTGACTATTCACCGGGGAAAGGTAGGTCGATGAGACTGCGCAGGTGAGCTGCCGCTACCCCTGCCCGTGCTGCGGATATCTCGCCCTAGACGAGGTGAACTTGAGGCCCGCACCCTGCACCCTCGCCGCCCCTGTCGCAGCTGCGCACCTCCGCCTCTCTCGCCATTCCGCCGGCTAATATGCCGTTGTTCCAGCGTTGTACCGATCGGCACTTGACGGAGCCTCACAGCTGGTAGCACCCTTCTGGTACACCGCAGGAACAACAGACGGGGGGCGTTGTGAAGCACTACACCGCCAGCAAGAGTCGCAATCAGGGGCGGGAGTCGTGGTCGGTCATCTTCCGGCACCCTGCTCGCCTTGACCTCGCGACCGGCAAGACTGGCCGCCGCGTGCGTCGAGGGCTTGGCACTAGCGACGAGATGGAAGCCACTCTGCTCGTCGAGCAGTTGAACACCATTCTCAGCACTCCGGCGTTGTGGGAGGTGGCCGCCCGACCGAACGCGCTGGGCCGCTTCGACAGTCGCGTCGTCGACATCTTCTATGAGGGCCTTGAGGCATCCAAGGTCGACTTCGCCCAGTTGCGTCAGGATCTGTTGCCGCTGCCGAGCGAGGGTGACGGTTACCGAACGGTCCTGCTGCTCGGAACCACGGGCGCTGGAAAGACCACCGTCGTCCGTCAGATCCTTGGCACCGAGCCAATGACCGAACGCTTCCCCTCGACGTCAACGGCGAAGACAACCGTCGCCGACACCGAGCTGATCACGACTGAGGAGGGGTTGTACCGCGCTGTCGTCACCTTCGTTCCTCGAGACGAGGTCATCGACTATCTGACGGAAAACGTGTCTGCGGCGGCCCTTGCCGCCTTTCGCAAGCGGTCCGACGACGAGATTCGTCGTCGGCTGCTGGACCACGTCAACCAGCGCTTCCGCTTCAGCTACGTCCTCGGTCGGGAACTGGCCAAAGACGATGACCTTGATCTGGCCGATGACGACGAGGAGGAGTTCGACGATATCGACCCCGCGGAGTACGGCGCCGTCGACCTGACGGCTACGCACACTGTCGTCACCGCAGCGGTCAAAGCGGTGAAGACGGTCGTCGCCCGGCACACGAGCACCATCGCTGAGGCATTCAAGGAGATCGAGGAGGAGGATGAGCGCGTCGTGGAGGAGCTCATCGAGGAGAGCCTCGACAGTGACCTGCGTCAGTCCGATGAGTTCCACGCGATCGTGGACTCCTTGATCGACGAGATCGAGAAGCGCTTCTCGACGCTGGAGGTCGGCAAGCTGCGGCGCAACCGTCAGGGCTGGCCGACCACATGGTCGTGGGAGTCTGGCGACCGTGCAACATTCGTCAAGATGGTGACCCGCTTCTCCAGCAACTTCGCCCCGCTGTTCGGACGCCTGCTCACGCCACTGGTCAACGGCATCCGCGTCAGCGGTCCATTCCAGCCAGGCTGGGCATCGGAGCCGGTCCGTTTGGTGTTGGTTGACGGCGAGGGATTGGGGCACACCCCGAAGTCTGTCGCAGCACTCTCGACCCACGTCGCAACCCAGCTGCAGAACGTCGACGCCGTCGTGTTGGTGGACAACGCTGCCCAGCCGATGCAGGCGGCGCCGGTCGCGGCGCTCAAGGGAATCGCGGTTTCCGGCAACGCCGGGAAACTGCACATCGTTTTCACCCACTTCGACCAGGTCAAGGGCGACAACCTGCCCACGTTCAGTGACCGCGAGCAGCATGTCCTCGCGTCCGTCGAGAACGTCCTGAAGTCGATCGGTGACGAGCTTGGTCCTGCCGCCGAGCGGGTCCTGCGTCGACGCATTGAGCTGGCTCGCTACTTTGTCGGCGGGATTCAGGACCAACTCGATGCCAAGAAGCGGGCTGGCTCACGCACGATCGAGCAGCTCAACGCGTTGCTGACGTTGCTCGCTTATCCCGAGCGCGCCACGCAGGCCGGCCCGAGCCGCCCCGTCTTCAATCGCATGAACCTTTCCTTGGCAGTCACGGAGGCCGCCAAGGCCTTCCACACCCGATGGCGCGGGCGCCTCGGTCTTGACTCCAACCCCGAGGCCCCGAAGGAGCACTGGACCCGGGTCAAGGCGCTCACCCGGCGTCTAGCCGAGGGGTGGAACGACGAGTACGACGACCTCAAGCCAGTCGCCGACCTTCGCTATCACCTGCAGATGCAGGTGTATCTGATGCTGCAGCGTCCCGAGCGCTGGTCCAGCGGTGAGCCCGGCGAGGACGAGAAGCAAGCGATCCTGGACGCGTTGTCGAACGCGGTCACCAGCCGCCTCGTCGAACTGACCCAGCGACGGCTCCGGGACGAGGTACGGCGCGGCTGGCAGGACGCATACCTGCAGAAAGGCCCCGGCTCGACGTTTGTGCGGGCGCGACTCATCGCCACCGAGGTCTACGACCGCGGAGCCCCGATCCCGACCGTGACCGCCTCGCCCGACCAGAATCGGTTCCTGCGCGACGTGGCCGAGGCCGTCGACGAGGTCGTCCGAGAGTTCGATGGTGATCTCGAATGACCACCTTTCCAAACCTCCGGTTCCTGCTCTCCGTCAACTCCGAGAACGCCTAGAGCGACCTACTCGCGACCCTGATGGACGCCGACCACTCACGCGGCCGACCAACCGTCCAGGGAGACCTCCGAGCCGTTGCTCAGATAGTGGTGGAGGGCACTCGCGGTAGTTTCGACGAAGGCTTCAGGGATGGCCTCAGCATCCACCCAGCGGACCTGGGAGTGCTTGCAGGGTTCGCAGTTTTCGGGTTCGCCGGTCCATTCGTGGGTGGCGAAGACGACGGTGAGGAAGCCATTGGGGGCTTCGACGCCCCAGGCGCCGTGGATGATGTGGGCGACCTTGAGGGACTCGGGCTTCACCGTGAGGCCCGTCTCCTCGTAGAGCTCGCGGACCGCAGTCTCCGTGATGGGTTCGCCCGGCTCGCTCTTGCCAACGGGGAGGTCCCACAGGCCCTGGGCGAACTTGGCGTTCTCGCTGCGCTGGAGAAGGACGACGCGGTTGGCGGCCTTGTCGTGGACGATGACGGCCGCGACCAGCAGGGTCATCGATTCGAGCGCCGGCTTGAGGGCTTGGGAGCGGTCGTCGGTCTGCTGGGCCACGGTGTTCCCTTCGTCAGGCGGGTTGTTGGGCATGTTAGGCGAGGGCCTCGCGGGCGCGGCGGGCGAGATCGGCGGCACCGGGAACGCGGCGGCGCTGGTAGACCGCAAGGGTGGATCGGATCGAGGTGATCGCCTTGCGGGTGCGGTCGGAGGTCATGCCCTCCATGAGGACCAGGGCCTGGGTCCAGGCGGCGACCGCTTCGTCGGCGCGGGCCTGGGCGGCGAGGCTGTCGCCGAGGTCGGCGTGGGTGAGGGCGTGGACGCGCTTGTACTTCGCGGGGTCCCAGCGGGTGAGGGCGTCGCGGTGCTGTCGTTCGGTGCCGATGTGGTCGGGGAGGTCGGTCAGGGTGCGGGCGGTGTGGCTGGCCACGGTGCCGGCGGCGGGGCCGCTGACGCGGGAGTAGCTGGGCTGGGGGCCGTCGTCCCGTAGGAGGGCGTCCTCGGGTGCCGTTCCGGGCGGCACCCACGTGGGTCTCGCAGCTGCCCGGAGCCCGGGCCGCGTGACGACTGATGCCCTCACTGCCACGAGCAGCGAGGGCATCAGGGTGCGCTGTGGGCCCTGTCTGCACCTGGGCGCCGTTCAGTTCTGCACGGAATGGCAGTGTGATGGGGATTCTCAAGGCGCCGCTGGTGTCGGAGGCCGCTGGAACAGCGAGTGCATCAGGGGAACCGAAGGCATGGCCGCGTGCGGCGCAGCGGTGGCGGCGGCTTCGGCGTTCCACAGCTGGGAGTTGCGCCACGGATTCTAGTGATCCGAGGTGCCCCGCTGGCTGATCGCCGAGGAACCTCAGGGCCCGAAATGAAATCCGGACCGATACGTCGAAATCATTGCGTCGATCTGATCCTTGTACTTCTCCAGGAATGTATCGAGCGAGTAGGCTCCATTCCAGCCAGCGTCGCGCAACTGCGACCCCTCGC
The DNA here is from genome assembly GCF_042894725.1 of Streptomyces sp. NPDC001480. NCBI lineage: Bacteria > Bacillati > Actinomycetota > Actinomycetes > Kitasatosporales > Streptomycetaceae > Streptomyces > Streptomyces sp. NPDC001480. The sequence continues at coordinate 70,136 of NZ_JBIAVX010000024.1, read as the reverse complement.
AGGGGATCGACAGTGTGCAAAGGTCCGCGTCTTGTACGAAGTGGAGTCGGACTTCGTGCGCCTCGGAGATATTTAATGGATTTCCTCCAATCTGCTCGATTAGTACGTAACGAAGCCCGAGCAGGTCAAGAAGATCAAGATCGGTAACCCAGGCCGCATCCATGAGGCGGTGAGTCTTCCAGTGCATGGCGTCGCGATAAACCAACCTCACCCGGTCAGCCACATCGATGTAAGGAATGCCGTCCCAGTAGAGCGAGCCATGGATCGTGCGATGGACGCCGTCCTGGGTAAGTGCCGTTCCAAAGGTCATCGGAACAAGGTTTGAGATCTTGTCAGGCCACCCATGCACCAGAGATCGGATCAGGTCGCAGGGGTTGTACACGTGGAGCATGACGTCGCGCTCCACGCCATCAGCCGAGACGTCGTCCAGCCACCGTCCCACGAGCCTCTCCCAATCGGGGTTTCCCGCAAAGCACATCCTGCTCTCCTCCCGGAAAGCCGGCCATCTTCCACGATCCGTGGTACGCGCTGAACCTGTGTAGAGGACTTCACCGATCCCCTCTTCGTCTCCGTTCAGCTCGCGGAGGAGATCTCGCTCGTCCAGTGAAGTGCGCTTCGCGAATTTACCGGCCGCCCGATAGCCCTCAATCTCCCAGTGTGGGTTCTCCGACAGATGCCGGAGCACGCCCGGGCGGGCCGCATCATAGCCAGCTGCGAAGACATGACTGGTGATGTGACAAAGGACCGAGTACTCCAGGGGATACCCCCCGGTTTCCTCGTACGAATCCGTCTCATTTCCTTCGAGCCATGCTGGAGCCTCGTCAGGGTCCATACGCCCGATTGCGAAATAGAGGCCGTACGGTGCGACCACAAGATCTCTCTGCGAGATGCGCCGGAAGTCCGCCGCGAGGAGATCACTCGCGCCCGCCTCGGCGGCTCTGGCCAGAATTTCGTGCCAGCCTTGCGCTCGCTCCTCCAGGGAGTTGTAGAAGTAGATGAAGTGATGTGGGGTCACCCGTGGCGGTACCGCCGCTTCGAGGAACTCCACCCGGTCCGCACGCACAGGAACCCCGTTATCGTCCAATGTGAGTTGGTACCCGCGGAGATCGTGGGACCAGTCTCGTGCCATGTTGCTCACCGGGACGCACAGTTCGCGCCAAGTGGTGGAGACGATCATCGCGCGGATGCGGTCCTTGCGGAGCCCCATCTCCTGCTGCAACAGCTCGGCGTACTTCGTGACCTCATGAAGGGCTCGAGCCGAAGTCGAGTCGGATCGCTTCAATTCGATCACCACCCACGACCCGTGGCCGTCTCGGGCCAGGATGTCTATACGCCCGCGCGTTCCATGAGCATTGGGCAGCGGATACTCCGTACCAATCAACTGAAGGCTCGGCTCGATGAGAGGCAGGCGATCGGCCAGCATGTCGCGCAGCCGCGCCTCGTACGGAACATCCATGTCGCGCACCTCAAACAAGTCTCAGGGCCAGCACGTCAGTTGAAAGCTGATCAGGGTTTGACAGTAGATGATCGGTCTGACAATCCTGACCCGTTCTCGACCTCGGCCCAACGAAGCCCGGGGTTGCCCAGGCCACAAGGATCTGCCGGAAGGTCCGTCCCCTGGATGAGCTCTCGCGCAGCCCGAGCAGTGGAGATCACGACGATGGGAGCCGCCGGGCGGCTACGGCCGCGGCTGGGCGAACAAGCTGCTCAGTCTCGACCAGGATTCCGCGCTCGGCCAGTCGGGCGAATCCGTGAAGACGGTCTCCGAGCGCCTCGGCCACACCAACGCGACCATGACGCTGAGTATCTACACCCACCTGTGGCCCGACTCCGAGAAGCGGACCGGGCCGCGGTCGACAAGGCGTACGCGGACCAGTCCGCCGACGCCCGGCCACAGGTCGACGAAGCGGCATAACCGCTCCCCCGCGTGCCGAACCCATCCGGCACGCTGCGGACTCTGCACGGACCACAAGGGCCGCCCAACAACTCCGCCGCAGGTCAGACGGCCTTCCGCAAGATCGAATAGACGTCGAAGCGGAACGTCGAGCGCAGAGCTATGACTGCGAAAACGCGGTTCTGGAAGTGGTTATCCAGCACCGATCCAGCACCGTGCGGATTCATCCAGCACATCCAGCACGGGCGTCCACCGCGAGGGCAGGCCGCCCGGCCGCGCGCATTGTGTACACATGGAACACTTGGTACGCTTGGGCACATGACTCAGCCCCTGCCCATAGAGTCCATCCGCGATGTGCGCGCCCATCTGGCGGAGGTCGTGGAGCGCGCGGACCGCGACGACGTGCCCACGGTGATCACGCGCCGGGGCAAGCAAGTCGCCGCCGTCGTCTCCATCGAAGTCCTGCGCAAGTACCAGGAGTGGGAAGAGCGCGAAATCAACCGGATCATCGACGAACGCATGGCCAACCCGGCACCCGGCATCCCGATCGAGGACATCATGAGGGAGACGCTGGCGCGCAGTGAGTGAGTACCGGACCGTCTTCCGGCCCGAAGCGCAGGCCGAACTCCGGAAGATCCCTCGCGACATGGCACTACGCATCCTGGCCAAACTGACCGAGCTGGAGACCGACCCCTTCGGCTTCAACACCACGGCGCTCGTGTCCCAGCCCGAACGCCGCCGGCTACGAGTGGGCGACTATCGCGTCGTCTACACGATCGACAACGGGGAGCTGGTGGTGTGGGTCGTTCACGTGGGACACCGGTCCACCGTTTACGAGACCTGACTGCCCACTGACGCCACGTCAGAATATCCAGCACCCATCCAGCACGGTGACGACGAAGGGGTCGGACTCGACAAAGTCCGACCCCTTCTGGGCTGCACGCTTGACCAATCACGTCACGTGCAGTAGGCAAACGATTACACGTTGAAGCGGAACTCCACCACATCCCCGTCCTGCATCACATATTCCTTGCCCTCCATCCGCGCCTTCCCCTTGGCGCGGGCGTCGGCGACCGAGCCGGCCTCGACCAGGTCGGCGAAGGAGATGACCTCGGCCTTGATGAAGCCCTTCTGGAAGTCGGTGTGGATGACACCGGCGGCCTCGGGGGCGGTGGCGCCCTTCTTGATGGTCCAGGCGCGGGATTCCTTGGGGCCGGCGGTGAGGTAGGTCTGCAGGCCGAGGGTGCGGAAGCCGACGTGGGCGAGGGTGGCGAGGCCGGGCTCGTCCTGGCCGACCGACTGGAGGAGTTCGAGGGCCTCGTCCTCGTCCAGTTCGGCGAGGTCCGCCTCCAGCTTGGCGTTGAGGAAGATCGCCTCGGCGGGGGCGACCAGGGCGCGCTGCTCGTTCTTGAAGTCCTCGTCGACCAGCTCGTCCTCGTCGACGTTGAAGACGTACAGGAACGGCTTGGTGGTGAGCAGGTGCAGGTCGTGCAGGAGCTCGTTGCGTTCGGTGCCCTGGACGATGCCGTGCGCGAAGAGGGTGTCGCCCTTCTCGAGGATCTCCTTGGCCTCCTCGACCGCCTTCACCTTCGGCGCCACGTCCTTCTTGATCCGCGACTCCTTCTGGAGGCGCGGCAGGACCTTCTCGATCGTCTGGAGGTCGGCGAGGATCAGCTCGGTGTTGATCGTCTCGATGTCGTCCTTGGGCGAGACCTTGCCGTCGACGTGGACGACGTTCTCGTCCTTGAAGGCCCGGATGACCTGGCAGATCGCGTCGGACTCACGGATGTTCGCCAGGAACTTGTTGCCCAGTCCCTCGCCCTCGCTGGCGCCGCGCACGATGCCGGCGATGTCGACGAAGTCGACGGTGGCCGGGAGGATCCGCTCGGACTTGAAGATCGAGGCCAGCTCGGCCAGCCGCGGGTCGGGGACGCCGACCACGCCGACGTTCGGCTCGATCGTGGCGAACGGGTAGTTGGCCGCCAGCACGTCGTTCTTGGTCAGGGCGTTGAACAGGGTCGACTTGCCGACATTCGGCAGACCGACGATTCCGATCGTGAGCGACACGTTGCGACTTCCCGAAGGTGAGAGGGCCAGAGGCTGCCAGGGGTGAGGGGCCAGGGGACTGGACCGGCCGATCCACCAGTCTACGGCGTCCCGGCACCCGCCCGGTGGTCGCGTCGAACGCCTGCACAAGCTGGGCCCACCGGCGTGTCAGATGGGCTATTCGGCACATAAAACGACCTAGGTTGGTCCAGTGGAGCAACACAGGACGCCACCCGAGCGACACGGACCGCGACACGGCTCACCGCCGACGCCCTTCCCACCGCGGGCCAGGAGCCGGCCGGGGGAGGAACGACGACCCGCCCCGGGGGCGGCACGGCCGGCGCCGGCACCACGGCAGACGCCGGGGACACGGCAGGCGCCGGGGACACGGCAGGCGCCGGGGACACGGCAGGCGCCGGTGCCGGCGGCCGGGTTACGGCGGCTGCCGAACCCCCGGCTGACCGGGCTCGGCGGGGGGCTGTTCGGCGGTGCCGCCATGCTCCTGCTGGGCTGCCTCGACCAGCTGCTGTTCGGGGCGTCCCTGACGCTGTACGGGGTGCTGTTCCTGCCGGTGTGCGTGCTGACCGCGCTGTGGGTGCGCGGGGGCGACCTGCTGACCGCGCCGGTGGTCGCGCCGATCGCCTTCGCGGTGGGGCTGGTCCCCGTGGCCGACAGCGCCGGGGGGATGGGGGGCCGGCTCATGGGGCTGGTGACCGCGCTGGCCACCCAGGCGGGCTGGTTGTACGGGGGGACGGTCGTCGCCGGGGCGATCGTGCTCGTACGGCGGGTCCGGCTGGTGCGCGGCCGGACCCTCAGGCACCGGTAGGGCCGGGGCTCACACCGGCAGCGGCCCGGCCTCCTGCCCGTCCTTCGCCGCCCGCATCGCCGCCCCCACGATCCCCGCGTTGTTCTGGAGCTGCGCGGGCACGATCTCGGCCCTGACGCCCTCGATGAGGTGCAGGAACTTGTCCGCCTTGCGGCTGACGCCGCCGCCGACGATGAACAGCTCCGGGGAGAAGAGCATCTCGACGTGGGCGAGGTACTTCTGCACCCGGTGCGCCCACTTCTCCCAGGACAGCCCCTCGTCGTCCCTGGCCTTGCTGGAGGCCCGCTTCTCCGCGTCGTGACCGTGCAGCTCGAGATGGCCGAGCTCGGTGTTGGGGACGAGGGTGCCGTCGACGAAGACGGCGCTGCCGATGCCGGTGCCGAAGGTGAGCAGGACGACCGTGCCCCGGCGGCCCCGGCCCGCGCCGAACTCCATCTCGGCGACGCCCGCCGCGTCCGCGTCGTTGACCACTGTCACCGGCAGGCCGCCGAGGCGCCCGCTGAACAGGGCGCGCGCGTCCGTGTCGATCCAGCTCTTGTCGACGTTCGCCGCCGTACGCACCGTCGCCCCGCCCGTGACGACGCCCGGGAAGGTGAGCCCGACCGGGCCCGTCCAGCCGAAGTGCTCGACGACCTGCTTGACGCCGTCGGCCACCCCGTCCGGTGTCGCCGGATGGGGGGTGAGCACCTTGCAGCGCTCCTGGGCCAGTTCGCCCCTCTCGAGGTCCACGGGAGCGCCCTTGATTCCGGATCCGCCGATGTCCACGCCGAAGATCTGCATGGCCCCACGCTACGACGTGGGGCCGGCGGTCACGTCACGGACGTACGCCGCTCACGCCTGCGGGGTGCCGGAACCACCCCGCTCCGCGACCAGGGCGGCCGCCTCGTCGCGCAGGTCGCGGCGCAGCTCCTTCGGCAGGGAGAAGGTGATGGACTCCTCGGCCGCCTTGACGATCTCCACGTCCCCGTAGCCGCGCTCGGCGAGCCACTCCAGGACCTGCTCGACCAGGACCTCCGGTACGGAGGCGCCGGAGGTGACGCCGACCGTGGTCACGCCCTCCAGCCAGGCCTCGTCGATCTCGGCGGCGAAGTCCACGAGGCGGGCGTCGCGGGCGCCGGCGAGCTTGGCGACCTCGACGAGCCGCTTGGAGTTGGAGGAGTTGCGGGAGCCGACCACGATCACGAGTTCGGCCTCGGCGCCCATCTGCTTCACGGCGAGCTGGCGGTTCTGCGTGGCGTAGCAGATGTCGTCGCTCGGCGGGGAGATGAGCTGCGGGAACTTCTCCTTCAGGGCGTCGACCGTCTCCATCGTCTCGTCGACGGAGAGCGTGGTCTGGGACAGCCAGACGACCTTGGACGGGTCGCGGACCTCGACCTTGGCGACGTCCTCGGGGCCGTCGACCAGCTGGATGTGGTCGGGGGCCTCGCCGGAGGTGCCGATGACCTCCTCGTGGCCCTCGTGTCCGATGAGGAGGATGTCGAAGTCGTCGTTCGCGAACCGGACGGCTTCCTTGTGGACCTTGGTGACCAGGGGGCAGGTGGCGTCGATGGTGGCGAGGTGCCCGCGCGCGGCCTCCTCGTGCACGACGGGGGCGACACCGTGCGCGGAGAACATCACGATGTTGCCCGGGGGCACCTCCTCCGTCCGCTCGACGAAGACGGCGCCCTTCTTCTCCAGGGTCTGCACGACGTACTTGTTGTGGACGATCTCGTGCCGGACATAGATCGGGGCCCCGTACTGCTCCAGGGCCTTCTCGACGGCGATCACGGCGCGGTCCACACCCGCGCAGTAGCCACGGGGGGCGGCGAGCAGGACACGGCGGCCAGGCGAAGCAGTCATGCCCTCCATCGTAAGGCCGCGTCCGGGGCCGTAGATCGCGAGCGTCCCGCGTTGTCGGTACCGGCCGTTACGCTCGACCGCATGGCTGTGAACACGTCCGCGGACGCCCCGCTGCCCGTCGGCGAGATCTCGCGGCTCATCGGGGGCTGGATCGACCGGCTCGGCGCGGTGTGGGTCGAGGGGCAGATCACCCAGTTGTCACGGCGGCCGGGCGCCGGGGTGGTGTTCCTGACGCTGCGCGACCCGTCGTACGACATCTCCATCAGCGTCACCTGCTACCGGCAGGTGTTCGACGCCGTCGCCGATGTCGTCGGCGAGGGCGCCCGGGTCGTGGTGCACGCGAAGCCGGAGTGGTACGCGCCGCGCGGGCAGCTGTCGCTGCGGGCCGCCGAGATAAAGCCCGTGGGGGTCGGGGAGCTGCTGGCCCGGCTGGAGCGGCTGAAGAAGACCCTGGCGGGCGAGGGGCTGTTCGCGCCCGAGCGGAAGAAGCCGCTGCCGTTCCTGCCGCAGCTGATCGGGCTGGTGTGCGGGCGTGCCTCCGCGGCGGAGCGGGACGTGCTGGAGAACGCCCGGCACCGCTGGCCCGCGGTCCGCTTCGAGGTGCGCAACGTGGCCGTGCAGGGCGTGCACGCCGTGCCGCAGGTCGTGCAGGCGGTGAAGGAGCTCGACGAGCTCGACGCCGTCGATGTGATCATCGTGGCGCGCGGTGGCGGCAGCGTGGAGGATCTGCTGCCCTTCTCCGACGAGCAGCTGGTCCGGGCCGTGGCCGCCTGCCGTACGCCGGTGGTGTCGGCGATCGGGCACGAGCCGGACAACCCGCTGCTGGACCATGTGGCGGACCTGCGGGCCTCGACCCCGACCGACGCCGCCAAGAAGGTCGTGCCGGACGTCGGCGAGGAGCTCGACCGGGTGCGGCAGCTGCGGGACCGGGCGCGGCGGTGCGTGACGGCGCTGGTGGAGCGCGAGGAGCGGGGGCTGGCCCATGCGCTGGCACGGCCCTGCATGGAGGACCCGCACCGGATGGTCGACGAGCGTGCCGACCATGTGGCGTCCCTCGTCGACCGGGGCCGCCGTACCCTCGGCCATCTCCTCGACCGCGCCGACTCGGAGCTGACGCACACGCACGCGCGCGTGGTGGCCCTCTCCCCGGCCGCGACCCTGAAGCGCGGGTACGCGGTGCTCCAGAAGGCCGACGGGCACGCGGTGCGGGATCCGGGCGAGGTGGCGGCGGGCGAGGCGTTGCGGGCGCGGGTCGCCGAGGGCGAGTTCTCCGTACGAGTGGACACAGGGATGGATGGATGACCGGCAAGGTGGATGAGTCGCTCGGTTACGAGCAGGCGCGGGACGAGCTGATCGAGGTCGTGCGGCGGCTGGAGGCGGGCGGTACGACGCTGGAGGAGTCCCTGGCGCTCTGGGAGCGGGGCGAGGAGCTGGCCAAGGTCTGCCGGCGGTGGCTGGAGGGGGCGCGGGCGCGGCTGGACGCGGCGCTGGCCGAGGAGGACAAGGCCGAAGCGGAGGAGTAGGCACGGTGGAGCGCTGTGAAGCGGATCACGACGCTCCGACATTTGTTGAAGGTTGAACTTCTCTGGCGTACTGTCGTGCCGTCAGCCGGTCCGGCGCCCCCGGATCCGGACGTCGTCTTCAGAGAGTTCAGCCATGCCCCTCGTTCTTGACCCTGCCGCCCAGGACCTCCTCTTCCGCGAGGCCCGTACCGCGAACGCCTTCACCGACGAGCCGGTGACCGACGAGCAGGTGCAGGCGATCTACGACCTGGTCAAGTACGGCCCGACCGCCTTCAACCAGACCCCGCTGCGCGTCGTCCTGGTCCGCTCCGCCGAGGCCCGCGAGCGCCTGGCCCCGCACCTGTCCGAGGGCAACCGGGCCAAGACGGCCGCCGCCCCGCTGGTCGCGATCCTCGCCGCGGACAACGAGTTCCACGAGGAGCTGCCGGCCCTGTTCCCGGCCTTCCCGCAGGCGAAGGACGCCTTCTTCAGCGAGCGTCCGGTGCGTGAGCGCTCCGCCGCGCTGAACGCCGCCCTCCAGGCCGCGTACTTCATCGTGGGCGTCCGCGCCGCCGGTCTGGCCGCCGGCCCGATGACCGGCTTCGACCCCGAGGGCGTCCGCAAGGAGTTCCTCGACGACGACCACACCCCGCTGATGATCGTCAACATCGGCAAGCCGGGCGAGAACGCCTCCTACCCGCGCTCGCCGCGACTGGCGTACGACGAGGTCGTCACCACCGTCTGAGCGACTCCCCCATGTGGCTGAGGCCCCCGGCGGCGCCGGGGGCCTCAGCCATGTCATGCCCGTTCGGGTACGTGGCTCACGCCATCTTCAGCGACTCGGCCATCTTCGTCAGCTGCGCGAACGACGCGGTGCCTGCCACCACCGTCGTGGAGCCGGGGGTGTCCTCGAGGACGAGGGCGTCGTAGCGGCCGCCGGTGTAGCGGGTCCACGTGCGGTCGCCGATCCGCTCGGTGACCTTGGTCGCCTTCGCTCCCTGGCTGGCGGAGTCGATGAAGTCCGCGCGCTTCTCAGTGGACTGCTCGACCGCCACGTACTGACCGTCGGGATTCTGGTAACCGAGGTGCCAGCGGTCGAAGTGGTCGCCCTGGAAGCGGACGGAGGTCGCCTTCCAGGAGTCGGGCAGGCCCTCGGGAGCGGCCACCGGGTAGTCCGCGGCGCGGCGCGCCGTGAGCAGTTCGACCCGGTAGTCGACCCGCTGGAGGTCGGGAGCGTGGTCGTCGTGCGGGACGAAGAGGTAGATGACCCCTGCCGCGACTCCGATGACGGCCAGGGAGAGGATCATGTCCCGGACCGTATTCTGCTTGCCGTTCTTACCTGCCACGCCCCCTATCGTCGCAGGTGCCCGGCGCGCTCATCCGTGGGGTCCCCTGCTCATTTTGTCTGCCTAACGATAGAGTCGTGGATATCACCCTCATCCGGCCGTCGTCGTATCAGAAAGGTGCGCTCCGATGACCGAACATCATCACTTGCCCTCGGAACTGGATGTCCCCTCCGAGGCCCCCGACCGCAACCTCGCCCTCGAGCTCGTCCGGGTGACCGAAGCCGCGGCGATGGCCGCGGGCCGCTGGGTCGGGCGCGGTGACAAGAACGGCGCCGACGGTGCCGCGGTGCGTGCGATGCGGACCCTCGTCTCCACCGTGTCGATGAACGGCGTGGTCGTCATCGGCGAGGGCGAGAAGGACGAAGCGCCCATGCTCTTCAACGGAGAGCAGGTCGGAGACGGCACCGGGCCCGAGGTCGACATCGCCGTCGACCCGATCGACGGCACCACGCTGACCGCCAAGGGCATGCCCAACGCGATCGCGGTGCTGGCCGCCGCCGAGCGCGGCGCCATGTTCGACCCGTCCGCCGTGTTCTACATGGACAAGCTGGTCACCGGCCCGGAGGCGGCCGATTTCGTCGACATCAACGCGCCGGTGTCCGTGAACATCAAGCGGATCGCCAAGGCCAAGAAGGCCACACCGGAGGACGTCACCGTCGTCATCCTCGACCGGCCCCGGCACGCGGGCCTGATCAAGGAGGTCCGGGAGGCGGGCGCGCGCATCAAGCTCATCTCCGACGGCGATGTCGCCGGCTCCGTCTACGCGCTGCGCGAGGGCACGGGCGTCGACCTGCTGCTCGGTGTCGGCGGCACACCGGAAGGCATCATCTCGGCCTGCGCCGTGAAGTGCCTGGGCGGCACCATCCAGGGCAAGCTGTGGCCCAAGGACGACGAGGAGCGGCAGCGGGCCATCGACGCCGGGCACGACCTGGACCGGGTGCTCACCACGGACGACCTGGTGACCGGGGACAACGTCTTCTTCGTGGCGACCGGTATCACCGACGGTGAACTGCTGCGGGGCGTGCGCTACCGGTCGGAGACCGCGCTGACCGAGTCGATCGTCATGCGCTCCAGGTCCGGCACGGTCCGGCGGATCGACTCCGAGCACCGGCTGAGCAAGCTGCGGGCGTACAGCGCGGTTGACTTCGACCGGGCGAAGTAGCCCCTGGGCGAGCAGTGAACGGTGTCGGAGGGCGTCCCCTGGTGCGGAAGGGGGCGCCCTCTGTCAGCGCTCAGCCCGCTATGCGGCTCGCCGCTCGGGCGGCCTTCTTCAGTTCCATGTCGCGGCGGCGGCGCCGGGCGAGGACCACGCGGCGTTCGGCGGCGGTCAGGCCGCCCCAGACGCCGTACGGCTCGGGCTGGAGCAGCGCGTGCTCGCGGCATTCGACCATCACGGGGCAGCGTGCGCAGACCCGCTTGGCCGCCTCCTCGCGGGACAGCCTTGCGGCGGTGGGTTCCTTGGAGGGGGCGAAGAACAGGCCTGCCTCGTCGCGCCGGCACACCGCCTCGGTGTGCCAGGGTGCGTCTTGGTCCCTGTCCCGCACTGGCACCCGCTGGGCTGGAACAGCAGCTACCTGCAGGGACGAATGCGGCGGTTGCAGCACGGTCTACTCCTGACGACGGCTTCGCGAGCGAGAGACGATGCAGCAAGCCCTACCCGCTGTGCGCGCGCCTATGCACTGCGTTCCGAGCCGCGGGAGTGCGGCGGCTTGTTCACGACCCTGTGCGCCGGCTGTCGAAGGACCGAATCGTTCCGGTTCCCGCCCCCTTCACAACCGTCAACGGTCCAGGTGTTTGCGCAAACCCTTGTCGACCTTGCGCTGCACGCGGTCGAGGATGTCAGCGACGAGCTTGCCGCGCTTCGGCCGCGCCTCCACATTGCCCAGCACCGCCCATCCGTCCACGTAGACGACGGGGGCGTCGGACTCGACCGAGTCCAGCGTGTCCACCTCGAAGTTGCCGAGCACTCCGCCGCCGGTGCCGCGCAGCGACACGTTCTCCGGTACGCGGATCTCGACGTTGCCGAAGACCGACACCGCCTTGATCACGACCTGCTGGTACTCGAAGATCGCCTCGCTGAGGTCGATCTCGACGCTGCCGAAAATGGCGTACGCGTGCAGTCGGCGCCCGGCACGCCACCGGCCCCGGCGCATGGCACTGCTGAACACCGCGACAACGTTGGCGTCGGCCTCCACCGGTATCGCACCGGCGGCCGGGCGGGGCGGCACCGGCGAGTAGCCCGGGGACACCGGGCGCTCATGGGCCGCCGGCAGGTCCCGTATGAAGACCTCCAGCTCGCCCACCGTCTTGGCGTTCAGCACCCCCTCCACGCGCTCAGCGTGCTCGTCCGCGGTCAGGCGGCCCTCGGCGAGGGCCTCGCGCAGGATGTCGGCGATGCGGTCACGGTCGGCGTCCGAGGCGCGGAGTTCGGTGACGCGCGGTGCCACGCCCTGCTGTCGAGCCGGCTGGTCCTGCTGATCCTGCTTCTGAAGGTCCACGGGCAGCAGCGTACCGAAACGCGATAGATCGCGACTAGGGGTGTGGATAACCTCGGTGTGGCGAACTGAGCCTTACCTCACAGGTTCCCTGTCTCAGGCAGGTTCTACGCTGGTGAGCGCCCGCCAACGTCGGCGGGCGCCGTCCGTAGAGTGAGGAATGGGCTGAGATGCCTGAGTTCGCGTACACCGATCTGCTCCCCCAGGGAGAGGACACCACCCCCTACCGGCTGGTGACCTCCGAGGGTGTCTCCACCTTCGAGGCCGACGGACGGACGTTCCTCAAGGTGGAGCCGGAGGCGCTGCGCAAGCTGGCCGAGGAGGCCATCCACGACATCCAGCACTACCTGCGCCCGGCCCACCTCGCGCAGCTGCGCCGCATCATCGACGACCCCGAGGCGTCGGGCAACGACAAGTTCGTCGCGCTCGACCTGCTGAAAAACGCGAACATCGCGGCGGCGGGCGTGCTGCCCATGTGCCAGGACACCGGCACGGCGATCGTCATGGGCAAGCGCGGGCAGAACGTGCTGACCGAGGGCCGCGACGAGGAGGCGCTCTCCCGCGGCATCTACGACGCCTACAAGAACCTGAACCTGCGCTACTCGCAGATGGCTCCCCTCACCATGTGGGAGGAGAAGAACACCGGCTCCAACCTGCCCGCGCAGATCGAGCTGTACGCCACGGACGGCGGCGCGTACAAGTTCCTGTTCATGGCGAAGGGCGGCGGCTCCGCCAACAAGTCCTTCCTGTACCAGGAGACGAAGGCCGTCCTGAACGAGGCCTCCATGATGAAGTTCCTGGAGGAGAAGATCCGTTCGCTGGGTACGGCCGCCTGCCCGCCGTACCACCTGGCCATCGTGGTCGGCGGCACGTCGGCCGAGTACGCGCTGAAGACCGCCAAGTACGCCTCCGCGCACTACCTGGACGAGATCCCGGCCGAGGGCTCCGAGCTCGGGCACGGCTTCCGGGACAAGGAGCTGGAGCAGAAGGTCTTCGAGCTGACGCAGAAGCTCGGCATCGGCGCGCAGTTCGGCGGCAAGTACTTCTGCCACGACGTGCGCGTGGTGCGGCTGCCGCGGCACGGCGCGTCCTGCCCGGTCGCCATCGCGGTGTCGTGCTCCGCGGACCGGCAGGCCGTCGCGAAGATCACGGCGGAGGGCGTGTTCCTGGAGCAGCTGGAGACGGACCCGGCGCGGTTCCTGCCGGAGACGACGGACGAGCAGCTCACTGAATCCGACAGCGGCTCCGCCGCGGGCTCCGCGGACGTGGTCAGGATCGACCTCAACCAGCCGATGGACGACATCCTCGCCGAGCTGACCAAGTACCCGGTCAAGACCCGGCTCTCGCTCACCGGTCCGCTGGTCGTGGCCCGTGACATCGCGCACGCCAAGATCAAGGAGCGGCTGGACGCGGGTGAGGAGATGCCGCAGTACCTGAAGGACCACCCGGTGTACTACGCGGGGCCGGCGAAGACCCCGGAGGGGTACGCGTCCGGGTCCTTCGGGCCGACCACGGCCGGGCGCATGGACTCCTACGTCGAGCAGTTCCAGGCGGCGGGGGGCTCCAAGGTGATGCTGGCGAAGGGGAACCGGAGCAAGCAGGTCACCGACGCGTGTGCCGCGCACGGCGGCTTCTACCTGGGGTCCATCGGCGGGCCCGCCGCCCGTCTCGCGCAGGACTGCATCAAGAAGGTCGAGGTCGTCGAGTACGAGGAGCTCGGCATGGAGGCCGTGTGGAAGATCGAGGTCGAGGACTTCCCGGCGTTCATCGTCGTCGACGACAAGGGCGACGACTTCTTCCAGGATCCGGCTCCGCAGCCGACGTTCACGTCGATTCCGGTGCGGGGGCCTGGGCTGGCGTAGCCCCTTCGGGGGGCGGCGGCGACGGTTCTCGCCCCCGCCGCCCCTACCCTTCCCGTCCCCAGGGGCTCCGCCCCTTCGACCCCGCCAGGGGGCTCCGCCCCAGGACCCCACCGGGGGCTGCCGCCCAGGGGGCACCCCCAGACGGGCTGAGTAATGCCGAGCGGGCTGGGAGGACGGACGCCCGCCCCTGATTGGCGCAGGGGCGGGCGTCTCATGTCAGCGTGAGCAGAGGACCACGTTGATCGTGTAGCCCGACTTGACGATCCTCGGGGTGTGCGGGCTGACCACGAGAATCGTGTTCGGCCTGCATCCCGTGACCGGCCGCGTGGAGACCGTGCCGAGCTTCATCCGGGTCTTGGCCATGTAGGCCTTGAAGCCCTTCAGGTCCCAGCCGTAGAAGTCGATCGGGAGGGGCTTGTCGCTGCCGTCGTCGACGCCGTACAGCAGGGTGGCGGCGTCGTGGTTCTTGGCCTCGGCCGGCCTGCTCGGCGCCGAGTGCGAGCCGCCGGCGACCGAGGTGGCCAGGGCCGTGCCCCCGCCCGCCAGGATGAGGGCGGCGGCCACGGCGGCGATGCCGGCGGTCCGCCTGCGGCGGGTGCGGCGGACGATCCCGGGCGCGTCGAAGTCGGGGGCCTCGGCAGAGTCCGCGTAACGGTTCATGGCGTTCATCAGTTCCTCTTCGAACGGTGTGCAGCCGGAAGGCCGTGCGTCGTCGTACGAGGTCATCGGATTCCTTCCGTGTGCTGCCGCGGCGAAGGGCCGGAGAGCGCGGGGAACTGGCTTCTGAGCTTCTCCATCCCGCGGGCGAGCTGCGAGCGCACCGTGCTCGGCGAGATGTCCAGGTCGGCGGCTATCTCGGCGTCCGAGAGGTCGTGGAAATAGCGCAGCACCACGACCGTCCGCATCCGCATGGGCAGTTGCTGCAACGCGCGCACCAACTGGTCCCTGCTGTCGACCTGTCCGTACTCGTCGCCGGGGGCGGCCCGGTCGGGGCCGTCCGCCTGGGGCACCGTACGGCGGAAGCGGCGCCAGCGGTCGTTGGCGAGGTTCACCATGATCCGCCGCACATAGGCGTCCGGGGCGTCCTTGGCGGAGATCCTGCGCCACTTGCGGCAGGCCCGCTCCAGGGTCTCCTGGACCAGGTCCTCCGCCGCCTCCCGGTTGCCCGTGAGGACGAGGGCTCCCCGGAACAGCGCGGCCGACCGGGCGGCGACGAAGCCGTCGAAGTCCGTCTCCACACGCTCCTCCCTTCCTGTCACCCGTCCTCGACGTGACAGCCCCCGCGTCTGCTGCACGGGCGGGGTGAGACCTGGGTCACAGCGGAAGCGTGGCGGTGTGCCGCCCGGGTGGCCCAGAGCCCGGAACATCCCCGCGGTTCTGATCGCTGTAACGGGCATGAGCGACTACCGGATCGAACACGACTCCATGGGCGAGGTCCGTGTCCCCGCCCACGCCAAGTGGCGCGCCCAGACCCAGCGGGCCGTCGAGAACTTCCCCGTGTCGGGGCAGCGGATCGAGCGGGCGCACATCGAGGCGCTGGCCCGGATCAAGGGTGCGGCGGCGAAGGTGAACGCCGAGCTGGGGGTGCTGGACAAGGACGTGGCCGAGGCGATCCAGGAAGCGGCGAGGGAGGTCGCCGAGGGGAAGTGGGACGAGCACTTCCCGGTCGACGTGTTCCAGACGGGGTCGGGGACCTCGTCCAACATGAACACCAACGAGGTCGTCGCCACGCTGGCGACGGAGCGGCTGGGCCGGCCCGTGCACCCCAACGACCACGTCAACGCCTCCCAGTCGTCCAACGACGTCTTCCCGTCCTCCATCCACATCGCCGCCACGGCCGCCGTCACCCACGACCTGATCCCGGCCCTGGAGCACCTGGCGGACGCGCTCGGCCGCAAGAGCGAGGAGTTCTCGGACGTCGTGAAGTCCGGGCGGACGCATCTGATGGACGCCACCCCGGTGACGCTGGGCCAGGAGTTCGGCGGGTACGCCGCGCAGGTGCGGTACGGCGTGGAGCGGTTGAACGCCTCGCTGCCGCGCCTCGCCGAGCTGCCGCTGGGCGGGACCGCCGTCGGAACCGGCATCAACACGCCACCCGGGTTCTCCGCCGCCGTGATCGCGGAGGTCGCCCGGGTCACCGGGCTGCCGCTGACCGAGGCGCGCGACCACTTCGAGGCGCAGGGCGCCCGGGACGGGATCGTGGAGACCAGCGGGCAGCTGCGGACCATCGCGGTCGGGCTGACGAAGATCGCCAACGATCTGCGGTGGATGTCCTCGGGCCCGATGACCGGGCTCGCGGAGATCTCGCTGCCCGACCTCCAGCCCGGCTCCTCGATCATGCCGGGGAAGGTCAATCCGGTCATCCCGGAGGCGGTCCTCATGGTCGCGGCCCAGGTGATCGGCAACGACGCCACCATCGCCACCGCCGGCGCCTCCGGGAACTTCGAGCTCAACGTCATGCTCCCGGTCATCGCCAAGAACGTGCTGGAGTCCGTCCGGCTGCTCGCCAACGTCACCCGGCTGCTCGCCGACCGGACCGTGGACGGGATCACCGCGCACCGCGAACGGGCCCGCGAGTACGCCGAGTCCTCGCCCTCCGTGGTCACCCCGCTCAACAAGTACATCGGGTACGAGGAGGCCGCCAAGGTGGCCAAGAAGGCCCTCTCGGAACGCAAGACGATCCGTCAGGTCGTGCTGGAGAGCGGGTACGTCGAGCGTGGCGACCTCACCCGCGAGCAGTTGGACGAGGCGCTGGATGTCCTGCGTATGACGCACCCGTGACCGATTGTTACCTCTCGTGACCGATCCTGATCGCCGCCGATCACGGACCAGTCGGGCACCCGGCCGGAACCGTGACGCGTACCGCAGCGGCGTATGCCTGGGGCACCTAATATCTGTGCATGGCAGACGGTGAAGCGGTGAGACGCGTGGTACGCGAGGAGACTGGCGGTGCTGTGCCCTTCTGGGCGCCCGGGAGCCGGATCCTGTGGCGGTACCGGGAGAACGGCGGCGACCGCATCCACATCGCGCGCCCCGTCACCGTCGTACGGGACGACGAGGAACTGCTCGCCGTGTGGCTGGCGCCGGGCACCGAGTGCGTGAAGCCGGTGCTCGCCGACGGTACGCCCGTGCATCTGGAGCCGCTCCGGTCGCGCTACACCAAGCCCCGCTCGGTGCAGCGCGACCGGTGGACCGGGACGGGCGTGCTGAAGCTGGCCCGGCCCGGTGAGCCGTGGTCGGTGTGGCTGTTCTGGGAGCCGGGCTGGCGGTTCAAGAACTGGTACGTCAACCTCGAGGAACCGCTGGCCCGCTGGGAGGGCGGGGTCGACTCCGAGGACCATTTCCTGGACATCTCCGTGCACCCCGACCGCAGTTGGCACTGGCGGGACGAGGACGAGTTCGCGCAGGCCCAGCTGGACGGCCTGATGGACGAACGGCTCGCCGAACGGGTGCGGGCGGCGGGGCGCGCCGCGGTCGAGGTGATCCGCGCCTGGGGCCCGCCGTACTCGGACGGCTGGCAGCACTGGCGCCCGGACCCGTCCTGGGCGGTACCGTCACTGCCGGAGGACTGGGACCGTACGCCCGCGCACGTGTCCTCATGAGACCCTTGATGCGCCCCCGGTCCACAACCGTAGGATCGTCCTCCGCAAGGAGGATCAACCTACAACTCCCGGGGCATGTACCGGGCTTGACCGAACGTCACCGAGGGGCGGTAGGACGTGAGCGAGTGGTACGAGGGCACGACCACCGCGGACCGGAAACGGTCCGCCGCAGGAACGGCCTCTGACCACGCGGGAATTCCGTTCCCGGGGCACGTATTCCGGGTATCGGGATTTCGGCGGGACGAACCGCGCGCGCGGCGCGTGGCCCCGGACGGATGGATTCGACACGCGTGACGGAGCAGCCGACCTCCTACGAGCGCCCCCAGACGGGCGTCGACCCCGCGGAGCCCCGCGGGGCGCTCCTGCGTACCCCGACGCCGCTCGGCCCCGCCGCCTTACCCGCACAGGCCCGCACCGGCGAGACGCCCTCCTCACCGGGTACCACCACGCCCTGCGGCAAGGGGAAGGAGCTCCCAGTCAACGGCCCCGAGCACGCCCAGCCGTCCGCTGCCGAGCAGGACGCGCACCGTCCGCGTCCCGCGCCCGAGCAGATCCCGGTCCAGCCGGGCGCCGAGCAGGAGCACGGCCCCGGCGGCCAGGAACGCCGCACCGGACGGGGACTGCCGCCCGGCCGGCCGCTGCCGATGCGGCGGGACGGCGACCGGCTGCGCTTCGTCGGCGCCGCGACCCGGCGGATCGCCCGCGGCATCGACCTCGACGAGATCGTCATGGGCCTGTGCCGGGCCACCGTGCCGACCTTCTCGGACGCGATCCTCGTCTATCTGCGCGACCCGCTGCCGATCGGCGACGAACGCCCCACCGGTCCGGTGGTGCTGCGGCTGCGCCGTACCGACCGGATCCCGGAGGAACGGGACACCGAGGGCGGTTTCCTGCCCGCCCCGGCGCCGGAGAGCGAGCTTCCGGAGCTGTCGGCGATGACCGCCGAACTGTGCGAGGTACGGCCCGGTGGCGCGCTCAACGAGGTGCTGCGCGGGGTGCGTCCGGTGTTCGCCGACTCCCCCGCCGCCCGCGCCGCGCTGCCGGAACTCCTCGGCGAGGGCGGCGAGTCCGTGGTGCCCGAGGGGCAGCACGCGATCCTCGCCCCGCTGCGCGGCCGGCGCCGGGTGATCGGGGCCGCGCTGTTCCTGCGCCGCCCGGAGCGGATGGCGTTCGAGCCCGACGACCTGCTGGTGGCCGCCCAGCTGGCCACGCACAGCGCCCTCGGCATCGACAAGGCGGTGCTGTACGGCCGCGAGGCGTACATCGCCGACGAGCTCCAGCGCACCATGCTGCCCGAGACGCTCCCCCGCCCGACCGGTGTCCGGCTGGCCTCGCGCTATCTGCCGGCCGCCGAGACGGCGCGGGTCGGCGGCGACTGGTACGACGCGATCCCGCTGCCCGGCAGCCGGGTCGCCCTCGTCGTCGGCGATGTGATGGGCCACTCCATGACCTCGGCGGCGATCATGGGCCAGCTGCGGACGACCGCGCAGACCCTCGCCGGGCTCGACCTGCCGCCGCAGGAGGTGCTGCACCACCTGGACGAGCAGGCCCAGCGCCTGGGCACCGACCGGATGGCGACCTGCCTGTACGCCGTGTACGACCCGGTCTCGCACCGCATCACCATCGCCAACGCCGGCCATCCCCCGCCCGTGCTGCTGCACCTGGGCGGGCGGGCCGAGGTGCTGCGGGTGCCGCCGGGCGCGCCGATCGGCGTCGGCGGCGTCGACTTCGAGGCCGTCGAGCTGGACGCGCCCGCCGGGGCCACGCTGCTGCTGTACACCGACGGCCTGGTGGAGTCCCGCCTCAGGGACGTGTGGACCGGTATAGAGCAACTGCGCGAGAAGCTCGCCGCGACGGCCCAGCTGACCGGGCCCGACCATCCGCCGCCCCTCGAGGCCCTGTGCGACGAGGTGCTCGACATGCTCGGCCCGGGCGACCGGGACGACGACATCGCGCTGCTCGCCGCCCGCTTCGACGGGATCGCGCCGAGCGACGTGGCGTACTGGTTCCTGGAGCCGGAGGACGCGGCTCCCGGCCGGGCCCGTCGGCTGGCCCGGCGCGCGCTGGCCCGCTGGGGCATGGAAGAGCTCAGCGATTCGGTCGAGCTGCTGGTCAGCGAGGTCGTGACGAACGCGGTGCGCTACGCCTCCCGTCCGGTCACCCTCCGGCTGCTGCGCACCGACGTGCTCCGCTGCGAGGTCGGCGACGACGTCCCGCAGCTGCCGCGGCTGCGCCAGGCCAGGGCCACGGACGAGGGCGGTCGCGGGCTGTACCTGGTGAACCGCCTGGCCCGGCGCTGGGGCGCGACCCGGCTGAGCACCGGCAAGGTGGTGTGGTTCGAGGTCAACCTGGGAGCACCGCAGTACTGATCCCGCCCACTCGCCCGCAACGGGACCGACAGCGATGGGTCGTGTCACGCACGAGCCGCTTCGCGCTGCGGGGCGGGGCGGGGCGGTGCGGTGCGCTGCGGTGTGACGCGAATCTTCCGGTCATGAATGGATCAAACCCTTGCATGGCGTGTCCATGCCTCGTTTAAGGTGACCTCGCGCTCGGAGAACCGGACTTGACCATCCGGTCCTCACGAGCGGGCGATCCAGCGAGGGGGACACTTCTGCACGGTGCGCACTGCGCGGCCCCGCCCATGTGAGCGGCGGGTTTCGGCCGCCCACACGTCGGCGCCGATCCCGGGCACCCGCCCTTCCCCCTCCCCCACAGTCTCCTGCCCATCCCCTGTCAGCGGGAACGGGCAGGCCCGCCGCGCCTGGCCCCCAGGAGCGGTAACCAACTCAACGAGAAACGGGGAAAGTCTCTCTTGAGACCCAGAAGAGGAACACTCATATCCCTGGCCGCGGCGGTGACTTCCGCCGCGCTCGCCGGCACGGTGCTGCAAGCCGTGCCCGCCACCGCCACCCCCAGGTCGAACTCCAGTTCAAGCAAGGGCGGGCCGGCCCGGCACGGAGGCGTCAGCGACCCCGACCACAGGCTCGGCAAGGGGTGGCGAACCTCCGACGACCGGGCCGTCACCGCCGCGGCCGACAGCGACGGCTTGCACATCCTGGTCGCCGACAGCGCGAAGGCGTACACGTGGAAGGCCGCCGCGGTCCTCTCCGAGCCGGGCATGCCCGCGGACTCCTGGATCGGCAACCAGTGCCTCATGGACCGCGACCACGTCGCCGCCGTGTACGCGCCGCGCACGTTCACCAACAAGCCGGACCTGATGCAGGGCGGCGCGTTCGCCGCGATCGTGAACCTCGGCACCGGCCAGGTGACGAAGCTGTCGTTCACCGCGTCGCTGGCGTATTTCGACCCCTCGTGCGATCCGACCACGCACACCGCCGCGTTCACCGCGTTCCACGACATGAACGACGCGGCGAGGACCAGGACCCGGGTCGTGACGGTGAACACCGCCGGCAAGACCGTCGTCGAGGCCGCGACGAAGGGTGAGCTGACCGGCGCCGTCCCGGTCAAGGACGGCGCGGTCGCCGCCCTCGGCCGCCGCCTGGTCCATCTCGACCGCTCCGGAAAGGTGAAGAACCTCCTCACGACGGGCGGCGTGGCCTTCGACCTCCACCCGGTGAAGGGCGGAAAGGTCGCCTTCGTCGAGCGCGACGGCAGCACGAGGGCGCGTGCCCGGGTGTGGGGCGGGGACGGCGGGGCGACCACCACGATCGCCACCGGAAAGCTCGGCGACCTCGACCTGAAGCGCGGTGGGGCCGCGCAGGTGTTCCTCACCGGCCATCCCGTCGGCAGCGCGCACACCGCGGGCAGCGGGGTCACCCGGGTGAACGCCCCGGCCGACACGGACATCTCCAGTCAGGGGCGGCTCGCCGTCGAGCCCGTACTAACTCCCGGCGTCCGGGCCGGCATCGAGCGGATCAAGAACGCCGGCAAGGGTTTCACGAAGACCGAGCCGGCCGCGCAGGACGCTCCGGCGCAGGCCCCGGGCACGGTGACCGCGACCACCCCGGTGACGGTCGACTCCATCGCCACCGCCACCGGCTCGAAAATCAGCCAGAAGGTCGCCCCGGCCCCCAGATCCGCCACGAAGGACCGCCTGTCACCCGCGCTGACCGGCGGCAGTGCGTCCGGCTCGGCCGCGGGCAAGCACCGGCAGGGAGCGCGGACCGCGGCCGTCGTGTCGCACGACCCGACCGACCCCGACCGCTGGTGCTCCGTCTCCCGCAACGACGTGGGCGCACAGGCGCTCCAGCCCACTCCCAACCAGGTCGAGTGGGCCGTCGACATGGCCGTACGCGGCAATCTGCGCGCCAGTTACCTCCGGCAGGGCGGCTACCGCAACCAGACCGGGCTGAGCAGCATCGACCCGCAGGGTCTGTTCCCGCCGCCCACCCTGACCGGCGGCGGCCGCATCCCCGCCAACGTGATGCTCGGCATCATGGCCCAGGAATCCAACCTGTGGCAGGCCGAGTCCGGTTCCATCCCCGGCCAGATGGGCAGCCCCCTCGCGGCGGTCGACGGCTACTACGGGCACAAGATCGACCCGGGCATGCCGGAGTCGTACTGGGCCATCAACTGGGACAAGTCCGACTGCGGGTACGGCGTCGGGCAGGTCACCGACGGCATGCGCATCGCCGGTCACGAGAAGCCCGGGGAGACGAGCCTGTCGCCGGCCCTCCAGAAGGCCGTCGCCATCGACTACGCGACCAACATCGCCGCCTCGATGAAGATCCTCGCCGACAAGTGGAACGAGGTCCACAAGGACGGCCAGAAGATCACCGTCAACAACGACGACCCCTCCTACGTGGAGAACTGGTTCACCGCGGTCTGGAACTACAACCTCGGCTTCAACCCGCCCTCCGACGCCTCGAAGCACGACGGGCACTGGGGTCTCGGCTGGTACAACAACCCGGCAAACCCCATCTACAAGAAGAGCTGGAACCACCCGTTCATGGACACGGACGTGGACGGCACCGAAGCCAACCACGACGCCGCGCATCCGCAGGACTGGCCCTACGAGGAGAAGGTGATGGGCTGGGCCGCCTGGTCCATCGACACCGGGTACTCCTACGGCACCGACGGCCGCCAGGACTGGAAGGGCGAATCCGGCTTCTCCTCGGCGGGCTTCCGGCCGGCCTGGTGGAACACCACGGCCGCGCGCAGCCAGGTCTCGCCGCCGCTCAGCTCCTTCTGCAACAGCGACAACAACTGCGACCCGGCCACGCCGCCGGACTGCGGCACGGAAGCCTGTTACGCGAAGTACTGGTTCAACAAGCCCAACGTCACGTGGAAGACGACCTGCGCCACCCAGTGCGGGCACGAACTGATCAAGTACCAGACCCTGATCCCGGAACCGGGGCGTGGCTACCGCCTCAAGAACGGCATGCCCGTCTGCACCGGCCAGCCGGCCGGCGCGCACGTCGTCGCGTCGGTGCCCAACGGCACCGAGACGTGGGGCGACTGCGGACAGGCCACGTCCTCCGGCAGCTTCCAGTTCACCTTCAACCCGTCCACCACGGGCACCCACTACGAGGCGAAGGCCGACCTGCACCAGGTCGGCGGCGGCTTCGGCGGTCACTTCTGGTACACCCACACCCGCGACGAGGACCATCTCGGCGGCCCGGACGG
Organism: Streptomyces sp. NPDC001480; assembly: GCF_042894725.1. NCBI lineage: Bacteria > Bacillati > Actinomycetota > Actinomycetes > Kitasatosporales > Streptomycetaceae > Streptomyces > Streptomyces sp. NPDC001480. The sequence goes on along the minus strand of NZ_JBIAVX010000024.1, from coordinate 47,138 downwards.
CCTGATGAACATCAACGGCACCTGGACGCTCGGCGAGCAGATGGACCTGGCCCAGGTCTGGGCCCACATCCCCGACACGGGCGCGCAGGCCAAGCGGGTGCACTATGTCGTCGAAGGGGCCTCGGGCGGGCCTTATGACCGCTACGTCAACCAGGACGCCAGCAACGGCAAGTGGGTGTCCCTGGGCGCCTACAAGTTCACCTCCACTCCCAAGGTGACCCTGTCGAACTACACCCCCGACGGGACCGGCGACGACGACGTGGCCTTCGGCGCCATCGCCTTCCAGCCCGTCACCGGCAAGTTCGTCCGACGCACCCTGACCGCGGCCGCGATCTTCGACCCGAACCAGGAGCTCAACCAGAACTGGCCGGTGGCCAACGAGTTCGACACGCCCCTGCGTTCGATGAAGTCGCTGTACGAGTGGGCCCTGGGTCTCGCCGACGAAGGCCACCTGTGGGACAACGACGACCCGTCGGTGCGCGTGCAGGGCCTCACCTCCTGGAACCGGTGCAACCCCGTGGGACACGAGGAGTGCACCGGCCCGCAGACGTACGACGCGGCCAAGAAGTGGGGCGACGACATCAAGGCGGGCGGCTACACGCCCAACGCCGACGGCTCCGCGCCGGCGATGTCGATTCCCGTCTGGATGGGCATGTCCAACCGGCGCCCCGATCCGTCGCTGCCGGCCAGCCAGGCGTACAAGAGCGACAACAGTTACAAGATCAAGAGCGATATCGTCGTGACGTTCGTGGTCGGTGACAACGGGAAGATCATCCCCGGCAGCGAAGGATCGAGCTACCGGGTCCGGGTCGGCAACGCCCACCTCCCGTACTTCGTGACCGACATCATGAAGGCCATCGAGGCGGACTACGGCATCCCGAAGCCGGACATCGACTACACCACCCAGGACGCGCTGGAGTACGGCAACGTGCTCACCGCCCACCCCTACACCGACGGCGACACCCCCGGCCAGGCGTACTTCCCCCACTTCCGGGGCGCCCGCCTGAACTCGGACAACACCTGCGTCGACGTCCGGGCCGTCGGCGGCGGCGTGCACGGCTACCGGGCGATGATCGGCCACAAGTACATCAACGACAACGTCAAGGCCTGGGTCGACAAGATCAACAACAGCCCGGACACCAACTACTCCGTGCGTCGCTTCGCCGGGGACGTCTACTCGATGTTCTTCAAGAACGACGGCGGCAACAACATCTTCGGCAGCATGATCGGCAACGCTCCGCCGATCTGGCAGGACGTCGCCGCCGCCTTCTGCGCCGACGGCAGCGTGAAGCCGACGCACCTTCAGAACGACGGGGACGCCACCCCGTCCAACGGCATGGTCTTCCAGAGCTACATGCCCGACCTGTACGTGTACGTCGACGACAAGATGACCGACAACCTCGGCCGGCCCTCCGCCGCGCGGGTCAGGGGCGGAGACTGGAAGGACTTCTCGAACCTCCCGGCGACCGCTCCCAACGGCAACGCGTTCGGGCCCTGTGACGCCTTTCACCGCGGCAGCGGCGGGAACCCCTGGGACGTCTCGCCGCCGGTGCCCGTCATCGGAGACGGCCCCGGCAACCGGCCGTCGAGCGTCACCCACTGCGACGACTCGTCGGTGAAGTTCACCGACAACCTGACGCCCTGACGTCCTGACGTCCTGACAACAGGAAGGGCGCCCGGTTCCCAGCGGGCGCCCTTCCGCGTTCCTTCCGCGTTCCTTCCGTGTTCCTTCCGCCTACTGGCCTTCGGGCTTCAGCGGGTTGAGCGGGTCGTCCGGGTTGCCGGTCGTCGCCGAGTTCGACGGACTCGGCGGCTGCGACGACGACGGGGGCGCGGACGACGACGGCGGCGCGCTGCTGGTCGCCGGGGTCGACGGGGGCGCGGACGACGGGGAGTGAGAGCTCGGCGGGGCCGAGGACGGCGGCGCGGACGTGCTCGCGGTCGGCGGCTGGGAGAAGGTGGCGCTCTCCGTCGGCTCGACCGCCGCGCCCTGCGTGGTGTCGAGGTCGAACTTCGCCCCGTCCGTGACACCGAAGGTGTACGCCGCCCAGATCTGCGCCGGGATGGTGCCGCCGTTCACTCGGCCGCCGCCCATCGTGCCTTTCAGCGAGACATGGTCGCCCTTCTTGACCGGCTTGCCGTCGCAGCCGATGCCCCCGGCCTTGTACGCCTCGCCGAACATGCCGACCGAGGTGACCAGGTCCGGCGTGTAACCGGTGAACCAGGCCGAGCGGTTGCAGTCGGACGTGCCGGTCTTGCCCGCCACCTGCTGTCCGTCGCGGAGCGGGTTCTTCGCCACGGAGGTCTGGGCCGTACCGTCGTCGACCACCCCGGTCAGCACGGAGGTCACCGAGTCGGCGGCCTTCCGGCTGATCACGTCGCTGCCGATCGGGTCGTCCATCTCGATCGTGCTGCCCTTCTTCTCCGCGGACTTGACGATGGTCGGCGTGACCTTCTTGCCGTGGTTGTCGAAGGTGGCGTAGATCCCGGCCATCTCCAGCGGGCTGGCGCCCATGGAGCCCAGTGTCTGCGCGGGCACCGCCTGCATGCCCTCGGTGTCCATGCCGAGCTTGTCCGCCGTCTCCATGACCTGCTTCATGCCCACGTCGACGCCCATCTGCGCGAAGACGGAGTTGACGGACATGTTCATCGCCTGCTGGACGGTGATCTTCCCGTAGTCGTGATTGTCCTCGTTCGGCGGGCCGAAACCGACCTTGGCGCCGTGGTCGAGGACCTGGCGGCCGCTGGTGCCGTCGTAGACGGTGTCGGCGGTGATCGGCTTGTCGGTCTGCGTCGTGGCGTTGTCCTCCAACGCGGCGGCGAAGATGATCGGTTTGAACGTGGAGGCGGGCTGGTAGTCCCGGCGCGTGGCGTTGCTGTAGTAGTGCTTGAAGTAGTCCTGGCCGCCGTACAGGGCGACGATCTTCCCCGTCTTGGGGTCCACGGACACGGCGCCGGCCTGGACGTCGCCGTCGACCTTGTGCTTCTTCTTGTCGAGCTTGCTCGTCAGCTGGGCCTTGACGGCCTTCTCCAGCGCGGCCTGCTTCTTACTGTCGACGTTCAGGGTGATGGTCCAGCCCTGCCGTACGACCTTGGCCTCGGCGTCGGACTGGGACAGGCCCTCCTTCTTCATCAGCTGCTGCTCCAGCTGCGCGTTGGCGAGAGCGACCAGGTAGCCCTTCTGCCCGCCCATACCGGGGGCGCCCTTGGGCTCCTTGGGAGTCGGGAACGTCATGGCCCGGCGCTTGGCGGAGTCCAGCCAGTGCTCCTCGACCATGTTGTCCAGGACGTAGTTCCAGCGTGCCTTCACCAGCTTCTTGCCGGTTTTGGTGGCGACCGCCCAGTCGTACTGGCTCGGCGCCTGGAGCAGCGCGGCGAGGTAGGCGCCCTGCTCGACGCTGAGCTTCTGTGCGTCGACGCCGTAGTAGGCCTGGGCGGCGGCCTGGATGCCGTAGGCGCCGCGGCCGTAGTAGCTGGTGTTGATGTAGCCGGCGAGGATGTCGTCCTTGTGCTCCTCGCGGTCCACCTTCAACGAGATGACCAGTTCCTTCAGCTTGCGCGTGACGGTCTGGTCCTGGTCGAGGTAGTAGTTCTTGACGTACTGCTGGGTGATCGTCGAACCACCCTGCTTACCCTTGCCGGACAGGGTGTTGATCAGGCCTCGGGCGGTGCCTCGGAGGTCGACGCCGGAGTCGTGGTAGAAGCTCTTGTTCTCCGCCGCCACGAAGGTCAACTGGACCTTCCTCGGCACCTTCGACAGGTCCACGGACTCCCGGTTGATCTCGCCGTCGCGGGCCAGGATCTTGCCGTCGCTGTACTTGTAGACGTTGCTCTCGCCCTGCGCGAGCTTGTTGGCCGACGCGGGGATGTCGACGGCCAGGTACAGCGCGATGAATCCGCCGATGCACAGCAGGCAGAACCCGAAGAACGTGCCGAGGATCTTCTTCCAGGTGAACAGCCTGCGTATTCGGCCCTTCGCGGGCTTGCCGGTCGCCGCGGCGCGGGTGGTTTTGGCCGTGGGCTGGGCGTTCGCCGTGGGCTCCGAGCGGTGGCGCCTGGGCGCCGCGCGGCGGCCACCGCGCTGTCGCGCTCGTCTCTCTTCCGCTCGTCCCATGAGTACCTACGCTCCGCTTCCGTCTCAGGTCAGCTCAGAAAGCTAACACCGCTCTATATGACAAAGGAGGTTCGATCCGCTCTTTTACGGACGTGACAATCAGCACGCCGTCCCAAGGGAACCGACGGTTTGCGGGGTTGGAGGGTTGCTCGGGCGGGGTAAAGTGATATCACTTAGCTAGAACGAAGCTAGGCACTGAAGGCCGGTGCCTACGAGAACGGGGGCCCATCCATGTCCACCACGCCCACGCACGACACGTCCGCCACCGCCGATGTACCCGAGATGCCCGCCCCGCGCGTACGGGAGTTCACGGCGCACAGCATCGACGGTGGCCTGGCCCTGCTGTTCGGCCTGCTGGGACTGCTGCTCGGCGCCGGCATGATCGTCACCGCCACGGCCGTCACGGCGAGCGGCGGCAAGGCCGCGCTGATCGTCGGCGGCATCCTGGTCGGTATCGCCGCGTTCCTCGCGATGTGCGGGCTGAACACGGTGGCGCCGGGCGAGGCGCGGGTGGTCCAGCTCTTCGGGCGGTACCGGGGGACGATCCGCGAGGACGGGCTCCGCTGGGTGAACCCGTTCACCTCGCGCACGAAGATATCCACGCGGGTCCGCAACCACGAGACCGCCGTACTGAAGGTCAACGACGCCTACGGCAACCCGATCGAGCTGGCCGCGGTCGTGGTCTGGAAGGTCCAGGACACCGCCCAGGCGACCTTCGAGGTGGACGACTACACGGAGTTCGTCGCCACGCAGACCGAGACGGCCGTGCGGCACATCGCCATCGAGTACCCCTACGACGCCCACGAGGAGGACGGCCTCTCGCTGCGCGGCAACGCCGAGGAGATCACCGAGAAGCTCGCGGTGGAGCTGCACGCGCGCGTGGAGGCGGCCGGAGTGCGGATCATCGAGTCGCGGTTCACGCATCTCGCGTACGCTCCCGAGATCGCCTCGGCGATGCTCCAGCGGCAGCAGGCCGGCGCGGTGGTCTCCGCGCGGCGGCAGATCGTGGACGGGGCGGTCGGCATGGTCGAGGCGGCGCTCGCCCGGATCGCGGAGCGGGACATCGTGGAACTGGACGAGGAGCGCAAGGCGGCGATGGTGTCCAACCTCATGGTCGTACTGTGCGGTGACCGCGCGCCGCAGCCCGTACTGAACACAGGGACCCTTTACCAGTGACAGATCCCTCCGGGGGTTCGGCCCCCCAGCGTCGGCCGCAGCAGCGCAAGCAGGTGCTGCTGCGGCTGGACCCGTCGGTGTACGAGGCGCTGGCCCGCTGGGCCGGGGACGAGCTGCGGTCGGCGAACGCCCAGATCGAATTCCTCCTCCGCAAGGCACTGGCCGAGTCAGGCCGCCTACCGAAGGAAACCGGCCCCCTCCCCCGCCGCGGCCGCCCACCCACGGGCCCCGCCGCATAACCCCCCGGCGGCCGCGTCAGCACAATCGCGTACCGCTGCGGCCGACCCCGCCGGTGCACGGGGCCCGGGCTTGGCGAGTCGGGCTCGGCGGGGCGGGCGGGAGCCGAGCGGTGCCGGGCTGGGGCGGTCGCCGGGCCGCTACGTATAGCAGAACCGTGACAATCGGCTCCCACCTGCGTGGACGCACGGGCTGCCACGGGGTACACACGGCGCGTATACATGCGGCGTATACACCATGTGTAGAGTCCTCGGCATGTCCATCGGTCACACCCTTCTGGGGCTCCTGGAGTCAGGCCCGCGACACGGCTACGACCTGAAGCGGGCCTTCGACGAGAAGTTCGGTCACGACCGGCCGCTGCACTACGGCCAGGTCTACTCGACGATGTCCCGACTGCTGAGGAACGGCCTCGTCGAGGTCGACGGGATCGAGGCCGGCGACGGCCCCGAGCGCAAGCGGTACGCGATCACCGACGCCGGCGTCACCGACGTGGAGCGGTGGCTGGCGACGCCGGAGCAGCCGGAGCCGTACCTCCAGTCGACCCTGTACACCAAGGTCGTCCTCGCGCTGCTGACCCACCGGAACGCGGCCGACATCCTCGACATCCAGCGCGCCGAGCACCTGCGCAGCATGCGGATCCTGACCGACCGCAAGCGCAAGGGCGACCTGACGGACCAGCTGATCTGCGACCACGCCCTGTTCCACCTCGAGGCCGACCTGCGCTGGCTGGAGCTGACCGCCGCGCGCCTCGACAAACTCCGTGAGGCGGTTGCCCGATGACTCCTCCCCCCGGCTCCCTGCTCACCGCAGAGGACCTGCGCAAGGCCTACGGCCCCACCCTCGCGCTCGACGGCGCCGAGTTCTCCATCCACCCCGGCGAGGTCGTCGCGGTGATGGGCCCCTCGGGGTCCGGCAAATCCACGCTGCTGCACTGCCTCGCCGGCATCGTGCCGCCCGACTCGGGCTCGATCACCTACGACGGCCGGGAGCTCGCCACGATGAGCGACGCCGAGCGCAGTGCGCTCAGGCGCAGCGAGTTCGGGTTCGTGTTCCAGTTCGGCCAGCTGGTGCCCGAACTGACCTGCGTGGAGAACGTGGCGCTGCCGCTGCGGCTGAACGGCACGCCCCGCAAGCAGGCCGAGCGGGCCGCGCTCACCTGGATGGAACGGCTGGAGGTCGACGACCTCGAGGGCAAGCGGCCCGGCGAGGTCTCCGGCGGTCAGGGGCAGCGGGTCGCCGTGGCACGGGCGCTCGTCACCGGGCCCCGGGTGCTGTTCGCCGACGAGCCGACCGGCGCGCTCGACTCGCTCAACGGCGAGCGGGTGATGGAGCTGCTGACGGACGCGGCCCGGTCGACCAACGCGGCCGTCGTGCTGGTGACGCACGAGGCCCGGGTGGCCGCCTACTCCGACCGCGAGATCGTCGTACGGGACGGCAAGTCGCGGGACATGGAGCGGGCCGTATGAGCGTCGGCCAGTGGTCCAGGGATCTGGCCATGGGGGTCCGGTTCGCCGTCGTCGGCGGACGCGAGGGCTGGGTACGGATGCTGCTGACCGGCGTCGGCGTCGGGCTCGGCGTGGCGCTGCTGCTGCTGACGACGGCGATACCGAACGCGCTGTCGGTGCGGCACGAGCGCGAGGAGGCGCGGCTGGACTACACGTACAGCTCGAAGACGCTGCCCAAGGCGGACGACACCCTCGTCATCGCCGACATCGACTCCACCTTCCGGAACAGCGACGTCCGCGGGCGCCTGGTGGAGCCGGAGGGGCCGCACGCGCCGCTGCCGCCGGGCCTGGAGCGGTACCCGGCGGCCGGCGAGATGGTGGTCTCCCCGGCGCTGAAGTCGCTGCTCGGCTCCGACGACGGGAAGCTGCTGCGGCAGCGGCTGCCGTACCGGATCACCGGGACCATCGGGGAGTCCGGGCTGGTCGGCTCGCACGAACTCGCCTACTACGCGGGCGCCAAGGGGCTCGCGGCCCAGATCAACCACTCCCAGGTGGACCGCATCGACCGCTACGGCGACCCGAACCCGACGCCGGACGAGACCGACCCGGTGCTGGTCCTGCTCACCCTCGTCGTCTTCATCGTGCTGCTGACGCCGGTCGCCGTGTTCATCGCCGCGGCCGTGCGGTTCGGCGGCGAGCGGCGCGACCGCAGGCTGGCCGCGCTCCGGCTGGTCGGCTCCGACAGCCGGATGACCCGCCGGATCGCCGCGGGCGAGGCCCTCGCGGGCGCACTGCTCGGTCTGGTCCTCGGCACGGTGTTCTTCCTGATCGGCCGTGAGGCGGCGGGCTCCGTCGAGCTCCTGGACATCAGCGTCTTCCCCAGCTACCTCAACCCCTCCCCCCTGCTCGCCGTGCTGGTCGCGGTCGCGGTCCCGGCGGCGGCCGTGGCGGTCACGCTGTTCGCGATGCGCGGGGTGGTCGTCGAGCCGCTGGGCGTGGTCCGTACGGCACGGCCGGCGCGCCGGCGCCTGTGGTGGCGGCTGCTGCTGCCGCTGGCCGGGCTCGGGATGCTGTACCCGATGGTCGGCAAGGGCCGCGGGAACGGGAACTTCAACCAGTACCTGGTCTCCGGCGGTGTCCTCCTGCTGCTGATCGGTGTCACCGCGCTGCTGCCATGGGTGGTGGAGACGGTCGTCGCCCGGCTGGGATCCGGCGGTGTCGCCTGGCAACTCGCCGTACGGCGACTTCAGTTGAGCAGTGGCACGGCCGCGCGTCTGGTGAACGGCATCGCGGTCGCGGTGGCCGGCGCGATCGCCCTCCAGATGCTGTTCGCCGGGGTGGACAGCGACTACACCAAGCAGTCGAAGAACGACCTGTCGCGGGCGCAGATGGAGGTGTCCGTGCCGAGCGGGGTGCAACTGACCGCGGCGGCCGAGAAGTTCTCGGCCACCAAGGGCGTGCGCAAGGCCACCGCCCTGGCCTCCGGCGAGCTGGCGACCACGCGCAGGGATCCGGAGACCTCCAGCCTGCTCACCGTCGGCGACTGCGCCGCCCTGCGCGAGGTGGCCACGCTGCCCTCCTGCCGGGACGGTGACGTCTTCGTCGTCCATGGCGGCGAGGGCGACAGAGACACGCCGAAACTCGCGCGTCCCGGCCGAACGCTGTACTTCGACCCGACGTACTCCGGTGAGCGGGGCGTCGAGGCCGCCTGGACCGTACCCCAGGACATCAAGCAGGCCCAGTCCGTCAAGGACCCGACGAACGTGCGGCGCGGCGGCTTCCTGATGACTCCCGGCGCCGTGCCCGCGCGGGTGGCGGACACGCTGTACCGGCGCGTCTACCTGTCGCTGGACGAGTCCGTACCGGACGTGAAGGAGTACGCGCGCAACACGGCGGCGGAGCTCTCGCCGGCGTCGGACGTCATGGAGTGGTCGGCCAACACGCAGTCGAAGCAGTTCACGTCCATCCGCACCGGCCTGCTCGTCGGCGCCGCCTGCGTGCTGGTGCTGATCGGCACGAGCCTGCTGGTGTCGCAGCTGGAGCAGCTGCGCGAGCGCAGGAAGCTGCTCTCCGCCCTGGTCGCCTTCGGCACCCGGCGCCGCACGCTGGGCCTGTCGGTGCTGTGGCAGACGGCCGTCCCGATCGCCCTGGGCCTGCTCCTCGCCTCGGCGGTGGGTCTGACCCTGGGCGCGGTACTGCTCCGTATGACGGCCACACCGGTGCGCGTCGACTGGGCGAGCGTCCTGTCGATGACCGGCGTGGGCGCGGCGGTGGTCCTCACGGTGACCCTGCTCAGCCTGCCGCCCCTGCTGCGGCTGATGCGGCCGGAGGGGCTGCGGACGGAGTGAGGCGGTACTAGGCCCTGTCCAGGACCCTCACGGGCAGCGGCCGCAGTGCCTCGCGCAGTGCGGCCGCCAGCTCTTGGTACTCCGCGCCGCGGGCCGCGCCGGCGCGCATGGCGAGGGCGACGCGGCGGCAGGGCGCGGGTTCGGCGAAGTAGCCGGTGAGGAGCTGGTTGCTGCGGGTCGTCTCGACCTTGAGGGCGGTGCTCGGGAGCAGGGTGCAGCCGAGTCCCCCGGCGACGAGCTGGACCAGGGTGGACAGGCCGGCGGCCGTGGTGGTGACCGGGGCGTCCTCCCGTCCGGCCTCGCGGCAGATGTCGAGCGCCTGGTCGCGCAGGCAGTGGCCCTCGTCCAGGAGCAGCAGGTTGAGGTCCTTCAGGGCCTCGCGCGGGATGCCCTCGCGGCCGCCGAGCCAGTGGTCGGGTGGCGTGACGAGCACGAAGTCCTCGTCGAACAGGGGGAGTTCGACGACCCCGGGCACGCCGAGCGGGACGGCGAGCAGCAGCAGATCGAGGCGCCCGCTGGTCAGCCCCTCGATGAGGTTGGCGGTCTGCTCCTCGTGCACCTGGAGGTCGAGGTGCGGGTAGCGGTCGTGGACCAGGTCGATGACGGTGGGCAGCAGGTAGGGCGCGACGGTGGGGATGACCCCCAGCCGCAGCACCCCGGTGAACGGGGCCCGGACCGCCTCGGCCTCCTCCAGCAGCGCCCCGACCTCGTCCAGCACCGCCTTCGCCCGTACGGCGAGGCGCTCACCGGCGGGCGAGAGCAGCACCTTGCGGGTCGTACGCTCGAGGAGCGTGACCCCGAGGGTCTCCTCCAGGGAGGACACCGCCCCGGACAGCGCGGGCTGGCTCATGCCGATGGCGGCCGCCGCGTCCCGGAAGTGCAGGTACTCGGCGACGGCGGCGAACGCGCGCAACTGGGACAGGCTGGGCTGGCGCCGTTTGCCGCCACTCATGGTCACTGATAGCCACCTCCGATCAACCCGACCAAGTGTAGCTATTTCCCGGATCAATGCACTCTGTGCCAACATCGAGAACGTCCAACCCATGGGAAACACCGCAATACGGGTGTTTCCTCGCTGCAAGGAGAGCGTGTGCTCACTGTCGGTGACAAGTTCCCCGAGTTCGAACTGACCGCCTGCGTCTCGCTGGAGAAGGGCAAGGAGTTCGACACGATCAACCACAAGACCTACGAGGGCAAGTGGAAGATCGTCTTTGCATGGCCCAAGGACTTCACCTTCGTGTGCCCGACCGAGATCGCGGCCTTCGGCAAGCTGAACGACGAGTTCGCCGACCGTGACGCCCAGGTGCTCGGCTTCTCCGGCGACTCCGAGTTCGTGCACCACGCCTGGCGCAAGGACCACGACGACCTGCGCGACCTGCCGTTCCCGATGATGGCCGACTCCAAGCACGAGCTGATGCGGGACCTCGGCATCGAGGGCGAGGACGGCTTCGCCAAGCGCGCCGTCTTCATCGTCGACCAGAACAACGAGATCCAGTTCTCCATGGTCACGGCGGGCTCGGTCGGCCGTAACCCCAAGGAGGTCCTGCGGGTGCTGGACGCGCTCCAGACGGACGAGCTCTGCCCGTGCAACTGGAGCAAGGGCGACGAGACGCTCGACCCGGTCAAGCTGCTGGCCGGGGAGTGACCTGACATGTCGATCGACTCCCTCAAGTCCCGGGTACCGGACTACGCCAAGGACCTGAAGCTCAACCTGGGCTCGGTCATCGGCAATTCCGAGCTTCCGGCGCAGCAGCTGTGGGGCACGGTGCTGGCGACGGCGATCGCCTCCCGCTCCCCGATCGTGCTGCGCGAGCTGGAGCCCGAGGCGAAGGCGAACCTGACGCCGGAGGCGTACACGGCCGCGAAGTCGGCCGCCGCCGTCATGGCGATGAACAACGTCTTCTACCGCACCCGTCACCTGCTGTCGGACCACGAGTACGGCACCCTGCGGGCGGGTCTGCGGATGAACGTCATCGGCAACCCCGGCGTCGACAAGGTCGACTTCGAGCTGTGGTCCTTCGCGGTCTCCGCCATCAACGGCTGCGGCATGTGCCTCGACTCGCACGAGCAGGTGCTCCGCAAGGCGGGCATCGACCGCGAGGTCATCCAGGAGGCCTTCAAGATCGCGTCCGTGATCCAGGCGGTGGGCGTGACCCTGGAGGCCGAGGCGGTCATGGCCGAGGCGGCCGAGTAACCCGCTCCAGACGCGTCACGGCCCCTGCCCATCCGCTGGGCAGGGGCCGTCGTGCACCCGCCTGTGTGACATGAACCACTCATTCCGGCGGGGCCGGAAACCATGGGTGAACAAGTCATCGAACGATGTCCGATACTTCCCTCCGGGCGAGGAAGCTGCACACGCGCAGAGTCATAACGGAGTTGAGCTCTCCACTTCACCGCCGTCCGACTGATCGACAGCGTCGAAGACGATCTGATTAGCTCCCGGGGACCACATTCCTAGGGGGATCTCATGTCCATTCGAAGCCGTGTCTCGTCGAGGACCGCGCTCGCCGCCGCCGTGGCCGGCCTGGGCCTCATCGGTGTGACCGCTCCGCAGGTCGCCGCCGCCGACCAGCCGGTGCCCAGCGTCTCCGTCAAGGCCGACAAGAACACGAAGGCGATCGCGGCGGCACAGCCCACCGCTGTCGCCGCCGCCGCGACCGTCTGCGGTACGGGATACAACCTCTACAAGGCGGAACAGCTGCCCGACGCGTCGCGCAAGGGAACCCTCTTCGTCTACGTCAAGGGCAGCAACCCCGCGAGCAACGACGCTCCCACGTGCGCCATCCTCGACAACAACACGACGACCGCGAAGTGGATGAAGATCAAGCTCTGTTCGAACTACACGGCGGAGGGCTGCGCGCAGGACTCGGGCACCTTCTCCGAGTACGCGGGCCCCGTCTACCGTAACCACGGCGGCTGCGGCACGGTCACGTCGCTGATGAAGTCCTCCTCCAGCTCGAGCACCTACATCATCAACAACGTCCAGGACAGCACGAACTGCAACTAGCAGGCGCCGTACGAAGCTCGGGGGCCTGAGTATCCGTACTCAGGCCCCCGGTCGTCGCATACGGAAGGCTGCGGGGCATGACCATCCCCCGCACCGAACCAGGGGCCGCCCTGCCGCGGGTGCTGGGCGCCGCCGCCACGGGAGCGGCTCTGGCCACCGGCGCCCTCGCCTACCTCTCATGGGTCGGGCGGCGCAGCGACCGGATCTGCCGGACGACCGACGGCCCCTGCGTCACCGGATGGAACCTGACAGCCCTCCCACTCCTGTTCGCGGGCTCCCTGATCGTGCTGCTCGTCGTGTACAAGAGGCTGGGCATCGGGCCACGGCACGCCGTCGTCCCGCCGACGCTCGTGCCGGCGCCGGTTCTTCTGTCGGCCGCGCACACGACGGCCGGCTGGTGGGCCGTCGCCCTCGCGGGCGGGGCCTGGTCGTACTCGTGCGCGCTCGCGGCGTGGAGCCGCTACCGGATACCGGCCCTCGCGGCCTCGGCCGTGCTGCTACTCGCCGCCATGGTCGCCCTCTACGGCTGACGGCTCGCTGCGGTTCGCGACCGCTTCCGCCGAGTACCCGCGCAGATACCCCACCACCGTGTTCGTCACGGCCACCAGCGGTACGGCCACCACCGCGCCGCCGATGCCGGCCACCATGCCGCCGGCCGCGACCGTGAGGACGACGGCCAGCGGGTGGACGCGGACCGCGCGGCCGAGGATGAACGGCTGGAGGACGTGGCCCTCGATCTGCTGGACGGCGAGCACGACCGCCAGGGTCATGACGGCCGTGAAGACGCCCTGGGTCACCAGCGCCACGATCACCGCGAGCGCGCCGGAGGCGACGGCGCCGACGAGCGGGATGAACGAGAACAGGAAGATGAACACGGCCAGCGGGACGGCCATCGGCACGTTGAGGAAGTAGATGCCGATGCCGATGAAGATCGCGTCGATCAGGGCGACCAGGACCGTGCCGCGCACATAGGCGGTCAGGGTGCGCCAGGCGCGCGGACCGGCGCCGGCCACACCCGGGCGGGCCGCGGCGGGCACCAGCTTCAGGAACCACTCCCAGATGCGCTTGCCGTCGTAGAGGAGGAACAGGGTCGAGAAGAACACCAGCAGGATGCCGGTGAGGGCCTCGATGATGACCTGGACGCCCTCCAGGCCCGCGGACGTGATCTGGTCGGCGTTGGCGCCGATCGCCTCGCGGAGGTTCTTCGCGATCTGGTTGATCTGCTTGTCCGTGACGTGGAACGGGCTCTTCAGCAGCCAGTCGCGCAGGTCGTCGATGCCGGACTGGATCTGGGTGGAGAGCGTGTCGATGTTCTCGATGACCTGCCAGGTCACGAACCAGCCCATGAGCCCGATGACGACGAACCCGCTGATGGCGGTGAGCGCGGTGGCCGGGCCGCGCGGCACTCCGCGGCGGGTGAGCCGGGCGACCGTCGGCTGGAGCAGCGCGGTCACCAGCAGGGCGATGACGAAGGCGAACACCACCAGCTGGATAGCGCTGATGACCCGCATCAGGACCCACAGGGTGCCGGCGAGGACCAGCAGCCGCCACCCGGCTTCGGCCGCCACCCGCACTCCCCAGGGCACGGCCTCGGCGGGGTCGGGGCGGGGACCGGCCGGGGGCGCGGCCCTGCGGGCGGGCGGTGCGGGGGCCGCGTCGCGGGCGGGGGGCGCTTCGGGCGCGGGGGCCGATTCGGCGGCGGGGGCCGCGTCGACGGCGGGGCCGGCGGCGGTGGGTTCCGGCAGGGTGGCCGGGGAATCCGGGGCGTTCTCGCGCTCCACCTCGACGCGCCGCTCGTCCAGGCGCTCGCTCATCTCGGTGAGACCGGCGCCGAGCTTGCCGAGCCACCCTGGCACTCGTGACATGATGCGTCCTTTTCCCCCGCGTCCCTCGTGTCCCCGGGTGCTCTCCACCAACTCCCCCCCAGGAGTCGTTCCAATCCGACCGTACAGGGCAACAGCCCCTCCCCGTAGGACGGGGAGGGGCTGTACGAGGTTGAGAGCGGCGGCCGGCCTCAGTAGTTGCCGTTGGCCTGCCAGTACGACCAGGCGTCACAGGGACTGCCGTAGCGCTCGTTCATGTACTGGAGGCCCCACTTGATCTGGGTGGCCGGGTTGGTCTGCCAGTCGGCACCGACGGAGGACATCTTCGAGCCGGGCAGGGCCTGCACGAGACCGTAGGCGCCGGAGGAGGGGTTGACCGCCTTGTAGTTCCAGGTGGACTCGTGGTCCACGATGTTGCTGAAGCACTGGAACTGCCCGGCTCCCACGATCTGACGCGCCATCGCCTGGACCTGCGCGACGGTGTAGGAGCTCTGCACCGGGAAGCTGCTGCTGCTACCAGCGGACTCGGTGCGGACGGCGTCGCGGCTGGCCGCTTCCTTCGCCTTGGCACGGGCCTTCGCGTCCTCGGCGGCCTTCTCCGCGGCTGCCTTCTTCTGGATCGCCGTGTGGGCGGCGGCCTTGCGGGCGGCTTCCTCGGCATCCTTCTTGGCGCTCGTGTCCGCGGCGATGGCCGCGGTGTCGGCCTGCTGCGTCAGGGACGCGGTCTGCACCTGGGCCTGCTGACCCGCGGGTATGTCCGCGAGGAGCGTGGTGTCGGCAGCCGTCGGCTCGGCGTCGTTGTTCTGCGCGACGCTGCCCGAGGCAACTCCGACGACGCTTCCCACGGCGGTGACCGCGGTGGCCGAGGCCACTGCGAATCCCCGGACCGAAATCCGGCTCACACGGTTTCCTTCCAGCATCGCCCGCTTCGGTGACCCTGGCGGACGCAATCGTGCCCTTGACGCTGGCCTCCCAACTGCGGGGTCACGGGAGGCACGGGCCCGGTAGGCGACTCCCGGAGGAGAGCCGTGTGGTGCTCGGGCGGCATACGACCTTCGGTATGGAGTTGAAGGTGGTGCTCAAGTGGTGCCGTACCGCTGGGGGTACAGGTGTGTCGTATGCGGGGCCTGACAGGAGTGAGACTCTGCCGTAACCGGACGGCGGGTGGCAATTCCCAGTTGCGTGTGAAAGCTCACATCCGGTTTGGGCCTGGGGATTTCCAGAAAAGGCCACGCACGAAGGCGCCGCCCGGCTAGGCTCTCGGCCTTCGCCGGACGGCGCCAACTGATTGTCGAACCGCCCTACTTGGACACTTCGGTCAGATATGACCGTCCTCTAGCATTTCAGTCACAAGTGCGGCGATCTGGGACCTCTCGGACCGCGTCAGCGTGACGTGCGCGAAGAGCGGATGCCCCTTCAGCTTCTCCACCACGGCGACCACACCGTCGTAGCGGCCCACTCGCAGATTGTCCCTTTGTGCCACGTCATGGGTCAGAACGACCCGCGAATTGGCGCCGATTCGGGACAGAACGGTCAGCAGGACATTCCGTTCCAGCGACTGCGCCTCGTCCACGATCACGAACGCGTCGTGGAGCGAACGGCCACGGATGTGGGTGAGCGGCAGGACCTCCAGCATCCCGCGCGCGGTGACCTCCTCGATGACCTCGCGGCTGGTGACCGCGGAGAGGGTGTCGAAGACCGCCTGGGCCCAGGGGCTCATCTTCTCCGCCTCGGAGCCCGGCAGATAGCCCAACTCCTGGCCGCCGACCGCGTACAGCGGGCGGAAGACCATCACCTTCTGGTGCTGGCGGCGCTCCAGGACCGCCTCCAGGCCCGCGCACAGCGCCAGCGCCGACTTGCCCGTGCCGGCGCGGCCGCCCATCGAGACGATGCCGACGTCCGGGTCGAGGAGCAGGTCGAGCGCGATCCGCTGCTCGGCGCTGCGGCCCTTGATGCCGAACACCTCCCGGTCGCCGCGCACCAGCCGGATGTTCCCCTGGGCGGTGACCCTGCCGAGTGCCTTGCCGCGCTCCGACTGGATCGTCAGGCCGGTGTGCACCGGGAGGTCGGAGGCCTCCGGGACGTACACGTGGCCTTCCTCGAAGAGGACGTCCACCTGTTCGCCGGGCAGGGTCAGTTCGGACATCCCGGTCCAGCCGGAGGAGTCCGTGATGGCGAGTTCGGCCCGGTACTCCTCCGCGAGGAGGCCCACGGACGACGCCTTGATCCTGAGCGGCAGGTCCTTCGACACGACGGTGACGTCGTACCCCTCGGCCTGGAGGTTGCGGGCGACCGCGAGGATGCGGGAGTCGTTGTCCCCCAGGCGGTAGCCGCTGGGCAGCACACTGGGGTCCGAGTGGTTGAGCTCGACACGGACGGTTCCGCCGAGTTCCCCGATCGGGATGGGGGCGTCGAGGCGGCCATGCTTCACCCGGTAGTCGTCGAGCAGGCGCAGGGCCTGCCGGGCGAAGTAGCCGAGTTCGGGATGGTGCCGCTTGGCCTCCAGTTCCGTCACCACGACGATGGGGAGCACGACCTCGTGCTCCTCGAAGCGGGTCAGGGCGTTCGGGTCGGCCAGCAGGACGCTGGTGTCGAGAACATAGGTGCGCCGGTCTGGCTTGTGGCGCTTTGTGCTGGTCACCACGGAAGGACGTACCCCCTCGGATGAGGTCGGGGAGCGACGAGAAGGAGACTGGGCCGGGTGGGCGGGAACCAGTCGGGCCGGTGGTCGGCCCCGCGCGCGGCGGGCCGAGAACCGGCCCTCCGCGGCTGCTTCCGTGCAGGGAACGCACGGTCGGGCTGGTGCAAAGGGCCTCCCGGGCGGACGGCCCCGTGCCGTCCGCTGAGATGCGACGCCCGTGGTTCGGGTGTCGACCTGCTTGGCTTATGCCCTCGAACAAGCGGCGCCATGCAAATGCATGAGACGGCGCGCCGATGAACTCCTTGTTACACCCGCCTGAAATGGGGTATACGCGACCCTTTCCCCCAGGGGTACGTCCTGGGAGCGGGTACCCGGCTCTCAGCCGCCGTAACGCCGGTGACGTGCGGCGTAGTCGCGCAGGGCGCGCAGGAAGTCGACCTTGCGGAAGGCCGGCCAGAAGACCTCACAGAAGTAGTACTCCGAGTGGGCCGTCTGCCACAGCATGAATCCGGACAGCCGCTGCTCGCCGCTGGTACGGATCACCAGGTCGGGGTCGGGCTGGGCGCGGGTGTAGAGGTGACGGCCGATCATGTCGACGTCGACGGACTCGGCGAGGTCCTCCATGGAGACCCCCTTGCCGTGGGCGTCATGGAGCATCGAGCGGACCGCGTCGGCGATCTCCTGGCGGCCGCCGTAGCCGATGGCGACGTTGACCGTTATCCCGTCGACGACGTGCGCGGTCGCCTCCTCGGCTTCCTTCAGCGCCGTCTGCATCTGGGAGGGCAGGATGTCGGGCGTGCCGACGTGGTGCACCCGCCAGCGGCCGTCGGCGGCCAGGGTGCGCACGACGTCCTCGATGATGCCGAGGAGCGGGACGAGCTCGTCCTTGGGCCGGTCGAGGTTGTCCGTGGACAGCAGCCACAGCGTGACGACCTCGACATCCGTCTCGGTGCACCAGCCGAGGAACTCCTCGATCTTCTCGGCACCGGCCCGGTGTCCGTGGACGGTGCTGGAGCCGGCGGCCTTCGCCCAGCGGCGGTTGCCGTCCATGATGACGCCGATGTGCTTGGGCACCTGAGCGTGGTCCAGGTGGCCTTCCACCCGGCGTGCGTACAGCCTGACCAGCAGGCCGCGCAGCCTGTCGCGCAGGTTCACGTGATTGTCAGCCCCTCCGGTGTGGCGGTCCCCGCTGGCGAAGCCTACCCCTGCGGGACTTTGGCGGGGGATTCCGGGCCCGGGGCGGTCGGTTGGGCGCGGCCCCGACGGAGTACGTGGGGCCGGAAAAAAACGGGCCGGTCCGTGGGGGGGAGACGGACCGGCCCGAGGGGGGGTTTCCACCATAACCCTTCGTAAGGGCGAATGCGCGCATCAGCGCCGGAAAACTACTCTCCGGAGTCATCCGGCGACTCGGCGGTGAGCGCGGAATGCTTCATTCAAGGGGTTCCGCTGGCTGAAACACAGCGGATTCCCAGGCAAACGGGCCGTATACGGAGAGATCAAGAGGATCTATGCCCCCTTGGATGCCACCCGGCCGGCCGAGCCCCGCGTCCCTCCGATGGGCGACCCGGTCGCGAACGGCCGCTTGACGCCCATGCCGACCGCGTTCCGGCACCGCGCAGCCCCCTCCGCTGCGCGGTACCACCCGCGTGGCTTTGCTCACGCGAATTACCTTGGTCTGAACTTACGTGAGCCGTGACGCCCGCACGAGTCGCCAGGGATAACGATGCGGAAACTCCAGGGAGATGGAAGATGAACACCCCGGCGATTCATCCACTTCTGCCCGCACGGCCCGATTTGCTACTCCCCGGGCTTCCGGACGTCGAAGAGGTGCCGGGCGCTGTACGCCACGAACGGCCCCTCGGCCTCGATCAGCTCGTGCAGGTCGCGCAGCCGGGACTCGTACGCCGCCACGGTGAAACCCGGGACCATCCAGATCACCTTGCGCAGGAAGTGGACGACGGCGGCGATGTCGAAGAACTCCATCCGCAGCCGCTCGGCCCGCAGCTCGACGACCTCCAGCCCCGCCGCCTCGGCCTCGGCCCGCTCCCGTTCGGGATGCCGGCCGCTGCGCACCTCGTCCGACTGCGGCCCGAGGAAGTACTCCACCAGCTCGAAGACGCTGCTCGGCCCGACGTGCTGGGCGAAGTACGTCCCGCCCGGCCGCAGCACCCGGGCGATCTCCCGCCACTGCGGGCGCACGGGGTGCCGGCTGAGGACGAGGTCGAAGGCCCCGTCGGCGAAGGGCAGCGGCGCGTCCTCCGGCGCGGCGACCACCGCGACGCCCCGCGGCCGCAGCAGGGCGGTCGCCTTGGCCACGTTCGGCGGCCAGCCCTCGGTGGCGGCGACCAGCACCGGCCGGGCGGGAGCCGCCGTACCGAGGGCGAAGTCGAGTACTTCCCCGCCCCCGGTCTGGACGTCGAGCGCGGCCGTGGCACCGGCCAGCCGGTGACCCGCCGAGCGCGCGTACCCCCACGAGGGCCGCGCTTCGGTGGCCCGCCCCTCGAACCAGGAGAAGTCCCACCCCTCGGTGGGCACGGCGGCGCCTTCGGCGACCAGGTCCTCGAACGTGCGGTTCTCCGTCTTCTCTGCCATGCGGGGATCGTGGCAGGCGGGTGCCGGGGGGCGCCGCTGATTTTCCCGGCGTCCGGGCCGGCGTCCGGCCCGGCTGCCGATGCCTACGGCACGAGGGGCCGTACCTCCTCGGCCACGAACCGTACGAAACCCTCCGGGTCGGGCTCGTCGGCCGTCGGCTGGAGGACCACCGTGTCGGCCCCGGCATCGGCGATCCTCCGCACGGCCTCGGCGACAGCCCGCGCGTCCCCGGCGACACCGAGATCCGGGACGCCGTCGAGCCCCTCGGCGGCCAGCTCGGCACCCAGCCGCGCGGCGGCGTCGTCGCCCGTGGCGGCGAGCAGATAGACGACGACCTTGTGGGAATCGTCCCGCCCGGCCCGCTTCCGCCCCTCCTCGATGAGTTGCCGCGCCGCGCGCACACCGTCCGGCGCCGTCGCCGCGGTGAGCAGCGTCCCGTCCGCCGCCTCACCGGCCAGCCGCAGCGTACGCGGCCCGGTGGCACCGGCGAGCACCTCCACGGCCTCCTGGGGCGGCCAGTCGAGAGCGACGTCGTCCAGCTTCACGTACCGCCCCTCGGTGGTGAGCCGCTCCCCGCGCAACAGGGCCCGCAGCGCCAGCAGGTGCTCCCGCAGCAGCGTCAACGGCGACGCCGCCCGCGCCCCCACCTGCCCCATCCAGTCCTGCACCCCGTGCCCGACGACGACCGTCGCGCGCCCCGGGAACATCCGGTGCAGCGCGGCCGCCTCCATCGCCGTGACGGCGACGTTCCGCAACGGCACGGGCAGCAGCCCGATCCCGACCCGCACCCGCTCGGTCCAGGCGAGCGCGGCGGCGGCCGTGGAGATCCCGCCCTCCAGGAAGCAGTCCTCCCACAACCAGAGTTCCTCCAGACCTGTGCTGTCCGCGAGCCGTGCCACGGCCCGGAGGCGTTCCGGGGGCAGTTGGGGACGGAATACGACACCGAGTGCAGTCATGCCCTCTTCGTATCCGCCGACGGTCGGCTCTACAACTGGTTTATGGGTACGGTCGGAGGCATGGGGCGATGGCGGGACGGACGGGGCAGGCTCACTGTCCTGGGCGACGACGGGTCGACCGGGGTCGCCGTCCCCCTGGAGATCGCGGCCTCCTACCGCGCCCGCACGAAGGGCCTCCTGGGCCGGGACTCCCTCGACGGGGCCATGCTGCTCTCGCCGGCCAGCGGCGTACACACCTTCCGCATGCGGATGCCCATCGACGTCGCCTACCTCGACCGCCGGCTCCACGTCATCGCCGTACGCACCATGCGCCCCGGCCGCCTGGGCCTGCCCCGTCTCCGCGCCCGGCACGTGCTGGAGGCGGAGGCGGGGGCGATGGAGGGGTGGGGGGTGCGGGCCGGGGTGCGGGTGGGTGTGGTGGTTGCGGTCGACCACCTGCACTGAGGACTCGTCCCACTCCAGACGCACCGTGATCCGCCCACCCAGCACGGCCGCATAGGCGCGCAGCATTTCCAGACTGTCGATCTGACCGTGCTCGATCTGCGAGACGCGCGCCTGACTGACCTTGAGCCTGGCCGCCATGTCCCGCTGCGTCAGCCCTGCCGTCCGGCGCAGCTCGGCCAATTCATGCCCCCGGATACGGGCCTTGCTCTCTTCCCGGATGGCGGCGCGCTGCTCCTCGGCCTCAGCCGTGGCCAGCTCCGGATGGCGCGACAACGCCTCCGCGCGGACCTCGGACCACGAACGCCCCTTCACTGCGCACCTCCGCGTTCACGCTCTGCCAGGAAGTCTGCGTATCTCAGTTCGGCGACGGGGATGCTGTCGCGGTACCAGTCGGACCAACGGCCGGACTCGTCACCCGCCACGAGAATGATCGCCTC
This sequence comes from Streptomyces sp. NPDC001480, assembly GCF_042894725.1. Classification (NCBI taxonomy): domain Bacteria; kingdom Bacillati; phylum Actinomycetota; class Actinomycetes; order Kitasatosporales; family Streptomycetaceae; genus Streptomyces; species Streptomyces sp. NPDC001480. The sequence continues at coordinate 25,918 of NZ_JBIAVX010000024.1, read as the reverse complement.
GCGCTCAGGGTCAAATACAAACAGCATGCGCATCTCCGTGTGACCGCTCGAACACGGGTGGCGGTGGTGGCCGAGGGTCAGCTCCTCAGGTAGGCGCGCGCCGTGGTCCGGGGCAGCACCGCCCACATGCGCGTGCCGCCACCGGGTTCGCGTGCCTCGCCGAAACCCCAGTCGCCCTCGCAGGCCCTGACCACGCAGGCGAGCACCCGCAGTGCCGCTCGGCGGCGGGTGTCGCAGGCGGCGGCGAGGCGCGGGTGGGTGTGGCGAGGATGGCCGTCATAGAGGATCACGCGGAGGGCAGCGTCGCGGTAGCGCAGGGATACGTAGATTTCGGCGGACGGTGTGAATCGGCATGCGCACGCGGTCAGTTCGCTCACCACTTGTACGGCGGGGTCCGTCAGGTCTCCGAGGTCGTGCACCTGGAGGATCGTCCGTACCGCCGTCCTGGCGATCGCGGGGGTCTGCGGGGCGGCCGGGAGGGTGAGGCTGTAGGCGAGGGTTTCGGGGGTGGGGGGCGTCGGGAGTGGGTCCGTGGAGGGCGGGGGGAGGCAGGTCGTCACGTTGGCAGGCATGGCTGCAACTCCTCTGTTGTGACTTTGGATTGACGCCTCGTTCGGTGGCCTGTCTCCCTGGCGCGGCCCGCCCCTCCCAGGGGAGGAGGTTTACGGGCAGGCTCGCGCGATGCGCTTCCGGGGTGGCGCCGGGCCGTATTCGACCTGTCACTGAATGTATGGGCACGGGAGTCACATTGTCCATCCACTTGGGGACAATTACCCCTCTCGTGAGTGGACCAGTGAGCGGCGGAACGGCAGACTGAGGCGACCACACAGCAGTGGAAGGGCTGGCATGGCAACGAGAAGCGCACCGACGGAACGACAGAAGCGGTTGGGCGCCGAGTTGCGGAGGATGCGTCTCGCGGCAGCAGCGACCACGGAGTACGCTGCCGGCCTGCTCGGCATCGACCGGACCCGGCTGTCCAACATGGAGTCGGGGATCCGCCCCTTCTCGGCCGAGCGCGTTCGCACCCTCGCCTGCAACTACGCCTGCTCCGACGAGAGTTATGTCGAGGCACTGGCCGCGATGGCGGACGAGAAGGAACGGGGTTGGTGGGAGCACTACCGAGGCACCCTCCCCGCTGGGCTGCTGGATATCGCGGAGTTGGAGTGGCGCGCCGCGCGGGTGCGAACGGCTCAGGTGATGCATGTACCCGGGTTGCTTCAGACGGAGGAGTACGCACGCGCCGTCTTCGCCGCCGTACTCCCCGCCCTGACCCGGCTGGAAGTGGAACTGCGGGTGGACCACCGCATGAAGCGTCAGCAGGTGTTCGAGCGGGCCGAGCCGCTCTCCTACGTGGCATACGTCCATGAGGCGGCACTGCGCATGCCGTACGGCGGGGTCGAGGCGACCCGACGCCAACTGGAATACCTGGCCGCCCAGTCCGAACGCGAGACCATCGACGTCCGTGTGATTCCCACCAGTGTGGGTGGTTTCCCGGGGGCGGGCCACGCCCTGCTCTATGCCAACGGAGTCGTCCCCCAACTGGACACGGTGCAGTTGGATTCCGCGCACGGTCCGGAATTCACCAGCGCCGAGGCGCAGCTCACCAAGTACCGTGCCCACTTGGATTGGATGGACGAGGCGGCGCTGTCACCGGCGGCCTCCCGCGACCTCGTCCGGACCGTCGCCCGAGAGTTCTGAGGGAGCCACCATGCCAGACATCACCTGGGAAGACGCCTTCTGCGGCGAGGGAAACAACTGCTTCCGCATAGGCACCGACCCCCAAGGCAACGCCTACATCGCCGTCGCCGGCCAGGAGGAGCGCTACGTCACCGACACCCGCGAAGCGCTCCGCACCCTCATCCTGGAGATTAAGGCCGGGAAGGCCGATCACCTGCTGTAGGCGACCGTCCGGTCAGCTCCCTGTGCGCGGGAACGTGACCTCGACCCGGCGGTTCTTCCTGCGGCCCTCCTCCGTCGAGTTGTCCGCGATCGGGTACTGCTCGCCGTAGCCCCGTACCTCGAAGGTGATGTTCGAGTCGTTCAGGTCCTGGTCCAGGACCGCCTGCACGGCGTTGGCCCGCTGCCGGGACAGGACGTCGCCGTGCGCGGAGGAGCCCAGGTTGTCCGTGAAGCCGAAGACCCTGACCTGCGTCGCGTTCTGCTTCTTGATCTCGTCCGCGATCGCGCCGATACGGGCCTTCGACTCGCCGCTCAGCTTGGCGCTGTCCTTGCTGAACAGCACCTCTGCCTGAAGGGCGAACTTCACGTCCGCGTTGGTGTCCTCGCGGCGTTCGTCCCCGCTCTGGTCCTCGACGACCGACTTGATGTCCAGCACCTTGGGGTCGGCGAGGGTGGCGCCCTCGGGGAGCTTGAGGTCCGGGTCGGTGGGGTCGATCTTCACCGGAGCGGTGGCGGAGGGTTCGGTGCCCGGGGGGACGCTGGGGTCGGTGCCGTCGGCCTGAGCGGTCGTGGTGCCGAGCAGGAGGAGGGCGGCCGTGGTTACGGCTAGGGGGAGGTGGCGGGGTTGGGTCACGGGGGCCTCACCCGGAGATCTGGATGGAGGCGGCAGCGAACGTGGGCAGTTGGAAGTCCACGTCGTTCGTACCCGCCGGGGGTGCCGGGAACTGCATGAAGACGGCCAGGGTGTCACCGGCCTTGAGGGTCGAGAAGCCCGTGGTGGTCAACGGACGGCCGTCCGTGTCCCGCAGGACGTAGTACCGCTTCTTGCCCTTGGGGTCGATCAGCGTAGCGCCCCCCAGAGACCTGCCGTTCCTGACGATCTCGGTTTCGTTGCCGCTCAGGGCGGAGGGGACGACGAGGCTCTTCGCCCCGTCGTTCTTCAAGGTGCCGTTCACGGTGACGAAGCCGCCGGAATCACGCTGAGCGGAGGTGATCTGGAGAACGAGACCGTCCGATCCCTTCAGTTCCGCCAAGGGCTCATCCGACTGTCCCTCCTGGGCACTCGGATCGGACCCTCCGCCCTTGGAGGCGGATGCCGATGTCTCCGGCTTCTTGTCATCGCCGCCGCCACCGCCACCGCAGCCGCCCGCAGCCAGGGTGAGACCGACCGTCATCGTCAGCGCGACCAACCCCCTGCGGGCCTTCGGAGTGAACCGAATGATCATCGCTCTGCTTCCTTCTTCACTCGTCGTTCGCTTGTCAGTCGGCCAGGTGGACGTCGAAGAGGTCCTGAGGCTCAGGAAGCTGGGTGAGGTCATGGGGGTCCACGTCCCATTCCCGATCCTTGCACTTGAGCTTCAGCAGCTCGTCGCCACCGCTCCCGCCGTCCCCGTCGGGGGGCTGGCACAGCGGTTCGATCACAGCCGTGGCGGTCGCCGTCGAGTACGTGTTCTCGGTGCCGGGGACGACGGAGTCCCCGACGGGCTTGGAGGTCTTGAGCTTCACCGTGAAGCTCAGTGGCCCATCAGGCGTGCAGTCGTCCACGGTGGCGTCGTTCGGCGTGGCGAGTTGATACGCCCGCCAGCACGAGGGGGCGACGTCCACATTGCCGTCGAAGATCTCCTGCCACTTGGTCGGGTCGTTCACCGCGAGTTTCCACTTGTCCGCGAGCTGGTCGCGCCTGTTCTGTGCCGCCGCGAGGGCAGCCGCGTCCGCGGCCGTCTGAGCGCCGTTCCGATTCGCCGCGGCCTGGCCGACCGCGAGGTAAGCGAACGCGAGAAAGAGCAGACCCGCCACCACCGTGATGTAGATGGGGAAGGCCTGCCCTGAGTCGCCGAATGTGCGGGGAGGCGTCAGCCGGTGACTTCGGCGATCTTCGCCGTGATCGCGTCGTAGATCGTCTGGCCGATGCTCGTGCCCGTGATCGCGAGCACGATCGCCACGACGACCGCGATGATGCCGAGGTACTCCACCGCCGTCTGGCCCTTGTCGTTGCGGGCAGCGCGGGCCTGCAAGTACATGACCGTGGTGTTGAGCCAGTTGCTCATGGTGTTCCCCTCCGGGTTCGCTACCGACCCCGGCACCGTATGGCCGAACCCCCCGCTCCCCACAGGGCCCCAGGGCCCAATCCCGCGCCATCTCAGGCCACCCCCAGCCACTTGGCGGCCGCCTGGGAGCGGCTGGTGCTGTGGAGTTTGGCGAAGATTCGGTTGATGTGGTTCTTGACCGTCTTCTCGCTGATGAAGCAGGTGGCGGCGATCTGCTGGTTGTTCATGCCGGTTGCGATGAGGTCCATGATCTCCGCCTCCCTCGTACTCAGCCGGAACCGCGACCTAGTTGACTGTCCCACATATGATTGCACTTGCGAAAGCTGTTGTGGGCCAATTTGGCTTGGGACGGCGGCGAGTTGCGTCGCAGTGTGTGCAGTTGCGTGCGGTAGGTGTGCCGGCATCGTGGCCAGCGCACCTACCGCCGTCGCCGTGAAGTGCTCCCGCCCCGCCCGGATGTCCCGTACCGCCGTGACCAGTTCCGCCACGGTGAACTCTCCGTGGACCAGATATCCGCTCGCCCCCAGCCGTACCGCCTCCCGGATCGTCTCCGACTCGTGGCTGTAGGTGAGCATGATGACCGGGGCCAGCGGGACGAGGTGGGGCAGGGCGGCGAGGCCGTCCAGTTCGGGCATGCGGACGTCCAGGAGCACGACGTCGGGGCGGTGTCGGCGGGCCGCGTCGCAGGCCTCGTGGCCGTTGGCGGCCTCGGCGACCACCGTGGTGTCCTCCCGGTCTGAGAGGAGGGCGGTCAGGCCCGCCCGGACCACCGGGTTGTCGTCGGCCACCACGATACGGAGCGGTGGGGTCGGGTTCGGCGGCATCGGGTGCCTCCTCTCATGCGGCTGGTACGGGGGTCAGGGCCGCCAGCGGGAGTTCCACGCGGACCTCCGTGCCCTGGGGGTGGTCGCCTTGGCCGATACGGAAGCCGGCGCCCACCGACTCAGCCCGCTCGGCCATGCCGATCACGCCGAAGTGGCCCGTGCGGCGGAGGTGGTCGAGGGTGGTGCCGGGCGGGAGGCCGCTGCCGTCGTCGTAGACGGTCAGGCGGAGGAGTTCGTCACAGAGGTCGACGGTGACCTCCACGCGGGTGGGAGCGCCGTGGCGGTGGGCGTTCTCCATCGCCTCCTCGGCGATCGTGAGGAGTTGGCGGGCCACCGCCGCGGGGATCGGGGGGAGTTCGTGGGCGGTGGGGGTGCGGTATGTCGTCGGGATGTTCGTGCGGGAGGTGAAGTCATGGGTTCGGGATGCCAGTTCCGTCAGGACATCCGTACCGTGTGCCGGGTCGCCCTCCCGGCGAAGGTCCGTGAGGAGTTCCCTGGCCTCCGCAGCCGCCCGGCGGGCCGAGCGGGCCACCAGTTCCGCCTGCTCGCGGAGGACGGCGGGGTCCCTGCGGTCCGCGGACGCCGAGGCCGCGAGGCCGTCCGCGGCCAGGGCCACGCCGTAGAGGGTCTTGGTCACGGAGTCGTGCATCTCGCGGGCCAGGCGCGCCCGTTCGGCGTTCACCGCCTCCGTCACCGCCAGCCGGGCCTGGACCGTCGTCAGGGCCTGGGTGGCCGTGCCGAAGCGGAGCATCAGGTTGCGCAGGGTCGAGCCCACGGCGCCCGTGATGACGCAGAGGCCGGGGAGGAGCAACGACTCGGCCAGGTCCGCTTCCTGCCTGCCCTTCAGCGTGGCGTGGACCAGGAGCAGGATCAGGGACTGGAGGGAGGCGAAGCAGGCCGCTCCGCGCCAGCTGTAGACCAGGCCGGCGAGGAGGGGGGTGCAGACGCTGACGTACGCGAGTGTGGTGTCGGGGCCGGCCGAGATCAGGAGGAGGGAGCCGAGGAGGGTGTCCGCCGCGAGTAGGGAGGGGTGGCGCAGGAGGAGGGGGCCGAAGCGTTCCCAGTCCCGGAAGAGGACGTACGACGCCATGAAGGTGACGACCACCGCCGCTCCCACCAGGCGGACGCCGATTCCGGGGGCGGCGTTGACCAGGGCCGCGGGGGCGGCCAGGGCGATCATGGCCAGGCGGAAGCCGAACACCTGGCGGCACATGGCTTGCAGGGCGCGCAGCTGGAGCTTTTCCGGTGCGGGTGGCTCCGGTGCGGGCGGCTCCTGTGGGAGTTCGTCGCCGTCGGCGGCTCGCCACCGTCGGGCCGGTCCCGCCCGCCACCTCGTCGTCGCCATCGCCATCACCCCACCCCCTCCACTACTTCCCGGTGATCGAGCCGAAGTCCACGCCGGAGCCGAGGATCAGGCCGGAGGCGAGGAGGAGCATGGTGGCCGGGACCATGAAGGTGGTGATCATCAGGGTGGCCCGGGGTACCGCGCGGGCGGCCTTGCGGCGGGCGTTCTGGGCGTCCGTGCGGCGCATGTCCTTCGCGAGGGCCACCAGGGTGTCGACGATCGGTGCGCCGAGTTCCTCGCCCTGCTGGAGTGCCGTGACGAACATCGCCACCTGCTCGGAGTCGTTGCGGCGGCGCAGTTCCTTGAAGGCCTCGCGGCGGCTCATGCCGAGGTCCATCTGGCGCAGTGTGATGCGCAGTTCGTCCGCCCAGGGGCCCTCGTACCGGGAGGCCACGCGGTCCAGGGCCTGGCGGAAGCCGAGGCCCGCGCTGACCACGACCGCGAGCACGTCCAGGAAGTCGGGCAGGGTCCGCTCGATGACGTCCTTGCGGATGCGGATCGCCGACCAGATGCCGACCTCCGTCCAGAACGCGCCGAAGGCGAGGAGGAGCAGTGCGACGAACCACTGGCCGCGGAGGAGGAAGACCAGGAAACCCACGCCGCCGAGTGCGCCGTAGACCGCGCGGCGGGCCGCGTAGCGGTCGATGGTGAGGCCGCCGGGGTTGCCCGCGAGGTCGATCCTGCGGCGGTACCTGGCGACCTGCTTGGGGCCCATCAGGCGGAGCACGGCGGGCGCGTAGCGCATGCCCATGCGGTCGATGAGGGAGTTGGCGGCGCCGGTGCGGGTCGCGCCCACTTCCAGGGCCAGCGCGAGGTCGCCGGGCAGTTTGGCGTCCGCGCGGTACATGCGGATGCCGGTGAAGGCGCCCAGGACGCTCAGGCCGATGACGAGTGCGAGGAGGAGGGCCATGTCCGCGGTCATCCCCTCAGACGTCGATTCGGCTCATGCGGCGGATCAGGACGAAGCCGATCGCGTAGAGCCCGAAGGCGATGAGCACGCAGGCCTGGCCGACCGGTGAGCCGGTCATGCGGTCCAGGGCGCCGTCCTTGACGCCGTTCATCAGGAACAGGGCTCCGATGCCGAGGACGGGGACGGCGTACGAGGTCATGGTCACCTGGGAGAGCTGGGTGCGGATCTCGCGGCGGGTCTCCTTGCGTTCCTCGAGGGTCTCGGTGAGGTTGCGCAGGGCGCTGACCACCTGTCCGCCCGCCTTGTTGGACAGGACCAGGGTGGTGACCAGGACGACCAGTTCGCGGGAGGGGAGGCGGTCGGCGAGTTCGCCGAGGGCGTCGTCCATGGAGTGGCCGATCGCCAGCTGGTCGGCGACCTTGGCGAGTTCCTCGCCCGCCGGGGCCTCCAGTTCCTCCGCGGCCATGCCGATGGCGGTGCGCAGGGCGAGGCCGGCCTGGGTGGCGTTGGCCAGGATGCGGGCGAGTTCGGGGAGTTGGTTGATGAAGCGCTCGATGCGTTTCTGGCGCTGCCAGTTGAGGAACTGCCAGGCCGCCCAGACGCCCAGCAGACCGGCGAGCGGCCCGAAGAAGGGGGCCAGCGTGGCCTGGCCGATCAGCCAGAGCGCCGCCACCGTGGCGAGCATGTACGCGAAGAACTCGCCCGGGGTGACGTCCAGGCCGGTCGCCGCCAGCCGCAGTTCCAGCTTCCGGCCCGCCGCGGTGCCGCGCAGCCGCCGGTCCAGGTTGCGGAAGCGGCGCCGTCGGCCGGTGACCGCGACCTGGCCGGTGTACGTCAGCCGGTCCACCAGCTCCGCCCGCTGGGCCCGGCCGGCCGCGTAGGCGTGCAGGCCCAGCACGGCCAGGACGCAGGTCAGCAGGGTGATGCCGGTGGTGAGGCTGACGAGGGTGTGCAGATCCATGGGGGTGGCCTACCTGGCTTCTCGGGTGGTGAGCTGGTCCAGCGTGTGGGCGACGCCGAAGGCCTGGGGTATCGGCTGGCTCGCCATGTAGAGGCGGTCGGCGGTGCGGCGCGGCAGCGGGAAGTAGTGGAAGGTGCCGTACACCCGGCCGTCGTGCGTCATCGGCTGGGCGTCGAAGCGGGCGACGGTGGCCAGCCGGTAGGGCTCTCCGCCGTGGCTGTCGAGCAGGGCGATCTCGGTGATGCGGCGGGCGCCGTCGGCGAAGCGGGTGAGCTGGACGATGACGTCGACGGCGCTGTTGATCTGGTCGTGCAGGGCGACGAAGGGGACCTCGACGTCGGACATGGAGGCGAGGGTCTGGAGGCGGGTGAGGGCGTCCTCGGCGCTGTTGGCGTGCACGGTGGCGAGGGAGCCGTCGTGGCCGGTCGACATCGCCTGGAGCATGTCGAGGGACTCGCCGCCGCGGACCTCGCCGACCACGATCCGGTCGGGGCGCATGCGCAGCGAGTTGCGGACCAGGTCGCGGATGGTGACCTGGCCCTTGCCCTCGACGTTCGGCGGGCGGGACTCCAGGCGGACCACGTGGGACTGCTGGAGCTGGAGTTCGGCGGAGTCCTCGATGGTGATGATGCGCTCGTGCGCCGGGATCAGGCCGGAGAGCGCGTTGAGCAGGGTGGTCTTCCCGGTGCCGGTGGCGCCGGAGACGATGATGTTGAACTTCGCCTGCACCAGGCCGGCCAGCAGGAACACCATGTGCTCGTCCAGCGAGCCGAGGCCGATCAGCTCCTGGAGGGTGAAGGAGCGCGGGAAGCGCCGGATGGTGAGGGTGGGGCCGGTCAGCGACAGCGGCGGGATGATGACGTTGACGCGCTCGCCGGAGGGGAGGCGGGCGTCGACCATCGGGTTCGACTCGTCGACGCGCCGGTTGACCGTGGAGACGATCCGCTCGATCGTCTGCATCAGCTGGTCCTGGGAGACGAAGCGGATCGGCAGCTGCTCGACCCGGCCGCCGCGCTCGACGAAGATGGCGTCCGGGCCGTTCACCATGATCTCCGTGATCGACGCGTCCTCGAGGAGGGGTTCGAGGATGCCGAGGCCTAGCGCCTCGTCGACGACCCGGCGGATCAGCTGGGAGCGCTCCGCCGTCGACAGGACCGGGCCCTCGCGGCTGATGATGTGCCCGAGCACCCGCTCCAGGCGCGCCCGGCGTTCGGCGGCGGCCAGCGAGCTCATCTCCGCGAGGTCGATCTCCTCCAGGAGCTTGGCCCGGTAGGAGGCGACCAGATGGCCGTCCTCACCCCGGCTGCCGTGCTCCTCGGGGGTGTTGATGCGTGCGCGGAGACTCATGGGTGGGGGGCTCCTTGGCCTCAGTGGTCGAGCGGCATGGTGGCGGTCTTGTGGGCGTCGCCGAAGTCCCAGAGGACTTTGGGGATGTGTACGGTGGCGGTGACGGTGACCGTGTCGTCCCCTTCCGAGGACTCGCACTGGACGGTGAGCCCTCCGCTGACCGCGTCAGCACAGGCCTGTCCGACGTCCTGCCGCAGCGAGGCTGCGCGCGCGCCCGCCCGGGCCGCCGTACCGGCCTGCTCGGCGGCGTACGCGACCACTCCAATCTGTATGCCCGCGAAAGCGACGATGAGCAGGATCGGGATGAAGCCCAGGTACTCGATGGCGACTTGCCCCAGGTCGCGGCGGCCTTCACGGTCGTACGGCATCTCAGCGCTTCACCTCCTCCACGGTGCCGGCGTGCCCGTGCACCGTGACGGGGAAGTCGATGGAGCCCGGGAAGAGGACCGGCACCTTCAGGTAGACGTCCGCGGTCACATAGCCGGTCCCGTCGCAGTGCGGCACTGTGGCACCCTCCTTCCACGCCGCCGACAGGTGCTTCAGCGCCGCCTGCTCGCACACGCCGTAGCGCTCCCCCGGAGGTACCGCCGTACCCGCCCGCACCCCCTCGTCCGCAGCATTCCCGGCGAGCGTGTATGCGTACCCCGTGAGCACGCACTGCCACATCAGCACCAGCGTCAGCACGATCAACGGGGTCATGCCGAGCAGTTCGATGCTGACCTGCCCCCGGTCGCCCGCCCTGCGTCTCATCCGCCCGCCTCCTTCCGGCGCCGGAATCCCCCCGCCAGCCGGTCACCCCGTGCCCGGCCGTGTCGGCCCCCGTCGGCCGCCTTGACCAGCCCCAGCTCCCCCGCGAGGGCCCACAGGGCCTGCTTCACGGTGCTCTTGCCGTCGAGTTCGTGGATCCGCCCGGCGTCCACGGCGGCCTGGAGTTCCTTGAAGTTGGCGGGTACGGCCGTGCGGGCCAGCGCGGTGCCGGTGATGCGCTGGATGAGGGGCGGCTGGATCTCCGTAGCGCGGGTGTGGCGGTTGACGACGACCGTGGTCTCCTCGGCCTTGCGGATCTGGAGCCGGTCCCACATCCGCACCGTGCGCTTGGCGGCGCGGACGGCGACCACGTCCGGGGTGGTGACCAGCAGGGCCGTGTCGGCCATCTCCACGGCGGCCGCGCCGGCGCCGCCGAGCTGGGCGCCGCAGTCGACGACGACGACCTCGTAGCGGGAGCGCAGGGCGCTGACGATCTGGCGGGCGGCCCGGTCGGTGACCTCCTCGCCGCGTTCGCCCTCGCCGGGGGCGAGCAGCAGGGCGAGGCCGCTGTCGTGGCGGAAGACGGCGTCGGCGAGGACCCGTGGGGAGATGTCGGCGATGGCCGCCAGGTCGACGACCGAGCGGCGGAACTGGATGTCCAGGTAGGAGGCGATGTCGCCGGTCTGGAGGTCCATGTCGACCAGGGCGGTGGAGCGGCCGGACGCCTGGGCGGCGAGGGCGATCTGGATGGCGGTGAGGGTGGCCCCCGTGCCCCCCTTGGCGCCGCTGACCGTGACGACGGTGCCGCCGACACCGCCGAACACGTCGGAGCCGTGGCCGAGGTGGCGTCGTACGCCGACGGACCACTGGGCGACGGCCTGGACGCGCATCGCCAGTTCCTCGTAGCCGAGGGGGAGGGTGACCAGGCCGCGGGCGCCGGAGTCCATGGCGGCGGCGAACAGGCCGGGGCCGGCGTCGGAGGTGACGAGGACGACGCCGACGGCGGGGAAGCGCAGGGCGACTTCGCGGATCAGCTCCAGGGCCGGGACGGGGCCGATGCGTTCGTGGACGACGACGACCTCGGGCAGCTCGTCCACGGACTCGGCGGCGAGCCGGGCCAGGGTGTCGACGAGCTGGGTGGAGTCGGTCACCGGCGGCACCGGTTCGGCGTCCGGGAGCTGGCTGAGCAGGGTGGTGAGGGACCGGACCGCGTCCGCGTCACCGACCGCCGGGAGAATCCTGGTGGGCATGCGGGGCGCCTCTCACTTGTCCGTCGCGAGTTCGTACGTACGGTCCTTGTCGGGGACGGTGGTCTCGCTGCCGGGGGCCACCAGGGCGAGCCGGACCCGCTGCGCGAACGACTCGGCGTACGTGATGCGCTGGGCGTCGATGGTGGACAGCGCGAAGGTGATCGGGACGGCGTCGGTGGGCTGCTGGTTCTTGTTGTCGGGCTCCAGGGAGGTGAGCTTGCCGACGTCGAGGACGCGGGCGTTGGTCACGATGATCTTCGACTGGTCGGGGTCGCTCTGCTTCTTGCCCTCGAAGGTGGCGTAGACGTTGACCCGGGAGCCGGGGGTGATCTTGCCGGCGACCCCGGTGGCCGCGTCGATCATGATGGCGACCTCCTGCTGGCCCGCCTGGAGCGCGGGCTGGTCGACGATCATGTCGGTCTGGAGGAGGGAGCCCTCGTGCAGGGTGGTCACGGCGATCTTGCCCTGGATGTCGCGGAGGCTGGTGACCGCGTTGGAGGACAGCCACCGCTTGGGCATCCGGATCTTCTCGAACTGCCCGGCGTCCAGGGCCGTGTAGGGCGCCACCTCGGACCGGATCCGGTACGCGGTGACCTCGGGGCCGACCTTGGACTTCACGTCGTCGATGACGGAGAGCACGCCGGCGAACGCGCCCAGGGCGCAGAGCACCGACAGAATCAGGAGTATCACGCCGCGGCGCTGACGGGAGTTCATGAGCCGTGCAACCTCATTGGGGGAATCGGTCGAGCGGGGTCGGGACGAGCGGAGAGGGGTGTCCGGTGCGCCGTCAGGCGGGCGTTCGCTGTTCCAGTGCCCGCGGGGCGGGCGGCTCGTAGACGGGCGGGGTGGCGGAGCAGAAGACGCAGCGGTCGCCGATGACGTCGATGCCGCACCAGTGGCAGGTGCCGCGCCGGACGGAGGTGACCAGTTGGTAGAGCACCGACAGGTCGGCGAGATGGCTGCAGAACTCGATCACCTTCCCGGTCCCCCACCAGGCCGGGGACTCGGCGGGCAGCGCGGTCTCGCGCAGGCCGTGCACGCCCCAGGACCTGGCCAGGGCTCCCCCCACCCACTCGGACTGGAGCTGCCCCTTGGCGACCAGCATCCAGGTGCTGAACTCCGGGCCGGTCAGGGCCGCGTCGGGCCCGACCCGTACGAGCTGCGGCTCGGGGTGTGCGGCCACCGCGAACTGGCTGCCGGGCACCCACGACTTCGCGTGCGCCTTCAGGCCGACCGGTACGCGGTCCAGCTTGGCGACCGAGCCGAGGACCGCGCCGGCGTGGATGTAGTGGATGAGCAGCCGGCCGGCGGAGGCGAGCACGCCCGGGCTGAGGTCGCAGGAGGCGAGCTGCCGCAACTGGCGGGCGAGGACGGCGACTCCGAGGGGCGGCAGCTCGGGGCGGAAGAGGGCGATGCGGTCGCTCTCCATGAGGGAGCGGAGGGTGTGCAGCCGCCGGGTCACCCCTTCGGGGACGGCCTGCGACGACACGACGATGACGTGCCCGTGCTGCTCGACGAGCGTCTGGAGTTCGGCCAGGGCGTCCTCGATCGGCCGCCGGTCGAGGTCCCGCAGCACGACCGCGGGCACGGTCCGCTCGTCCTGCGGCGGCAGCGCCATGTCGGCGCTGGTCACGGCAATGGCAGTTGGCACGCGCAGCTCCCCGCTCTTCACACCCGTCGGCCCCGGCTCTGTTACTCCCCAGCCCGGGACGACTTCATTGCGTGACTACGTGAGCACTGTAACCACGGCTCTGTGACCGGAGAACAGCGTTTGGGCAGCCGGACAGGAACTGCCTTCGCGCAACTGTGGTCATAACGGGGCAGGTTGCACCACCGGTCACCGCCCACCCGTCACTCCGAATTGGTCTGTACCTATTGACAGTCGTATTGGTCTGGACCAACTTGGAGCGCATGCCTCCCCACACAGGACACAGCAGACGTGTGCGCTGGGCCGCCTCCGGCACCCTCGCCCTCGCCCTCCCCCTGGCGGGCCTCACCGCCACCCCGGCGTCCGCGGCGGACGTGAACAACGTCAAGAACGCCGGATTCGAATCCGGCCTGACCAACTGGACCTGCTCCGCGAGCAGCGGTACGACGACCGGCTCCCCGGTGCACGGCGGCGCGGCCGCGCTCAAGGCGACGCCGGCCGGGCAGGACAACGCCCAGTGCACCCAGACGGTGGCGGTGAAGCCGAACTCCACGTACACCCTGAGCGGGTGGGTGCAGGGCGGTTACGCCTACCTGGGCGTGACGGGCACGGGCACCACGGACGTCTCCGACTGGACCCCCGACTCCGCGTCCTGGAAGCAGCTGTCGACTACGTTCACCACGGGCGCGTCGACGACGTCGGTCACGGTGTACACGCACGGCTGGTACGGCCAGGCCCCGTACTACGCCGACGACATCTCGGTGTACGGCCCGGACGGCGGCGGTGGCGGCGACCCGGCCCCGACGGTCCCGGCCGCGCCCGGCGGTCTGAGCGTGTCGGGCACGACGTCCTCGTCGGTGTCCCTGTCGTGGTCGGCGGTGTCGAACGCGACCGGCTACAACGTCTACCGGGGCGGCACGAAGGTGGCGTCGGCCTCGGGCACCTCGGCGACGGTGACCGGCCTGGCGGCCTCCACGTCGTACTCCTTTCAGGTCACGGCGACCAACTCGGCGGGCGAATCGGCGAAGTCTGCGGCCGTGACGGCCACGACGGCGGCCACCGGCGGCGGGGGGCGGCGGGGGTTCGCTGCCGAAGCACGCCGTGACGGGCTACTGGCAGAACTTCGACAACGGGGCCACGGTGCAGAAGCTCGCCGACGTCCCCTCCGCCTACGACATCATCGCGGTGGCCTTCGCGGACGCCACGTCGACCCCGGGCGCCGTGACCTTCAACCTCGACTCCGCCGGGCTGGGCGGCTACACCGTCGACCAGTTCAAGGCCGACATCAGGGCCAAGCAGGCGGCCGGCAAGAAGGTCATCGTCTCCGTCGGCGGCCAGAACGGCACGGTGTCGGTGAGCGACCCGACGTCGGCGGCGAACTTCGCGGGCTCGGTGTACTCGCTGATGCAGACGTACGGCTTCGACGGTGTCGACATCGACCTGGAGAACGGCCTCAACGCGACGTACATGAGCCAGGCGCTGCGCGCCCTGTCGGCGAAGGCGGGCTCGTCCCTCGTCATCACGATGGCACCGCAGACGATCGACATGCAGTCGACCTCGAACGCCTACTTCCAGACGGCCCTGAACGTGAAGGACATCCTCACGGTCGTCAACATGCAGTACTACAACAGCGGTTCCATGCTGGGCTGCGACGGCAAGGTGTACTCCCAGGGTTCGGTGGACTTCCTGACGGCCCTGGCCTGCATCCAGCTGGAGGGCGGGCTGTCCCCCTCCCAGGTCGGGCTCGGCCTGCCGGCCTCGACCCGCGCGGCGGGCAGCGGGTACGTCTCGCCCACGGTGGTGAACAACGCCCTCGACTGCCTGGCCAAGGGCACCGGCTGCGGCTCCTTCAAGCCCTCCAGGACCTACCCGGACCTGCGGGGCGCGATGACCTGGTCCACCAACTGGGACGCGGCGTCGGGGAACGCGTGGTCGAGTGCGGTGGGGGCGCATGTGCACGGGCTGCCGTAGGTGAGGAGGAGCGGGGGCCCGGTGCCCCCGCTCCTCTTTTGCGCACACTTGACCCGATCATGTCAAAGCGACACCATGAGCCCGACCTCCGCTCCACCCCACATCCGGCGACCCCGGACTCCTGGAGACCAAGGAGAGCTCATGCGACTTCGCACACGCGGTTCGAGCCTGCGGGCCGGCAGACGTGCCGCCGCCCTCGGTGCCCTGCTCACCCTCGCCCTCGCGGCGCCCGTCACGGCGACGGCCACGCACGCCACGGCGAGCAGCGCGCACAAACCGGTGCCGTCGGCGGACGACATCCGGCAGTACGAGATCCACCGGAGCACCACGCCCGTGACCCGCACCGCGATCCAGCGGGCCGGCGTGACCGTGGACGAGGCCGACGAGGAGACGGTGGTCGTCTCCGGGCGGGCCGATCAGATCAAGCGGTTACGGGAACTGGGCTACGACGTCAGCCCGTTGGGCGCCGCCCCGGACCGCTCGGCCGGCGGCAGTGGGCTGCGGCTCTACGACTTCCCCTCGGCCGACTCGAAGTACCACAACTACGCCGAGATGAACACGGAGATCGACCAGCGGCTGGCCGCCTACCCCAGCATCATGAGCAAGCGGGTGATCGGCAAGTCGTACCAGGGCCGGGACATCGTCGCCATCAAGGTGAGCGACAACGTGGGCACGGACGAGGACGAACCCGAGGTCCTCCTGACCTTCCACCAGCACGCCCGCGAGCACCTCACCGTGGAGATGGCGCTGTACCTGCTGCGCGAGCTGGGCGCCGGGTACGGGAGCGACTCCCGCACCACGAACCTCGTGAACAGCCGCGAGATCTGGATCGTGCCGGATCTCAACCCGGACGGCGGCGAGTACGACATCGCCACCGGGTCGTACCGGTCCTGGCGGAAGAACCGGCAGCCCAACTCCGGTTCCTCGTACGTCGGGACCGACCTCAACCGGAACTGGAACTACAAGTGGGGCTGCTGCGGCGGCTCCTCGGGGTCGACCTCGTCCGAGACCTACCGGGGCGCCGCCGCCGAGTCGGCGCCCGAGGTGAAGGTGGTCGCCGACTTCGTGCGCGGCCGGGTCGTCGGCGGGAAGCAGCAGATCAAGGCGGGCATCGACTTCCACACGTACAGCGAGCTGGTGCTGTGGCCGTTCGGGTGGACGTACTCCGACACGGCGACCGGGATGACGGCCGACGACGCCGCCGCCTTCAAGGCCGTCGGCCAGAAGATGGCCGCCAGCAACGGCTACACACCGGAGCAGTCCAGCGACCTCTACATCACGGACGGGTCGATCGACGACTACCTCTGGGGCACCCAGAAGATCTTCGACTACACCTTCGAGATGTACCCGACGTCCAGTTCCGGCGGGGGGTTCTACCCGCCCGACGAGGTGATCGAGCGGGAGACCTCACGCAACAAGGACGCGGTGTACCAGTTGCTTGAGAACGCGGACTGCATGTACCGGTCCATCGGGAAGGCGGCCCAGTACTGCTGACAGGGCCCGCCCGTCCGGCGGCTACTCCTCGAAGTAGGCGTCCAGCACCGCGTCCATCCGCTCGTCCCACTCCTTGAAGCTGCTCCTGGCCGGCGCCTCGATCTCGATCGGGTACCAGCGGCGGTCAGGAGTGTGCACCGTGACGGTGTACCGCTTGCCGAAGCGGGGCGACTCCGTCTCGACCGCGCCGATCTCGTCCCAGCGGAACTCGCAGGACTCCTCGTCGAGGGCGAGGCGGACGCCCTTGCGGTCGGCCACGATCCTGGCGCGGCGGTCGGAGGCCTCGAAGACGGGGCCCGCAGAAGCCTCTTCCTCTTCCTCGTCCTCTCCCTCCGCCTGGACCTGGCCGTCGTCCTCAGCGGCAGGGGCCGTCTCGTCGGCCGGCGTCTCCGTGGCCGCCTCCGCCTCCTCGGACTTGGCGTCCTCGGGCCTGGCGTCCTCGGACTCCTCCGCCGCGGGCGAGGTGAGCCCGGGGATGAAGGCCGGGTCGAATCCGGCGCCCTCCAGGGGCTGGCTGCTCGAACCTATGCGCTGCTCCACGGCAGGAAGTATGGACGACATACCTGTGCCCGAACCAGCCAGCCCGCCAATTGCCCCCCTTCGGCTACACGAACACGCTCAACACCCCCGCCACCGCGAACCCCGCCACCGACAGCACCGACTCCAGCACCGTCCACGTCTTCAGCGTGTCCCGCTCGCTGATACCGAAGTACTTGGCGACCATCCAGAAGCCTCCGTCGTTGACGTGCGAGGCGAAGATGGAGCCCGCCGAGATGGCCATGATGACGAGGGCCACGAAGGCCTGGGAGTGGTCGCCCTCGGAGAGCAGGGGGGCCACGATGCCCGCCGTCGTGACGATCGCGACCGTCGCCGAGCCCTGGGCGACGCGCAGGACGACGGAGATCAGGTAGGACAGGACGAGCACGGGCAGGCCGACGTCGTGGAAGGTGTCCGACAGGGCCTGGGCGACGCCGCTGGCCTTGAGGACCGCGCCGAAGACACCGCCCGCGCCGACCACCAGCAGGATGTTGCCGACCGGCTTCAGCGAGGCGGTCGACACCGTCTCCAGGGACTTGCGGGACCAGCCGCGCCGGATGCCGAGGAGGTAGTAGGCGAGCAGCAGGGCGATGGTGAGGGCGACGAAGGGGTGGCCGAAGAACTCGATGACCGAGCGGCCGGTGGAGGGGTCGAGCGCGACGGAGGAGAAGGTGGCGGCGAGGATCAGGATCAGCGGGGTGCCGATGATGCCGAGGACCGTGGCGAGCGGGACGGGATCCTCCCGCCGTTCGACGCCGGCGCGCTGCTGCTCCGCGACCACCGCGCGCTTGGCCTCGTCGGCGGCCTCGACCATGTCCTGCGGTACGGCGACGAAGATGCGCCTGCCGATCCACGCGGAGAACGCCCAGGCGGCGAGCACGGCGGGGATGCCGCAGACGACGCCCATGAGGATGATCCAGCCGAGCTGGACGTGCAGCAGACCGGCGGCGGCGACCGGGCCGGGGTGCGGCGGCAGGAAGGCGTGGGTCATCGACAGGCCGGCGAGCAGCGGGAGGCAGTACAGCAGGATGGACTTGCCGGAGCGTTTGGCGGCGGCGTAGACGATCGGCGCGAGGACGAAGATGCCGACGTCGAAGAAGACCGGGATGCCGAAGATCAGGCCCGTGAGGCCCATCGCGAGGGGAGCTCGTCGCTCGCCGAAGAGGTCGAGGAGCCGCGACGCCAGCACCTCCGCGCCGCCGCTGACTTCGAGGATCGCGCCGAGCATGGTGCCGAGACCGATGATGATCGCGACATGGCCGAGGATGCCGCCCATCCCGGACTCGATGGTGGAGACCGCGTCCGAGCGCTGGACGGTGCCGAAGAGTTCGGTGACCGACAGTCCGGCCAGCAGGCCGACGGCTATGGAGACGGCGAGCAGGGCCACGAAGGGCTGGAGTCTGGCCTTGATGATCAGGAAGAGCAGCAGGGCTATGCCGAGGGCGGCGACGAGCAGCAGCCCCGTGGTGCCGTCGACGAGGAGGAGCAGGCCTCCGGTGTGCGGCGGGGCGGCGGGGGCGGCCGCGGCGAGCGGTAGGGACATGGGGGTCCTTTGGATAAGTACATGGAGCTTTCGGGCAAGGGGGATCGCGGCACGGCGCCCAGGGGGTGGTGGGGCGCCGTGCCGTGACGGCGTACGGGGTGCGGGAGATGAGGGCGCGTCAGCCGAGTACGGCCAGCGCGTCGATCTCGATGAGGAGCCCGGCGGGAAGTCCGACGTAGACCGTCGTGCGCGCGGCGGGCGGCTGGGTGAGGCCCTGCTCCTCGAAGTAGGTGTTGTAGATCGCGTTCATCTCCGCGAAGTGGGCGGTGTCCGTGAGGTAGACGCGGATCATCATCACGTCGTCCCAGCCGGCGCCGCCCTCCTCCAGGATCGCCTTGACGTTGGCGAGGGTCTGGAGGGTCTGTTCGCGCAGGGTGGGGCCGGCGGGCGTCGGCGGCTTGCCCTCCTCGGCGGGGAGGAAGCCGACCTGGCCGGCGACCTGGAGGATGTTGCCCTTCCTGACGCCGTGGGAGAACTTCGCGGGCGGGGTGGTGTGGGTCTTGGGGGTGAGCGCGGTCTTCTCGGTCATCAACTGGTTTCCTTGATCGGGGTTCTGCCGGAGTACTCGCCGCTGATGGCGTCCGCCGTACGTCGCACCAGCGGGAGCAGGGTGAGGAGTTCGTCGGCGGTGACGACGACGTTGGGCGCGGAGACCGACATGGCGGCGACCACCCGGCCGTCGGCGCCCCGGATCGGTGCGGCGACGCAGTTGATGGATTCCTCGTGGCCGCCGAGGTCGGTGGCCCAGCCCTGTTCGCGGACCTTCTCCAACTCCCGTAGGAAAGCGGCGGGGTTGGGGGTGGAACGGGCCGTGTAGAGGGGGTAGTCGAGCTTGTCGGCGAGGGCGCGGCGCTCGGGTTCGGGGAGGTCGGCGAGGAGGAGTTTGGCGACGGCGGCGACGGTGATGGCCACGGGCTTCCCGATCCGCGAGTACATGCGCACGGGGTAGCGGCTGTCCACCTTGTCGATGTAGAGGACCTCGCCCTCCTCGTACACGGCGAGGTGGACGGTGTGCCCGCAGCTCTCGTTCAGCCGGGCCAGGTGGGGGTGGGCGACCTCGCGGACGTCGAGGTTCTCCATGGCCTCCTGGGCGAGGGCGAAGAGGCGGGCGCCGAGGCGGTAGCGCTGGTCGGACTGGCGGTAGACGAGGCCGTGTTCGTGGAGGGTGCGCAGGAGCCGCAGGGCCGTGGACTTGTGGACGCCGAGGCGGTCGGCGACCTGTCCGAGGTCGGCGGGGCCCTCGGCGAGCAGCGGCAGGATGCTCAGCGCGCGGTCGACGGTCTGGCTCATGGTGTGCGTACCTCCTCGTCGGCCCAGTGGGCGGCGTGTGTCCAGCCGGGGCCGAGTCGAAGTGTCCCCCACGCCTCGTCGTCGAGGGTGGCCAGCCGGTCGGCGTGGGCACGGGAGGGAGGGGTGGCGAGGTCGCCGGGGACGGTGAGGGCGGCGGCGGCCATGAGGTGGCCGTGCCGGAGCCGGTCGCGGACGGGGAGTCCGCGCAGGGTGGCGGAGAGGAAGCCTGCGGCGAAGGCGTCCCCGGCGCCGGTGGTCGCCACGACCTCGACGGTGAGGGCCGGGACGAAGGTGGCGCCGTCGGCGTGCAGGGCCGTCGCCCCGTGCGCGCCCTGCTTCACCACCAGCATTTCCGGTTCCGGGAGCGCGTCCCGGACGGCGGACGGGCCGCCCGCGATGCCCCACGCCTCCTCCGCCTCGTCCTGCCCGACGAAGACGAGGTCCGCGGCGCGGGCCAGTTCCAGCAGCACCCCGGGTCCGGCCGCGCCGCCCCACAGTCCGGGCCGGTGGTTGACGTCGAAGGAGACCAGTGGGCGGCCGGGGCGGGGGGAGGTCAGTTCGCGGGTCAGCGCCAGGCACTGGGGGGAGAGCGCCGCGGTGATCCCGGACAGGTGCAGTACACGCCCGGCGCGCACCTCCGTCAGGTCCAGCGTGTCGGCCGACATCGCGGAGGCCGCCGACCCCGACCGGTAGTACGCCACCTCGTGGGCGTCGGTGCCCCGCTCCCCGGCGGTGCGGAAGTAGACGCCGGTCGGCCGGGCCGGGTCGCGGCGGACGGCGGTGACGTCGACGCCGTGTCCGCCGATCGTCTCGAGGAGGTGGTCGCCGAAGCCGTCCGCGCCGACCCGGCTGACCCAGCGGACGGAGTGGCCGGCGGACGCCAGCACGCAGGCCACGTTGGACTCGGCGCCACCGATCGCGCGGTCGAAGGACGGTACGTCCGCGAGGCGTCCGGGCCGGGTGGGCAGGAAGGTGACCATGGACTCGCCGAGCGCGACGACGTCCACGACGCCGGGGGCCTTGCGGGGTCCGGTGGTGGTCACGATCGTCGTAGCTCCTCGGTCCGGGTGGGGTCGGCGGACGCCGTTGACCCCGGGTGGCCGAGATGTTAGACAGCGGTGAACGACATACGCAACGATCGTTGCAGAGAATGCAACGCCCGCTTTCAGGAGGCCTCATGAGCACCGAAGCGCTCGCCCGACTGGCCGGGGAACGCGTCGACCACCGCTTCAAGGGCCTTCCCCCGGACGCCGACGGCCTCACCGTCGGCGAGCTGGCCGCCCAGCGCCGCAACCTGTTCACCGACGGTTTCGCGACCCCGGTCCTCGCCCTGTCGGCGGAGCGCCTGGAGCACAACCTGAAGCTCATGGAGACGTACGCGACCCGCCACGGCCTCGCCTTCGCTCCGCACGGCAAGACCTCCATGGCGCCCCAGCTGTTCCAGCGGCAGATCGAGCACGGGGCGTGGGGCATCACGCTCGCGGTGCCGCACCAGGTGCGGGTGGCGCGGGCGTTCGGGATCGAGAGGGTGTTCCTCGCCAACGAGCTGGTCGACGCGGCGGCCCTGCGCTGGGTCTCCGCCGAGCTGGCCGCCGACCCGTCCTTCCGGTTCGTCTGTTACGTCGACTCGGTGCGCGGCGTGGAGCTGATGGACGCGGCGCTGAAGGGCGCCGCCCGCCCGGTGGACGTGGTGGTCGAGCTGGCCGCCGGGGAGGGTGCCCGGACCGGGGTGCGTACGGAGGCGGAGTGCGCGGCCGTCGCGGACGCGGTGGCGGCCGTGCCGACCCTGCGGCTGGTCGGGGTGGCCGGTTACGAGGGCGAGGTGCCGAGGGCCGATCCGGAGCGGGTGGACGCCTGGCTGCGGCGGCTGGTCGCGCTGGCCGTCGACTTCGACAAGGCAGGGCGGTTCGCGGCGGCCGGCCTCGACGAGATCGTGGTGAGCGCGGGCGGCAGCGCCTGGTTCGACGCGGTGGCCGACGTCTTCGCCGGCCTCCCGGAGCTCTCCCTGCCCGTCCTGAAGCTGCTGCGCTCGGGCGCGTACGTCTCGCACGACGACGGCCACTACCGCAAGCTCACCCCCTTCAACCGGGTGCCCGAGGAGGGCGCCCTGGAGCCCGCGTTCCGGCTGTGGGCGCAGGTGGTGTCCCGCCCGTCGGCGGAGCAGGCGTTCGTGAACGCGGGCAAGCGGGACGCGGCTCACGACCTCGACCTGCCCTTCGCCCAGGTGGTCCGCCGGGACGGCGTCGAACGGCCCGCCACGGGTGTCTCCGTCACCGCCCTGTCCGACCAGCACGCCTGGCTGCGCACCACCGCCGAGGCGGACCTGGAGGTCGGCGACTGGCTGGGCATGGGGCTGTCCCACCCGTGCACGTCCTTCGACAAGTGGCCGCTGATCCCGGTGGCCCAGGCGGACGGCACGGTCGTCGACTACATCCGCACGTTCTTCTAGAGCTTTCAACAGAGCTTTCAAGGGAGGCCGGACGTGGAAGACCTCGTCATCCGGGACGCCGACGTGGTGGACGGCAGCGGTGAGCCGTCGTACCGCGCGGACGTGGTGATCGACGACGGCAGGATCACCGCCGTCGTCAAGGAGGCCGCGGCGGCGGGCTGCCAGCGCCCGCGCGCGACGCGGGAGCTGGACGCGGAGGGCCTGGTCCTCTCCCCCGGGTTCATCGACATGCACGCGCACAGCGACCTGGCCCTGCTGCGCGACCCCGACCACGGCGCGAAGGCGGCGCAGGGTGTGACGCTGGAGGTCATCGGCCAGGACGGGCTGTCCTACGCGCCGGTCGACGACGCCACGCTCGACGCAGTGCGCCGGGCGATCACCGGCTGGAACGGGCCCGGCGACGACATCGACTTCGACTGGCGGTCGGTGGGCGAGTACCTGGACCGGCTGGATGGGGGCATCGCCGTGAACGCGGCCTATCTGATCCCGCAGGGCACGGTCCGCGCGCTCGTCGTCGGCTGGGAGGACCGCCCGGCGACAACGGACGAGCTGGGCCGGATGCGGGAGTTGGTCGCGCAGGGGATGGAGCAGGGCGCGGTCGGCATGTCGTCCGGGCTCACCTACACGCCCGGCATGTACGCCGACGACGCCGAACTCACCGAGCTGTGCCGGGTGGTGGGGTCGTACGGCGGCTACTACTGCCCGCACCACCGTTCGTACGGGGCGGGCGGGCTGGAGGCGTACGCGGAGATGGTGGAGCTGAGCCGGAAGGCGGGCTGCCCGCTCCACCTGGCCCACGCGACCATGAACTTCGGCGTGAACAAGGGCCGCGCGGCCGATCTGCTGGCCCTCCTGGACGACGCGCTCGCCGCCGGGGCCGACATCAGCCTCGACACCTACCCCTACACGCCCGGCTGCACCACCCTCGCCGCGCTGCTGCCGAGCTGGGCGAGCGCGGGCGGCCCGGAGGCGGTCCTCGCGCGGCTGGCGGACGGGGCGACGGCCGAGCGGATCCGGCACGACCTGGAGGTCACCGGCTCGGACGGCTGCCACGGCGTGCCCGTCGAGTGGGACACGATCGAGATCTCCGGCGTGGCGGACCCCGCCCTCGCCGGCCATGTGGGGCGTACGGTCCTGGAGTCGGCCCGGCTGCGCGGCGAGGCCCCCTGGGCCACCGCCCGGCGGCTGCTGGTCGAGGACCGGCTGGGCTCGACGATCCTCCAGCACGTCGGCCACGAGGAGAACGTCCGGGCGATCATGCGGCACCGCACGCACACCGGCGGCTCGGACGGCATCCTCCAGGGCGCCAAGCCGCACCCTCGGGCGTACGGTACCTTCCCGCACTACCTGGGCCGCTATGTGCGGGAGCTGGGCGTGCTGTCGCTGGAGGAGTGCGTTCACCACCTCACCGCGCGGCCCGCGGCCCGGCTGCGCCTGCCGGACCGGGGGCTCGTCCGCGAGGGGCACCGCGCCGACCTGGTCCTGTTCGACCCGGCGACGGTCGCGGCGGGGTCCACCTTCGAACAGCCGCGCGCGCTGCCCGTCGGCATCCCGTACGTCCTGGTCGACGGCCGGTTCGTGATCGAGGACGGCCGCCGGACGGACGTGCTGGCGGGACGGGCGGTCCGCCGGACTCCCCGGTGACCGCCCGCCCGTCAGGCCTCGCCCGTCAGGCCTCGCCCGTCATGCTCCTGTCACGGCTTGGGCAGGGTGCAGCCGCTGAGGGTGAGGTCCAGCTTGTTGCCGGTGGTGAAGCAGGCCGGGATGTTGTAGGTCTCCTCGGCGTAGTTGATGCCCTTGCGGACCGTCACCGTGCCGTTCGCGTCGACCTCGCACGGGTTGTTCTCGGTGCAGCGCTCGCCGTCCTCGTTGCCGGTGTTGTTTACGGCGACGACCTTGCCGGTGGAGTTGTCGATGACGGGCGAGCCCGAGGTGCCGCCGATGGTCTGGCAGGCAGAGGTGTAGCGGACGGAGTCCTTCCAGGTCCAGTCGCCCTCCTTGATGCGGTAGACGAACCCGTCGATGTTGCAGGCGTAGGTCCGCTTCCAGTAGCCGGAGACGACCGTGATGGCGGTGCCGGCCACCGGGTGCGTGTCCTGGAGCGTCAGCGCGCTGATCCCGTAGGAGCTCTTGATCTGCGCGTACGTGGTGGTCAGCTGGTAGAGCGTGACGTCGGTGTCGGTCATCGTCGAGTACACGACCTTGCTCGCGCGCAGCGTGCCGACCCGGGTGGCCGAGGAGTTGAGCAGGCCGAAGGTGCGGCTGGAGGACTGGCCGACGATGACCTCGCCGGGATCCGGGAAGCCGGTCTCCAGGCAGTGGCCGTTGGTCATGACCAGCGCCGGGTCGCTGTCCGCGGAGCTGGGGAGGCGGACGACCGAGCCCGAGCAGTTGCTGAGCGACACGGTGCCGGCGAAGTTGACGGCCTTGACCGTGGGGGCCGCGGCCTTGGCCCCGGCGGCGCTCTCGGTGGTGGCCGTGGCGGCGGCCGCCGGTGCCATGCCCGCCCCGGTGATCACCAGGGTCGCGAGCGCGGCAAGGAGAGGCTTGTTCATGTGGGGGTCCCCTCTTGAGACGTGAGCGACCGGAGATCTTCCGGCCGCCTGTCGTCTTGTCATGTGCATTGTTATGTTCAACGAGGGGTGACGGCAATAAGCCGCATGCAATGCACCGCGCGCTGCGCGAAGGTCAACCCACCACGAAACAGGGCTACTTGGGACCCTTGGTACTCCCCCTGCCGTGCCCCCTGGAGTTGCCCGGGCCGGACGGGTCCGTGGCCGTGGGGGTCGTCGACGCAGGGGTGGCGGACACGGTCGGCGTCTCACTGGAGGGGGCGGCGGACGTGGCGGCGGGGCTCGTGGAGCGCCCGGCGTCGGCCGGGGCGGCGCTGGGAGAGGCCTCGGCCGTCTCCCCCGCGGCGGCCGACCCGCCCGGCTCCGGGGTGTCCGCCCGGTACGGGGAGCCGGTCGCCGGGGCCGACCCCTGGGTGGGCGTCGAGTCCCCCACCGTCGGCGCCGAGCGGCCTTGGCGCCCGTCCGGGCCCTTCGGCGACCCGGAGGCCGACAGCCCGGCGATCACCGCGGCGAGGGACACGACACCCACTGCCCCGACGGTGACCGCGGTACGGCGCCCGCGCCGGCCACCCGGCCGCCGACGCGAACCGCGCCCGGCGCCGTGCCGCCCGGCCCGGCCTCCGACCGGCGCCTCCTCGACGGGGCCCCCCGCCGCGGGGGTCACCGGCAGCTCGCGCGTCTCGTCGTACGCGTTCTCCCAGCCGTGGGCCGCGGCCGGATCGGCGTACTCGTCGTACGACGGAGCCGCCGCGGCCGACGGGTGGTACACGTTCGGCGGCGGCAGGTGCTCGCTGTTCGGCCGGGGATCGGAAGGGCTCGCCATGGCGCGCGATTCTAGAGACGCAAGGGGTTTCTGGGACAGCTACCGGCGATAACGGAGCAAACCGCCCGTCTCACGTGTCGGAAAACACGACCCGGCAGGCGTTACCGGGCCGTAAGCTCCCAGACATGCAGGTGATCCAGTCGACGAAGCTCGCCAACGTCTGTTACGAGATCCGTGGCCCGGTGCTCGAGGAGGCGATGCGGCTGGAGGCGGCGGGACACCGCATCCTGAAGCTGAACACCGGCAACCCCGCCGCGTT
>NZ_JBIAVX010000023.1:0-108111 GCF_042894725.1 Streptomyces sp. NPDC001480 | reverse complement strand
ATCAACGCCAACCCCCGACTTCCATGGTCATTCCTCGCCCATATCGGCCTGACCATCCACCCACCACACCAACCGAACTTACGAAAAGATCAGTAGTACTCCAGTGTGGCTTCGTGATCACGTCGGTGGTGTCAGTGGCGCCCCTTACTGTGCCGGGCATGGGCTATGACGTGCACATCACCCGGCGTACGCCGTGGTGGGAGGATGAGGGCGAGCAGATCACCACGCAAGAGTGGGCGGCGGTGGTCGCTGCCGACCCGGAGCTGGAGATGGTTCAGGTGGCCCGGGTTTCTCCGCGAGGCCAGGACACGGTGTTGGAATATCGGCACGAGTGGCTGGCCCAGATGGTCACCCACCCCGAACGGGACACTCACGGTGCCTGGTTGGACTGGGGAGAGGGGCAGATCGTGGTGAAGCACCCGGATGAACTCCTTCTCAAGAAGATGCGGGAGATCGCTGGGGTGCTGGGGGCGCGGGTCCAGGGCGACGACTGCGAGTACTACGACGAGTAAACGCTGCCCACCCGCAGCAGGAACGGTCACCGCGTGATCATCAGGGGTTGTGTGGACTCCTGAAGGCCGTGCGGTGGCCGCGGGCCACAGCGTAGACCCTGCCCGGTGGCGGACGATGTTCGACGAGGTCACGGCCCGGATCGCGGGCCGGTTCAGACGGGTTGAGCCCCGGGCCGCGGCCCGCGCGTACCTGCTCGGACTGCTGTCGGGCGTCGAGTGGAAAAATTGCTGGCAGTTGGCCGAGCAGACAGGTCTTATGCGGCCCGGGCCAATGCAGCGTCTGCTGCGCTGCGCCCGCTGGGACGCCGATGCCGTCCGCGACGACCTGCGTGACTAGGCCGCCGAACACCTCGGCGCCGGCGGCGTTCTCGTCGTCGACGAAACTGGCTTCCTGAAGAAGGGCCGGTCCTCAGCTGGGGTACAGCGGCAGTACACCGGTACCGCAGGACGCATCGAAAACGCCCAGGTCGGCGTGTTCCTCGCCCTGACCACCAACCGGGGACGGGCCCTGATCGACCGACGGCTCTACCTCCCCGAACACTCCTGGTCCCATGATCTGGAACGCCGCAAGGCTGCCGGAATACCCGAGACGGTGCAGTTCGCCACCAAGCCCCGTCCGGCCGGAGAGATGATCGAGGCCGCGCTGGACGCCGGGACCGCCGCGTCCTGGGTGACCGGCGACGAGGCTTACGGCCAGGATCCCCAGCTCCGCGCCACTTTTGAGGCGCGCGGCGTCGGTTATGTCCTGGCCGTCGCCTGCTCGGCGCGGGTGAGGATCAACCACGGCCGCACTCCCGTCCGCGCGGATACCGTTGCCAGCCGCCTGCCCGCCACAGCCTGGCAGCGGCACAGCGCCGGAAACGGCGCGAAAGGCCCCCGGTATTACGACTGGGCCTGGATCCACATCGGCACCGGCAACCACCGGCACCTGCTCGTCCGACGCAACCGGTCCACCGACGAACTCGCCTTCTACCTGTGCTGGTCACCCACCGAAGTGCCCCTGTCCGAACTGGTCCGCGTCGCCGGCATCCGCTGGAGCGTCGAGGAGTGCTTCCAGGCCGCAAAGGGCCAGGTCGGACTCGACCACTACCAGGTCAGGCACTGGACCTCATGGCACCGGCACATCACGCTCGCCATGCTCGCCCTGGCCTTCCTGACCGCCCTCGCCGCCGACGCGGCGCCCGAACGACCCAGCGACGCGCACGACCCAGCCCACAGCTTCGAGCCGATCACACTGACCGTCCCAGAAATCCGCCACCTACTCACCGCCGTCTTCAACCCCGCCGTGACCACGAACAGACTGCTGCGCTGGTCCGACTGGCGCGGACGCCATCAAGCCACAGCCCGACGCAGCCACTACCGACGACGGACCGCCAGTGAATCCACGGATGATCACGAAACCGCACTGGAGTATTAGCCAGGGCATTGCGGGCCGTGATGCGCTCCCCGACCGGCGCCTCGCGGACGGTTCAGCGGGGCATTGCGACGGCGCGGGAGATGACGGTGTCGAAGGTGCGGTCGGACACGATGCGGCGCAGGGCGATGAGGGGGCGGGCGCCGAAGCCGGTGGCGTAGCGGGTCTTGGGGCGGCGGGCGTTGACGGCCTTGCCGATCATGTCGGCGATGACCTGGGGCGGGGAGTTGCGCTTGGTGTTGGCCTCGGAGCGCAGGGAGGAGGCCACGGCGTCGGCCTGCTTGGCGTAGGCGCCGGCGGTGGAGGACTTCTCCAGCTGGTCGGCGGCGATGGCACCCCACTCGGTGGCGATGCCGCCGGGCTCGATGACGACGACGTCGATGTTGAAGGGCTTGGCCTCCAGGCGCAGGCAGTCGCTGAGGGCTTCGAGGGCGAACTTGGTGCCGTGGTACCAGCCGCCGAGCGGGGTGTAGATCTTGCCGCCCATGGAGGTGATGTTGACGATCTTGCCGGAGTGCTGGGCGCGCATGTGCGGCAGGGCGAGCTGGGCCAGGCGCATGGCACCGAACACGTTGACCTCGAACTGGCGGCGGGCCTCGTCCATGGAGACGTCCTCGATGGCGCCATAGGAGCCGTAGCCGGCGTTGTTGACCAGCACGTCGATGCGGCCGGTCTCGGCGACGATGCGGCCGATGCCGGCGCGCATGGAGTCGTCGTCGGTGACGTCCATCGCCAGCGGGTGGATGCCGCGTTCGGCGAGGTCCTGGAGGCGGTCAGTGCGGCGGGCGGCCCCGTAGACGGTGTAGCCGAGGTCGTGGAGCTTGAGGGCGGTGGCCTCACCGATACCGGAGGAGGCACCGGTGACGAGGGCGGTTTTGGCGGGCATGGCGAAGTCCTCACGAAATAAGATGAACGAAGGTTCATCATCTATGCTGAACCAAGGTTCATCTTGATGCAAGTGGAAGGGCAGAAGCTCTCGTGACCCCAGCCAGGGCGCCGCGTGCCGACGCGGTCCGCAACCGGAAGAAGATCCTTGCCGCCGCCAGTGAGCAGATCACCGCGCACGGCCCCGAGGTCGGGATGGACGAGATCGCCGCCGCGGCGGGTGTGGCCGTGGGAACCCTCTACCGGCATTTCCCCACCAAGACGGACCTGGTCGCGGCGGTCGTCGCCGCCTACGTCGCCCGTGTCGCCGACGACGCCGAGAGCGTGCTCGGCCGCATCGAAGCCGGGGCCCGTGCCGCGGACGAACTGACCGCCTTCCTCGGCCGCGTCGTCGAGGCGTCCGTGACCGACCGTGCCGTGAAGGCCGCCGCCCAGACCCTCGGCGCGGAGCCGGGCGACCGCGTTGACGAGGACCGCGCCGGTGCCGCTGTCGCCGCCGTCATCCGAGCCGGCCAGGCCGACGGCGACATCCACCCCGACGTCACCGTCAGTGACATCTACCTGCTGTTCTCCACTGCCCCCACCGACCAGCCAGCCGCAGCCCGCGCCCGCTGGCTCACCCTCGTCACCCCCGGACTGACCACCCACATCCGACAAGCAGGCAACTGAACCGAGGAAGAACGCGCGAAGCTCGCGGGCCTCACCGGTGACGAGTCCGACGCCCAGTGGCGCCGCTGGCGCGAGGCCTCCGCGACGGTACAGGCGGCCATCACCACGTACGCCGAAGCCACCGAAAGCAGCTTGAGCAGGCCGTGAAGAAAACCGTCCGGCACACCCAGGAAGACCCAGCCGGCGAGTAGCCGCCCCGGCCTACCCCTGATCCGGCCAGGAAGCCAGCACCTCACCGGTGTCCTGGTCGGTGAGAGTGATGCGGGCGCCGGGCATGCTGCCGTACTCGCCGACCCAACGTCGGAACTTGTCCCACGCCACCTCCGAGAGAGTCCACCAGCCGTGCTGCACCGGCCGGCCACCCGAAACGAGCAGAAGGTGATAGCGGCCGGGACTGCTCATGCGAGGCGGATCCCTCTGGGCCGTCCCGGCTCGCGGACGATCGCGGCCTTCGCGTCGAGCTCGATGAGCTGGTAGTGCACCGAGGCCCTGCTCCGCATGCAGACGGCGGCCCCGATCTGCTGCATCGTCGGCGCTTGGCCGTGATCCGCGATGTGCTGGCGGATGCAGCGCAGGATGCGCTCCTTGGTGTCGGTGAGGTAGTCGACTCGGTGCATATTTCAATTGGAGCGCTTGTTCGAATTTGTGCCAAATGGAGACACGGCAGCCGGGAGCAGCAGATGAGTGGTGAGCAGCCGCTCTCGCGTCTGGAGGCGCTGCGCTTCGCCCGGCGCGTCGTGGAGCAGCAGGCCGTCCGGCAGCTGCGGGTCATCGACCGGTGATCGCCGATGAGGAACGACGCGAAGCCGAGCGGCGCCGGGGAGAGGAGAAGCGGGCCGCCTCCGCCTGAGTGGCTGATCCCGTACGGGCTGAAGCGGCAGGTCGGGGCTGACCGCGGCCGCGGTCAGCATCGGCTCGGGCAAGGACCATGTCATGCGGCGATCCCTTCCCCACCGGCACCCGGGGCCCTGGCGCCGAGCGCCCGGTCGCCCGGCGGCCGGCCCTGAGTTGGTTGAGGATGCCGAGTGCTGTGTCTGGTCGGCAGTGGATGCAGGCTGGGACCCGCCGGCGCAGTGCCTCCAGGACTTGCTGCCGGGTTACCGGGCGGCACCTGGCCAGCTCCGCAGTCGTGACGGGGGCGCCGGATCGCTCGAGGACCTCGTTCACGAAGGCCGCGGCCTGTGCATCCAGTGCGCCGTATGCGGCGGCAGGGCCCTGCAGTGCGTGCTTGACCGTGGCGCCGCGGCCGTCCTTCCTCTTCACCTCCACCCGGCACAGGCCGTCCTCCGCGTACAGGCGGGTGCGGACCTTCCAGCGCCGTCGCCGGCCCTGGACGTGCGCGCTCGATCAGGCGTTGGACCTCGGTGTCCTGCCCCGTGCCTTCGACCGGTTCGCCCGCGCCGAGGCCAGCCGCACCAGCGAGGGCTCAGGCCTGGGACTCGCCTTCGTGCACGCGGTGGCCAGCGCCCACGGCGGCACCGCACGCGCCGAGAACACCGGGCACGGGAGCGCCGTCATCCTCGACCTGCCCTGCTGAGCAGCACGCGGGCGCCGGGGCGCGGCGTACGGTGCAGGTATGGCGCCGCCCCTGCCGGGCCCGCTGGCCCTCCTCGCCCCGTTGCTCGGCCATTACGGCTACTGGGCTGTCGGCTCCGTGGACTTCGTGGAGGACTTCGGCGTCCCGGCCCCGGGCGAGATGATCCTCATCGCCGCCGGGATCTACGCCGGGCCTCGCCTTCGCCGCGGCCGTCGCAGGGGACAACGTAGACGGACCCTCGTGCACGGCTGGGGCCGCTACGTTCTGCTCATCCCCGAACGCTTCCACAAGGCGGAGGATGAGCGGGATATGGCAGAACCTGATCAGGATCGCCCTCGGCCTGCTGCTGTGCCGGCTGGTGCTGCTGGCCACCCTCCTGATCGCCCGCCCCAAGGGCAACCTGCTCACCGAGTCGGTCCGGCTCCTGCCCGACCTGCTGCGTCTGGTCTCCCGGCTCGCCCGCGACCGCGCCCTCCCGCGCCGCACCCGCTGGCTGCTGTGGATCCTGGTCGGCTACCTGGCCCTGCCCATCGACCTGGTCCCCGACTTCATCCCGGTCCTCGGCTACGCGGACGACGCCAGCGCCGTCGCGCTCATGCTGCGGACCGTCATCCGGCAAGTCGGCACCGACGCCCTCGACCGGCACTGGCCCGGCACCCCCGACGGACTCGCCGTCGTATGCCGACTGGCAGGACAGCCCACCGAGATCCCCCAGGGGTGAGGTGAGGTCCGCAAACGCTCACCGGGTCGGCCCGCCCGCATCCTCACGCGCCAGAGCGGCAGCTTCGAACGCGGCCAAAGCCGAGGCCGCCCGGCCCAGTTCGGCCCGCACCTGCTTGCCCAGCGAGGCACCGAAATAGTCCCAGGCCTCGATCTTTGCCACCCAAGACCGGAACCGCTCCAGGTCGACCTCCGACTCCTCCATCTCCGCGAACACGGCCCGGCCCCGGCCTACCGGCATCGCGCGGGACGCCCATCGCGAACAGTCCGGCCCGCCGTACCGCCGCCAGGGAATGCGCGGCCGGACGCAGATCATGCTCCGTCCGTGCGGCGTTCGCCGCCAACGCCGGTGCCGCAGTGCGGGCCCGCTCCACCAACTCCTCGTCGCAGGCGGCCGCGGGAGTTTCTCGCAATTCAGTACTCATGCCAGCTCCTTTGCATCCGCATCACAGAGAGTCAATTGCATGCGAGGCCGCTGCGAAGTTCGGAAGGAGACAGGGACGCCAGGTCAGAACGCGGGCGTACCGGCGACAGCCGCAAGGCGACCGCCGCCGGATTAATTGGCACTGGCGGGGAATAATTCGACAGGGAGGAAAGCGGATATCGACCCTAGCGGAACGTGAACCTAGGTGCGCTTGGTGAACAGGCTTGGCGGGGCCTGTTCGGGGGTTCGGGTCAGCCAGTCGCGGTGCAGCAGCGGCAGGGTGTACTCCATGTCCTGGACGCCCGTCGCCGGCAGGTGGAGCTCGAAGCGTGTGCCGGGCCGGCCGTCAGGGCGGTCCGACACGGTGATGTGGCCGCCGTGGAGGGCGGCTTGCTGGGCGACCAGGGTGAGGCCCAGGCCGGAGCCGGGGCTGTCGGGGCCGCGGTGGAAACGCTGGAAGATCTCCTCGCGGCTTTCGGGAGGGATGCCGCGGCCGTGGTCGTCCACCACGAGCACCGCGGTCGCCTCACGCCCACCGAGCGGCGGGCGCAGGGTCACCTCGATGCGGGCGACGCCGTCTTCGGCGCGGCCGTGGGTCCAGGCGTTGGTCAGCAGGTTGTCCACCGCCGAGCGCAGACCCTGCTCCCAGCCGTCGACACGCACCCCCGCAGTGGTGCGTACGGACACTTCGGCGTCGGGGCGGGTGCGCCGCAGGTCGGAGACCGACGCCTCCACGAGCTCCCCGAGGTCCAGTGGCGAGAACGCGTCCGCCTCGATCAGGTCGCCCTGTGCGAGCGCCTTCAGCATCACCAGCAGCCCGAGCAGCCGGGTGTGTTCGCGCCCGAGGTCCCCGAGCACCTCCGCCCGGTCCTCGGGGTCGAGACCGGGGTGGTCGGTGAGGATGTCGAGGTTGGTGCGCATGCTCATCAGCGGGGTGCGCAGCTCGTGGGAGGCGGTCGCGGCGAACGCGCGGGCGGTGGCCAGCGCCTCCCCGGTGCGCGCGACCTGCTCGTCATAGCGGGCGAGCACGGTCTGCACCGTGTACGCCAGGTCGTCCACCTCGGTGACCCGGGTCGGTGTGTGCTCCAGGCGTACGGTGCTGGTCCTGGGGTCCAGTCCACTGGTACGCCGCTGAAGCCGCCGTAGCGGAAGAACCGCCCGGGCGGCGATGGCCCAGGCGGTGGCACCGGCCAGTGCGGCGGCCACCAGCGCACCGGTCAGTACCCGTTGGCGCACCAGCGCCAGTTCGTCCTCGGCCGTGTCCGGTGACAGCAGCCACAGATTCGGGGTGTTGCTCTCTTGCGCCGCGGCACCGACGGGCAGTGACAGGACGAGCCAGTCCTGGCCGCCGGAGGTCACGGTGACGGGCGTCGGGGCGTTGCGGGGCAGCGTGGGGTTCGGCTCGGGCTGCGGGCCGGCCGAGATCGTGTCCTGCGGCCCCTTCAGCCGGACGCCCACATCCCGGGCGGAGTTGATCAGCCGGCGTCGGCGGACCTGCTTCAGGAGCGGGTGGTCGGTCCCGGCCACGTCCAGATACGCCTTGGCGTTCTGGGCGACGACCGTCGCCCGGGCGCGTAGTTGGTCGTTCTGGTGCGTGCGCAGGTCGCTGCTGACCAGGTGCAGCAGCAGCCAGCCGGAAGCGAGGACCAGCACGGGCACGCTCACGCCGACCGCGAGCGCGATACGAGTGGACAGTTTCACGGCGTGCCCTCGATGTGCGGGGTCTGGCGGTCCGCGCGCAGGACGAAACCGACCCCGCGCACGGTGTGCACCATCCGGGGCCGGCCGCCTGCCTCCAGCTTGCGCCGCAGATAGCTGACGAAGGTGTCGACGGCGTCACTGCGGACCTGGAAGTCGTATCCCCAGACCCAGTCCAGCAGTTGCTCGCGGGTGAGCACGATGCCCGCGTTGCGGGCCAGGATCTCCAGCAGCGCGAACTCGCGCCGGGTCAGTTGTAGTGGCCGGTCGTCCAGAACGGCCTGGTGGGCGGGCGGGTCGAGGACGAGGCCGCCGACGCGGAGGGGGGCGGTGGCGGCTGGCGGGCGGCGGCGCAGCAGGGCGTGCAGCCGCAGGACCAACTCCTGGAGTGCGAACGGCTTGACCAGGTAGTCGTCCCCGCCCGCCTGTAGGCCCGCCACCCGGTCGGCCGTCTCGTCCAGTGCGGAGAGCATCAGCACGGGTACGTCGTCGCCGTCGTCGCGCAGGGCCCGGCACACGTCGATGCCGCTGAGATCGGGCATGCTGACGTCCAGGACGACGATGTCGGGGCGGCCGACGCGGGCCTCCGCCAGACCGGTGTGACCGCCCTCCGCGACCGTCACCGTGAATCCGCTCAGCCTCAGCCCCCGTGCCAGTGACCGCCGTATCGCCGCGTCGTCGTCGACCACCAGCACCCGCCCGGCCTTGTCTGCCATGCACACCTCGGTTTCACCGCGTCGAACGAACTTGCCCGGAGGAGACCGATCAAAGCACGGGCAGGCTCTGCCCGAGACCGCAGGTGCGCCTCGTCCGGTACTGCGACGGCGTGCATCCCATGATGCGGCGGAAGCTCCGCGAGAAGTGCTCGGAACCAGAGAATCCGCAGCGCCGTCCTATGCGGGCGATGGTGTCGTCGCCGGTCTCGAGATACTTG
The DNA here is from genome assembly GCF_042894725.1 of Streptomyces sp. NPDC001480. Lineage (NCBI taxonomy): Bacteria > Bacillati > Actinomycetota > Actinomycetes > Kitasatosporales > Streptomycetaceae > Streptomyces > Streptomyces sp. NPDC001480. Next base: position 99,318 of record NZ_JBIAVX010000023.1, on the reverse strand, counting down.
CGGGCCAGGTCGATCCGGAGTTCGGTGAGATAGCGGTACGGGGTGAATCCGGTGGTGGCCTTGAAACAGCGTACGAAGTGGAAACGGCTGAAGGAGACCAGGGACGCCAGGTCGGCGACCGAGACCGGTCGTTCGAGGTTGGCCCGCATATAGGACAGAATTGTCTCGAGCTGCCCTGAGCTCAGCAGACCGGGTGTCCTGCCCGAACCGGACGAGTGCGGCGCGAGCAGGTGGGCGGCGATGAACTGCGCCGCCGATTGCGCGTACAGGTCGTCAGCGCCGACCTCGCTCGCGGCCGCCACCGCCTTCACCATGGCCGCGAGGAACGGGTCGAACCGCGTCACCGGGTGCGGATCCCACAGATATGGGACGCGTGACCGCAGGTCCTCCTCGGTGATGAACCGGCGCAGCGTGTCGACCGGGAGGGTGAGGGTGGCGATCGTCACGGGCTCCTCACCGGTCGGTGCCACGACCAGCGTCCGGCTCAGCCCCGGGGGAATGATGCACACGTCGTCAGGAAGTGGGAACGCCTCTTTCCCTGTCCGTGTGCCGTGACCTTCGCGTATTTCCAGAAGCCCGCTCAGATGGGCATTCAGTTTGATTCCTGAAGACGACGGCAGATGGAACGTGTGGACGCCCTTCTTGAACGTTTGCTTCCACACTTGCAGGGAGTTCCATGCTTTGCTCCCCACCCCGCTGGTTACCTCCAACGCCCGGTTTCCTCTCGTCCGGTTCCACGGCTCTCGATGCAGGTGCCGTGTACAGAGTGCAGGGGAATCAGAGGCTGCCGCAAGGCGACTGGTCCGGATTAATTGGCCTGAGCACGGAATAATTCAGCGGGAGACAATCTGATATTGACCGGGGCGGTTTCCTGCTGCCACGCTCCCAGCATGATTCGCACTCGTCAATTGCTGACACTTACAGCCGGCTTGGCGGCGATGGTGTTCGCCGCTCAGAGCGGAATGAGCGCGGCGACAGCCCACGCCACCGCCCCCACCGTGAAGCAGGCCGCGGCCACGGCGGCGGCCAAACCGAACATCGTCTTCGTACTCACCGACGACATGTCCACAAACCTGCTCCAGTACATGCCCGAGGTGCAGAAGCTCCAGTCACAGGGCACGTCGTTCAGCGACTTCGTGGTCAGCAACTCGCTCTGCTGCCCGTCCCGTTCGTCCATCTTCACCGGTGAGTACCCGCACAACACCGGCGTCCTCAGCAACACGGCAGGGTCCAACGGCGGCTTCAAGGCCTTCCACGACAACGGCCTGGAGAAGGACACCTTCGCCGCCGCCCTGAAGGCCAAGGGCTACCGCACCGCGATGATGGGCAAGTACCTCAACGGTTACGACCCCAAGTCCACGGTCGACGGCCAGCAGCCGTACGTACCGCAGGGCTGGAGCCAGTGGGACGTCGTCGGCAACGGCTACCGGGAGTACAACTACAAGCTCGCCCACAACCACAAGATGGAACCGCACGGCGACAAGAACAAGGACTATCTGACCGACGTCCTCAGCAAGAAAGGCCAGTCCTTCATCAAGAAGTCCGCGGCGGCGAACAAGCCGTTCATGCTGGAGCTCGCCCTCTTCGCACCGCACGGTCCGTCCACGCCGGCCCCCCGGGACAAGGAGGACTTCCCCGGCCTGAAGGCGCCGCAGGGCCCCGCCTTCGACAAGCTCCCGACCAACGCGCCGCCGTGGCTGGCCCGGCAGAACCCGTTGACCCAGAGCGAGAAGACCGCGATCGACAAGAAGTTCCGCAAGCGCGCACAGTCGCTCCAGGCGGTCGACAAGATGCTCGGCAAGCTGCGCCAGAGCCTGACCAGCGCCCACGTCGCCGACAACACCTACGTCGTCTTCAGCTCCGACAACGGCTTCCACCTCGGTGAGTACCGGCTCAAGGCGGGCAAGCAGACGGCCTTCGACACCGACGTCCGCGTGCCGCTGGTGATCGCAGGACCCGGTGTCGCGGCCGGACGGACGAGCCACGCCCAGGTGTCGAACATCGACTTCGCGCCCACCTTCGAGAGGATCGGCGGCGCCGCGGTGTCGTCCAAGGTGGACGGGCACAGCATGCTCCCCCTCCTGGACGGCGGCTCGGACGCGGGCTGGCGCACGGCCAACCTGATCGAGCACCGCCACGCCGAGCCGGCTCATGACGACCCGGACAACCACGGCACCGAGAGCGTCAGCCCACCGAACTACCACGCCATGCGCACCAACTCCTACACCTACGTCGAGTACGACAGCGGCGCGAAGGAGTACTACGACCTGAGCACCGACCCCGACGAGCTGCACAACATCGCCGGACAGCTGAGCCAGGCCCGCCTCGCGAAGCTGCACGACGCGCTGACCGGGCTGAAGAACTGCCACGGCGACGGCTGCTGGAGCGCCGGACACCCGTAGCAGGGCTCCCCCGCGGTGCCCTGGCCGCCCGCCGCGGCCAGGGCACCGCGTGGGCGGGCGTCCGAGCGCGCCCGTTCCCCACCCGTGTTCCGTCACACACAGCACTGGAGAGAGGAATTTCCGCATGTTCTCGTCCGACGCCCACCCGCCCACCCGCCGCAGAGCGCTCGCCTCGATGGCGGGTGCCCTGGCCGGATCCGCGATCGTCTCCGCCGCCCCGCGCGCCTTCGCCGACTCCGACGGCGCCGACCCGGCCGCCGGGGCCGCGCGAGGGGGGCTGCCGCTCACGGTCGTCAACAGCAGCGGCAAGTTCGCCAACGGCAAGGTCCACCTGTACGTCGTGGGCAGCAAGGGAGACCGGCAGGTACGGCTCACCCGGCGGGGCACCCTGGCCCCCGTCAAGCTCTCCGACAACCACGCGGGCGGCTTCGCCGACTACTCCATCCCGCTGACCGCCCACGGCGCGACCAAGCTGCGACTGCCGCAGATGTCCGGACGCATCTACGTGGCCCTCGGCCACAAGCTGAAGTTCAAGGCCGTCAGGGGCGCCGACGGCAAGATCGGTCTTCAGCAACCGGCCGGCTGGGTGGAGTCCGACCCCAACTTCTCCGTGCTGCACGACTTCGTGGAGTTCACCCACGACGCGTCCGGCATGCACTGCAACACCACCATGGTGGACATGTTCAGCGTTCCGATGATGATCGGGCTGAACGGAGCGAAGAACCACAGCACCGGCCGGCTGCCCGCCGGCAGCCGCGTGAAGGTCTTCAACGCTCTGAGGAACCACCCGGACTTCAAGCACCTCGTCATAGCCGACCGGCGCGTCATCGCCCCGAGCCACGGCCTCGACGCCGGCCGGTTCCCCCAGCACTACTTCGACGACTACATCGACAAGGTCTGGCACACCTACCAGAACAAGAACCTCGTCGTCAGGACGAACGCGGGCACATTCACCGGCCGGGTCAGGAACCAGCAGCTCACCTTCAGCGGCCCCGCGCAGGTCTCCTTCGCCAAGCCCTCCACCCGTGACGTGCTCTTCTGCGACGGGGCGCTCGCCGCCCCCAACGACGGGATCACCGGCCCCGTCGCCGCCGCCCTGGGCGCCGCGTTCAACCGCTCGACGCTGCTGAGCCACAGCAAGCAGCCCACCACCCGCGCGGCCACCTTCTACGACACCGCCGTCACCAACCACTATGCCAAGGCCATCCACGCCGCGACCAGCAACGGCAAGGCCTACGGCTTCGCCTTCGACGACGTCGCCGACTGGGCCTCCTACATCGAGGATCCCAGCCCCCAGCACCTGCACCTGACGCTGACCCCGTTCTGAGACACCCGCTCTTGCGTGCAGCAAGCGACCACCGAGGGAGTACCAGGTGAAGAGATTACGTGAGTTGCTTCTCGCGGCCGTGCTGTGTCTCATGCCGGCCGTCGCGTCCGCCGGAGCCGCGCATGCCGCCCTGGCCGACGATTCCCGCACCGTGCCCGCCGCTACCACCGTCGCCGCACCCGAGGCGAGTGCGGCCGCCGGCGCCCACACGGTGACGTTCGTCAACCGGTCCGGCAAGAAGCTGTGGATCGGCAGCACCGTCAACAAGGACGAGCCCGACGGAGATTCGAAGAACCTGAAGTCGCTGCCCGTGCTCAAACCCGGGCAGTCGGCGACCGTGACCATCCCGGAGGACAAGGCTCCCCACCACTGGCGCGGCAAGTTCTTCGCCCGCCAGGGATGTTCGGGCAAGTCGGGAAGCACGTTCCACTGCGCCATCGGCGACTGCGGAGTATTCGCCCAGCGCTGCGAGACGGGCGAACAGCCGGTCAGCCTCGCCGAGTTCAACTTCGACAAGAAGGACACGAAGGCGCCCTGGTACGACGTCAGCCACGTCAACGCCTTCTCACTCCCCGTCACCATCGCGCCCAAGGGAGCCGAGAAGGTCACCAAGAACGGCTCGTGCTCGCAGCAGGGCTGCCGGAAGAACCTGCTGCGTTACTGCCCGAAGGCCGACCGGCAGCACAACTCCGCCGGGAAGACAGTGCTGTGCGTGAACCCGAACCGGGATGCCACCTCCGCCTACAGCGATGCCATCAAGAAGCACTGCCCCAAGGCCTACGCCTGGTCCAAGCAGGACCAGGAGACCGGCAACAAGACGATGCGGCAGTGCGCCAAGTGCAAGGGCTTCGTCGTGACGTTCTGGTGATCCCATGACCCCATGACCCCCTGCTCCACGAGTCGGCCGCCCCGCGAATACTCCCGCGGGGCGGCCGGCTCATATTCGGTTCAGACGCGACGGCTCAGGCACGTCGGTTCAGAGGCATGGGTTCAGAATTTCGCGCCGAAGTCCTGCGTCCCGTACGGGCCACCCACCGAGCCGGACGCCTTCACGTAGCCGACGCCTATGTGCTTGAGCGAGCAGTCGAGGATGTTCGCCCGGTGGCCCGGCGACTTCATCCACGTCTTGACCACGCCGGCGTCGGTGACCTGACCGGCCGCGACGTTCTCCGCTAGTGAGCTCCAGCCGGTGTAGCCGGCTGCCTCGACCCGGTCCACCATGGTGCAGCCGCTGGAGCCGGTGTGCCCGACGTAGTGGTTTTCCGCCATGTCCGCCGTGTGGCGCTGCGCGGCCACGTGCAGGGCGGGCCTGATTTGGAGTGCCGAGCAACCGGCCCTCCTGCGTTCGGCGTTGGTCAGCTTGACGACTGCCTTCTGCATCGCGGCGGCACTGGGGGCCGCGGGCGTGGAGACTGGCGCCGCGGAGGCAAGAGTTCTCCCTAATCAAGACAGGAATCGAAAGTGGTAACTCAAGCTATCCGGCGACGTTCTGGTACAGCGCACCTAGATTGCTTCAAAACTGGGCGCTATTGCTCTCCGTCACCAGCGCAGGAACTTGTCCTCGCCGTTCTTCCAGCTCCTCGGGTCTGGTGGAGACTGCGAGGAGGCTGTGGTCGCCGGTCATCGTGGCGGCGTCGGCCAGGAACACCACTTCGAGTCCGGGTCGGCGGCCACAGCGGAGAAGGCCATTTCGTCCGTGCTCGCTCCCGCATAGGCACGGTCGTCCACCAGATGGTGGCGGACTTCGAACTCGCCGTCGGACTGATCGAGGATCGCCACGACCGCTCGCCACGCCTCGTCGTCCGAGTAGTCCGTGCGTATGACCAGGGCTTCGGTCTCGAAGTCGTGTCCTGCACGGTTGATGACCGGTCGCATGAATCCCCTCCAGGAGAACGTCGGCGCCCGATCGCGAGGATGGCGACAGACACTCCGGATTATATGCTCGTCTGTTCCGCACGCGGTTGTCGCGCTCGAACTCCCTGAGCAACAACTGCGAGCAACAACTGCCGTTCCCGAAGCAATTTCTGAGCCCTTTCTCCGGGCGGCGGCCGGTAGCTTCGTATCCGGGTTCCGATGGGCAACCCGCTCTTACTCCAAGGAGTTTCCCTTATGCGAAGGCTACGTGCCGTCTACGCCGTGCTCACCGCCGCATTGATAGCGATCTGCGCGGTCGATCTGAGCACCAACACGGCGTCCGCCGCAGAGCAAAGCGGTGGATTCGTCGTCAGCAAGGCTCAGTACAACAAGATGTTCCCGCACCACAAGAAGCTCTACACCTACGAGGGCCTGGTCAAGGCGATGAAGGCATTCCCGGCCTTCGCGCACACCGGCGACGCCAAGACCAAGAAGCGTGAGGCCGCGGCCTTCCTCGCGAACGTCAGCCACGAGACCAGCGGGCTGATCTACATCAACGAGCAGAACAAGGCCAACTGGCCGACCTACTGCCAGCAAGAGCCCTACGGTTGCCCGGCCGGCCAGTCCGCTTACCACGGCCGCGGCCCGCTCCAGATCAGCTGGAACTACAACTACAAGGCGGCCGGCGACGCGGTCCACATCGACCTGCTGAACCACCCGAACCTCGCGGCGACGAACCCCGTCGTGACCTGGAAGCTCGCCCTCTGGTACTGGATGACCCAGTACGGCCCCGGCACCATGACGCCCCACCACGCGATGGTCAAGAGCGGCGGCTTCGGCGAGACCATCCGCAGCATCAACGGCGCCATCGAGTGCAACGGCGGCAACCCGGCCGAGATGAAGGACCGGGTCGCCAAGTACAAGAAGTTCACCAAGATGCTCCACGTCGGCGCCGGCGCGCACCTCAGCTGCTGAGGGAGGCATCATGCGGAAGGTACGCGTCCTCGCCCTGCCGTTCCTGCTCTCGGCCGTGCTCGTGGCCGGCAGCCAGAGCGCCGCGCCCACTGCGTTCGCGGCCGGCGGCCATTCCGTTGCCGCCACCTCCGCGGCGGAGAAGAAGGGCATCAGCGCCTGGAAGTTCGACGGCGTCACCAAGGCGCTCGCCGACTCGAACTCCGGCTGGTTCTACACCTGGTCGTCGGGCAAGGGAGGAATCAAGCCGCCGCGCGGTGTCGAGTTCGTGCCCATGATCCATGACGCAGGCTCGGTGACGAACAAGGAGCTCGGCCTGGCCAAGAAGCAGGGCAAGAACCTGCTCGGCTTCAACGAGCCCGACAGGTCGGATCAGGCCCACATGACCGTGAAGCAGGCACTCGACCTGTGGCCCCGAATCCAGTCGACCGGTCTGCGGCTCGGCGCCCCCGCCGTGGCCACCGGCGGCGATGTCGCCGGCGGCTGGCTGGACCGGTTCATGAAGGGCGCCGCCGCCCGCCACTACCAGGTCGACTTCATCCCCCTGCACTGGTACGGCGCGGACTTCGACGCCCAGCGCGCGACGGGGCAGTTGCGCAGCTATCTCGAGGCCGTGCACAAGCGCTACAAGAAGCCGATCTGGCTCACCGAATACGCCCTGATCGACTTCTCGCCCGGCACCCCGCGCTATCCGTCCAAGGCGCAACAGGCCGCATTCGTGAAGAAGTCGACGGCCATGCTCCAGCACCTGGACTACGTCCGGCGCTACGCGTGGTTCACCCTCTCCACCGACCACGGCGACGGGACCGGCCTTTACCACGGTGCGACGGCCAACCGGGTGGGCGTCGCCTATCGCTCCGCGGGCTGAACACAAGATCAATCAGTCGAAATCATGAGAAACGAGGGAAAGAACATGAGCAAGCGGACCCTGCACGCCTCCATCGCGGCCGGTGCGGCCGGTGCGGCCGTACTGACCGCGATGGTCGCCCTGGCTCCGGCGAGTTCCGCCGCGACCGCCTCCGCGCAGGCTCAGCGGCCGAAGTGCTGGGCGACGCACTACGGCCCGATACCCGCCGGCAGCACCACCGCCAACGGCGACATCTTCGACAACAGCAAGAACACCGCGGCGACTTCGCTCACCCGCAATCCCCAGCTGCCCTTCGGCACGAGGGTGCGGGTCACCAACGTGGCGAACGGCAAGTCCCTGGTCGTGCGCATCAACGACCGCGGCACGTTCAAGCACACGAAGGCGGAACCCAAGTGCCTGGACCTGACCGACGGCGCCTTCAGGCGGCTCGGCGGGAGCCTCAACCCCGACGCCGGTCACATCGTCGTCCGGCAGAAGGTGCTGAAGTGACCCTCTGAGAGAGACGGGGTGACCGGCGGCCGGAGCGGCTGACGTCTCCGTGTCACGGTGTGAGCGCCCGGGTTGCCTCCCGCAGCCCGGGCGCTTCGTGATCCGGGTGCCGCCGGAGCAGAGCGAGGGCGCCGAGGGCGGTGCCGGTATCGCCGAGTCCGGCCGGAATCACTCGGGGCACCCCGTACGAGCAGCGCGCGACATGCGTGTCGAGCATGTGCTCGATCGGTGCCATCAGGGCTCGACCGGCGTCGACCAGCTCGCCGCCGATGACGATCACGTCGGGCCCGACGGCATGGCTCACATCGGCCAGCACCCTGCCGACATGCGTGCCCACCCGTGCCAGAACCGCGTGCGCGGCCGCGTCGCCGGACTCCAGCGCGCTCACCAGTTCCGGCAGGTCCGCTGCCGCGGTTCCCGCGATGCGGCAGGCGTCGAGTACGGCCCCGATCGACGCCACTGTCTCCAGGCATCCGATCGCACCGCACTCGCAGGGCCCGCCGCCCGGGTCCACGGTGATGTGGCCGAACATCCCGGAGCGGCCGTGGGCGCCGCGGTGCAGTGTGCCGGCCATCACGAGTCCGCCGCCGACGCCGTGCGACAACCGCAGGTACAGCACGTTCTGTTCACCCGCGGCGGCACCCCAGATCGTCTCGGCCAGGGTGGCCAGCCAGGTGTTGTTGTCGATCAGTGCTGGTGCGCCGAAGCGTTCGCGCACGCGTGCCGCCACGATGTCGTGCCGAGGCGCCCACTTCGGGCCCTGCCCCGGCGTGCCGACCGGTCCGACCACCCCGACGCCGATGCCGTTCAGGGCGCCCGGTCGCAGCGTCCCGTGCGTCAGCTTGTCCGCCAGTCGCCACGCGAGGTCGATGCGGGTCTGCCACGGGGTGTCGGGGTCGTGCGGTTCGCCGGTGGTGCCGACGATCTCGTGCGCCGCGTTCATCGCGGCCACCCGCACCGCCCGTCGCGCGAACTCAATGCCGAGCATCTGGCCGGCCCCGGGGTTCACGGTCAGTACCTCCGCCGGGCGGCCCCGCTTGCGCCGGGCCGCCTCCGGAACCGAGGCGAGGACGCTGCCGTTGTCCATCAGCGCCCCGACGGCGTCGTAGAGCGTGGTGCGGGACAGGCCGCTCAGGATCCTTAAGTCTCCCCGGGTGAGCGGACCATGCTCGCGCAGCAGGCTCAGTACCAGGACCTCGTGCGCGCTGGAGGCCCGTCTCGTCGTCTCAGTCAGCATGGCGGAAGGCGCCTCCCTCTTTGAGTACAACTGTTGCGTGGGGGGACGGAGATCAGTCGTCCGTCCCCCGTGGCGCGAGAAGCTAGAGGGCGTCTTTGTGGGAATTCTGTGGAGCCACTCCCAACGGCTGACATGGCGAGCCGAGTTGCCGGTGGGTGATGAGGCAGCAGGCGAGTTTCAGGAACGCCTCGTGGATGTCGGCCCGCCGTTCCCAGCGGATCCGCAGTCGTCGGAAGCCGTGCAGCCAGGCAAAGGTCCGCTCGACCACCCACCGGTAAGTTCCCAGCCCAGTGCCGTGTCGGGTTCCGCGTCTGGCGATGGCCGGCACGATGCCGCGAGCGCGGACCTGGTCGCGGTAAATGTCGTGATCGTAGCCACGGTCGGCGAAGAGCGAGTCGGGCTTACGGCGAGGGCGGCCGATACGGCCACGGACCGGCGGGACCGCGGCGAGCAGCGGCAAGAGCTGCGTGACATCGTTGCGGTTGCCGCCGGTCAGCAGAACCGCGAGCGGGGTGCCGTGTCCGCCGGTGATCAAGTGGTGTTTCGAGCCTGCCCGGCCCCGGACGACCGGCGACGGGCCCGCGTGGCTCCCCTTTTTAGCGCCCTGACGTGCGAGGAGTCGATCACGCAACGCAACCTGTCCAGCTTCGCCGCCGCGTTCAGCTCGGCCAGCAGCACCTCGTGCAGCCGCTGCCACACTCCCGCCTCGTTCCAGTCCCCCAGCCGTCGCCAGCGGGTCATGCCCGAGCCGAAGCCCAGGTCCTGCGGCAGTTACTCCCACTGGATCCCGGTGTGCAGCACGTACAAGATCCCGCGCAGCACCTCACGGTCCGGCAACGGCTTACGGCCCGGATAGCGAAAGCGCCGTTCCCGCTGCGGCAGCAGCGGCTCCAGACGGTCCCACAACTCATCCGACACGATCCACAGCGACGTCCCCACACCGGACCGAACGCTCAACTCCCGCCCTGAACACGGCAACCAGGACCGATCCACCTCATTGTGTTAGCCGTTGTCAGAGGGAGGACACCTGGGCGTATGCGGTGTTGCCGCGCGCCGGAGGGGGCTGACGCCGCCCGGGTCAGGGTTGAGGCGTGACGTGCACCTGCACGGTCAGCGTGCCGCTGTTGTCCTGGGAGCAGGCACCGGAGGCGTCGTTCATGCCCAGTTGCAGGCGGGCGTCGCCGGTCGCCCGGAAAGTCAGTTTCCGCCCGACGGTGTGCATCGGGAAGTCCTGCTCACCCACGAGTCGGGCCAGCAAGGAGCCGAACGGAGCCCCGACTTTGACCTTGCAGGCCTTCGTTCCCTCCGGCAGCTGGTCGGTTTTCGGGTCGTAACCGGCCGGCCCGGTCATGGGCAGCTTTCGGGAGTTGGCCGTCCATTCTCCGGACACGAACTGGACGGTGATCCGGTCGCCCTGATGGACGGACACGCCGGTGACCGGCTGCCAACCGGCCGTCGACTCGACGACCTGACGGGCCGTCCCCGTTTTCGGAGTGTTCGGAGTGTTCGGAGTGCTCGAAGCGTTCGGAGTTTTCGGATCATCCTTGAGCGGCAGCGTTCCGGTGAGGAAGAGGCCGCCCGCAACGCCCGCCGACAGTATGGCCGTTCCGGCCAGCACCCACCACAGCCGCTTCGGCCACGCCGAGCGGGATGCCCGCGCCTGCGCCCGCGCCTGCGCCCGCGCCTGCGGGAGTTCGAGCGGCGTGGTGTGGCGCCCCGGCGGCACGGTCTCCGCAGCCGGGACGCGCCATTTCGGGTTGGCGGCCATCGTGTTCGCGTCGGCCATCGGGGCCGCAGGCCGCAGCGCGAGTACGGTCGCCGGCGGCAGGAACTCGACGTCCGGCTCGCCGGCCACGACGCCTCGCAGCGCGGAACGCACGGCTGCCGTCGAAGGACGCTCGGCCGGTGACTTGCGCAGCAGCGCTGCGACGACCGGGCGCAGCGGACCGAGCCGCTCCGACAGGCTGGGCTCCTCGTACGCCACGGCGTGCATCGTCGCGGGTGCTCCCGGCCTGCGGAAGGGGGACTCGCCGCAGCACACCGTGGCGAGCGTGGCGCCCAGTGACCACAGGTCGGAGGCCGGTCCGACCTCTGCTTCCATCACGCGCTCCGGCGCCATGAACTCTACGGATCCGACCACGTGACCGGTGCTCGTCAGGAACTCGCCGTCGTCCAGGGCCGCGATGCCGAAGTCGGTGAGGACGGCGCTGCCGTCACGGCGCAGCAGCACGTTGGCGGGCTTGATGTCCCGGTGCAGAGTCCCGACCGCGTGGACGGCGTCCAGCGCGTCGATCAGTTGCAGGCCGACGGCGGCGGTCTGCTGCGGTGTGAACGGTCCAGTCTCGGCCGTCCGATTCGCCAGTGAGGACCCTTCGACGAGTTCCATGACGATCCACAGCCGGTCGTCGGACTCGACCAGGTCGTGGACTCCCACCACATGGGGATGCGGCACCCGGGCGACCGCGCGGGCCTCGCGGATGGCACGCCGTACCCGTACGCGGTGGTCCTCGTCGCCGTCGGTGAGGACGTGCAGTTCCTTGGCGGCGACCGGCCGGTCCAGCAGTTGGTCGTGGGCGCGCCAGACCGTGCCCATGCCGCCTCTGCCGAGGACGTCGTGAAGCAAATACCGTCCGGCGATCACCCGTTCCGAACGCGTGGTCACCTGGTCACCATCTCCGGATATCACGCGCTCTCACGTTTCCTTTGGGAGCGGTGTCCGCCGGAGCGCTCCAGCCGCCCGCGGAGCAATCCGCGCGCTTGTCCGCCGAGGTCGATGCTGGGATCTGCCGGTTGCGACGCCGGTCTGCCCGGTGGGGCGGGCGCCCGCTGTATCTCCCCGAACTCGCGGGGCCGCGGACCGGAGACAGCGCCGACGCGGTCCACGGCCCACCGGGTGTTGCTCCGCAACGGCCTGGTCCTCACCCAGGATGCCGATCTTGTCTTAGCGGGAATGGGAGCTTCCTTTGCTGGGTTCGTCCGGGCCAAGCGCTACGTGCGGATGGTGTGACACGGCCGGCGTCCCGCCGCTCGATCCGGAATTGCGGTTACCGGTTCGATCCACTCGGCACTCGTTCGCCCTGCCGTGAGTCTTTGCCAGACGCTAGAACCATGAGGAGAGCGGCTGCAAGGTCCGAAGGGGAGGATTAAATGCCCTGTCGCGCGGACCAATTCGAGGATCGCCGGGCCGACCTCCGCCCCGAACATCACCGCGGCCCGGCTCCATGCCTTCGGCTCGAGTCGGCCGGCGCACCACGCGGTGGCGCAGGTGGACGACTCTGCGGGTCATCGACCGGTGGATAGCCGAGGAGGAACGACACGAAGCCGAGCGGCGGCGCCGGAGCGAGGAGAGGCGGCCGCCTCCGCCTGAGTGGCTGATCCCCTACGGGCTGAAGCGCACGAACGTCGACGCCGTGCACACCGGCGAGTGCTGGGCCGCGGCCAAGAGCGGAAGGTGCCGCCCGGTAACCCGGCAGCAAGCCCTGAAGGCACTGCGCCAGCGGGTGCCGGCCTGCGTCCACTGCCGACCGGACACAGCCCTGGGCATCCTCGACCAATTATGGGCCGGCTGCCGGGCGACCGGACACTCGCCGCCGGGCTCCCGGGTGTCGGTGGGAAGGAATCGCCGCATGACATGGTCCTTGCCCGAGCCGAGGCTGACCGCGGCCGCGGACAGCCCTGACCTGCCGCCGGGGTGGGCAGCTGAGCCGCAGTGGGACGGCTCTCCAGGCACTTGAAGTTGTCTCATCCGAGTGACAGCTCTGCGTCTCTCAGCACGCCTCCGATCGGCACCGGAAGACCGCACAGCCCTGCAGCCTCGCGCCACAGGCGTGGACACGCACCGTGACGTCCACATAACATGTCACCGTTAACTTAACGTCGACAACTTGAGGGGCCGCGATGACCATCACCGCGCAAGACGTCTACACCTTGGCGCCGTTCGCCAGGACGCTCGGGATACGCTTCGGATCCCTCAAGGCCGACGCTGTCACCGCGCAACTCGCTTACACTCCCGAGCAGTCCACTGTCGGCGCCGCGATGCACGGCGGGGCACTGATGGGGCTGGCCGATGTAGCCGGCGCCGTGTGCGCCACGCTGAACGGGACCGCCGACACCGTCCCCGCGACCATGGAATCCACCACCCACTTCCTGCGGCCCGTACAAGGCACAGGCGCCTTCGCGACCTCCCGCCCGCTGCACGTCGGCAAGTCGACGGTCGCCGTGGAAATCGACATCAGGGATGACAAGGACCGGCTCTGCGTCCGCGTCACTCAACTCGTCGCCCTCCGCAGGCGCCATGACTGAGGGACCCGGCCAGACCACGGCCGACGGCCGCGCCGGCACAACCGAAGGCCGTCGACGCAGTCGCGCCAAGCGAGGCCACGGCGGCCGGCTGAGGGACGAGCTCGTCGAAGCGGCCGGCACGCTGCTCGACGACGCCGGCGAGGACGGCGTGACCATCCGTGCGGTGGCACAGGCTGTCGGGGTCAGCACCCCCTCGGTATATCTGCACTTCGACAACCGACTGGAACTGCTGCACACCGTGTGCCTCGGGGTCTGGGACGAGCTCGGCCGACGGATGCTGAGCATCAGCGCCCAGACCACCGACCCGTTCGCCGAACTCCACCAGCGCAGTGTCGCCTACATCAGGTTCGGGCTCGACCATCCCCTGCGCTACCGCCTGGTCGCGACCGGACCCGCGACAGCCGCCACTGAGCAGGTCGCCGACGCCTGCTTCCGATTCCTGCGGGAAACGGTGCAGCGATGCGCCGACGCCGGTGTGCTCCACGGCGATGTGACGGCGCTGACCCGGGCCATCTGCGCGTGCCTGCACGGTGCCGTCTCGCTGCTGATCCTCCAGCCGACCTCGAAATGGCCCGACGACATCCCCCAGTACGCAGACGATGCCGCCACCCTCGCCTGCCAGGGCGCCGCCGCCCTCTCACGCGCGCGCCATGGCCGCTACGAAACGTGAACTGTTCTGCCCTGGGCAACGCTCCGCTTCGCCTCGCTGGCGTTCTCATCGGCCGACGGTTGGCACAGCGGTCGGCGGCCGGCCTGCGCGGGGCGGGAAAAGGGCTGGTCCTCCATGCCCTTGCGGTAAGGCTGGCGCAGTTCGCCGCTGCTGGCCGAAGAGGATCCGCCGGGCCGGGCGGTGGTCGGGCCTCGGCGATGTTGAGCTGCTTGCCGATCATGCGCCAATTTTGAAGTGGCCCAGACAGCGAGCTGATGTCTCCGAGGACGTCCGCAGGGCGGCCCCTGACACCGTCGACCTCGTGGTCGTCCGGGGCGCGGACCATGTCGAACTGTACGACCGCAAGGACCTCATCCCCTTCGACACCCCGGACGAGTTCTTCACCAAGAACCTCGCCTGACCGCAAGCCCTCCCCGCCAGGCCGGTACCCCCCACCGGCCTGGCGGGGAGCCCTCGTGCACGCAGCCGAGGCGGCAGGCAGACCGCCCAGCGGCAGCAGCCCGCGGCCGCGCAGGGGTGAATCACTGCGGGGTTCCTCACGACACCGTGATCCTGGGGGCGGCTGTGGAGGCCGGCATCGACACCAGCCACTGGAGATCACCGCGAGAAGGCACGCGCCTACGCCTGTGAGGCCCATGAGCTGCCCCCGCACTTCGACCGGACCCCGAGGCCCGCAGGCTCTGGGCGTCACTGTTCGAGCACTATCAGCCGATCGCGGCCGCCCTGGCCGGTTACCTCCGTGAACCGCCGTCCACCTGGCAGGAGGACCTGTTCACCCCCAACGCCGACGTCGCGGTCTCCGGACCCGGAGCGGCCGGGGCCGGAGACCGCGACGTCGGCGCTGCGGGTCGGCAGAAGCAATCGCGGGCCGCATCACCGCTGCCTCGAACACCTACAGGCCATCGCCTGCGTACCAGCCGCCGGCTGACGATGCCGCGCAGATCATGCCTGCTGACTGGGGCCGCCGCCCATTGGCCGCCCTCGGTGCCTGTAACGATCCCGCATGGCCTCACTCGCCGCGGGGCCGGCCGTGAAGACGTATGCCTCACTGTCGTCGAGGCGGCGGCCTGTCCTCAGCGTCGCCATCACCTCCAACGAATCCCTCTCCGGCTGGACCACGACCTTCACCGACCCCCGCCTCTGCGCGGCCATCGTCGACCGCCTCACCTTCGGCGGCAACATCATCGAAACCGGCACAGACTCCTACCGCCTCGCTACCACCCGCGCCTGAGCCGAACAGCAAGCAGCCAGATGACCGCTTGCTCTTCGGACCGACGCCACCTACCGTCGGACGGTCACTCGTCTTCCCAGCTGGAAGTGCCCATGCCTCGCCGGTCACCGGGCGAGATCAGAACCGCACAACCCCGTCGCAGGAACGCTAGAAGTCGACAGGTCATCCCTGGTCTATCCAGTGCGGCGAACCGGCAGATCGCACAGTTCGAAGTTCAGTACCGATTGCCTCCCGGTCACGTCGCCCACGCCTTCCAGGCATGGGCTCTGGCGCTTCATCCATGGCCCGACCACGGTCCCAACCACGGGCGGGGAACCACCCTCTGGCGGGACATGCACGCGCGAACACTGCTACAGGACGCGGCCTCGACTATGACTCGCAAGGCACGCCGTGAACTTCTCGGAGCGGTTGTTCCCCTGGACGACCGCTTCTTGACCCGGACCCTGCCAGATCCCTTCTCACCGCCCACAAATCCCTGGTGGAAGCGCCGCCTTGCAGAGTGATCCTCCCGACGTTTCAGACATACAGGCTGTCGAAGCATTGCTACTTCTCATCAACATTTCCGAGTCTCTGCGCTTGGGATCGTTCCCGAGAGCCATGAACATCTGCTTTCGGTTCTGACCTACGTAGCCAAGTGCGGACGGCCCGCTCGACCGGCGTGCGCTGACGCAGCCGTGTCGTTTGCCGGGCTGTGCTCGTTGGGCGGTGACACTGGTGCAGCGTGGCGGTCTTGAGCCTGTCTCCGCGTGCAGGTCACCACCGCGCCTCTCACGTCACCAGGGGCCGCCTCTGTGCCCGGCACTCACCGCCCCTGCGGCCTGGATGATCCCGACACGACGGCGGCCAAGACGCCGGCCCCCCGACCATGGCAGGTCACGCCCGGCTGCCCTACGGGGGTGGTGATTCGTTTCTCCCGTGAATTCCCGCCACTGTTCAGGTGACACCGCCCCAGCACGCCGACACAACAGCGTGCCGGCCGCTATCTCTTGAACACCAACGCCCCTGCCGATCAGGAGACGGCACCCTGCTGCCGATCGATCGGATCGCTGCCGACCGCCCCTTCCACTCTGGCAAGCACAAGAAGCACGGTATGAATGTGCAGGTCATCGCCGATCCCCTCGGTCGGCTGCTGTGGGCCTCGCGCGCGTTGCCCGGCGCAGTCCACGACGTCAAAGCCGCCCGCACGCACGGCATCGTCGCCGCCCTGACCGACGCCGGTGTGCGCTGCTGGGCCGACAAGGGCTACCAGGGAGCCGGCGGTACCGTCTGCATCCCCTACCACGGCTGCTGGGACAGGCTCTCCGCAGGCCAGCGGGCCGTGAACGTCTCCCACGCCAAGATCCGCGCCCTCGGCGAGCAGGCCATCACAGCCCTGAAGACCTGGCGGCTGCTGCGCAAGCTCCGCTGCAGCACCACGCGCATCACCGACCTGGTCAAAGCCATCCTCGCCCTCCCTCGGGTGACATCACGCTGAGTCGAAAAGTGGCTCACGGCCATCCAGGGCATCATCACCCGGCGCCCGCACGGCGGCGCACCCTGATGCCGGACGAGACAGCGGTCACCGGGCACGCCACGCACGTGCCCGGCGGGACGATCACCATCGTCGCCGCCGGCGTCAGCCACGATCTGAACGGGTCCCATTTCGTTGACCGGGGCCGCGAACACCGTCCCGGTCCGGCTCAAGGCGCCAGCACAACCCTGCCGAACACCTTCCCCGCGTCCATCTCACGGTGGGCCAGCACCGCCTGGTCCAGCGGCAACACTGCATGCACGACTGTGCGCAGGTCACCGTGCGCAGCATCGGCGAAGTGGGACGACCGCACGGCCTGCCGGTCGGGGCCGGGCACGGTGTCAGAGCTGAAAGTGGCGAACGACAACGACCTGCGGAAGGCGTCCATCAGCCGCATGCCGAAGTCCGCCGGCGGCTGCCCACCGACCACACCGACAGCCACGTACCGCCCGTTGGAGGTCAACTTGTCCAGGAAAAGGGGAAGCTGGGGACCCCCGACGACATCGATCACCACGTCGAAGCCCGCCGGTGCGTCCGGGGCGCCCTCACCGGAGCGGTCAAGGACATGGGTCGCGCCCAGGTCCCGCAGGCGGGCGCCACGCTCCACCGACGAGGTGGTGACCGCTACCGCGCTCGCACCGCCCCTGGCTGCGAGCTGGACCGCCGTAATCCCGATGCTGCCCGCAGCACCGCGCACGAGCACCGTCTCGCCGGACGTGAAACGGGCCCGGTCCAGGGCGAAGTGGGCGACCACGCCGGAGCCGCCGAGGGTCACCGAGTCAGCGCCGGTCAGGCCGTCGGGCAGCGGAAGGACGTCCTCGATCAAGGCGACGGCCTGCTCGGCGTACCCACCGGACAGCCCGGTGAACGCCCACACCCGCCGCCCGATCCACGAGGCGTCCACGCCCCCTCCCACCGCGGTGACCTTTCCCGCGACCTCGCTGCCGAGGATATGGCCCTCCCGGAAACCGTAGGCGGCAAGCGTCCCCCGGCGGATCACGGCGTCCACGCCGCCTACCCCGATCGCCTCCGTGGCGATCCGCACCTGCCCCGGGGCAGGAACGGGCACGGGCACATCGACGATCTCCAGGCCATCGGGGTCTCCGAACGTCCTGATCACGACGGCTTTCATCTCGGCTCCTCGGGTCGGTGGAAAGACGGATCGCAGCTGCGGCCGCGGGCGTCGAGCCGGCCCTACGGCCGGGGCATGACCGGCGAAGTGCCGGGACGGGGCGGCAGCACCGCCATCGGACCGTAACGGACGCCCCCGTCCGTTTGGCTAAAGTGAGAAACCATGACCAGCCGTTTGCCTCAGACCGTGCGCTCCGACGCCCGCGACAACCGGGCCCGCATCCTGGACGCCGCCCGAGCGGTGTTCGGCGAAGAGGGCCTGAGTGCGCCCATGCGCGAGGTCGCCCGGCACGCAGGCGTCGGCCCCGCCACGCTGTACCGGCACTTCCCGACCAAACAGGCACTGATCGCGGAGACCTTCGCCGAGCAGCGGCGAGCCTGCCACGCCGCCGTCCGCGACGCCCTTACGGACCCGGACCCGTGGCACGGATTCCGGAGCCTGATCGAGCGGATCTGCGCACTCCACGCGCACAGCCGGGGATTCGCCGACGCCTTCATGACGGCCTTCCCCGAGGCCATGGACTTCGCCGCCGACCAAGAGCAGACTCTGCGCGCGGTCGGAGAACTGGCCCGCCGCGCCCAGGAGACCGGCCAGCTGCGCCCCGGCTTCGTCGTCGACGACCTGATCCTCATGCTCATGGCCCACCGGGGCCTCCAAGGCACGCCGAGTGCCGTCCGGACCACGGCCTCCCGCCGCTTCGCCGCCTACGTGATCGAGGCGTTCCGCGCCGCACCAGAGACGGGAGCGCCTACGCCGCTGCCGCCAGCACCACGCCTGCAGCTCACAGACTCGCCCAGCACGCCGTAAATTCCGTCACCTGCAGGCCCGTCAACCGCGCAGCAAGACAGCCTTGCCGGGTCCCTGCCGCAGCCAGGTTGGAAAGGGCTCACTGGCTGGCCTCAAGCGCGGCGCGGGTCGGGCCGCGCGCAGTGGACACAGGTGGTCGCTGCCGGACGGACCTCCAGGCGTTCGGGCGGAATCGTTCCGCCGCAGACTTCGCACTGCCCGTACTCGCCCCGTTCGAGTCGTTCCAGTGCCCGGTCCAGTTCTTCCAGGTGCTGGCGCGCCTGCGCCATCAGGGCGACAACGTGAGCTCGCTCGAAGGCGGTGGTGCCCCCTTCGGGGTCGTGCTCGTCGTCTACCGCGACCAAGGCGTTCGACGCGACAATCCCGTCGAAGTCGCGGCTCAGTGCTGCCGCCCGAGCGAGGGTGTCCGCGCGGTCGGCCGCGAGGCGGGCGCGGGCGGTCGAGAAGGGGGACGGGCCGGACTCATCATGGCCCTGCTGGGATACATGGCCCATGCTGGGACAACGCTGATTCATGCTTCCCGATTCCCCCTCCGAACCCCGCTGCTCTGCAACTTCGGGAGGCGGCGTTGGAGGAGTCGCTTCCTGTTGAAAGAACTGCTCCGTCAGCAGGATGTCACGTTGTCAGTCGGTCGATCTCCGAGCGCGAACTGCTGTCGTGGGGAGCACCACCGGCAGTCGGGGTTGGTGCCGCAGTCGATGAGGTCCCGTGCGCGGATGCGGGAGCGGTGCAGACGGCCGCGTAGCTGGCCAGCAGACGGTGCTCGGGTGACGGTTCCGCCAGTAGGACCACCTCGCCCCAATGCGACAGGCCGCGTACAACGGCGTACTGCTCGGGGTCGGAGATGCGCAGGGACAGCCGTCCCCACGCACCAGGGGACCGTGTGTGGGGCCGCCGGCTGCTGCGGGGTGAGGATCAGCACGCTGAGTGTCCGGCCGTGGCCTGGTCGCTGCCCGCCCCGGATTGTCAGTGGCGGCTGCTTCCATGGCGCCATGAGCACTGTGTACGAGACCGCCGTCCTCCTGCCCGACCCCGCCCGACTCCGGGCCCATCTGCGTGCACTGGCCGCCCTCGACATGGCGATCAGCGACGATCCGCGGTTCTGCCAGTACACCTTCGACGCCACCTGGAGCCCCGGTGTCGAGGCGGCCCTGATGGCGAACGGCTCTGGAGACGACTTCGCCGTCCTTTTCACTCCGGCCGGCGTGCTCATACTCGGATTCGACCACGAGTCGGAGATGAGTCCGTACGGCACGGACGACGAGCAAGTCTGGGCCGGTGTCATCGACGACGTGCCCGCGGCGTTGCGCCCGCTCCTGGACGAGCCCGCCTTCCACGACGAGGGCATCGACGCCCCTCGGGTCACCGCCTGTCTGTGGCAAGCAACCGGCGACACCGCCTGGCGCACCGGCCCTGCCATCGCCTTCCCCGCAGGCAGCGAAGACCCGGACGGCTCCGGCTTCCTCTTCCACCTCCTCACGAACCGCTCCCCCGAGGCCGTCCAGGCATGGTTCGAGGACTACTACGAACGTCCCGTCCCTCTCGACGCCATCCGCCACGTCCTCACCGGACACCCCCTCACCCCTGCGGTCGCCTCGGCCCTCAACCCGGCCGCCCTCTCGGACCACGCACTGCTCCAAAGGATCGCCGCGCACCCCGAGGCCGCCGCCTACCTCTCCTGCGACGGCGAGTTCGACCTTGCCCATACCGACCCGATCGAATCGATCGCCCTGCCCAACGCTCTCCCGGTGCAGCCCATCGCCAGCTGCAACGCGGGCGGCACCCACTACCTCTGCGGCCCGGCCGTCCCCGACGGCCCGCGCCCCGTCCTCTACACCGACTCCGAGGGCCGGGCTTCCCTCATCGCCGAGTCTCTCGCCGAGGCCCTGACCCTGGCCGTCGTCCTGCCGTCCTGGCACGACGCCCTGGCCGGCTTCCGCCCCCCAGCCCTTAACTCCGACTACCTCGACGACCACCCGGACCACCCCGCCGTCCGCGACCGCCTCCTCGCCGCACTCCGGCTTCCCCCGGCCACCGACCGCGTAGTCCTGGAGCGCCTTCTCACCACCGCCGCCCGCACCGTACGCGACGGATTCCTCCCCCACGTTCCCGACGACGAAGACTCCGCCTTCGAGCCGATACTCGAACCCTCCGCCGACTAGACGATCAAGTCCTATGTCTGCCTGGCCCCGTCTCGCGCGATCCCGATCCATCGGGAGCTTCTAGGACAGAGAGTGACCTAGAAGGCGTCTAGCGTCATCACCGCGTTGAGGCACTCGCACCCCAGGAGGCAGTCAGATGTCCGTCAGGCCGGTGCCCCAGGGCTACAGCACCGTGACGCCGTGGATCATCTCGCGCGACACGGTGCAGCTCATCGACTACATGAAGAGGGCCTTCGGTGCGGAGGAGCTCGCACGCCTTGCGGGCAAGGACGGTGCCATCGAGCATGCGGAGGTACGGATCGGCGATTCAGTGGTGATGATGTTCGACGCGCGGCCGGAGTGGCCCCCGACTCCCGGCTTCCTCCGTCTTTACGTCGAGGACGCCGACGCCGTGCACCGTCGCGCCGTTGCGGCCGGCGGCATCTCGGTCACCGAGGTCACCCACCTGTTCTTCGGAGACCGGGTCGGCCGGGTACGCGATCCGCTGGGCAACCTGTACTGGATCCAGACCCGTGTGGAGGACCTGGGCCCGCAGGAAATGGAACGCCGCCTCGGCGACCCGGAGTTCACCAAGGCCATGGAGTACGTCCAAAGCGCCGACTTCTTTCCCGCCCGGGAACCCAACCTCAGCTGACGTCCAGGAGCCAGAAGAGAGTGTCCAAGATCGTTGTGTGGCGAACGACAACTTGGACGCCTTGCCTTACGCGCGGCGCCGGACAAGACCGGCGCCGCACCGGACTCGAAGGACAGCGGTGGCGATGCTGAACGTGGATGCCACCGGCGCAGACCGGCTGGCGCAGTACCGGATGGCGACGACGGAGCAGATGCAGCTGGTGATCGCGCCCGGGGTGCGGATGGAGCAGACGCGGCGTCGCCTGGCCAAGCTGCGCGGCGAGGGGCTCGTCGACCGCGTCACGCTGCCGCAGGCCGGCCGCACGCGGGTGTGGTTCGCCACGCAGTACGGCGTGTACCTGGCCTCCGAGTGGCCCGAGCTTCGGGGGCGGCGGCCGCCGAGGCTGGTCGCGGACCGCACCACGGCCCGGCTGCGGGCAGGGCATGCGCTGACGGTGACCGAGACCGGGCTGGCCTTCCTGCAGGATGCCCGCCGTCGTGATGACGAGTGCCGGCCGCTGGACTGGATTGCGGAGGTCCACCATTCCCTCGGCAGCGGTGAGGCCGTCATTCCTGACGCCGTGTTGTACTACCGCACCTGCGAGGACGGCGGGTCGATGCTGCGGGCCTTCCTGGAAGTCGACCGAGCCACCATGGGGCCCGAGCGGCTGGCCGCGAAACCCACCTCCTACGCCCGCCTCCACGACTACGTACCCGCACCTGTTCCCGGACGCCCGAGGCCGGCCCGGCCTCCACCACCTTCTCCAAAGCGATGTTGATCAGGTCCGCCGGGCGGTTCTTCTCCGGCGCGCGGTTTGCTCGAACTGCCCGACGTGGAACTCGAAATGGTCCGACGCTCGGGAACCGAGGGTGATCCCCTTGTCGACGCGGTCGAGGAACTCTGAAGAGCCTGATCTGACACAACGCACGAGGGCCAGGCACGATAAAAGTGATGCCTGGACGGCTTACCCTCGGGCACCGTCACGACTGCGGCACCCCTCCACCACAAGGACGAACTACCTCCGGGCAAGCAGCACGCCTGCCTTTGTCAGCGGCGACAACGACGACACGAACCTTCTCTGTCCCACTGCGGACCGCGACAGCGGCTCTCGCTGAAGGAGCCGAGAGCGGGAAGTCTGCACAGAACGGGCGCGACGTCAGACCACTGGCGCCGGGAGAGCTGCGCTGAGCGAGTACAGGATGGGCAGGTAGGTGCCACTGAAGGGGAACCGGTACAGGCCGTCCGGGCCTTGCGGCAGGATGTGACGCCCGTCGGTCTCGGTTTCCGTGTGCTCGCCGAGGCGCTCCACGACCAGACCCGCCGAAGCGGCCGCCGTCACAATCTCGCCGACCGAATACGGATACTGGGTGGACTTCTTCGGCTCGACGGGAGCATCGGCGTGGGCGTACGTGCTCGTCATCGCGTCGTGCTGCGGTGCGCCGCCACCGTAGGGCCAGTCGGCCACGAAGGGGTCGAACGTGAGCACCGTCTGGAAGACGGGGTGAAGGTCCACCAGAACCAGTCGGCCGCCCGGCCGCAGCGCTGTCACCGCACCGCCCATCCAGGCACCGAGGTCCCCGATCCAGGACAGAACCCCGTAGGTGGCGACGACCAGGTCGAACCTGCCCGCCAGAGCGTCGGGGAGACGCTGGGTGTCCGCTTCCACGAACTCCGCGGCCAGGCCGGCCTGTTCCGCCAAGGTCCGTGCCCGTGTGATCGCCTTGGAGGAGAAGTCCACGCCGGTGACGCGTGCGCCCAGGCGGGCCCAGTTCAAGGTGTCCATACCGAAGTGGCACTGCAGGTGGAGGAGATCCTTGCCTGCCACGTCGCCCGCGAGTTCCCGCTCTATCCCGCGCAGCGTCTGCCCGCCGGCGAGGAATGCCCGCACGTCGTACGAGCGGTCTTCGGGGTCGGTTCCGTGGAATTCGGCGAGGTCGTCCCAAAGGGCCCGGTTGGCCGCGAGGCCGTCGCCGGCCCCCACGCCGTCCTTGCGGTCACGTACGCCGTCAGTTGTGTTCTCGGTAGCCATTGCTGGCCTCTCCTTCGCTTTCCTTGCACTACCGGTAGTTGAGCTCGGCGAGCTCGGTGGCGAGCTTCTTCGGCAGGGCCGTGTGGCCGAGCAGGGGAAGCACGGTGTTGCGTGCCCCGCGGGCCATCGGGTTGCGCGTGGTGGCGACGCGGGTCATCCGGTGGGTGAAGGCGACCACCCGCTGGGCGACGGGGCGGCGCTGCGCCTCGTAGCCGTCGAGCTGTCCGGACGCCAACGCCCGGCCGAGGGCGTGGCCGTCCTGGATGCCGGTGTTCATCCCCTGGCCGCCGGCCGGGCTGTGCACATGGGCGGCGTCGCCGGCCAGCAGCAGGCGCCCCGCCCGGTAGTGGTCGGCGACCCGGTGGTGCACCCGGAACCGTGACGACCAGGCCAGGCCGGTGACCGTGGCCTGGCCGGGGGCGCGCTCGTCGAGCAGCTGCCGAACGAAGGCGAGGTCCGGTGTGGCGGGCGCGTCGTCCACGGTGGCGACGACCCGGTAGTGACCGCCGGGGAGCGGGGCGACCACGGTGAGGCCCGCGGTGCCGAAGGTGAGCGAGACCTCGGCGGGGCCCGGGGACCAGTCCATCAGGAGGTCGGCGAGCACGAAGGACTCGGCGTAGGCGTTGCCGGTGAAGCCGATGCCCGCGGCCTCGCGCACGGTGCTGTGCATGCCGTCGGCGCCGACGGCGTACGCGGCGCGCAGCGTCTCGCCGGTGGTCATGGTGAGCGTCACGCCGTCCTCGTCCTGGACGACGGAGGCGACCTCGCAGGGGCGGTGGACATCGCCGCCGAGCGCGCGCAGCCGGTCCAGCAGCACGCTCTCGGTCTCGTACTGAGGGACCATCAGCGTGTACGGGTGGGGCGTGGGCAGCCTGTCGAACGGCACGGTCAGCAGCCGACGGGCGCCGTCGCGCACAGCGAACCGGGTGACCTGAACGCCTCGCGCGATCAGCTCCTCGGAGGCTCCCAGCTCGTCCAGGACCTCCAGGGTGCGGGCATGGACGACGGCGGCACGCGATGTGTTCGCACCCTCGGCCAGCCGGTCCAGGACGACGAAATCGATGCCGGCCGAAGCGAGCGTGACGGCGAGCGCGAGCCCGCTCGGGCCGGCGCCCACGATGGCGACCTCCGTACGGTCAGGGAGTGCGGTGGTGTTCATGTCGCATTTCCTCCAGGACGCTAGTCAACGGTTGTTTGCCAACGCTTGTTGGCGAACATTCGTTGACATGATGCGCGACTTCGGACTGGAAAGTCAACACTCGTTGGCCTATAGTCGTTGACATGATGCAAACCACCAAGATCACCAGTACCGATAAGCGTTCGGATCGCACCAAGGCCGCGATCCTGCGCGCCGCACGAGAACGATTCGCAGCCCAGGGCTACGAGCGCACCACCATCCGAGCCGTGGCCTCCGACGCCGGCATCGACCCGTCGATGGTCATGCGCTACTTCGGAAACAAGGCCCAGCTCTTCGACGCGACACTCGCCATCGACCTGCGCCTGCCGGACCTCACGGGCATCCCGGCGGACAAGCTCGCCCAAGCCCTGGTGCGGCACTTCCTCGAACGCTGGGAGGGCGACCCTGCCGACGACGCGCTGCTCGTTCTGATGCGTTCGGCGGTCACCAACGAACAGGCCGCGGCGCGAATGCACGAGATCTTCGCGGCGCAGGTCGCCCCAACGCTTGCCGCCGCCCTGGGCCCAGAATTCGCCGCACAGCGCGCGGGCCTGGTCTCCGCGCAACTCCTCGGCCTCGGGCTCACCCGCTATCTGCTGCGCCTCCCAGCAGTGACCACCCTGACACCGGACGAAATCGAAAGAGGGCTGGCCCCGGCCATCCAGGCCGTGCTCGACCCCGATTAGGGCCGCTCTCCCACCGTCATCGCGCGCAGCGGGACACGCCGGAGGCTGCGGCGAGTGACCCGATGGAGCCGAACGAGTCGTCGTGATCACACAGATCCAGCCCGAAGCTGGATGCGCCTGAACGACCCCGAGCACGACGGCGGCCATGGCGTCGGCACCCATCAGGACAACCGTCAACGAACGGCGAGCGCAGGGCGGCGGTGGACCACGTGGCCCAGGCCCACGACGAGGACCGGGCCCACAAGGACCAGGAGCAGCACGACTCCGTCCGGGTCGGTGAGGCCAGCCGCCTCACCCCGGCCGGGCCTCGTCCTCTACTCACCGACCGTCCGCCGACCGACGCGTACGGGGCCTCCCGGCTGCTGGCGGCGAGCGGCTGCTCGATGTGGCGGTGCAGCGCCGGCTCCTCAGGACTCAGTGTGCGGCCGGGCACCGCGCGGGAGGCGGGCCCGGACAGGCCCTTGGATCTGTGCCCCGACGCGCTGCTGATGGGCGTCGAGGAGCTGCAGTCGTTCTGCTTCGTTGCCCGGGGCAGGCGTCACAACGTATCGGGGGCGCTCACCTGGGCGGGATCCTTGCCTGCCGGGTGATCCGGACCGCCAGCCGGGGCGGCGGCACGCAGCGCCGCTTCGACTCGGCGGTTGCTGGTCATGGATGCCGTGACGGCCGTCATCGCCAGGAGGAGGCCGGCAGCGGCGTAGAGCGGGGTGCGGATGTCGTAGGTGGTGGCCAGCCAGCCGCCGAGGAAGGCCCCGGTGGGGGCAGCGCACATGGCCAGCATGCGGGAGGTGGAGGCGACCCGGCCCATGAGGCGGGCTGGGACGATCGCCTGCCGGAGGGAAGGCCCGAGCACCATCGTGGCGCCCATGCCGGCCCCACAGACGGCGAGCGCCAGCCCGGCCACGTACGGGTTCGGGGCAGCGGCCAGGCCCAGGATGGCAAGCCCTTCGACGGCGGCTGTGCAGGTCAGTGCAGTGCCGGTGCCGAGTCGTCGGCCGAGGTAGGAGGCGATGCCTGCACCGAGCAGGCCACCGGTGGCCTCCGCTGTGAGGAGCAGGCCGAAGCCGTAGGTGTCGATACCGAGGCGGTCGTGCGCGAAGAGGGCGAGGACGGTCTCCACGGCGAGGAAGGCGACGTTCCCGACCGCTGGGCGGAGTGCGAGGCCGAGCAGCACCCGGTCCCGGAAGACGTACGAGGCCCCGGCCCGCGCTTGCCGGAGCAGCGACTCGTGGACCTCCGGCATGGGCCGGGGCATGGCGGGCAGCGTACGTACGAGCAGTGCGGAGAGCATGAAAGACACCGCGTCGGTGAGCAGCGGAACCGCCCGCCCGAGCGCGAGCAGCGCACTGCCCGCAGGCGGCCCCGCGAAGCCGGACATGGCGGTCTGGGCTCCGCGCAGGCGGGAGTTGGCGCGCTCCAGGAGTGCGGGGTCGCGGCGGAGCAGATCCGGCAGATAGGCCGTGGCGGCCGTATCGAAGAAGAGTCCGCCGAGGCCGAGCAGGAAAGCGACGGCCGCGAGCAGCGGAATGCTCAGCACGTCGACCATGGCCGCCGCCGCGGGTATCCCGAGCAGCACCGCACGTGCTGTGTCCGCGACCCACATCGTGCGCCGGCGGTCCCAACGGTCCACCAGCGCACCGCCGAGCACCCCGAAGAGCAGCCACGGCAGCGTCCCCGCGGCCGTGACGACGGCGAGCGCCATCGGATCCCGCGTCAACGTCAACGCGAGCAGCGGCAGCGCGGCATGCGTTACCCCGTCACCGAGTGAGGAGATCGTCTGCGCGGTCCACAGCCGTCCGAACCCGGTCGGCAACCTCCGGATGTCTGAGGTCACTTGGCGCCCCCTTCGGCCTGCTCACGCGGTGCCGGGTGGAACAGTGCGAAGACGAGTGACGCGTCCGGTAGCGAGGGATCGGACAGCTCCTGGTACTCGTCCGCAAGTGCCTGCAGCCGCGCCCCCAGCTCCGCGAACTGCTCATCGGTGAGCCGCAGATGCGCCATCCGCACGTGCCGCTCGCCATCCGCGGGCGCTGCCTCCAGGTCCGCCACCGCGTGCCGCATCAGCACATCCGGCCCTCCCTCGCCCGGATCCGGCAGCACGATCGCCCGTGCGGCCATCGCGTAGTACCGCTCGGTAACTCCCCGGACCTTCCGCGTTCGTACCACCTTCACCAGGCCGGCCCGCTCCAGCAGCCGCACGTGATAACTGGAACTCCCCTTCGCGAGGCCAACCCGCTCGGCGATCTGCGTAATCGTCGCCGGCTCGAAGCGGAGCACGGCCATGATCCGGTGACGCGTGAGATTGGAAACGGCGCGCAGCTGTTCGTCAGTGGTGACGTGAAGCGTCTCAGGAAGATCATCGGTAGGCATGCGAGCAATGGTCAACGATTCTTGACCACCAGCCGCTTGAGCTTGAGTCGGACGTTGTTGATGTTGTTGGGCGCGATCTCCAGGACCATTGCCTCGCACAGCTGCGGGGCCCGCAGCGGGTGGTCGGCGGCGGTGAACACCGCCATGATCTGCTGGTAGGCCGGATGGTCCGGTAGTTTCGGAGCCGGCGGCGCGGGCGGTTGCGGGTCGGGCAGCTCCAGCAGTGTCTTGCGGGTGATCCGGACTTCTTCAGCGGCCCGGCGGAGTTCGTCGAGCTGGGCGGTCAGCTGCGTGATCTGTTCCCGCGTGGTCTCGGCCTGCGCGGTGATCTCGCGTTCTCGCTCCTCCAGCCGTGCCAGCACCGCGCCGAGCGTCCGTTCCCCGTCGGTCATGCGGTGCGCCAGGCGGGCAGGGTCGCCGAGGCCAACCGGCGTAGTATCACTGCGGTCATGGCCCTGTACACCCGAGACTCCGAACTGCGGGGCGGATGCTCGTAGTCCCGCACCAGCCTGCGGTGCAACATCAAGATCCCATAGGCGCGTTCCACGACCCACCGCTTGGCCTGGGGAACGAACCCGGTCCGCGCGGGATTGCGCTCCACTACCTCCACCTCGATGCCCACCTTCTCCCCGTGCGCGACGACGGCGTTCTTGAAGCCCTGGTCGACCAGGGCCTTCTGAACGGTGTCGGTGTCGGCGGCGACCTTGTCCAGCAGCGCGATCCCGACGGCGTTCTCGTGCGCCGACGCGACCGCCACGACCACCGCGATCACCAGCCCCAGAACGTCAACGGCCAGGCCGCGCTTGCGGCCCGGTACTCTTTTCGCCGCATCACGCCCCGTCGACCGCGCGGGCACTCCGGCCGCCGCGTGCACGCTCTGGGTATCAAGCACCACCAGGCTTGGGTCAGCCTTCCGCCGCGCCATTTCCCGCACCTGCCAGCGCAGCAGGTCGTGAATTGTCTGATCGATGCCGTCGTCAAGCCAGGTGTAGAAGTAGTCCTTCACCGCGCCGGGCGGCGGGAAGTCGTGCGGGAGCAGGTCCCGCTGGCAGCCGGTGCGGCCCTGGTGGAGCAGCGCGCTGACGATCTCCCGTGTCTCGTACCGACCCTGATGGCCGCTGACCGAGGGATGCGCGGCCTTCCATGCGGCGATCAAAGGCTCCATCAGCGCCCACTGCTCGTCGCTCACGTCGGTCTTGTAGGGCTTGCGCTCGCTCACAGCGACCAGCCCAGTACGCCCATGGCCGCCGGCCGGCCGGGATGCCGCACCGCCACACGTTCAGGTGACGTGAGAACTCCTATGCACTCCCATTCCGCCCTCTCAGTGCCTGAGGATGCGTTGGATCACTGGAAGTGCCGTGGAATCAATGGTATCCAAGTGGCCTGATCAAAGGGGGGATTGATGTCACGCCAACTGGGGCCAGTGCCGTCTACACCGTACGAACATCTGACGTCGGATTCGCCTTACGGATCCTCTCGAATCCGGGTCTCTCAACCACATCCCATCGGTATCGAACGACCCAGCAGTGGCGCCCTCGAGACCACCCTGGCCTGCGCCACCTGCGGTGACCCGGTCGAAATCACCGTCATGAGCATCGGCTCCACCAAGATCTGGCGCCTCGGCTGGCTGCTCGGAGTCCTCCTGAGCCTCGCGCTCACCGCCGCCTGCGTCGTCGGGATAGTCAGTGCCGGACCCGATGGGGGCGGCGCGCTCATCGGCAGTACAGCCGGTTTCGTCCTCGGTCTGCTGTGTGTCGTCTACACCGTCCTCCATTGGTGGCATGAAGACGGCGTCCGAGGCCCCGGCCTGCCGTGGCGCAGCGGCCGCCACTTCGTCCGACACTTCTGGGCAGGCCCTCGCTGATCAGCCCGCTGCGATCAATCGAGGCCGTCGCCGTAGTGCTGCTCTACGGACATGGGTCGGGCTGGCGTCAGCAGGCATTTGGGAAACCCCGGATCACCAGCCAAGGCCTTTCGTCTGATGACGGGACCCACACCCGTCTTGCTCTCTCCGGCCCCCCGCCGCGCCCGGCCCGCCTCGGCTGTAGGGGTGGCCCGGGGGGCGACCACGGTCATTACGGTGCCCTTTGTGGCTGATGATGCGTGTGAGAGCGGTGCGGGCCGGGCCGACGCCTGGGGGATACGGCCCGAGGTCCTGGTGAAGGACGACCCGGACCGGGTCAGGGAGTTGCTGGACGGCTCCGGTCTGTTGGTGGCGGTGTACGAGACGTCGGCGCATGTGCACCGGCGGGCAGCGGCGGGAGTGCGGCGGCAGTTGCTGGCGCTGGACGCCCTCCGCTACGCGCAGCGGCAACTGGCAGCAGAAATCCGTGAAGTGGGGGTTGGTCAGGAAGCCGACACCCCGTGGGTGGTGCGGTGGGCGACCGGCACCGACCTGGACGCCCGGCTGCTGTACGCGCTGCCGGCGTCGGCCGAGGTGCGTGTGGTGGCGACCGTGGACGTGGACGGCCGTGGACTGGCTTTCGTCGGCTGTGAGGACGGCACACTGCACGGGTGGGATCTGGCCACGGGCAGGCGGTTCGGCAAGGCCGTGACGGGTCACCCCGGCGCCGTGCGGGCACTGGCGACGGCGGTACTCGACGGCCGTCCGGTTGCTGCGACTGGCAGCTGCGACGGGGTCGTACGGCTGTGGGACCTCACCAAGGGGGATCTGGTCGACGGGTTCCCCGCCGGCGACGAGGCCTGCGTCAACTCGCTCGCCACCGGACTGGTCGAGGGCCGGCCCGTCGTGGTCGGTGGCAGCACGGACGGCGTGGTGCGGGTGTGGGATCTCACCGCCCGCGCCCAGCGTGGTGATCCCCTGACTATTCACACCGGCACCGTGTGCGCTTTGGCGACGGCGGTGCTGGACGGCCGCCCCGCCGCTGTCACCAGCCACTCCGACGGAACTGTCCGAGCGTGGGACCTGATCACGGGACGGGAGTTCGACACCCTGAGCGACCGTGCCGAGGAACCTCACGTGGTCACACACCCGTTGTCCGACCGGCCGATGACCGCCGGCAGTGACGGCGATGGGGAGGTGAGGCTCTGCGCCACCTTGCGCCTCCAGGCCATGCCGCATCTCCTGGTAACGGACCCGACGTCCAAGTGCCCGATGGCCATCAGCGCCAACGCCTACGAGATGCGCCTCTGGAACCTGGCCACCGGTG
The DNA here is from genome assembly GCF_042894725.1 of Streptomyces sp. NPDC001480. Lineage (NCBI taxonomy): Bacteria > Bacillati > Actinomycetota > Actinomycetes > Kitasatosporales > Streptomycetaceae > Streptomyces > Streptomyces sp. NPDC001480. The sequence goes on along the minus strand of NZ_JBIAVX010000023.1, from coordinate 68,310 downwards.
AGCAGGTCGGTGAGCCGGTTCCCGTCGGATTCGTGGAGACGGCGGCCTTGAGGGTGCTCCACGGCCGCCCCGCGGCCCTTGTCGCATACGCCGGCCATGGGCCGGTCGAGGTGTGGGATCTGTCCACCCTCAGGCATCTGCGCCTGCCGCTGGTCGGGCACGCAGGGACCGTGCGGGGAGCGGCGACGGCCGTGGTGAACGGGCGTCACCTCGCCGTCACCGGTGGCGACGACAGGTCGGTTCGGATCTGGGACCTCGACGGTGAAAGGGAGACGGGCAGCTGGCTGACTGGTCACGCGGGCCCCGTGCGAGAGGTCACCACGGCCGTCGTGGACGGCCGTCCCGTCATCGTCACGGGGGGCTGGGACGGGACGGTGCGGATCTGGGACCTCGAGGGTGGGGGACAGCTCGGTGAGCCCCTGACCGACCACACCGCCGCCGTGGACCTGCTGACGGTAGGTATGGTGGAGGGACGGCCCACCCTCATCACGCGCGACATGCACAAAACTGTGCGGATCTGGGACCTGACCACCCGGGAACAGCTGCACGGACGGTCGACGTCGCAGTACACCAGCCCGTACATCTCGTTTTTCGCGGCACTGGAGGGCCGTTTCGTAGGCGTGACCTCGGGCGGACGTGTATGGGACCTGGCCGGGAGCGAATGGATCGGAGTGCAGCCGCAGCACGACGGTGCCCTGGCCCTGGAAATGTTCGAAGGCCGCAACGTGATCCTTACCGGGCTCGGAGCGGAAGCGGTTCACCTGTGGGACATGGCCACGGGCGAACGGCTGGGGCCGCCTTTGACCGGGCACATCAGCCGGGTTCGGGCAGGGGCGGCGGGGATACTCGACGGCCGCCTCGTTGTCGCCGTCGGAGACGACGACGGAACGGTACAGGTGTGGGACGCGACCACGGGGCGGCCAACCGGGTCGTACCCCTTTCCCGCCCGCATCAGGGGCCTGGCAGTGGCACCGGACGGGCGGCTGGTGGTCGGCTTCGGCTCGGACATCGCGGTCCTGGCCCACCGCTGACACTGGATCCGATCCACCCCCAAAAAAACCTGATGGGCAAAAAGGCGTCCTTCGGATCGGGCGCGGCGGAGGTGAGGGGCGGGTGCCGGCGGACTGGTCATGGACTGATGGCGGACGCAGGCACCCGGGCCGGGCTTTGAGCTGTCCTGCGTGCGAGCCCACAGCCCATAGAGGAGTTCGCGACGAGCCGGTCCGGCATGCCGTTGGGACCGGGCGCGGAGCAGACACTCGAGTTCAGACTTTGGCCGACCGTAGGTCCGTTGATGAGAAGAGCCAGACTCGGGCGCTGGACCGCTCACAGCCGGTACTGCCGATGATGCCGCGTGCCCTGCGCGAGACGGACCCGGATTACGTCCTGCTCGACGGCACCCTGGCAGAGTGCGACCCCGTCGGCGACAGCCGAGCCGACTTCTCCCACAAGCACCGCCGACACGGGGTGAACGTGCAGGTGGTGACCGACCCCGTCGGACGGCTGCTGTGGATCTCGCCGACGCTGCCCGGCCGTGCGCACGACCTCACCGCGGCCCGCGCCCACCGGATCATCCGGATCCGCGAACGCCAGGGCATTCCCATCCTCGCCGACCGCGCCTACATGGGAGCCGGCCCCTGGATGACGACACCCCTCAGACGCCCACCGGGCCGTGACCTCCCGCCGACCCAGCAAACCGTCAACCGAGCACTGTCGACAGCACGGGCGCCGGTCGAACGCGGCGTCGCGCGACTGAAGTCGTGGCGGATCTTCCGCAGGTCCCGGTGCAGCCCGAGTCGAATGTCGTCAATCGCCGCGGCCGTCCTCACTCTGGAGCGGCAGCGCTGAAAGAGCTCCCTACGTTGTCCTGCGGGAGATGGTGAGCCCTGTTGCTCGGTGCTCCGCTGCCGTCAAGACTGGCCTTGACTCCGGCGCGGAGCAACGCGTCTGCGGAAGAGTTCAGCGCCAGCAGGGACGGGAAAGAGAACCAGTCCTCCCCGACGCAACGGCGCATGCGCGGTGCCGATGCTTGCGCGCGTTCGGTAGGCCTTGAGGGGGCGTTGATGTGGTGGTCGCGAACATCGCCCCGGACACGGACGCGGCCAGGTGCTTGCCGACAGAGTGCGGCGAGCCACCGTCTCGGGCATGCGTCGACACGGACGTCATAACGGCAACGCGCACCCAATTCCGCGTCCTGCAGCGGCACTTGTGCGCTCTGCCCGCAGGGGAGTGCGTTTGAGTGAGTGCTCCCGACTACGTCATTCGACGCGTTGCGGCCGAAACAGGCAGGGCGGGAGACTTCCCCACACGGACGTCGCGCGATGCCGGAGGGGGGAGCAACGCAGTGAACTACCGTTCGATCAGTCGGTACGAGGCGTTACCGGGACCGGACTGCGGGGAGACTCCGATTGGGGCCACACTGCAGCTCGTCACCGCCCAACGGGCCGCGAATTTGGTGTGCACCGTCGTATCTGCGACACAGGGCGCCGTCCATGGGGCCCGCCGGCTCTCAGACGCCGTGCTTGACCACGACCACCGTTTGTCTGTCGCCCCTGCGGCAGCTCCGCCCGCCCTCCTTCAGCCCTGCCAGGGAGGTGACGCGTGAGCCCGGAATTACGGCCGCAAGCCCTGGCCGGGGGTGCCAGGCCGCTGACCGGCGGCGGGAAGGGCCGGGACCCGTTCCCGGTCCTCACCATCACGATGGGCGCGATCGGCGCCGTTCACGGCACACAACCCGGCGTCCCGGTGACGGTTGGGGGCACTTGGCGAAGCGTCGACTTCGAGGGGCCGTTCACGGTCGAGGTTACGGTTGGCGGGCTGGCCTTCCCGGCCACGGTCGGCGATCTCCGTTGGTCCGTGACGGTCCGCTTCTACCGGGGCGGCTCCGTCCCTGTCATCGCGAGCATCAAGGACGTCCCGTCGGGGGTGGTCAGGAGCACGATCACCCAGAACGTCGCGGTGACGCTCGACTCGCCGACCGTCGACGTCGCTGTCACCCAGCCCGCAGCGGGTGTGGTCAGGGTGGGCGAAGGCGGCACGGACATCGCGCTGCAGGCCACCACCACCCCGGGCTTCGGCCAGCGCCGGGTGACCTGGACGGTCGGCGGACCGGGCGGCTGGTCGGCGTCGGGTGGAACGACGCCGTCCCCCGATGGCCGGGTGTTCTCCTCGAGCGTGCGGCTGCCGGCCACCCCGCTGGGGCGCTTCACGCTCACGCTGTCGGCGACCGCGATCGGCCCCTCCGGTCTCGAGGTCGACCCCGCACTGGCACAGGCTTCAAGCCTCTCCCTCGATACCGTCGATGCTGCCCCGCCACGCCTCGACGTGCGACTCCCTGCCCCCGACCAGTCATACGTGATCACCGCAGTACCCGGTGGCGCACCTGCCTACGACGTGCCCGTGGCCCTGTCCGCCAGCGACAGCCAGAGTCACGTCCAGAAGGTGGCCTGCTCGGTCGACGGCGGCGCCCCGACCACCCTGCTCACCGCCGATGGTCCCTTCTCGGGCATCGTGCGGGTCAGCGGCTACGGGGGGCATGTGCTCACCTTCACCGCGGTCGACGCGGCTCCGCGGGCCGCCGGGGACACCTCGGGCACCACGGTGGTGGCCGTCCCGATCACGCTGCGCTCGGACTACAGGCCGGCCACCCTGGAGGAACGCCTCGACGACCGGGCCTACCTCAGCGCACTGCTGGACCTCGCCCGCACCCAAGTGCTGCTGCGGAGCGACGCGCCTGCTCCGCCGCGCGTCACGGTCACCGATCTGGAGCGGGTGACCTACCTGGGACTGGGTGATCTCACCCAGCCGCTGTCCGGCGTCGCCGCGGCAGGCAGCCTGCCGGTGAGCCGACTTCAGTTGGCCGTGGAGACCCTGCGCCGCTACCTCGCGCTCACCCCCCATCTGGTCGCGGGCCGCTGGGACTTCGCCGCGCCGGTGGGCGCTGGCACCGTTCTCGATCTCTCCGGTCACGGCCTGGACCTGACCCTCGCCGCCGGCGCTGTCCTCGGGGCGGGGCCGGGCGGGCGCCGCGCCCTTGTCCTGGGCGCGGACTCCGGTGCCGTCGCCCCCGCCAACGCCGGCCCATCCATCGGTGATGACGGTACCGACTTCACGGTGGCATTCTGGATCAACGTCGCAGCCGACGGCAGCGGCGCTTGGCGGGCCGTCATGCACCGGGGCGCGGTGGACGCCGAGCGCACTTTCGCGATCTGGCTGCGCCCGGGCGACAACGGGCTGCACGTGCGGGTCAGCACGACGGCGAACGGGAACGAGGGCATCGACGGCACCTCGCCGCTCACGGTCGGGGCGTGGACGCACGTCGTCGTCACCAAGGCCGGGAACCGACTCGACGTCTACCTCGACGGGCAGTTGGACAGCACGGCCGCATTGAGCGCGCCGAGCGTGGGCAACGCCGGTCCGCTGCGGATCGGCAAAGACCCGTTCTTCGATGGATTTGCCGGCTCGATCGCTGCCCTGGAGGTGCTCACCGAAGCGGTGCCGGACTCGCTCGTCCCGGCGCTCGCCGAGGTCACCTGGCCGGCCGCCGACACCGTGGCCGAAGGGCTGGCTGCCTACGGCGACGCCGTCTACGAGAGCCTCCTGCGGGCCTTTGGCCTGTCCTCGGCGGAGCTGCGCCTCGCCCGCGGCGCCGAGCCCGGCCGCCGCGACGAGGTCGCCGCCCGGCTGGGAGTCCGCCTCGCGGTCGCGCCCACCGCACTCGACGACCTGGCCCTGGCTGCGGGCGCGCGGACCGAGAACGACCTGGAGCGGCTCTTCGGCCTGCCGTCGACCGAGCCCACTCTCCCACCAGCCCGTCTGCTTCCTCCGTCGCAGCTCTCCAGCTGGCGGGAGGCCACCATGACGCAGCGCTGGAGCGAGGAGGACACAGCGCTGGACCCGGCGGCGGCCGGCTTCCAGACACTGGTCGACCCGGACGTCATCACCCCCGACGACCTGACCCCGGCCGGGCGCACCGGCCTGGCCGGCAGCCTGCTTGCCGACCGGACCGCAGAGATCGGGGTCATCGCCGCGGACCTGCACGCCGTGCGCACCGCGCAGCCGACGCAGCCGGCCGCCCTGGCCGCCCTGCTCGGCCGCGCCCTGCCCGGCGTCGACCTCGACGACCTGGCTACTCGCCGGGACCAGGGCATGGACATCGGCCCGGCGCTGGCGGCAGCCAATCTCAGCGAGCCCGCGTTCACGATGCTGCGCACGGTCGCGGGGCTGGCCGCCCTCGGCACGGTGCAAGCCGACGAGTGGTTCGACGTCGAGGCGCTGCTCACCCGCGTGACCACACTCGGCCTCCGGGACCGCTGGCGCACCGAGGAGACAGGCGTGAGCCTTACCCCGGCGTTCTTCACCGACGACGGGCCCGCGCCCACCCCGATCCCCTGGCACACCGACCTCGCGGCACGCGGCGCCTGGCTGCGTCGGCTCCGGTCCCGCGCTGCCGAACTCAAGGCATGTCGGGAGGAGTTGGGCGTGGCGATCTCCTCCGCCCAGGCGGCGGCGCTGCCGCTGCTGCGCGACAGCCTTCTGGTGAGCATCGAGGGCCGGACGGCGACCGCCGAGGTGGCCCGATGGCTCGACGTTCGGCTGGGCACCGATGTCCTGGTCGGCCCTGGCAGCCCCGCCACGACAAGACTGCGCGCCGCCGGTGAGGTCGTGACCGGGCTGCTCGAGGCGCTCCGAGGCGCGCGTCTGCCTGCCTGGCACCCCGCGCGCTCCTGGCAGATCGAAGACGAAAACCGGTTCGACGCCAGCTGGAGATGGCACTCCGACCCGGACGGCTGGCTTTCGGCGATGCTGACGTGGCTGTATCCGGAGAACCTCCTGAGCCCGGACCTGGCACCTCTGGCCACCACGGCGTTCACGGCCCTGGTCAACGACCTGCGCGCCCAGCAGATCGGCGTGGACGAGGCGCGCTCGCGTGCCAACCTCTTCCTGGCGCCGCTGCGAGGGTCCGTCGAGGCCGGTCTGCGCGCGCCGCGAACGCGCTGGCCTCTCGACGAGGACGGCGGCGCCAAGGCTCGTGATACGTCCGGCGGCGGCCAAGACCTCGATGTCATGGGCGCGGTCTCCGTGCCGGGCCTGTTCGGGTCGGCGCTCGCCTTCGACGGCGGCGACGCGGTCGTGAACGTACCGGATCCCGTGTTCGGAGTCCTCGCGCCGGTCGTCAACGACTTCACGTTGTCGTTCTGGGCATGGCCCACCGCCCCTCACAAGATTGACTCCCAGGCCACGAGCGGCGCCAGCGGCACCGCCGGGCAGCGCTACGCCCTCGGCCCCACCCAGGCCGGCAGCCGTTTCGCGGACCCCACTGCGGCCGGCGCCGGGGTATCGGTGGGCACCAACGGGGTGTCCGTCTACGAGCACGGCGACGGTCATCTGCCCGCTGTCCTCGTGTACGCCGCCCCCATGACGGGCTGGACCCACGTGACGGTCGTGTACGAGGGCCGCCGGCCACGCCTGTACGTCGATGGGGTACTCGTCGCCTCTGCCGAGAACCCGAGCTCCAAGGCCACGGTCTACGCGGTGCCCGACCAGCTGGGCAACACCCGCTCCGGCGACCTCGGCGGCGGGCAACGGATCTCCTACGGTGCCTATCAGGGATTGCTGTGCGACGTCCGGATCTTCCCGTTCGTACTGAGCACTACCGAGATCGGGCAGGTCTCCTTCTGGCTCACGGAGCAACGCTCGAGCTCCGACATCGAGAGGGTGCAGATGCTAGCCGCAGCGCTGTTCGCGCCCGTGAGCGCGCCACGCACCGACCCAGCGGCGACGGCGTTGCGCGAGGTCTTTTGGTCAGCCCCCATGCTGATGGCGCAGGCGCTCGCCCGGTCGGGGCAGTACGCCGCCGCGCTGGACTGGTACCAGACCGTGTGGTCGCTGAACCTCCCAGCGGGGAGCCGCGCGGTGTACCCGGTGCTTGCCGCCGAGACCAACCGGGCGGTCGACCTGTCTCCCATTGGCGACTGGGCCTCGCGGCTCAACCCGCACACCGTCGCTGGTAGCCGGCCCAACCCCTACACACGCTTCACTCTCGCCGCGATCGCCCAGTGCCTGATGGACTACGGCGACAGTGAGTTCGCCCGCGGCCTGGACACCACAGTGGCAACCGCGCGGGCACTGTACGAGACCGCAGGCGCCGTGCTGGACAGCCGCGATCTGGACTTCCTCGGCACGCCACCGGGCGCCGCCGAAGTGGCCTTCCTGAACCCGGCGCTGGCTGCACAGCGCACCACCGTCGCCACCCGGCTGGCCAAGCTCCGGCAGGGCTGCGACCTTGCAGGTGTCCCGCGAGTGTCCACCGCACCGGACAGCGCGACCACCCTGGCTGCGGGCCCAGGGGCCGTGGCGTCGACGGCGGTCGCCCTGCGCCCCACCCCCTATCGGTACCGGGTGCTGCAGGACCGGGCGCGACAGCTGGTGAGCCTGGCCCAACAGGTCGAGCAGGAGTACCTCTTCGCACTGGAGAAGTACGACGCGGCAGAGTTCCGCCGCTTCGACGCCCGGAAGGGAGTCGAGGTCGCCGAGCAGAACGCGAAACTGCAGGGCCTGCGGGTGACCGAGGCCGACGACGGCGTCCGGGCGGCCGAGGACCAGAAGGCCCGTGCAGATTTCCTGGGCGAGACCTACACGGCCCGGATCTCGGCCGGCCTCAACGGCCACGAGCGGGAAGTCCTGCAGAACTACACTGAGATCCGCGACCTGAAGAACGTCGTCACGGGGATCGATGCCGCCATCGGGGTGGCCCAGGCCGCATCGACAACCGGTAGCCTCCTCGACGTCGTCTTCAGCGGCGGAGCCAAGATCGGGATCGCGGCCGGGATCTCCGTCGCGCAGATCGCCAAGGGCGTTGCGACCGGTTTCCTGAACGGCGCAGAGGCCCGGTTGTCGGCGAACTCCTTCATGGCCAGCCACGAGCGCCAGGTCGACGAGTGGAAGCTGCAGAAGGGGTTGGCGGAGAAGGACTCCCGCGCGGCCGAGCACGCCTGGCAGTCCGCCAAGGATCACCAGAGTGTCGTCGCCCAGGAGAAGACCGTCGCCGAACTCCAGCTGACCCAGGCCAACGCGACAGTGACGTTCCTGGACCGGCAGTTCACCAACGCCGAGCTCTACGCCTGGATGGCAGGCATCCTCGGCGGGGTCTACCGGTACTTCCTGCAACTGGCCACCACCACCGCCGCTCTCGCCCAGCAGCAGCTGGCCTTCGAGCGGCAAGACGTCGTCCCGTCGATCGTGCAGGGCGACTACTGGCAGGGTCTGCCGGCCCCCAGCGCCGCGGCGTCGGCGTCGGCCACGACGACCCCCGACCGGCATGGGCTGACCGGCGCCGAACGGTTGTTGCAGGACGTCGCCAGGCTCGACCAGTACGCCTTCGAGACGGACAAGCGGCGGCTGAATCTGGCACAGTCATTCTCGCTGGCCGACCGGATGCCGCGCGACTTCGCCGACTTCCGGCAAACCGGTCGGCTGTCCTTCGCCACCCCCATGTCATGGTTCGACGAATCCTTCCCCGGGCACCTGCTGCGGCTCGTGCGGCGGATCCGCGTCTCCGTCGTCGGGCTCATCCCGCCGACGACCGGCGTCCGCGCGACCCTGACCAGCAGCGGTATCTCCCGTGTTGTCCTGCCTTCGGCCGGCTTCCCGACCACAACGCTGGTACGGCTGCCGGAGAGCGTGGCCCTGACCTCCCCGGTGTCAGCCACGGGAGTCTTCGACCTCGACGCCCAGCAGGAACTGCTGCTGCCGTTCGAGGGTTCAGGCGTCGACACGCACTGGACGCTCGACCTGCCGCGCCCGGCGAACCCGTTCGATTTCCGGTCACTCGCCGACGTCGTCATCACCGTCGAGTACACGGCGACCGAGGACTACGACTACCGCGAGCAGGTGCTCCGCCGGTTCGCCGACGCCGGGCGCACTGGCGGCGACCGCGTGTTCAGCCTGAGCGGCGAGTTCCCCAACGAGTTCTACGAGTTGTCGAACCCGGCCGACCCGACCGCGGACCGCGAGGTGACTCTCTCAGTGGACGCGTCGGCCTTCCCGTCCGCGATCGACGACCTCCGAGTCGAACAGGTAGTCGTCTGCCTGCTACCCGACGGCGACCGCCCCATCCCGACGGTGACGCTCGGCCTCCGGCACGAAACGCGGGGCGGCCACGCGCAGACCATCGACGGCATCGTGAGTACCCGGCGGGGGAACGGCAGTGCGTGGACGGCGATAACCGGCTCCCCGGTCGGTGACTGGACGCTGACGCTCGACTGTGCCGCTGGCACGCTCCTGGACACAGGGGCCGTGACCGACGTGCTGTTCTCGATCGGCTGGTCCGGTGCCGGCCCGGCCTGGCCACGGTGACCGGCATGGCCGAGATCAGCGTCCCCAAGGGGGGCGGCGCCCTCACCGGCATCGGTGAGACCTTCACCCCCGACCTGCACACCGGGACGGGCAATCTCACCGTGCCGATCCCGCTGCCACCGGTGCGAGGGGCGCCCGCGCTCGCCCTGAGCTACTCCTCCGGCGTCGGCAACGGGCCCTACGGCCTCGGCTGGTCACTGCCCGTGCCGAGAATCAGCCGCCGCACCGAACGCGGCGTACCCGACTACGACGACCGCACCGACGTCTTCGTTCTCTCGGGCGCCGAGGAACTGGTCCCCGTGCCCACGGGCGACGCGATTGCGGCCGACCTCCCGGCAAAAGCGGTCGCCACCCGCTACCGGCCCCGCACCGAGTCCGGCTTCGCCCGGGTCGTACACGTCGTCGGCCCGTTTGACGACTACTGGGACGTCTGGACCCGCAGCGGGCTTCGCAACCGGTACGGGACGGCCCGTCCCGCCGGGGCGGCCGCGGACTGGACGGACCCGGCCGCTGTCCGAGACCCGCGCGGGGGAGTGTTCAGCTGGCTGCTCACGACCAGCATCGACCCGCTCGGCAACACCATCTGCTATCGCTACCGCGGCGACGGCGGCGCCCAGCGCTACCTCGACACCATCCGTTATGCCGACTTCGGGGATCCGAACGCGCCGTCCTACGCGGTCACCGTGACCGTCCACTACAACGACGAGACGAAACCACGCCCGGACCCGTTCAGCGACCGCCGACCCGGCTTCGATCTGCGCACCACGCTGCGTGCCCGGCGGATCAGCGTCTCGACCGTCGGTGACGGCGGCACTCCGCCGACCGTGGTCGACCTGCGCTACGCCGACGAGACACCGGCACCCGGACGCGCCGTCGGCGTCTCTCTGCTGACCGCCATCCAGATCACCGGCCAGGACGCCACCACCGGCGGGACGCAGCTCCTGCCCCCGCTGACTCTCGGCTACCGCCCGTGGAACCCGACCGCACGCCGGTTCCGTCGCCTGCCCGCCACGCTGCCACCCACGGCGTTGGGCCCTGGGCTCGAACTCGCCGACCTGTTCGGCGACGGCCTGCCCTCGGTCCTGCAACTCGACGGCACCGCCCGGTACTGGCGCAACCGGGGTGACGGCCGGTTCGATGCCGGGCGGCCGCTGCGGTTCGCGCCCGCGGGCGCCGAACTCGGCGCACCCGGCGTCCACCTCAGCGACATCGACGCAGACGGACGACCGGAGCTGACCATGACCGTGGGCAGCCGGACGGTTGTGTGGCCGCTCGCCACCCCGCCACCGGGTTCCGACCAGGCGGGTTTCGAGCCCACCGCGCGGACCAGCACCGCCATGCCGGACACCGGCACCCACGGCCCGCAGGTGCGACTGGTCGACATGGACGGCGACCACATCCCCGACCTGCTGCTGGCCGGGGAACGCCCACTCATGGCGCGCGGGGACGGTCGCGGCGGGTTCGCCCGCTTCCGGCGGATCGAGGGAGCACCACCGCTGGCCGACCTGACCGACCCGCACGTCCACCTGGCCGACGTCACCGGTGACGGGCTCACCGACGTCGTCGAGGTGTACGACGGGGCGGTCCGGTACTGGCCGAGCCTGGGGCGTGGCAGGTTCGGGCCGCCGGTCCGTATGACGGACGCGCCTCGGTTCACCGATGCCTCGGGCAGCGGGGTCACAGCCTTCGATCCTCGGCGGATCCTGCTCGGTGACGTCACCGGCGACGGCGCCGCTGACGTCGTGTGCGTCGGTGACGGAACGCTGACCATCTGGGTCAACCAGTCCGGCAACGGCTTCGCACCCCCCGTCGTCGTCCGGGGTACGCCCCGGGTCGACTCCCGCACCTCGGTTCGGATCGCCGACCTCGACGGCATTGGCGTCGGCGGCGTGCTCTGGACCGGTCTCGGTGGGGCAGGAGAGTGGGCCTTCCTCGACCTCACCGGCGGCGCCAAACCGCACCTGCTCACCGACGTCGACAACCACTGCGGAGCCGTGACGACCCTCACCTGGTCCACGTCCACCGCCTACGCCACCGCCGCCCGGCTCGACGGCCGGCCATGGCGCACCGCACTCCCTTTCCCCGTACACGTGGTCGCAGGCGTCCGGACCGAGGACCGGTTCGCGCAGACGGTCCTCACCAGCGGGTTCCACTACTCGGACGGGTACTGGGACCCGGCCGACCGCGAGTTCCGCGGCTTCGGCCGGGTCGTGCAGACCGACACTCTGACCGCCGCAACGCCGCCCCCGCCGACACCCGCCACACTGACGCTGCTCGACCCGCTGACGCCGCCGGTCCCGGTCCCGGCCGGCTTCGACGCCGCCGCGCAGGGCAACCTGCTGCGCAACTGGAGCTTCGACACCGGCAGCGCGACGCCCACGACACTCACCACCTCGGCTGCACAGCCGCAGGGCAGCGAGGAGGCAGCAGCGCCGGGATGGACGGCGCGGAACACGGCCCCGGCAACCACGGTCACGGACCTGGTCGCCAGCGACTTGCCCCAGGGCAAGGACGGACAGATGTTGCACATCACCACCAGCGGCGAAGACTGTGGCGTGGAGCAGGACGTCGGCGGGGCGGACGGCGCGCCCGCGCAAGTGATCGCCACCGTATGGGTGAAGGCCGTCCGGGGCCGGGTGCGCGTGCGGATCGGCACCGGTGACGGACACGACGCCACCGACGCGACACTCGACCCGACGGGCCAATGGACCCTCGTGTCCGTCGGCAGCGCGAGTGGTTCCGCCGGCCGGATGTCGGTGACCGCGGCGGACCCGGGAGGCGCGGAGATCTTCCTGGACCACGCCTGGGCGCGGATCTCGGACGTACCCGCCGAGCCGGTCGACGGCCCACCGGTGCAGTCGGTGACATGGTTCGCGCTCGGCCCCGTCGGCCCGAGCGCCGGCGCGTGGACCGCAGTGGACCCCAGCGACGACTACTGGCCTGGTGACCCGATCCTGCGCCCCCACCTCGATCTCTCCGCGCTGCCGGACGGACTGCCGCGATCCACGCTGCGCGAGGCCCTGCGGGCGGTGCGCGGCCGTGTCCTGCGCCGTGAGGTGTACGCCGACGACGGTGACCCGGCACGCGGCACGCGGCCCATCGAGGTGCACGACTCGGCCTTCGCCGTCGTCCCGGTGCTCGACGGGCGAAGCTCAACAGACCCGGCCTGGACAGCCCACCCCGTCGTGGCGGTCCGCGCCGTCCTCGCGCGGGAAGCGACGTGGGACCGCGGCGACGAGCCGATGGTCCGGTTGTCCGCATCGGGCGGATTCGACGACTACGGCCGTGCCCACGTCTCAGCCGAGTTCGGCGTGGCCCGGGGGCGTAATCCCCGTAATGCGGGCGAACCCTGCCTCGGCACGGTGACGACGACCGACTTCGCCACCCGGGACGACGAAGACTTGTTCCTTCTGGACCGAGTGGCCCGCACGGCCCGATACGAAGTGACCGATCCGGGGACTGGCCCGGTGCTCGACCTGATCGCGGCCGTGCTCGGAGCGACCCCATCCCAAGACCCCCGTTCGCTGCAGCTCACCTACTACGACGGCCCGGCGTTCACCGGGCTGGCCCTGGGCGAGCTGGGCAACTACGGCCTGCCGACCCGTGTGGAGCAACTGGTGCTCACCCCCGACCTGCTGGCGCGGATCGGCGCACCCGCAGTGCAGGGCGGGACGCCGGCACCCACCCCGCCCTATCTCGCGCCCGACGGCACCACGCCGGCGAGCGGCGCCTGGCCGGCCTCTTACCCCGACGAGTTCCGCGACACCGTGCTGACAGCACCCATCGAACGCGGAACGCACGTCGGGTACGTGTGGCACGACGCGGCCGGGCCACACGTCGCGGGCTACTACGCGCAAACCAGCCGGACGAGCTACGACGTCCACACCCCGGTGGCCGGGAAGACACCCCGCGGCATGCTCCTGGTGACACGAGACGCCTTCGGGAGCAACACCACGACGAGCTGGGACGACTACGACCTGCTGCCGGTGGCGACGTCCGACGCCGCCGGGCTGACCACAAGCGCCACTTACGACTACCGGGTTCTGAAGGCCAACTTGGTCACGGATCCCAACGGCAACCGGACCGCCGTCGGCCACACACCGCTCGGCCTGCTCGCCTGGATCGCCGAACTCGGCCGCGCCGGACGCTCCGAAGGCGACACAGTCGACCAGCCCGGCCAGCGATTCAGCTATGACCTCGCCGCGTACGACCGGTCCGTGGCGGACGGAGGAGACCTGCAGCCGATGAGCGTGACCGGCGTCCGCCGGGTCCACCACCGGTGGACGCTCGTCGACCGGGAGAACGCCCGCCGGACCTCGGCCGGAGAACAGCCGCTCACGCCGGACCAGATCACCGCGATGTTCGCAACGACGGAGGAGGAGGACCACCCGGAACGATTCCTCCGCGTCGTCGAGTTCACCGACGGGCTGGCCAGGCTGCTGCAAACGCGCACGCAGGCCGACGACCTGGCGGTCGGTGACGTGGGGCTGCCGGAGGACGTTTCCCCCGCGGCGCGCGCTGTCCTGGCCGACACCGCCGGGGACGGGCCCGCCGTCGTCGTGAGCGGGTGGAAGGTCTACGACAACAAGAGCCGGCCCGTGGTCACGTTCGAGCCCTTCCGCGACGTCGGCTGGGCCTACGCGCCGCCGACGGCGGATCGGCTGGCAGGCCTCGCGGCGGTCCGCCAGCACCACGACCCGTGCGGCCGGCCGACGGTCACCGTCGCGCCGGACGGCAGCCAGACCCGGGTAGTGCACGGCAGGCCGGCGAACCCCGCCGACCCGGTCAGCGTCACGCCGACCCCGTGGGAGAGCTGGACCTATGGGGCCGAGGACAACGCCGGACGGACGCACCCCACCGAGTCCCTGGACCGCTGGCAGCAGTGGAACACCCCCGGCAGCGCGGTCCTCGACGCGTTCGGCCGGACGGTTCGTACCGTACGGCGCGGCCCGGCCGAGGACGTCGTCACCACCATGGACTACGACATCGACGGACAGGTGGTCGCTGTCACCGACCCGCTGGGACGCCGAATCGCCGCGACGGTCTTCGACCTCGCCGGCCGGGCATGGACGAGCTGGCTGCTCGACGCCGGTACCCGGCGGACCGTGCACGACGCCCTCGGCGGCATCGTCGAGTCGCGTGACGACAAGGGTGCCGTGGTGCTCAACGTGTACGACCGCGCGCACCGCGTCGTCCGGGCGTGGGCCGCCGACCGGGCGGACCAGGCGCCGACGCTACGACAGATCATCGGTTACGGCGACGACCCGGCAGCCTCGAGCCTGACCGCGGACCAGGCCCTTGCCGCGAACGCACGCGGGCGGGTGGTCGTCCAGTACGACGAGGCCGGCCGGATGCGGACCGACGGGTACGACCTCAACGGCAACCCCACCAGCACCGTCCGCCGGGTGCTGAGCCCCGCACTGCTGCTGTCGAAGTTGCCCGCATCCGGAGCCTGGGCGGGCACCGCGTACGCCGTCGACTGGCAGCCAGGTCCCGGCGAAACCCTGTCCGACCGCGCGGACGCGCTGCTCGATGACACCGACTACGCCCTCGACCTGTCCTTCGACGCGCTCGGTCGGCGAACCGGGACCACGGCACCCGTGGATGCCACCGGCGCGCGGGCACACATCGAGTTCAGCTACGGTCGCGGCGGCGGAGTGACGGCCGTCTCGGTCGACGGCATACCTCACCTGAGGCAGGTCGTTTACGACGCACAGGGTCGGCGTATCCTCGCGCTGCTGGGCAACGGCGTGCTCGTGCGCTACGGCTACAGCGCGCGAACCCTGCGACTACGCCGCCTTCGCGCTGAGCACGCCGCGAGCGGGCCGACCGGAGCCACGACGTGGACCTGCGACGGACCGGTCCTGCAGGACCACACGTTCCGCCACGACCTCACCGGCCGACTGCTGACACTCGCCGACCGCACCCCAGGCTGCGGTGTCGCGCCGACTCCGGACCGGCTGGACCGCCAGTTCGCCTACGACGCTCTGGGCCGACTGACGCTCGCCACCGGACGCGAGACCGACATAGCCCCCGAGAAGCCGTGGACGGACACCCCCCGGAGCACCGACCTCACGCGTGCGCGACGATACACCGAGACCTACGAGTACGACGTCATCGGCACCCTGCTGTCACTGGCGCACGCGACCGACACCGCTGGCACCGGCGCCTACACCCGCACCTACACCGTGCCGCCGAACAGCAACCGGCTGACCTCCCTCGGATCGGGGAACCTCACCGTCCCATACACGTACGACGCCTGCGGCAACCTGCTGACCGAGGCGACCAACCGGTTCTTCGAGTGGGACGCGGCCGACCGGCTGGCGACCTTCAGGGACCAAGCGGGCGCCGGCCGGCCCAGCGTCTACGCACAGTACCGCTACGACGCCGCAGGCCAGCGGGTGCTGAAGGTGGTGCGGCGCAGCGCCGGTGCGGACCTCGTCACCCTCTCCGTCGGCGGCTTCGAGCGGATCCTGCGAGGCACCGTGGGCGCGAACCAGACCGTGCACGACGAGGTGCACCTCATGGACGAGAGCAACCGTCTGGCCGTCATCCGGCGGGGCACGCCGCTCCCGGACGACCCGTTGCCGCAGCCCGTCCTCTATCAGCTGGGCGACCGGCTCACGAGCGTCACCGCGACACTGGCCCCCGACGGCGGCGTCCTGAACCGTGAGGAGTACCTGCCGTACGGGGAGACGTCCTTCGGCAGCTACGCCCGCAAGCGCTTCCGGTTCCAGGCCAAGGCACGCGACGAGGAGAGCGGCCTGGCCCACCACGGCGCCCGCTCCTACGCCCCATGGCTGGGACGCTGGTCGTCGCCGGACCCGCTCGGGATCCAGGACGGCCCGAACCTCTACGAGTTCGTCCGCGGTGACCCGGTGAACGGGACGGACCCCGGCGGGTTCCAGACCGTCTTCGGGGACGAGGGCCGGTACCAGGCGCTGGACACCCAGCCCGGCCATACTCGCGAGCACTTCATCCCGGGCAGCTGGCTGCAGTACGGCTTCGAGGAGACCTACGGCAAACAGATGTCCGACACGCTGGCGAGCCGGACGTACGCGAACGCCTGGGCCGTCATGCTGCCCAACTCGCTGGCCGAACCAAAGACGTCACGGGACCTGAGTTATGGAGCAGGCCTGCGCTCCGCGCTCGCCCAGGGCCGGCCAGTCGATCTCCGGAACGCCTACCTACTGTCGGTGCAGCACGTCCAGGCCGGCGGTAAACTCAGTCCGGCGGACCTCTCGAAAGCGCCGCAGATTGCCGCCAAGGAGCTGGTGTCCTGGGTCAAGGCGGAGGGGGTAGCGCGCGACGCCAAAGCGGGCACTCCAATCCAGCGGGTCCTGGCCAAGCGGCTGACCCCGGCAACGCCCACCAACCCCGCGCCACCACCCACGCAGAAAGTTCCCGTCACCACCTTCCCCAAGAAGGACACCTCGCCCGGCCCGTCACTTGGCGGCAACGCTCCGTCCGGGAGCGTCCAGACAGGGTTCCGCTACCAGGGGTTCCGGTTCAATCCGGCGGCCGAGGTGGGCGAGCTCGGACGAGCGGTGCCGTTCGTTGTCGAGGCCGAGGCGACGCTGCTCTCGGGGTCGTACCTGGCTCTGGGCAGCAAGCTCACCGCACCGTTGGCCGGGCCACTGGGGGCCGCCGCGAGGGCGCTGCCCGTCGCGGCCGGAGTCGGTGTCGTCGGCGCGGTGGCCGGCCACGCGGCCCGGTACGGGGCGGAAAAGGCTGGCGCGAGCGCGTCGACAGCGCAGTCCATCGGCCTTGGCAGCGCCGTGCTGGCCGGGGCCGCCCTAGGCTCCATGATTATCCCGATCCCGGGCGTTGGCACGATCGCCGGAGCGATCGCCGGCGGACTTGTCGGCGGCGCGGCGTCGGCCGCGCTCTATCTGTGGACCTCCAACTGACGGGTTGGTGCGGTGATAGCGGGTGAGGCATGCCTGGCCCGTTCGCGGCACGTTTTCAGTCGTCCGCCAACATTTGTGGTCGGCGGGGCGTGTTCGATGGTGATGCGGTCGGACGAGGCTCCGTGGCGGTCACGTTCCCACTGTTCCAATCTCCGGGCAGCGCTCCAGGCCGCAGTTTTCTGGGCGGGGTGATCGCCTGCCCCAGGTGGTCGCGACTCAGTCCGAGGTGCCGTCGTTCAGGAGGACTTCCAAGCCGGGGAAGTACTGGAGGCAGACGGCGATCCACTCGTTGCGGGCGGCGGTGGCGGCGGTGGCGTCATGTATGCGGCCAGCTCACAGGGCATCGGCCCACAACAGGTCGTCAACGGGATGGTCTACAAGATCCGAACCGGGATCTCCTGGCGCGACCTGCCGGAACGCTATGGCTCATGGCAGACGGTCTACACCCGCTTCCGCCGCTACGCCCTGGACGGTGTGTTCACCCGAGCTCTTCAGCAGATCCAAGCCCGTGCGGACGCGGCCGGCGATGTCGACTGGCTCGTGCAGATCGACTCCACCATCGTCCGCGCCCACCAGCACGCCGCCGTGACAGGGCGAAAAAGGGGATCCACCGGCCGGACGAACCGGACGATCACGCCCTCGGCCGATCCCGAGGCGGACTGACCACCAAGATCCACCTCGCCTGCGACGGCAAGGGACGCCCGCTCGCGATCCTGCTGACCCCGGGCCAACGCCACGACAGCATCTGCGCACGCCCCGTCCTGGAACGCATCCGCCTCCCACGCACCGGCCAGGGCCGGCCCCGCTGCAGACCCGACCAGGTCGTCGCCGATAAGGCCTACAGCTCCCGCTCTTTCCGCGCCTACCTGCGACGACGCGGCATCGCGTGCACCATCCCGGAGAAGACCGACCAGCAGCGACACCGCCACAACCGCGGCCGCCACGGAGGCCGACCGCCGGCATTCGATCGGCAGATCTACCGCAGACGCAACGTCGTCGAACGCTGCTTCAACCAGATCAAGGGTTTCCGTGGCATCGCCACTCGATACGACTGTGAGGATGGCGGTGCCGTCTCGGCGGTGGCCTGACCCGCGATACGACTGACTGACTTGTCCTGAGTCTTGATCTGTCGGCCACTGTCCGGGACGGCACTTGCTGCCGCCAGGCCGGCGGGTGTGTCCCGATAGGGGCCTTCGCGACAGGCACCGTCACAGTCCTGACCACCCTGCCAGCCCGGCGACGGCCACCAAGTTCCGGTTCGATGGCAGGAGACCGATGACCAGTGCCAGCATGGCCCAGCCGATCCGTTTTCACCATGACTGCCGTCGCATCGCGTTATGCGCCCTGGCCATCACGCCGGCCACGGCCGTACCGGGCGACAAGCCCCAAGTGGTCGCCGGTTGGACACAGACCAGCGCGAGCAGCTACGACGCCTGGGCCGCCGCCCGGGCCAACCAGGGTGCCTGGAGTGCCTACGCCTTCGACTGAAGCACCGACTACTGCTCCTCATCCCCCGACAACCCCTTGGGCTTTCCCTTCAAGATGCCCAGCGCCCGTCACGACTTCGGTTACCGCAACTACAAGGCGGCAGGGACGTTTGCGGCCAACAAAGCTCGCCTGGACAGCGCCCTCTACGCTGACCTGAAGAGGGTCTGCACGGCCTACACCGGCGCCAAACTGACCGCCTGCAACGCGACCGCCTGGACCTACTACCAGGCTGTCGACAAACTGGGCAGCTCCCCGGCGGCGGGCTGACCGCCCCTTCTCTCTGCCTGCGGCCCGTCACCGTCCGCACTGTGGATGTGGCGACGGGCCGTCCCGGCTTCCGCGACGGCATCATGGGTCCGGAACTGATGGAGACCACGCAGGCCCAGGCGGAACGCTTCGGCGCCGATTCGGGTGAGGGGCCGAACGCTGCCGGGGTGGCGTGGTGGATGCAGTGGTGAGCGGTGTTGGTCGACCACAGCGTCGCCGCGGATGCGGCCGGTGCGCTGAAGAAGACACAGGCGACGGCGACAGCAACGGCTGAGGCAGCAAGACGAGCGCGCAATCGAGACGAGTGGGCTACGCCAGCGGTGTGAGGGGGGCATCGGCCGGGAGCCTGTCCAGGTTGTCGAGGAGCTTGATGCGCAGTGGGGCTGCCTTCGGGTGGCCGAGCTCGCCGAAAATCGTCAGGGCCCGCGTCCAGGCTTCATGGGCGGCGGTGGAGTTGGCGGCGGCATGGTGGGTGTCGCCGAGGTCGGCGGAGCTGGAGGCTTCGTGGTACCGGTCGCCGGTCTTGCGGAACAGATCGAGAGCTTGCCGGTAGCAGTCGACCGCCTGCCGGTACTGGCCCAGGTGGTGGTGGACGTAGCCGAGGGCGTCCCAGGCGTACGCCTGAGCGTCGGGGTCCTCGATCTCTTCGGCCAGTGCGAGGGCTTCCCGACTCTGAGTGAGGGCCTGTCGGCGGTCGCCGAGCCTGGCGTGATACCGGCCGATGTGGTTGAGGGCGATGACCTGTCCGCCACGGTTGTGGGCGGCCCGGAAGTGCGTGAGGGCTTGGTGCGCGTGACCGAGTGCCTCCCGGCAGTGGCCCTGGTTCAAGGAGATCCGGCCGAGTTCGTGGTGGATGCGGGCCTCGCCTGCGTGGTCGCCGAGTTCACTGAACAGGCTCAGCGCGAGCGTGTAGTGGGTGCGGGCATCGTCCTGGTGCCCCATACGGTCGTGGATGAATCCGAGACCGCGGTGGGAGGTGGCCTGTCCGGTCTTGTCGTCCTGGCGCCGCGCAGCGTGAAGGGCGGTGGTGAGGGAGGCGGCTAGCGCAGGCCAGTGTCCCTGCCGGTCGAGGAAGGTGGTGAGGACAGCGGCGAGCTGCCAAGTATGGGTGTCGAAGCCGGCGGGGGCTTGGTTGATGGTGGTGAGGAGGACGGGGCGCTCGGCGGTGAGCCAGGTGAGCGCCTGCTGGTGGTCGTTGAGTTCCTGGAGGGTGACGCCCGGTCGGGCCGGGGCAACGGCGATCGGGTCCCGTGTGCAGGTCAGCAGCGAGTCGGCGGCGTGGGCTGTGTGCAGGTAGTGGTCGAGCATACGGCGTACGGCCGATCCCCGGGTGTCGTCGCCGTCGTGTGTGGTGACCAGCTCGGTGGCATAGGTGCGAAGCAGGTCGTGGAAGGCATATCGGCCTGGGGCGTGTTCGGCGAGGAGGTTGCCGCGGGTCAGTTCGGTCAGCAGGACGCCGGTGCGGGCGCGCGACAGACCGGCCAGCGAGGCGGCTGCGGGCAGGGCGGTGTCGGGCCCGGGATGGAGTCCGAGGAGCCGGAAGAGCCGGGCGGCATCGCTGCTCAGTGTCTGGTACGACGTGGAGAACACCGCCCGTATCCGAGTGGCCGGGTCTCCGCCGTCCAGGGCGTCCAGGCGGCTGTCGGCCTGACGCAGTTCGCCGGCGAGGGCGGTGAGCGGGAGGCGGGGCTGGGCGCAGGCGCGGGCGGCCACGATCGCCAGGGCGAGCGGCAGCCCGGCGCACCGGGCGACGATCTCGTCGACAGCGGCGGGTTCGGCAGCCGTCCGGTGGGAGCCGAGACGTCCGGTCAGCAGGTCCCGGGCCTGAGCGGGGGTGAGCAGGTCGATGGTCAGCAGATGGGCGCCTTCTGCCGCAGCCAGGCTGGTGAGGTGGTTGCGGCTGGTTACCAGAGCCAGACAGCCGGGTGCGCCAGGCAGCAACGGCCGGACCTGTTCGGCGTCGCGGGCGTTGTCCAGCACCACAAGTACCTGCCGGTTGGCCAGAAGACTCCGGTACAGGCCCGCCTGTGCTTCCAGGGAGTTCGGGATGCGGGCCGGGGGCACTCCGAAGGCGTCCAGGAACCCACGGACCGCCTCGGCCGGGCCCACCACGGAACCGCCGGGGTCGAATCCGCGGAGGTTCACATACAACTGCCCGTCGGGGAAGGCGTCCCGTATCCGATGGGCCCAGTGCACTGCCAGTGCGGTCTTGCCCACCCCGGCAGTGCCCGACACCGCCGAGATCACCACCGCGGGCGGCGGCACCGGGCCGCTACTGGTAGGGGCGGGCAAGAGGTCGTCGAGCTGGGCGAGTTCATTGTCGCGGCCGGTGAAGGCCGCGACAGCCAGGGGCAGTTGGGCGGGCAACATGTAGGGCATCGCGGATGTTCCCCGCAGGGGGGTGGGGGCGGTGTCCTGGCGTAGGACGGCCGCCTGGATGTCCCGCAGCGCCGGGCCGGGGTCGATGCCCAGCTCGCGGGCCAGTCGGCCGCGGACGCGATGGTAGTGGTCCAGGGCTTCGGCGGAACGGCCGCAGCAATGCAGTGCGAGCATCAGCTGGCCGGCCAGGCGTTCGTCCAGCGGATGCGCCGCGGCGCGGGCGGACAGCTCGGGCAGCAGCGCGGCGTGCTGTCCGAGGCGTAATCGCGAGTCGTTCAGGTCCAGTTGAGCCGCCAGTCGTTCCTCGACCAGGGTGTCGCGCAGGGCGTTCAGCCAGGGAGTGTCCAGAGTTGCGAAGGGGTCCGCGCGCCACAGCCGCAGGGCCTGTTCGAACAGGGCCGCGGCGCGGGTGTCGTCGCCGACGGCGCGGGCCTGTGCCAGGAGGCGACGGAAGGTGTGCATGTCCACGGTCACGGTGTCGGCGGTGTTCAGCACGTAGCCGCCCGGCTGTCGCGCGATGACCGCCTCGCTCGTGGCGGCCAGGGCCTGTCTCAGCCGGGAGAGATAACCGCGCAGGGTAGTGACAGCCTGCCGCGGCGGACGGTCTCCCCAGACCCGGTCCATCAGCTGATCGGCCGTCACCAGATGGTTGACGTCCACCAGCAGCACCGCCAGCACGCCCCTCTGGCGGGCATGGCCCAACATCGCGGACCGGCCGTCGATGCCGGCCTCGATACTGCCCAGCACGCCGAATTCCACCGTCATCCTGCCCCCAAGCTGGCTACCGCACGCCTGTTCCTACCCGTTCGAAGAGCCCGATTCAATGATTGTCCAACGTTTGTCCATGGCCGGCCCGGCACCTTGGTGCGAGGCAGTAACCGCTCCCGCGGATTCCGCTGGTCCGCGTGATGACGGGCCGAGTGCGGCACGGCGATGAGTCCGGACACTGTCACTGCTTGACACATAGAGCTCGATCGAGACTGAAGGAGCCGTGGAACCGATGAAGGTCACCATGCCAAAGAGACTGCAAGTGCTCATCGCCGCGTCGGCGATGGCTTTCGCCGGCCTGATCGCCACGTCAGCTGGGGCAAGCGCGCAGGCGAACCCGGGAGCCGTATCAGCGGCAGCCACGTCCGTCCGGCCGTTCAGTATCGGGGCAGCCTTCACCCTGATCAACAGAGGGACGAACAAGTGCGCGGAGGTCGCGGGCGGATCGCTGGAGGACAACAGTTGGGTGGTGGAGAACGACTGCCTGGCCAACAACACCGATCCCAACCAGAACTGGCTACCCGAATCCGTCGGCAACGGCTTCTACCGTCTGCGGAACCTCAACACCAACATGTGCCTGGACTTCGCCACCGCGGTGAACGGGCAAGGAGTCAAGGACCACGTCTGCGGCAACGACCTTTACCAGCGGTGGAAGCTGAGCGTCGCGCCGGGCGTCCCGGGGTATCTGACCGTGGTGAGCGCAAAGGCGCCGTTCTGCCTCGATCTCAGGGACGGTTCGTCATCGAACGGGACGCAGATCCAGATCTGGCAGTGCCAGGTCGGCAACAACAATCAGCTTTGGCGCCAGGGATAGGCCACAACAGTGCCCCGGCAGACCTCATCCGCCCTGCCGGGGCACCGCACGGCGACCGGGCTGGCCAGGACATTGGCGAGGCGGTTGCGTCGTAGCCGGTGTCCCTCACGACGAGGATGTCCGCGTCGTCCGGCCGCCACTGCCCGGCACGCACCAGCCGGGTGACCACCTTGCGCAGCTGGGTGACGGTCACTGCGGTATTCATCGAGCCGACGGGCGGTCCCGATCAGCTACGACCGGCCCCACTACGTCGCCCCGCCACAGGGAACACGGACCGGCCTTACGCCCCTGCTGGTGGAGGTCCTCTCCCGGACGAAGCATGGCGGCCATGCGACCCCGCAGACCTCGCCCACCTGGTCCCCGCCGTCCCGCTCAGCGACCGTGAGCGACGGCTGGCGGAAGTGACTGGTGCAGGAGATGACCGGCGTCGACGACAGCGTGGACCACGACGGGTACGCCCAAGCCCTGGAGCAGCTGGTCGACGCCGTCGTCACAGGAGACGAGCTGGCCGGACCGCCCCGGCGCGAACCCGCTGTCGACCTCATGACCGCGCTGTAGCAGAGCCTCGATGAGGCACGATCCGTCCGGCATCCCACGAAGCACCCCTGTAAGGCCGACCGGCAGGGGAAGTGATCAGCCCGCCCACCCGATGTCACGGACCTCGATCGCTCCGGCGTGCGGCATGAACTGGAGCCAGCACCGCCGGCCGAACGCCTCCCGAATCTCCTCCACCGAGCCTGCGCAATGCGACTGGCGCCAGCGGCCCTATTCGGCCCCGCCGCTGGCGACGGTGTTGCCCTCCGGGCTGAACGCCATGCCGTCAGTGATGAACGAGCGGACGCTGTTGCCCCGAGTACAGGTAGCGGAGCGGGGCAGACCGTGTGCCAGCCCCGCTCCAATTTCGTCCGCAAGATCACTCGTGGTCAGGGCCTTGAGTGCTGGTCGACGTGGCGAGGTTCCTCGCGTCACTTCCTTGGCAACGGTCGGTCTCGTAAGAGCAGGATGTTGGTGGTGCGGGCTGCTCCGGGCGCTCCACGATCCGCGCTACCTCAGTGGTGTTTCAACGGTGGTGTTTCCACGGTGATGGCGGCCTCCTCGGTGGCCTCGCGGACGGCCGCGTCATCCCCGTTCTTCAGGGCTTCCTTTAGCTCGCCGACCGCGGCCTCAGCCTTGGTCTTGATGTCGCCCGGTACTGTGTCCGCGTGGTCCTTAAGAGACCTCTCGATGGTGTAGACGAGTTGCTGGGCCCGATCGCGAAGCTCGGCGGATGCGCGGCGCTGACGTTCCTGCTCCGCGTACCGTGCGGCCTCACGCATCATGCGCTCGAGGTCGGCCTGCGGCAGGGCGGATTCACCGGTGACCATTACGCGTTGTTCCTTGCCGGTGCGCAGCTCCTTGGCGGAAACGTGCATGATGCCGTTGGCGTCGATGTCGAAAGTGACCTCGATCTGGAGCTCGCCGGCCTTCGCAGGAGGCAGACCGGTCAGTTTGAGCGTGGCGATCTTCCTGTTGTGAACCGTGAGCTCGTGCTCACCCTCGTAAACCTTGATCTCCAGCTCCGTCTGGTTGTCCCGTGCCGTCGTGAAGATCTCGGAGCGCCTGGTCGCAATCGAGGTGTTGCGTGCGATGAGCTTGTTCATGATGCCGCCCTTGGTCTCGATGCCCAGAGAGAGCGGGGTGGCGTCGAGCAGCAGGACGTCCCTGACCTCGCCCTTGAGGATGCCGGCCTGGAGGGCTGCGCCGACGGCGACCGGGTCGTCCGAACGGACGCGTTGGCGTTCCTTGCCGCCGGTCAGTTCGTCGACCAGCTCGATGATCGCGGGCATGCGCGTCGAGCCTCCGACGAGGATGACGTAGTCGATCTCCTCGAGCCCTACACCGGCATCCCGGATGACGTTGTGGAACGGCGCCTTGCAGCGCTCCAGCAAATCAGCGGTGAGCTGCTGGAACCCGTTCCGGGTGAGCCTCTCGCCCAAGTGCAGCGGGCCCTGAGCGGAAGCCGCGATGTAGGGCAGGTCGACCGTAGTCTCGGTGGTCGAAGAGAGTTCGACCTTTGCCCTCTGCGCGGCCTCGCACAGACGCCGAAGCGCTGTCCTGTCCTCGGCGAGATCGACGCCGTGGTCGTCGGCGAATCGCTTGACCAGATGGTCGACGATGCGCTGGTCCCAGTCGTCACCGCCGAGTTCGTTGTCGCCGCTGGTGGCCATCACGTCCACAACGCCGTCGCTGATCCCCAGCAGCGACACGTCGAAAGTGCCGCCGCCGAAGTGGATGACCATGACTGTCTCCTCATCCCGGTCCAGGCCGTAGGCGAGAGCGGCGGCGGTCGGCTCGCTGACGATGCGCAGGACGTTCAGCCCCGCGATCTGGCCGGCCTCCTTGGTCGCCCGCCGCTCGCAATAGCCGAAGTACGCCGGGACGGTGATCACCGCATCGGTGACCCGCTCGCCCAGGTACGACTCGGCGTCCCGCTTCAGCTTCTGCAGGATGAACGCGCTTATCTGCTGCGGCGTGAAGTCCGTGCCGTCGATGCATACCTTCCAGCCGGTGCCCATGTGACGCTTGACCGAACAGACGGTGCGGTCCGCGTTGGCCACCGACTGCCGCTTGGCCGGCTCGCCGACCAGCACCTCACCGCTCTTCGTGAAGGCGACGACGGAGGGCGTGGACCTGGCGCCCTCCGCGTTGGTGATGACGGTCGGATCACCACCTTCGAGAACACTCACCACAGAATGCGCCGTACCAAGATCGATCCCGACAGCACGAGCCACCGTGCACTCCCCCCAGTCGTCGCGGCGAAGGCCGCGCGTGAACTTCCCCTCCATCAGGCTTCCATATCCGGCCAATTCGCACACAGCTCTTCAATGGACCACAGCATCTCCTTTCGGAGAAGGACAGCCGACCCGGCCGAAGGGCGACGCGACGAGCCGACCGCCTGCGTCGTGGACTCCCGGATAGTCAAGGCCCCACCAACGTGCCCGCACCGGGCGGAGTATCGACGAAGCCAAGCGCATCACGGGTGTTACTGGCGGTTCTGCCTCACTCGCCCAGCCATCCTTCGCGTCCGGCTTCGGTGATTCGGGCGAGAAGGTTGTCGCGGATCTCCGTCAGGCGGGTGCGTTGGGCAAAGGCGGGGCGGAGCATGAACCAGCGGATGCAGGCGTGTTGGTGGATACAGGAGGTGCCGCAGGCGCAGGCGCAGATGCCGACGGAGAGCTTGCGTCGTCCGGAGTGGCCGAGGAAGGCGTCCCATTCCTCGGATGCGGGGGTGCGGTTTCCTCGCTGGGGCGCAGGGCTCGGCGGCGGGCGATGAACGCGCGCCTCGGGTGGGTGATCTCTGGCCGGGGACCGTGACGTGGGCCTGTGGGGCGGGTGTTGGCTGTCCGTGATCCGTTATCTGGCGTCGACGTACCTGCGGTTGAGCCCGTACTGGATCAGCCACTCTGGCGGAGGCGGCCGCCACTCCTCGCCCTGGCCGCTCGGCTTCACGCCGTTCCTCCTCGGCTATCCACCGGTCGATCACCTGCAGCTGTCGGACGGTCTGCTGCTCCACGACGCGCCGGGCGAAGCGCAGCGCCCCGAGACGCGAGAGCGGCTGCTCACCACTCATCTGCCGTTGACCCTGCGACGTCAAGATGGCGGAGGCTCACGGGACGTCATCTCCCCGTGGGCGTACGCGGACGATGGGTCCGAACCGTGCCCGGCTTTCGGGCCCCTCCCCACCACCGGCACCTCAGCGACTCTCTGCACACGGTGAATCACATCTTCACTGGCCACCGCTCCCCGCGCTCGTGCATCGTGACGGTGTGAAACCGATCGCCAAGCGGAGGCACAATGACCGATGAGGCTTCCTTCCGGGTAGGACTTCGTGTTGGGGATGTGACCGAGGCAGCCACGTTCTATCAGGGACTCGGGTTTGAGCAGACCGGATCGATCCCCAGTCCCGACGGCCGGACGATCATGACGATCCTCAGACGCGGTGCCCTCCAGCTACTCGTCGACGCCCTGGTCGGCATGCCATTTCCCGACAGCGACCGTGAACGCTTGACGAGAACCGGCCCGCGGGGCCTCGGTGTGGTCATCGGCATCGAGGTGACAGACGTCGACGCGACCGCGGACTACTGCCGCTCGGCCGGATGCCAAGTCACCACCGGCCCAATCGACGCACCGTGGGGCGAACGGTACGTCGAATGCCTCGATCCGTACGAGTACGCATGGAAGTTCTTCCAACTGCTCCCGGACCCACCGCCAGACAGCTTGAGCGCCACTCACAACAGCTGGTTCACCTGAGCCACACCTGAAGCCAGCCACCACCCCGCCACACGACACGAAGTCCCACCCGGTGAACGTTCGTGGTCAGCGCACTAGAGATGAACGAAGCCAGCCAGGGCGGCCCAGAGGGATCCGCCCGATCGAAAACCGTGAGGTCGACCTGGACGCCTACGCAGGACCGATCTACTTCATGATGCACGGCGTGCAAAGCGAAGGACGAGCCCGCGAACTCGCCGCTGCGCTCCACGCCGCCCTGTACGGCGACCTGGGACCCCTGAGCCGCGCAGTGCCTCCCGCATCCTGACTGCCGACCGGGCAGATCACGCTGCGGGGCTGCGGCTGGGCGGTCAGGACACGCCGGGCACAGCCGCGTCGAGGCCGCGAGCGGCGACGAGTTGCGCACTGCCGTCGGCCAGGCGGTAGCGCAGGTCCACCACAGCGTTCTGGCCGCGGGGCTACGTGTCCCTCCTCGGTGCCGGCTTGGCGGAGCCGAGGACGGAGAAGCGCAGTGGGTTCCCGGAGGGATCGTATGTGGTCAGGCGTGTCCCGGCATGCTGGTGCGGGTGGTCGGCAGCCGTAAGCCGCTCGGCCAGTGCCTCGATCGCCTTTGGATCGGTCAGCCGCAAGTCGACGCAGGTGAGCCGGGCGGTGTCGGGCCCCGCGGGCCTGCCTCCGTGCGGGCTGAACCGGTTGGTGAGGACCAGGAGGCTGTGGTAGTCGCTCACGCCGAGCGAGATCGATCAGTTCGTACTCGGCGTCGCCGCGCTTTCGGGCCTGCTCCAGAACCCACTGTGCGACGCGTTCGCCGGCACGTCCGGTGCGGGTGCTGCCGAGAATGATTGCGATCTTCGTCATCGTGCCTCCGATAGGTGGAAGGAGCAGTTGGCTGCAGGCCCCGGGACAGGTCGTTCGGCGACCGAGCGTGATGGCCCGGTTCAGTGGCTGGTGGTGAGGAAGGCGTCGAGGCGGGCGAAGACCGTCTCGGGCTGCTCGCGGATGGGCAGGTGCCCTGCGCCGGGGATGAGTTCGAATCGCGCGTGGGGGAACGCCGCGGCGTAGGCGCGGCCGAAGTCGGGGGTGACGACTGTGTCGTCGGTGCCCCAGATCACCAGTACCGGGCAGGTGACGGTGGAAAGGCGGGGCAGCATGCCGGGGTCTGCCATGGCCGGCCCGGCGTAGGCGCGCAGGGCGGCCATCGACTGCGCGGACGGGGCGCCCTGCGGCGCCTGTCCTGCGGCCGCCGGAGCCGGTGGCCCGGCGGGCACGGTGATCTGCCGGCCGGGTATGGCGGGGCCGATGGCGTCCATGAGGACGAGCCGGGAGATCCGGCCCTCGCGGTCGTCCAGGACGGTCTGGGTGGCGACCCAGCCGCCGAAGGACGTGCCGATCACCGTCACGTCGTTCAGCCCGAGGTGGCCGAGCAGGTCCAGGTAGGAAGCGGCGAGTGCGGACACGGAGTCCAGATCGTCAGGCCGCATGGTGCCCTCCCAGCCCGGATGGGTGGGCGCGACCATCCTGTGATCCGGTGCCAGGTGGTCGATCAGGGGATTGATGCTGGCGGGGCCGGGGCCGCCGTGCAGGACGAGGACCGGGCTGCTGCCCGTGCCTGCCTCGCGCACTTCGAGGTCGAGACCGGGCCGTACAGGGATGGTGCGCTGCAGGGGGGGGGCATGAGGTGCTCCTGGACGCGGGGTGCTCGGTGGCTGAGGGCACGGTGGCCGTGAGCGCGGGCCTCAGTGGGCTGCCGGGCCGGAGGTGAAGAAGGCGACCATCTGCTCCAGGCTGCGCTCGCCGAACATCGTGTCCAGGTTGGCGGCGGACTCGGCGGCGGACTCCTCGCTGCGCGGGAAGAGGACCTCCTCGTACGCGGCCAGCGCGGCCTCGGTGTCGCCGGGGTGGGCGGCGATGGCCAGGGCGAGTTCGGCGCCGTCGAGCATCGCGAGGTTGGCACCTTCTCCGGCGAAGGGGGACATCAGGTGGGCGGCGTCGCCGAGCAGCGTCACGCCCGGGACCCGGTCCCAGCGGTGCCCGACGGGCAGGGCGTGGATACGGCGCGGGGTGATCGTGTCTGCGTCGGCGACCAGGGCGCGCAGGCTCTCGTCCCAGTCATGGAAGTGGGCGAGGACCGCGGCCTTGGCGGTGGCCTGGTTGGTGAAGTCGACCGTGTCCAGCCAGCCTTCGGCGGCCTTGAGCGCGGTGTAGACGTGGAGGCTGCCGTCGGTCTCCCGGTGGGCGAGGACACCGCGTTCGTCCCCCAGGGCGATGAAGAACCCGCCGCCGATGACCGCGGCGCTGCGCGGGTGGCGGGTGTCGGCGTCGAACAGGTCGGTCTCGACGAAGGAGATGCCGGTGTAGGCGGGCCAGGCGCTCGAGACCAGTGGCCGGATCCGGGACCAGGCGCCGTCCGCGCCGATCAGGAGATCGGTGGTGATGGCCGAGCCGTCGGCGAACGTCACCTCGTGACGCCCGTCGCCCAGAGGCCGGGCCCTGGTGACCTTGCGGCCCCAGTGGATCGTGCCGTCGGGCAGGTAGCCCAGCAGCAGGTCACGCAGGTCGCCGCGGTCCACCTCCGGCCGGCCACCGCTGCCGTCGTCCTCCTCGGCCACGTGCACGGTGCCGTCGGGGCCGAGCAGGCGCATGGCCTGACCGCCCTCGTGGACGATCTTGAGGAAGTCGTCGTGGAGACCGGCGGCGCGCAGGGCCTTCTGCCCGTTGGTCTCGTGGATGTCGAGCATCCCGCCCTGCGTACGGTCCGCCGCCGACGCCTCCAGCTCGAAGATCGCCGACTCGATGCCGTTGACGTGCAGGACGCGGGCGGCGGTCAGGCCACCAAGACCCGCGCCGATGATCGCTATCGGGAAATGAGTGGTGTTCATGGGGGCCTCCGAAAGCAGTAGGGGGAAACACCTCGGTGCGTCGAGTCAGCGCCGCCGACGCCGCAAGCCCCCTTTCGCAGGGCGGCGTGCGCGACGGGGCGGCAAGGGATGCCTCGGCCACCTCCTCAAGGTAGCGAACACGTTCGTTGCGAACAAGTTCGTCAGGGCGGTCACTGGGCGGGCGGCGAGGAAAACGTGCGTTCCCCAAGCCGCATCCGCCGCAGGGCGGGCCGCCCGGCCCCAGGCTCAGTCCACTGCGCCCGGGACGGGTGTGTGGGTGATGCCGTTGACGAGGACGTCGAAGCTCCAGCGGATCCTGTCCGGCACCGAGCCGACGATCAGGGCGGGCATGTGCGCGGTGATCGCCGGATGTGTGGCGGCGTCCACGGCATGCAGGGCGCGCACGGTGGCGTCCCAGTCCTCCTCGGAGGCGGGGTCGTGCTCGCGCGTCGAGTGCTCGGCAGCGGTGGCTGTCGCGTCCTGGAGCAGTTTGTCCACCCCCCAGGCGACCTGCTCGCGGCCGGCGCCGCTCTGCGCGAGGAGGTCGAGGATGCGCTCCACCAGGCGCAGGTAGTTCTCGCCGCTCGGGCGGGCGACGAGCGCGGCCCGCGCGAGCTGCGGGTGCTCGAACAGCAGCTGGGTGTACGACGTCATGACGGCGCGGAGCTGCTCGCGCCAGTCCTCTCCGCCGTCCCGTCCGGTCAGGTCGACCTCGCCGAGCAGGGAATCCAGCACGGCCGCATGCAGTTCGGCGGTGTTGGCGACGTAGACGTACAGCGACGCAGGGCCGGTGTCCAGCTCCTGCGCCAGGCGGCGCATCGTGACCTTCCCCAGTCCCTCCGATCGCATGATTTTCACGGCGGTGTCGACGATCCAGCGCCGGGACAGGGCGGGCTTCGCCGGGCGCTCCCGGCGGCTGATCGGCTCTCTTCTCGCGGTCATAACCCGACCGTAACGAACATGTTCGAAGTGCGGGGTGCCCGGTTAGCCCTCGGCCTTCACGGACCGGTTCTGGCTTGCCCAGAGCCAGTGGGGGGTTGCCCGCGCCGGGCGGAAGACGCGCCCCGGGTCAGGCGCGAGACCGGGAGGGCCCGGCCACCGACCTTCCGCGCGGCCTGCTGGGCTTCCTGCTCCTGGCGCTCGCGTTCGTCGGCTTCGGGCTGCGCTTGGTCGATGGCTGTGGCCGAGTGCCGCGGGGCCCGCTGCCCTCATCGAATCCTCATCCGCGCCAGAAGAAGATCGCGGGCATGAAAACGGCACGCTATGTGCATTTCGACGTACTGCGGGCTGTGGCGATGGTGCGGGTGGTGGTCTTCCACGCCATCGGATACGGCGTGGGACTCGACCGAGCTGAGCTGGGTGTTCAGATGCTTGATCCACCGTCCTTTCGGCTGTAGGACGGCATGCGGGATGACGACGCGGTGAGGAACCGGCGGATCTCGGTGAGCTTCTCCCGGATGACCGCGACCTCGTATGCCTGGAGCTCGGCCGCATCCGAGCAGAACTTGTAGCCGTCGCCCTGGTCCAGATCAGGGGGCGGGCTTGGTCAGGCCGAGCGGCCGGTGTTCGTTCTGCATGGCCCGGATAACGGTGTGCGTCCGAGTGAGCCGCGAGGGCACGAGGATGGCAAGGTGCCAGGCGGGGACGTCGACGAGCTCGATCTCGTGCCCGTCACGGCACCAGCTTCTGTACAGCTCCTTCGTCCCCGGAATCCTCACCGCTGCCGCTCTTGACGATCCTGCCGCCAGCCTCCGCGAGCTCTTGCAAGAGCTGCTCTGTGAACGTCACACGATGCTGTGATGAGCAGTGGCCATGTCGGTCGATCATGAGTAATCGGGCCCCCTCGGTGCGCAGGCGAAAGTCGATTGGGCCGATTCCGATCGGTGCCGTACAGTTCACCGTACCGACGCGGGGTGGAGCAGCTCGGTAGCTCGCTGGGCTCATAACCCAGAGGTCGCAGGTTCAAATCCTGTCCCCGCTACTCAAACGTGAAGGCCCGGTATCCACCGGGCCTTCACTGCGTGTCTGCCGGGTCGGGGCTCTCGGCGAACAGGGCACCGCGGTCCCAGAAGGCGTCAACGCACTGGGCTGCACCGACGCCGTACGCTGCCTCAGCCGCCGTGCTCACGCAATCGCGGATCTGACACGAGGAGACAACCCGTTTACACGGCGCAGTCTGCCGTGCTGTCGGCAGGCTGCGCCGAGGGACCGGCCCCCGCCGACCATGGACAGACAGCAGGACGATGGGCATCGCTGGTTTCCTGGCTGGTTTTCGGTCAGGAACAGCCGACGGTTTCGATGCGGTGCCAGACGGTCACGAGCACGGTGATGCCCAGAGGGAGTGCGCCTCGTGTCGGCGGGCATGTCGCTCACCGCTGTGCTTCGCCGTCGGGGCGGGGTGCGGGAACGGCCAGGACGGCGGTGTCGTCGTCCATCCCGGTGCCGAAGGCCTCGAGGGGGCTGCAGCGCACTCACCCAGCACGCGCCGGCACTGTCGAATTCCCGGCGGATGACTTTCGCGGGATCTGCCGGTCACCCGGCAGACACAGATGGTTCACCGGGCAGGCATGGGTAACCCGACAGATGGCTTCCACCAGGTGCGCAGAGCACCGGTCGGCGGCGGCCCAGAGCACCCGCGCTGGAGGAACCTCGTGAACGGCGAATTGACCATCCCATCGTGCGAGACGCGCTTTCCCGCAGTCACGGCGAGCATCACGGCCGCCCGGCACTGGGTCCGCGAGTGCGTGGACGGTTTCGGCGGCCCGCTGCGCCAGCACCGGATGATCGAGACCGCCGAACTGCTCGTCTCGGAGCTGATCACCAATGCCATCCGCCACGGTTCCGGCCCGCCCCTGATCCGGCTCACCTGGAACGGGCGGTGGCTGCGCATAGCCGTCAGCGATTCCAGCGACCGTTGGCCCGGCAAACGCGCCACTGCGAACACCGAGCCCGGAGGTTTTGGCATCCAGCTCCTCGACCGACTCGCTCGACGCTGGGGCGTCACCCCGGCTCAGCCCGGCAAAACGGTCTGGGCCGAACTCGGCCTCGACTTCTGAGCGCCGTGCGGAGCTGACCACCAGCAGCGTGGTCCACGGCGCCGGTTCGGGCACGCTGCGGATCTGGGCCGAGAGCGACCGGGTCGTCTGCGAGGTCCACGACGGCGGACTCGCGCGACGCCGCATCACGGCCGGGCCACGTATCGACCACCCCCGATAGCGTTACCGATCAACGTCTTCCCCACCGCTCACCGGCACGTGAGTGACGCTCAAAGGTGACTGTGTATCGCCGTGCTCATCCCCTGCCACCCCACCGTCGAGCAGGCCCGCTCCACGTGGGGACTCAGGAGGAGGCCATCATGGCTGCGGGGTCGGGGCTCGGTCCGGCCGGACGGCTGCGATTGCTGTGCCAGTCCAGTATCAGGACCGTGGCGTCGTCCTTGAGGTTGCCGTGGCAGGCGTCGAGCACCGCGGCGGTCAGGGTCCGGACGGCTTCTCGCGGGTGCAGCGCGCGGGTGTCGTGAATGACCGAGGCCAGGTCGACGGCCGCGGCACCGCGTTCCTGCATTCCGTCGGTGAGCAGGACCAGGCGGTCCCCGGGTCTCAGGAGTAGCTTCTGTAGGCGGTAGGTGGTGGGTGCCGCCACACCGAAGGGCAGGTTGACGGCGAGTCTCACCTCTTCGACGGCGTTGTCACGCAACAGCAGGGGCCGGGGGTGGCCGGCGTTGACCAGTTCGCACAGGCCCGTTGCGAGGTCGACGCACAGCAGCTGTCCTGTGGCCAGGCCGCGGCTGTGGGTCAGCAGGGCCTCGTGGGCGTGGCGGGCCTGCTTGAGGGCGTCACAGCCGCTGCGACGTGCCCGCCGCAGCGCGCCGACCAGCAAGCTGGCCAACAGAGCAGAGTTCGTGTCGTGGCCCATGGCGTCGGTGATCGACAGGTGCAGAGTGTCGCGGTCCAGCGTGTAGTCGTAGGTGTCGCCACCGATGTCGTCGGCCGGGACCAGTCCGGCGGCCAGAGTGAACTGGTCCGCCTCGCAGCAGGAGGCCGAGGGAAGCAACTGGTGCTGGATCTCCGCCGCCAGGCTGGTCTCGGTAGTGCGCCGGCTCTGGTGGTACAGATCGGTGAAGCGGCGGTCCGTGACGATGATGTAGGCCAGCGCGTGGGCCGCGTGGCGGACCTGGCGCAGCACGGTGTCGTCTGCGGACTGCAGGCTCACCTCCAGGACGCCGATGCAGTCGCCGCGGTTGGTGACGGGCGTGATGACGCGTCGTCCGCCTTGGCCGTCCGGTTCCACATTCTGGCGCTGGCTTTGCAGAACGCTGTCGTAGACGCTGCCCTGCAGGTCGATCGGCTCGCCAGGGTCGGCGACCTTGTCACCGGTCGCGGCGAGGCGTACCAGCCGCTGGCCGATGAGGTCGACGAACAGGAAGGACACGGCCTCGGCACCGAACCGCTTCTGCAGGTCGTGTGCCACCACGTCGACGGACTCACCGGGCGGGGCCGCTTCCGCAGCGGCCAGCAACTCGCCCAGTTCCAGATCTCCACCGTTCACAGCAACCTCCTGTCGGTTGCCGCACCTTCTTCCCCGAGTCTGTGCAACCTCACATATTTTGCCCATTTTGCCTGGTCAGGGCAGGATTCCAGATCGGTGCGAGCACGTCCCGCCTTCGTCAGGCGGCGTTCGTGGGCGATCGTGCGGCCGGTGCGTCGGCGGACATGGGACGCGGAGGAAACAGCATGTCGACTGCATGGCGAGCGATCCGGGAACGGGCCGATGCCGCTCCGGTCCACGGTGGTTGCTCGACTCGGTGCCGGTGCGGCGGCCCTATTCGGCCAGGTTTGGTTGCCAGTGGAGGTGGGCGACGCCCGATCCCAGAAGCTGGCGCCCGCGTGTCCGACCGAAAGATCATTACGGAGCTGTTCGCCGCCTGACGTCGCGGCCGCGCCGACGGCGGGAGATGGGGTCAGGAACTGGCACGGCCGGGTTCGGGGAAGATGTTTGTTCGGGCGTGATCGGTGCAGACGATGAGCTGACACAGCCTTTATGTGACGAAGTGGAAAGGCGCCATGGGCATCGTCGCGTGGATCATTATCGGCCTGCTCGTCGGCGCCATCGCCAAGGCTTTGATGCCGGGCAAGGACCCGGGCGGCATCATCGTCACCATGCTCATAGGCGTCGTCGGCGGTCTGTTCGGCGGCTGGCTCGGCAAGGTCATCTTCGGTGTCGACTCCATCGACGGGTTCTTCGATCTCTCCACCTGGATCGCCGCGATCGCCGGCTCCGTCATCCTGCTCGCCCTCTACCGCCTCGTCACCGGCAGCCGGCATTCGCACCGTCACGCGACCCGCTGAAGGCACAACGTCTCCGGACACACCGCGGCGTGTCGTGCGTCCCGGCTGAACTCGTGTCCCGGGTGAGCTCTTGCCGGTCCAGGCCGGCTTTGAGGTGCTCGGCGCTTCGGACACCGGGTTTCCGGGGCTGCGGGTGACCGAGGTGCCCGCGGGCACGCTGGTCAGCTGGACGGCCTCGGGCGGGTTCATCGCGCTCGCCCGTGACCAGGCAGGCCGTGCAGCGAGCAACGACAGCATGAGAGTGATCGTGCAGACGGCAACGTCAACCGCTACGGCGACGCCCCAGTGGGCCTGCGGCTGATTCGGGGTCAACCTGTGATCTGCGAGGTCTCCGATCCCAGCCATACGCAGCCGCATCTGCGACGGGCCCCGTGGAAGGACGAAGGTGGCCGCGGTCTGTTCCTGCTGGCGCGACTGACCCATCGTTGGGGCAGCCGCTACACCGTTGCGGGCGAAACCATCTGGACCGAAAAACTGTTGGAAGAAGTGCTCTGACCTGTCGGCCCGTTTGGCTGATGTGATGCAAGTGGGCGCTTCAGCCGACGGTCACCGGCACACGTCGCACCGTCGGCCTGCCTGGCCACTCTGTCGGAGTAGTACACGAAGACGTCCCGTCGGCATGCGCGGGTACGAACGGTTCATCCAGCAGTCCGAGAGCCTGATCACCTGGGCCGCCATCACCTTTATGACCAGACGCCTCACCCACACTGAGGAGGTGGGCTCGCTCGTCCGGGACCGGAACGGCAGCCGCTGCGTGGTCATCGCCCCAGTCTCGCAACTGCGTTTCCTGGGCGGCAGCGGATTTACTCCAGCCGTCGCGCAGCGTGCCGGTTGGCAACTCCTCCTGAGACGTTAAGCTCCGAGTGAATCAATATCTGTTCCCGAGGGATCAGATTTTGGGGGTGCGTGCAGTGGGAGTTTTTGCCACGAAGAGCAGAGTGGAATTAATCCACCGCACGCGGGCCGCTTCGGCGTGCTACTGTCTATCTCAGTTGCAGTTGTGGTTCCCGAAACTTCAAGTGCCCCCACCAGGCTTCTGCCGGTCGGGAGCACTTTTGTATTTCCGGTCATTTCCGGGCGGGGTGATCATCGCGGCGACACGGCGTCCGCGTGGTGCGGACGCCGATGCACTGCCCCAAAGGAGATATGACATGGCTACTGGTACCGTGAAGTGGTTCAACGCGGAAAAGGGCTTCGGCTTCATCGAGCAGGACGGCGGCGGCGCCGACGTGTTCGCCCACTACTCGAACATTGCCGCGCAGGGCTTCCGTGAGCTGCTCGAGGGTCAGAAGGTGACCTTCGACATCGCGCAGGGCCAGAAGGGCCCGACGGCCGAGAACATCGTTCCGGCCTGACCTCACACGCAATCCGTAGCTGGGGCCCGCATCCTTCGGGGTGCGGGCCCCAGCTGCATGCGTATCCCGCAGCGGGCGCATCCTGAAGCGCTGCACCGCAGCCGGCGCCCGGATCGCAAGGTCCCCATCGCGTCACCCATTTCAGCACCTGTGCCCACGGATGTTTCGCCGACCAAATCTGCTTTCTTTTGCCACCGGTCCATACTTGTAATTCTCCGTGCCATTCATCGCGGCGGGAATTCCTTGATATGTGCCACATCGAGGAAGGTTCCGCATGAACCGCGCGTACACGAACGACCGCCCCGCCCGCACCCGTGACGGCCGTGCCGACGCCGGAAGGGGCGGCAGCGGCTACGGCTCGCAGGCACCGCGCCGTACCGGCGGGCCCGTCCGCTCCGGCGGTTACGGCCGTCGGCCCGCCGCAGTGCAGGGTGAGTTCGCGCTGCCCAGGACGATCACCCCCGCACTGCCCGCCGTTGAGGGCTTCGCCGATCTCGACATGCCCGAGCGAACTCGGCAGGCAGGGTGTGACCGCACCGTTCCCGATCCAGGGAGCGACGCTGCCGAACTCCCTGACGGGCCGTGACATCCTGGGCCGCGGCCGCACCGGTTCCGGCAAGACCCTCGCCTTCGGCCTCGCCCTGCTCGCCCGCACCGCCGGACAGCGTGCCGAGCCCCGCCAGCCGCTGGGGCTGATCCTCGTACCGACGCGTGAGCTGGCGCAGCAGGTGACCGACGCGCTCACCCCGTACGCCCGCTCCGTGCGGCTGCGGCTGGCCACGGTGGCGGGCGGCATGTCGATCGGCAGGCAGGCCAGCGCGCTGCGCGGCGGAGCCGAGGTCGTCGTCGCGACACCGGGGCGGCTCAAGGACCTCATCGACCGCGGCGACTGCCGGCTGAACCTCGTCGGCATCACCGTGCTGGACGAGGCCGACCAGATGGCCGACATGGGCTTCATGCCCCAGGTCACCGCGCTGCTCGACCAGGTGCGCCCGGAGGGGCAGCGCATGCTGTTCTCCGCCACCCTGGACCGCAACGTCGACCTGCTGGTGCGCCGCTATCTGACCGACCCCGTCGTGCATTCGGTCGACCCGTCGGCCGGTGCGGTCACCACGATGGAGCACCACGTCCTGCACGTCCATGGCGCCGACAAGCACGCCGCCACGATCGAGATCGCCGCCCGCGACGGCCGCGTGATCATGTTCCTGGACACCAAGCACGCCGTCGACCGGCTGACCCAGGAGCTGCTCAACAGCGGGGTACGCGCCGCCGCGCTGCACGGCGGCAAGTTGCAGCCGCAGCGCACCCGCACGCTGGCGCAGTTCAAGACCGGGCACGTCACCGTGCTGGTGGCGACCAATGTCGCGGCGCGTGGCATCCACGTAGACAACCTCGACCTGGTCGTCAACGTCGATCCGCCGACCGATCACAAGGACTACCTCCACTGCGGCGGCCGTACCGCCCGCGCCGGCGAGTCCGGCAGCGTAGTCGCGCTCGTCACGCCGAACCTGCGCCGCAGCACGGTCCGCCTCATGTCGGACGCCGGAATCCGGCCGCAGACCACCCAGATCCGCTCGGGCGACGAGGCCCTGAGCCGGATCACCGGCGCCCAGGCCCCGGCCGGCATCCCGGTCGTGATCACCGCACCGGTGGTCGAACGCCCCAAGCGCGACGCCACCTCCCGAGGCCGACGCCGCCCTTCCTCGGTGACCCGGCGCGCCCGCGTACGCCAGCCCGTCCTCGACACGGTGGCCTAGAACCTTCGCGATCAGGAAGCTGGGCCCATCTCGCAGGAGGCACCTTTTGACGCTGATCCAGACGCAGCCCCGCCCGGCGGGCGCCAACCCCGCGCACGGGACGGCGGTGGAGGGCATGGACGAGGCCGAACCGCAGGTCTGTGACGACATGAGCGTCGAGGTGGCGCTGGCCGTCATGGCCGCCGCACGCACGGGCCGACTGGTCGTCTGCGACCAGGACGACCAGTGCACCGGCCTGGTAACCCGTACCGAACTCGCCGCCGTCCGTGACAGCTCCGACTACACGCACCGTGTCCGCCTGCGCGACATCCTCGGCGACCACGGTTCGTTCGCCTAACCCGTGACCACGGTGGCCGAAGCCGGGCAGGCGATGCGCTCCCGTCGGCTCGGTGTCCTGCCGGTGGTCGACGAGCAAGGCAGCGGCCTGGGCATCCTCGCCCTCTCCCGCTGAAACACCTCGCCCCTGGTCGGACCGTTCTTCCCTTCTCCCTGTGAGGCCACATGCGCTGCGTCATCGCCCGCTTCCACTTCGAGCTCACCAGAGGCGGAGTGCTGGAATCGATGAAGGGCATCAAGCCTGAACCGGTCACCGGAGCTTCGGTGATCATCGGCCGCCGCCACTACCCCCTCAAGCAAGTCGGCCAAGTCATCACCCGCCAGGACCACCGAGACTTCAGCGCCGGCGAAGTCCTGCGGGCCATGACTCAGCTCGGCTTCACCTGCCGCGCCGTTCCCAAGGCAGCGCCCCCGGACATTCTCAGCCCGATGCAGCACGCCTCCGTGATGCTCGGCACCCCCGTCACGGTCTGATCCGGCTGTCCACAGCGGAACGGCAGGCGGCTGCCAGGAACGCAGAGCTCCAGCAGCGACTTCCCGACCAGGAGGGCCATCTGCGTGTCGTCAGTGGCTTCGCCTGGGTCCCAGCCACCGCCTCCGCACATCTCGCCACCGGACCAGGCGGGAAACCGCGCGGAGAATGCGCCGTGTGGACCGAACTCGAAGGGGCCGCCCAGGGCGTCACCCACCGCTGAGCCGACGACCGCGACAGCGGCCCGCTGAATCCGCTTCATTCGCGCAGGCTATCTGTGCCGCGCCGACGGCCGCGCGGCGCAATTCCTTCTTCGGCCCCCCGAACCATCGGCAGCGAACGCGTCTCGTCTACAGAGGTGCGCCGCCTGCGACACCCTGGGTCTGAGACACCCGTGCAGGTCACATAACGGCTTCGGACACCCAGGCGCACCAGGTGGGCCGGTCGGCGCCAGCGTCGCCCAGGTGTTTCTCGGCTGCGGTGAGAGCGCGCAGGACGGCGCGTCGTTCACTGTGGTCGCCTCGTGCAGCGAGGGTGCTGGCGAGGCGCACGGCAGGTCGGCAGGAATCCGCACCGTCGGACGGGTTGATCCGCGGCACGGTGTCCACATGTCGCACGAGCGACCTGGTCTCCGTCACCCCGGCCCTTGGCGGGCTTCCATTGTGTGGGTCCGGGGTGCGTCTATCGGGTTCACTGGCTCTTCGTGGAGATGTCGCGGGTGGCTTCGAGGAGGGGCAGCGGGTGGACACCGTCTGCCGGCGTGGCGTCGGAGGGTTCTCCCTGCGACTGGACCGACATGACGACGACCACCTGGTAGTCGCCAGGGTGCTTGTCCACGTCGGACCACGTGGTGCCGGGGCAGAGGCTGTCGATCGGCAGGGTCTTGGTGTAGGGGCGCCGGCCGACGGGGTACAGGAGGGCCGACAGGCGGGCCGGACCGGTGTGGGCGACGGGCTTCTGGCGGCCGGCGATTACGCCGTGCTTGAGTAGGAGGGCTGTGGGGGGGACCTCACCGATCGGCAGGCTGAGTGCCTGAGTCCGCTCGCGGGAGGTGATCTTGTAGGTGGTCCGAAGGGCGGAGCCCTGCCGCCGCAGGGATGTGACGGTCAGTTGCAGAGGCTCGTCGGGGCCACTGACGACGACGGGGCGTTCGACGGTGCTGTCGCAGGGCAGGGAGCGGTCCTGTTGCTTCCGCGGCGGGCTCGTTGTGGTCGGGGCGGGGTGGGCCTGGTCACCGGTCACCGCGTCGGAACTCCCCCCGCATCCGGCGAGGGAGAGCAGCAGGACGGGGACGGCGGGCACCAGGGCGCGACGCATGAGTTCCTCCAGGAGGTGTCGAGAGCAGTGCGAGTTGAGAGGGAGAAGCCGGCCATGAGGTCGGGCGTTTCATCCGGCCAGGGGTGCACGGGCGACGATCAGTGAATCGGGGGCCTCGGTGCCGGATGGCGCAGCAGGCTGGGTGACGAGGACGACGGCCACTTCGTAGCCGTCCTTCCACGCCGAGCTCCAGGTGGTTCCCACGCACGGCCGGCCCGGCACCGGTCCGAGTTCGGCGCGGTGTGGACGGGCGGGGGTGATGGTCACCTTGTGCGCGGTGTTCTCGGATGCCGGTCCGGATGGATCCTGACCGGCCACGACCCGGCCGTCCTTCAGGACGAGGACCCGTGGCCCGCCGGACAGGACCGATGGGGCGGTCGCCTTCACCGCGTAGGTGATCTGAGGGGCTCCGTTTGGGGCCGCGCGCACGTCGGAGATGTGCACGGTCACGGCTCCCCGGCCGGTACTCGCCGGGACTCTCGCGCCGCAGGTGTAGTGAGGGAGCCCCGGAGCTGAGCCACCGGTCGCCGCAGGCTGCCTGTGTACCTTGCCCGCCGGAGACTTGATCTCCGGCGTCGAGGCGGACGGCAGCGTGTTCAGCACCACGGCGGCGGCCACGGCCAGGCCCGCCCCGGCCACGACGGTGTACCGGGCGGCTCTGCGCCGGCGGACCCGAGTCCGGATCCGCTCGGTGTCGATCCCCGCCAGCGGTGTGCGTTGCGCTGCGGCCAGCAACTGTTCGCGCAGATCGTTGGGCTTCATGTCTCCAGCCTTTCCTCCGCGACATGCTGGGTGGGTGGCCGCAACTGGGCGCCCAGTCTGGCCAGCGCGTCGCTCAGATGACGTTTGACCGTCCCCTCACCGCAGCCGAGCCGCGCCGCGATGTCCGTGGTGGACACGTCCTCGTAGTAACGGAGCACCACGCAGGCCCGCTGCCTCGGCGACAGTCCGCGCATGGCGTCCATGAGGTCGATCCGGTGCAGGACGTCCGTGCTGTGGTCGGCGACCGGTGCCGAGGACACGAGCCGTGGAAGCGCGCGGATCCAACGGGCTCGGCGCCGGTGCAGGTCCAGGTAGCGGTTGAGCATCGTGCGACGCACGTATGCCTCCGCCTCTCCCAGTTCCCACGCACGGCGGGGCCGGGAGAAGACCCGTACCAGTGCCTCCTGAACCAGGTCGGCGGCCTCCGCGCGATCGCCGCACAGCAGGAAGCCGTACCGGTTCAGCTCCGCGCCGCGCTCCTGCGCGAGCTCGGACAGCAGTCTCGACCATTCGGCCACATTCCCTCCGATCCCCTCACCCGGTATCACGAACAACTCCCCCGTCCGGTTGGGGCCTTGCGGCCAGGAAGTTCGACGGGCCGCCGGGGCGGTGGGGTCTGTCAAACGAGCGGGTCTGTTCCGTAGTCGGTGGTGACGGTGGGTGCTCGCCTGTGATCATTGAGCGTGCATGATGCGAACAGGCTCGTGGGAACGGTGTTTTCGGGGTTGTCGGCGTTGGTCATCGAGGATGTGGCGGACGGTGGCGAGACAGTCCGGGTTTCGGCTCGGACCCGGGATGTGCCCGTTCCCTGTCCGGTGTGCGGGGTGGTGACGGGTAGGGTCCACGGGTATCACGGCCGGACGGTGCGGGATGTGCCGGTCGACAGGTCGTGGTCCAGGTGAGGATACGACGGCTGGTCTGTCCGGTCCTGGGCTGCAGGCGGCAGACCTTCCGAGAACAGGTCCCCGGGCTCCTGGAGCGCCATCAGCGCCGCACCACACGTCTGACCGGCCAACTCTCCAAGCTGGTCAAGGAGTTATGCGGCCGGGCGTCCGCGCGAGTCGCCCGATCCCTGGCCGTGCCCGTGTCGTACGCCTCCGCCCTGCGGCTGCTGCGGCGGGTGCCCCTGCCGGAGGCGCGGATCCCGCAGGTGATCGGGGTCGACGACTTCGCCCTGCGGCGCCGACACAGCTACGCCACGATCATCATCAACACCGGGAGCGGTGAGCGAATCGAGGTACTGCCCGGCCGCGAAGCCGCCACTTTGGAAGCCTGGCTGCGCGGACATCCGGGCATCGAGGCCGTGTGCCGGGACGGATCGGCCACCTACGCCGAGGCGGTCCGCCGAGCCCTACCCGACGCGGTCCAGATCAGCGACCGCTGGCACCTGTGGCACAACCTCGCCGAGGCCGTCCGCAAAGAAGTGGCCGCGCACAGCACCTGCTGGGCGCAAGCGGGCCCGCCCCCGGCCGAGGGGAGACAGGCCGCCACCACCCGCGAGCGCTGGCAGCAAGTCCACGCCCTGCGCGAGCGAGGAGTCGGACTTCTGGAGTGCGCGCGCCGCTTGAACCTGGCTCTCAACACCGTCAAGCGCTACGACCGCGTGGCCGAGCCTGAGCGCCTCATCCGCGCCCCCAAGTACCGGCCCACCCTTGTGGACCCCTACCGCGACCACCTGCGCCGACGCCGGCTGGAGAACCCGGCCGTC
This sequence comes from Streptomyces sp. NPDC001480, assembly GCF_042894725.1. Lineage (NCBI taxonomy): Bacteria > Bacillati > Actinomycetota > Actinomycetes > Kitasatosporales > Streptomycetaceae > Streptomyces > Streptomyces sp. NPDC001480. The sequence goes on along the minus strand of NZ_JBIAVX010000023.1, from coordinate 25,124 downwards.
CCCGTCACCCACCTCCTCCAGGAGATCAGGGAACTGGGCTACACCTGCAGCTCGAACCTCCTCGTCCGCTACATCAACCAGGGCCGCGTCGAGGCCGACCGGCCCGCACTCTCGCCCCGGCGCCTCGCCCGCTACCTGCTCACCCGCCCCGACCGCCTCAAGGACCACCAGCGGGAACGCATCGAGGCCGCCCGCACCGCCTGCCACGAGATGACCGCTCTGGCCGACCTCATCCACTGCTTCGCCGTACTGCTGGATCCCGCCGACGGCAACGCCGCCCTGCTGAGCACCTGGATCGCCTCGGCCCAGGCTGAGGACCTGCCCCACCCGCATGCCTTCACCCGGGGCCTCGAGAAGGACCGCGCCGCAGTCGACGCCGCCCTCACCCTGCCGCACCACAACGGCGGCACCGAAGGGGGCAACAACAAAACCAAGCTGATCAAGCGCCAGATGTACGGCCGCGCGAGCTTCCCTCTCCTCCGCCACCGCATCCTCCTGAGCTGACCGCACCCTCCATCACCACCGAGTACGAAACAGACCCAGAACGCTTACACGCTCCGGGAAGGGAAGGGCGGCCGTGGTGGCGGGGCGTCGGGGGATCCGGCGGCCGTCAAAGGGCGTTGCGCGTCCGCGGGGCCTACGCGCTCAGCGCCTGACAGTCGGCGCACCCCGGAGGAACCAGGACGCCAGCCGGGCGCAGCGTTCGGGAACGGACGTCAGTCGTCCTGGCCTCGGCTGTGCTCGTACAGGGGGCGGGTCTCGGTCACGCCGCGCTGCCAGTTGCGCTCGTTGTCGCCGTGCTCGCGTGAATCCGTAACGGGGTCAGCTGGGCCGGGGTGGCGGGATGCGGGCCTGCTCGCGGGGCCGGAGGTGGTGCGGTCGCCGCGTGTGCCTTGTCCGGCCCCGGTCTTTCCCTTGTCTACGTGGTGGGGATCCCGACAGCAATGCCGAGCGCCTCGGGCTGCGACCGAACCAGCTCAAGACCATCGAGATCCGCCTCGACACCGTCCGAGATCTGGCACTCCACATCCACGCCCAGGGACACCCCACCCGGGCGAGCATCTTGAGCGGAAGTCCCACTGCATGTCGGGGCGCCCGACTACTGCCGTATCCCCGGCCCGGGAGAGCCGCCGGGACGGGTCGGGCAGTCGCCCGGAAGCGGCTGCCCGAGCCGTACCAGGGGGTGTTTGGCGGCCAGGGCCCGGTTGAGTGCGTCGAGCGCTAGCGCGTGCAGGGCGCGGGGTCCGCAGTCGGGTGGGCGTCGGCCCGGTCGTGTTGGAAGGCTTTCCAGCTCAGGTAGGCGGGGGCCGGGGTGGGCAGCAGCGTGGCCGTCATCGCGGCCCTGCCCGAATGGAAGTACCAGGCGAGTAGCAGTGCCCCGCTCAATGTCAGCACCAGCGCCAGCAGGTACAGCGTGCCTACGTGCTTCGGCCCCGGGCCGTGTCCCCCGTTTCTCACAGTCAGTCATCATGCCGTCACTCGGCTCTGCCGGGGCGCTACTTGGAGCACTTGCACGAGGGGATGCTTTACCACTCCTGCTCGTTGTCGGTCTTCCGGCTGGACGAGGGACGCCACCCCTCGGCCGGGACGGCATCCTCCGTTCCCGCCTCCCGCTCAGCCGGGAATTCCAGGCCACAACGACGGAATTCGCTCAGCGGCGGGCTGGTCGCCACCGGCTGCCGGCACTGACTGCGCCGCGCGGTCGTACCGGCGGTGGGCTGGCACCCCCCTGGGGGGCAGGCTAGAGAACGCTAGCGAAGGGGCGGCGACAGCCCCTGGTGGCCCGCCACTTGGTCGGGTGAAGACACCGCCGCTGCGGAACCCGCTCAGCAGACCAGGCGTAGTGTCGTACATGGAGCCGATCAATGAGGTGCACGTCAGTCGGCCGGGCCTGGTCGTCGTCGACGTCGCGGCCGCCGACGAGGACACCGCGCCCACTTGAATCAACCGGTCGGCTCGGGTGCGTCGGCCGACGCGCCGCCGCAGGTTCTCGCAGAGGTCCAGCAATGATGTTCGCCTGTCAGGTGGTGCGGTCTCCGGCAGGCCGTCGCTGTGCGGCGCGTTCCACGAACGGTCCAGGGCACTTCTAGGCTGGCGCAGTGAGTGACAAGGACACGTACACCAGCTACGTACGGCTCCCCGGGTGCACCTGCGGAAGCGCTGGGTGATGACGGCGCGGATGTCAGGGCCGTCCTTGACTGCGCTTCCCGCGACTGGCGCGGACTGACCATGACACCCGCAGGGCTCCGGCTCGTGCAGGACCTGCGCCACTCGCTCCGCGACCCGCCTCGCCAGCTCCGCCCCCGAGACACCGCCCCACTCCACCCTGCCGATCACCAGACCATCACCGCGATCGCGTAACCAGCCTGCGGACGGTCCGGTGATCGTGGCCAAGGTCTTTGGGATTGTGTGCCATCCGGCTCTGGCCCGGCGCCAACTCGTTAGATCATGCCTCCGGCGGCGTTGATGGTCTGGCCGGTGATCCAGCGGGCGGCGTCGGAGGCCAGGAACGCGACGACGTCGGCGATGTCGGCGGGTTCGCCCAGGCGGCCCAGCGGTGTGCGGGCCTTGGCGTCGTCGATGACGTGCGGGGGCACGGTGGCTATGACGTCGGTACGGGTCAGGCCGGGCAGGACGCTGTTGACCGTGACGGATCTGGAGCCCACCTCCCAGGCCAGCGTACGGGCGAGTTGGTCACCGGCGGCCTTGCTGGCGGCCAGCAGCGCCATGCCGGGCAACGGCGATACGGTCAGGGCGGAAGAGATCAAGATGATCCGGCCGTGGTCGCTGATGCGCTGCGCGGCCTCGCGCAGGGCGACGAACGTGGCCCGCACGTTGGCGTGCAGGTACTGGTCGAAGTCGTCATCGGTGGCGCGGGCCAGCGGCCCAGCGGTCGCCGTGGCCGCGTTGTTCACCCACACATCCACCCGGCCGTACTGGCTCTCGGCCGCATCGAACAGCTCCGTGACCGCTTCGGGGCGGGTGATGTCAGTGCGGACCGCGGTGGCCTGCCCGCCCGCGTCCTTGATCTGGTCCACGGCCCGCGCAGCGGTCTCCTGGTAGCGGGAGCCGATGACGACGCGCATCCCCGCCGCGGCGAGCCGGTCGCTGATCGCCCGTCCGATGCCGCGTGATCCGCCGGTGACGACTGCGACCCGATCCTCGATACGCATGACCCCTCCAATTGGTCGACTCTATGGATAGTCCATAGCATCGACTAATTTGGTAGAGGGTGTCAACTGTCCAGGTAGTAGACTGCCTGCCATGGTCGCCGCACCCGATGACGAACTCGTCGAGACGCTGATCGGCGTCTTCATGGAGATTGATGGCCTGTTCAGCACGACGAGCCGCCAACTAGGACTAACCCCCCAGCAGGCGCAACTGCTGTGCTTCGCCCAACATCTGCAGCCGTCCTTCGGCGAGCTCGCGACCCTGCTGCACTGCGACAAGACCAACATCACCGGCCTGGTCGACCGGCTTCAGCGACGCGGCCTGCTCACCCGCCAACCCGACCCCAGCGACCGCCGGATGACTCGCGTCCACCTCACCCCCCAGGGCGAGGCGGTCACCGGCCAGTTCCAGCAGGCCATCAACACCACCCTGACCACCCGCTTCAGCTCCTGGCCCAGCACCCAACGCGACAGCCTCGTCCACCTGCTCCAATCCGCCACAACAGCCCTACGCCCCTGACCTCAGCGGCCACCTCCGACCCCAACACGCCACCAGCCCCGCAAAGCCGATCACACCGAACCGCCACCGCACCGCGTAACCTCACCATGAAGCCGGAACCTACGCCCGTTCCTCATTTACACCGGACTCCGGTCGCCACCAGTACCAGTGGTCCTGCACGCGATGCGCTGGCCGGACGAGATCCGCGACCCCACCGAGCTGCTGCCACCGCCGGTCCAGGTATCCGACGAGGAGATCGAGGGAGCCCTCGCACTCATGGACACCCTGACCGTGGACAAGCTGGAAGGCCCCGACTTCCAGGACCGCTACACCGAGGCAATCACCCAGATCATCGAGGCGAAGCGCGAGGAGAAGCCGCTCCCCGAGACGCCCGAGCATGAGGAGCCGTCCCAGGTGCTGGACCTGATGGCCGCGCTGCAGGAATCGGTGTCCAAGGCCAAGGCGGCCCGCGGCGAGGCCGACGCCGAGGTGCACGAACTGCCGAAGCAGAAGGAGACCGCCGCGAAGAGCCTGTGCGGCGGTGCCGGCATGCTGGCATCTCCTGGCGGAGCGCCTCGACCGCCTTCTCCCGGGCTGGGACAGCAACCTGCATGTGTCCCGCTGTCGGCCCAGTGCCGTGGGGCGGGAATGTTCCCTGGGCGCGGGTGGTTGTGAGAGACGCGGTTGTGAAGGGGACAGTGTCCCCGGGCCTCACCTATTGCCTGCAGGGACGATCGTTCGGCTGAAGCCTTGCTGTGCCTTTCGCCGCGTGGGCGACCGCCCTTCACGATCACACCGTTTTCAGGATCAGCCCCGGACAGCGTGCACTGTCCGGGGCTGATCCTTGTCTAAAGAAGTGGACCAAATCCATGACTCGTGGTCGGAAGGGTGTTGATGGGTGGCCGAGTGGTTCCCTGATGCCTTCCGCCATATGTCGGCATGGGTGTGACACGGATAGACCTGCCCTGCTGCGTACGCGTGCGTCCGCGGTCGTAAGCTGCGGCGCGAGTAGGGGGATCGGTGAAGCGTGGCGTAGTGACGCGAGGTGTGCGCTTCGGCCTGGTCGTTGGAGGGGTCTGCGCGCTGGGCTGGGGTGCCGTGTGGACGGCTGGCGTGATCGGCGCGTTGGTGCTGGGGCACTGGCACGTCGTGCCTTCGGCTCTCGTCTCCGAAGTGATCCTCGTGGGCGGCAGCCTCTTTGCGGGTGCGCTGCTGGGTCTACTGCTCGGTGTGACACTCGCGCTCGCCCCCGGCTGGCTTACCTCTCATGGGCTGCTCTGCCGGCTTCTGGCGGGATTTGTTGCCGGCCCGCTCTTCCTGGGCGAGGTCGTGGTCAGCGTGGAGGGCGGCATTCTGCCGGTGCTGTTGACGATCGTCGGTATCCCGGTGATTGGTGTTGTAGCGGCTGCGTGCAGTGGTGACATCGCGGGAAGGAACCGCCGTCATGCCTGGTTGTGGCCGCGCCCGCCTTCGTTGACTAATGTTCGGGCACTCCCTTGGCGAGGCAGGCTCCGTGCCGTGGTCGAGTTGCTGTGGAACTGATACATGCCGCCTCGGCGACAACTTGCCCTTGCCGGTGGTGCGGCCGTCAAAGGGCGGTTGTCGCGTAGCAGGGCTTAAAAAGGCACACGGTCACATACAGCGGGTGGATGGGCACCGAAGGCGTCATGAGCGTGGAACGCGCAGGGCGCTGACGCCCTGCGCCCCGGGGCGATCCTCAGATGCACGTCGGCGCGCCCGAAGGGCAGACCGAGGTGATCGACGCCCAGGCCCTGCCCCCGATACTGGATGCGATCACCGCCCGTGGCTACCGCTTCATCGACCTTTGCACCCTCCTCGCGCCCCGGCCCGCCCGGCGCGGAACGGGGACAAGCCTTGAGGCGCACGCGCCTCAAGGCAACTCTGGAACGCGAGCGCCGTCTTGTCGAGGGTGGCCATGATCTTTCACGGACGCCCTGGCCACACAGCCGTGGAAGTCACTAGCTCCTGCGGGATGGCCCAATGTGCGGTACGGCGCGCGGTCGGGTACCCGGTCGGTGCAGCACGGTGGGTGCCAGCCCAGTGCGTGGAAGAAGGGAGGCCTCATGACGCAGCATGTACGTGACATCATGACCAGCCAGCTGGTGACGGTCGAACCGCAGGCCTCGGTGACGGCAGTGGCCCTGAAGATGCGTGACGAGAACATCGGAGCCGTCCTGGTGACGGAGGGCGACGAACTGCGCGGTCTGGTCAGCGACCGCGACCTCGTGGTGCGTGTCCTGGCGGAGGGCGGCGATCCGCAGCAGAAGACCGTTGCCTCCGCCTGCAGCGAAGATCTTGTCACCGTGACGCCCGACGAGGATCTCGATCGTGCGGTGCAGCTCATGCGCGAGCACTCCGTCCGCCGTCTGCCGGTCATCGACGGCGGCCACCCGGTGGGCATCGTGTCCCTCGGTGACATGGCGATCGAACGGGACGCGCAGTCGGCCCTCGGCGACATCAGCGCGGCAAAGCCGAACCAGTAGGACACCCGTAGCAGAGGTGCGAAAGGATGCGGGGCGCCGGTTCGGCGCCCCGCAGACCTGTGTGCCGGCCGCCAGGCCGCTGGCACTGAGTAAGACCGTCGGCGGCGTCATGCCCCTGACAGCCCCGGCGTGCACAGCGCGCACCGTGGCTGCACCGCCACGGCGCCCAGGATCACCCCTACGCGACCGCTGACGACTACCTCCGTGGGCGATTGGTGAAGATCAGGCGTCGTGATGCGGCTCTGTTAGGCGGTCTAAGTCGATGATGCCGAGATGCGCGTCGGGTCGGCAGTGGGTGCAGGCGCTGGTGCCGTCGGCGAGCAGACGGCGGGCTTCGTCTTGCTCGACGGGCCGGCGGCGTTTTCCTGGCATGTAGCAGGTGCCCCGGTGGATTTGTACCGGTGGCCGACCGACGCCGAGTTCGACGATCCACTCGGGCGGCTTGGGTTTCGCCCGTCGGCCGTGGTCCTGTTCGGCCTGCGACTTGAGCAACAGTTCGATCTTGCGGTCGATGCGGGCCAGCCACATCGCATGCCACACCCGCAAGGTGCTCAGCCGCTCCAGGTCCGGCGGCAGATCATCGAACATGTTATCGATGTGACTGAGCGCTATAGGTGGTCCGGCTGGACAACTTCGATGCTCAGTTCCCTAAGGGCGAGCCGCGCTGGAGAAGCCGGCGCGTCCCGGGAGTGCCACCAGGGGACTCCAGTGCCCGCGGGTGGTGATCACGGTGTAGGCGTGTTCGCGGTGGCTTGCGGCGGGAGAGCAGGACGTCGTGGAGGGCGCCGGGACGGGGACGACGGTGGCTTCCCTGCCGAGGCAACCCGACCAGCGGGCAGTCTGGGCGACGTCCAGGACGGTATCGGAGCGGTCGCCGACCTCGGACGAGCGGTCGCCGATGGGCTGATCGAAGGGGGTGCCGCCGCTCCATGCCCAACCGGCGTTCTCCATACTGGATACGGTGTTGCTGTTATGGTGCTGCCCGAGGAGGTGGACGTTCAGTGGCAGCAGCTGGTCCTACGCGAGCGACCTCGGCATCGGCTCGGCGCCCGGGGCGTCCGCCCGTGCCGCTGGAGCGCATCGTCTCTACCGCACTGCAGATCGTGGACGATGAAGGGGCCGACGCTCTCTCGATGCGGACGCTGGCCCAGCGCCTGGGCTCGGGCACGGCGACGCTGTACCGGCATTTCGACAACCGGGCAGCGCTGGTCGCCCATGTCGTGGACCGCATGTTCGGCGCTGTGCAACTGAATGGCGACGAACTCCTCGCGATGGGCTGGCAGCAAGCGTTGCGGACGGTCGCGCACACCATGTTCGAGGCCCTGGCCCGGCACCGGAACGCGGCGCGCCTGATGGTCGAAGAGATTCCCCTGGGGCCGAACGCCATGGCGCTGCGGGAGCACTGTGTCGCCGCGCTGCTCGGCAGCGGCTTCCCGCCGCGACTGGCCGCGCACGCCTTTGCCACCCTATCCCGCTACGTCCTCGGATTCGCCATGCAGGTCAACGGTCATGGCAGCGGCGGGCAACTCGACGACGCACAAGTGTCCGCCGTCTTTCAAAGCGTCGATCCAGCCTTGTTCCCGGCAACGGTCACCGTCGCCGGGTCGATGCCCGTTCCGATCGAGGACGAGTTCTCCTTCGGACTCGAACTCCTTCTCAGCGGGCTTGCCCACCTGCGCGACGACGCCTGACCAGCCAGGACGATGCGAACCTGAGGCCGCCCGCCCACGGAGTCATCTCGATCGGCCTGGAGCGTCGCCACAGCTGCTGGTGCTGAGCGCGTGATCTCGTGTGGTCGGCGGCTCGTCAGCGGAAGGCGAAGTGCTCGGCGTGGAGATGCTGGCGGGGGACGCCCTGGCGATGGAGGGCGCGAGTGAGGTTTTCGATCATGGAGGCGGGGCCGCAGAGGAAGACGTGTGTGTCGGGGGTGATCGGTCCGGCCTCGGCCTGGATTCTTTCGGCGGTCAGACGGCCGTGGCTGCGGCTGAACGTCGGGTGGAGCCGGAACTCGGGGCGGTGTGCTGCCGCTGCGGTGAGTTCCGGGAGGAACGGTGCGTCTTCGGCGGTGGGGGCGCAGTAGAAGAGGTCTGTGCGGGGCGGCGCTGCACCGGGGTGGGTGAGCCAGCCGAGGAAGGGCGCGATGCCGATGCCCCCCGCGATCCATATCTGCCGGGGTCCGCCGAGGGTGTGGTCGAACATGCCGTAAGGACCCTTGAGGGTTGCGGGGTGTCCTTCACTTATGTCCGTGTAGAGGCCGCGTGTACCGCGGCCCAGGGCACGGATGGTGAGGCGTACCGAGCCATCGGCCTGCGTTCCTGCGACGCTGAAGGGGTGTTCGTGCCAGCCGCCGACCCGCAGGTAGACGAACTGGCCCCCTGTCACGGGAAGCGTCGTCTCGCCGGTGGGCGTGAGGGTGAGGTCGAGGATGTCGGGTGTCGGCCGCTCGACACGGTGGACGGTGTAGTCCGCCCGGGGTTCCCTGTGCCGTAGCACCAGTTCGTCGTAGGTGTAGGCAGTCATGCCGATGGTGGCCATCGTGACGTAGATCGCCAGGAGGGGCGTGGATCCGTTGATGATGAGATCGAGGAACCAGCCGTGCAACAGCGCCGACAGCAGCAGCAGGCCGGTGAGGCGATGCAGGAACAGCCAGCGCTCGTAGGGCAGTCGGAGGATGCGGCCGACCTGGCCGAGTGAGACGAGGACGAGCGGCAGCAGGCCGATGGCGGAGACGGCGCCGAGGAGATGGCTCATCCCTACCGATGCGGTCCGGTGGGTGTAGCCGTACTGGCTCCCGTCGAAACCGGAGAAGAAGTGGAGGAGCAGGTGGGGGGTGAGCAGGAGTATGGACCATACGGCGTACAGCTTGTGCTGGCGGTACATGCGGTCCAGGCCGCCGAACCACTGCTCCAGCCACATCAGGCGGGTGGCCAGTACCAGGGTGCAGGACATCAGGTAAGCGGACAGGACGCCGGCGAACTCGCCGACGAAATAGACAGCGCTGAGGCGCTCGGGCCTGAGCCAGTCCCAGGCCAGATAGAGCATGACGGCTCCGGTCGTGACCGACAGGGGTCCGACGTGGCGCTTCTTCAGGCGCGCGTCCAAGGGGGCGCGCGCGATCCGTATAGCGTAGATCGCTATCACGATCAGGACGGGCATTGTCTACCCCTCGGGGGTCGGCGCTGTGGACGAAGGGGCGCTGGTGAAGACTGGCGGGCCGTGCGGTCGCGGCTTGAGCGCCCTCGAGCCCAGGCGGCTGCGTTTCCTGCCACCTCTAATATTGGCTACAACGTAGCCGTTTAGCTGGTTAGCGTCCAGTGGTGCAATCGGATGCCCGTTGACCAGCCCTGGATCTGCCCTTCAAGGGGTTTCGCGCGGATCTCCGCCTCCACCCGCTGCCGTCGAGCGCCCGGACGTCGGCACGCCGGGCCGGAGTCGACTCCCGGTGAGGACGGCAGCGGCGATGACCGTCATGCGGTTGGGGCTACAGCGGGCTCTCCGGAAGACACGCCAGGACTTCAGTCTCGCGACGCGTCGTTCGACCGGTGCTCGGGCCTCTGACAGGGCCCGGTTGATCGTCCGCTGGGTCGCGGTGAGGTCCTGATACGGAAGACGTCTGATCGGCGTGGTCACCCAGGAGCCGGCCCTGGTGTAGGCGCGGTCGGCGAGGACGGGTACGCCCTGGCGTTCGCAGATCCGGATGATGCGGTGGGTGCGGGCCGCGGTCAGGTCATGGGTGCGGCCGGGCGGTGCGAGCGAGATCCACATCGGTTCGCCAGTACCGGGGAAGTTCACCCGGGCGAAGGCACGGGGCAGTGGTCGGGTGCCGCAGAGGCGAACTCGTCGCAGGGCAGCACCCGCTCAAAGGGGTACCGCCCCGCGTCCGGCCGCTGGGAGCCTTCGCCCGCTCCAGGTTCCGCTGTGGCCGGCATCCCCGGTGATGGCGATATTTCCCACTCGGTACTCAGGGGTGGGCAAACTCGCTGGGTTGCTCTCCCCGCCCGAAGGCGTTGATGCGGAGCCTTTCGGGGCGACCCCGTTGATGAGCAGGTCCAGGACGCGGGCGGCCTTGGGGCGGAAGGCGGGGTCGCTGATGAAGATCCAGGAGCGCTGCTGCCAGGGCTTGATGGCGTCCTGGTCCAGCCCGCGGCGCACGGTGGACGCCGAGAGGGCCGGGGTGATCCGGCGGGCGACGGCCTCGCGGGCCGGCTCCGGGCACGACCAGCGTGACAAAGGTGCCTGCCGCGGCGGGAAGCTGACACGCCAGGGTCTTGACCTGTGTGCCGTCTGTAGCGCGGTGAAGGCGGCGGGCCGGCCCGGGCGCTTGCGGTCGGCCAGGCCCAGCAAGCCCAAGTCGGCGAACCGGCCCCGCCAGGTGCGCACGGTGTCCACGTGCACCCCCGCCTCGACGGCGATCCACGCGTTGGACCTGCCCCGAGCCGCCAAGAACACCATCCGTGCCCGGACCCTGGCCTGGTGAGGTGTCTTGTGGCCATATGCCTTCTTCTTCAACCGGTCTCGCTCTTCGGCGGTCAAAGCTATCGGGCGGGCGCAAGCAAAAGGCAAGGCAGACAGGCCGATCGGCAGAAGTGGATCACGACGTCATGGGGTGTCTTGTTCATGCCGTTTCAGGGTGGAGCGAGTCCAGGACGGTGAGTTCGTCCGGGGTGAGGCGCAGTGCGCCGGCGGCCACGTTCTGGGTGAGGTGATCCGGATTGCCGGTACCGGGGATCGCCAGGACATGCGGCCCGTGGTGCAGCGTCCAGGCCAGCCGGACTTGTGCCGGGCTCACGCCCCGGGCCCGTGCGATGGCGAGCACCTCGTCGCTGTCCGTGCCGTTCGCGCCTGTCTCACGCCCCGCGCCGGCGATCGCGTAGAAGGGCACGAACGCGATGCCCTGCTCGCCGCACTTGTGCACGAATTCCTCCTGCTCGGGCCGGGCGCCGATGCCGTACTGGTTCTGTACGCAGACCACGGGCGCGATGCTCTGGGCCTCGGCGAGGTGGTGGGGGCGGATGTTGGACAGGCCCAGGTGGCGGATGAGTCCGGCGTTGCGCAGTTCGGCGAGTGCGCCGAAGCGTTCGGCGATCGAGTCGGTGCCAACGATGCGCAGGTTCACCACGTCGAGGTGGTCGCGGCCGAGTTGGCGCAGGTTCTCCTCGACTTGGCCGCGAAGCTGCTTGGGGGTGGCGTGCGGCAGCCACTGGCCCGAGGCATCGCGTCCCGGTCCGACCTTGCTGGTGATGACGAGGTCGTCCGGGTAGGGGGTCAGTGCCCGGTTGATCAGTTCGTTGGCGGAGCGCAGCGGCGAGAAGTAGAACGCGGCGGTGTCGATGTGGTTCACGCCGAGTTCGGCCGCGCGGCGCAGCACACGGACCGCCAGGTCGCGGTCGCTCGGGACGGCGTCGGGCGCGAACGCCTCGCCGTGCTGGGTCAGGCGCATCGCGCCGAATCCGATCCGGTTGACCGTGCGGTCGCCTAGCGTCCAGGTGCCCGATGCCGCCGCGGTGATCGTCTGTGAGGTCATGGCGGGATGATCTCCACACGGTAGGCTGACCGGCCATTGATTAAGGGATATCTGAATCCATTGAGGAGTGGTTGTCCTGGCAGAGCTGGCGTTCTCAGCGAGCGATCTCGCGCAGGTACGGTTCGCCGTCTCGCCGATGTGGGAGGTCGCGCCCAGCTTCCGGCTGCTGACCTCAAGCACCGAGCATCCGGTCCACCGGTCCTGGGCCGACCAGGTAAGGCCGCGCATGGTGGCCGCCGGGCTCGACCGGGGTTGGCTCTCCGAGCTGATCCCGCCCACCGGCTACGTCCCCGACTTCCTCAACCCGGCCCCCGCCGGACCGGCCCCCGCGCCGGCGGCAGAGCGGGATGCGATCCTGGCCTCGCCCGCCGACCGGGTACGCCAGGACCTCGACCACCTGGCCCGCCACCAGGGGAAGCTCGGCCCCCGGCTGCGGGCCCTGCACGCTGACCCGCAGACCCGCCTGGCCAAGGTCACCGAAGAGATCGAAACGTACTGGGAGCTGGCACTGGCCCCCTACTGGGCACGGATCCGGGCAGTGCTGGACGCGGACATCTTCTACCGGGCCCGCCAGGTCGCCGAGCACGGCGCGGGCCACCTCTTCAACGACCTGCACACCACGGTGAGCTGGGACGACAACGGGCTGCGGCTGGCCCGCCGCAAGCAGCCGCTGACCCGCACGACGGCGGGTGCAGGGCTGCTGCTGATCCCCTCGGCCTTCACCGGACCGGGGCTGCGCACCCGGGTGACGCTGCCGGATCCGCCCCAACTCGTCTATCCGGCACGCGGCGTCGGCTCACTCTGGCAGGCACGGACCCTCGCCGGGGCCGACACCCTCACCGCTGTACTCGGCCGCTCGCGCACCCTGCTGCTGACCGAACTGGAGACCCCGGCTTCCACCACCGAACTAGCCCGCCGAACCGGCCTGTCCACGGCCGGAGTGTCCCAATACCTCACCGCACTGCGAAACGCGGGCCTGGTCAGCGCCCACCGCGCCGGCCGCTCCGTCCTCTACGCCCGCACCACAGCCGCCGACACCCTCCTCAAAGCCGCCTCCACCCGAAGGCAACCCCCGAAGGACTTCCGGAGCCGACCACTTAGCGGCCCCGGGGCGGGCGTCCGCCTAGACAGTCAGGCGAGACGGGCAACGGCGGTGGGAAGGGGTAGGACGGGCAGACCGACGCTTCGGGCACGAGCTACACCTGGCCGAGCAACTCGCCGAACCGACGACGATTACGACATCCTCGAATACGCCGACAGAACACCGGTGCCAGTCGACGTCGATGTCACGGCCGAAGCTCTTCGGCTCGCACAGCGTCCTCGTTTTCCAACCGAACCCACGGACGCACCAGCCTGACGCCGCACCAGCCTGACGCAGACCGGTGGACCCGTGGATTCAGGCTGAAGGGCCTTCGGTTTCCTCAAACCCACGGGCCTCGAGGGCGTTGAGGGACATCGGAACGAAGATCGGTGCTAAAAGATTGTTGTATGTGGGTTCAGCGAGTGATCGAACTGACCGGGTGGGAGCCGCTCGGGATCTCCGTCGACTGGCCGGCGGTCGAGGGAGAGCTGGGTGTTCCGCTGCCGGCGGACTACAAGGACCTCTACGAGGCGTTCGGCGGCGGCGTTTTCAGTGATTCCCTCTACTTTCTGGGGCGCGACGAAGGCGCTGCGTTCGACTTCATGACACAGTGGCGGGTCGACCTGTCGGTCGACCAAGACAGCAAGCTCGAAAACGTATCCGCCGTCGAGCCCTATGCGATCTACGCGCCGGGCGGCAAAGGACTGGTCGAGTGGGGCTCTACCGAATGGGCCGACGAGTACTTCTGGCTGATCGATGCCGAGCGGCCGGGCGAGTACCCCGTCCTCGCGCGGTCCAATGACGTCGGCGCATGGCACCGGTACGACATGTCCACCTCCGAGTTCCTCTACCGCGTCCTTGACGATGCCGATTTTCGACCCTTCGGGATCGCGCAGTACGACCTCGGCACGACGTTCACGCCCGGCTCCGGCGACCTCTTCGACGGCCAGCCACTCTGACGAGAGGCTGGCCGTACCACGTTCGTGGACACGCCAGTGCCGTTGTTTCTCACCGAGATCCGTAAGCCAGGTGATCACCAACTGCCTCCGGAACCGGTCGCCAGACGCCGACGAGTTGCAGGGTGCGCCGCACGGCTCGGGTGGGGCCGGCCGGGCGCAGCCATCCTCCCGGCTCGGTGACGGCCTGGTGTGCGGTGATGAAGAGGTTGATGCCGCTGGAGTCCATGAAGGCGATCTGCCGCATGTCGACCACGATGCGGGGCCGGACGGTGTCACAGACGTCCAGGGCTTGCCTGAGCTCGTCGCCGGTGTGGTGGTCGATCTCTCCGGCCAGGGTCAGCACGCGGATGCCGTCGGTGGTGGCGGATACGACGGACAGCCCGCCGGGTTGCGGTGTCCGCCCGGCCCTTTCGTTCTCCGCCATTGGTCCTTCTGCCATGCCGGTGGTACTGGCACCCTGAAACGTCGCCCCGAGTGGTGCCCTGAACGGTTGGGATCATGCCCTGATGTGACAGAGCCGACAGAGGAACCGAGGAGCTGTACCGCTCCGATGCGGGTACGCGCGGGGATGTGAACGGGGTAGCGAAGGCGGCCGCCATGGAATCAGTGCCCGTGGGTGAGGACGGTGTGACACCGCAGGCGCAGGCCGTACAGACCACGGTGGCCTTGGACGGGGACGGCACGTGCATCGCCCAGGCGCGCCATCTGACTGCGGACTTTCTTGCCGGGGTGCAGGCCGAGCACGGGCTGCCGGTCTCCGAGCGGGCCATGGATGTGACGCAGCTGGTGGTGAGCGAGCTGGTCACCAACGCCTGCAAGTACGCGCCAGGCCCGGTGCTGATGGATCTGCGGATCGCCGGTGATCTGCTGGAGGTGGTGGTGTGGGACTCCGATCCAGTCCTGCCGGTGGCAAGGGCCGCGGATGCCGGACGAGTCGGACAGCACGGCCTGGAGATCGTGATGGCCCTCGCCCAGGGCTTCGAGGCGCAACGCGAGCCGGTCGGCAAACGCATCACCGCCCGCATCGCAATGCTGGACGCCCCAGACGGCGCACCCGCCGGCCGCCGACCCCAGTAGGACAAGTCCTTCCGCCCCGACCACGAGTCCGCACGCATGTCCCCCCCAAGTGCCTGGCACTGCAGCAGCAGCAGCGGCAGTCGGAACGAAACACACGAGACAGGGAGTCCTCTCGAGGATCGCGGGCAGTTCGTGATCCTCGTACCAGGTCCCGCCTGCGGTCCGCCCGGCAACCCATGGCGGCTGTACCCGATCGAGCGGTGAGTGTGATCGCCGGCCCGTCACACCCGCCGCTTAGGATCCACGTTCGTGGCCGAGGCACCCGAAGAATTGATCAACCTGGAACGGTCCGCCGACGAGTAGCCACCGCCGCGGCATATCCCTGATCCAGCCAGGAAGCCAGCACCTCACCGGCGTCCTGGTCGGTGAGACTGACGCTGGCGCCGGGCGCGCTGCCATACTCGCCGACCCAGCGCCGGAACTTGTCCCACGCCACCTCCGAGCGGTTCCACCAGCCGTGCTGCACCGCCCGGCCACCCGAAGTGAGGAGCAGGTGATAGCGGCCGGGACTGCTCACGCGAGGCGGATCCCTCTGGGCCGTCCCGGCTCGCGCACGATCGCGGCCTGCGCCTCCAGCCCGATGAGCTGAATGGTGCACCGACGCCCATTCCGACCACCGCCCCGATCTGCTGCATCGTCGGCGCCTGGCCGTGATCAGCGATGTGCCGGCGGATGCGGCGCAAGATGCGCTCCTGGGTGTGACTGTGCACGATAGGTGGCCCGGATGGACGAATGCGATGCACAGTTCAGGGCCGGCGTCACCGGGCTGGCGAGGGCCCAGCGCCCCTCGCGCAGGAGAGCCGTGCACGGCGGCCCATCGGCAGGAGGCCGTCATGGCGCAGGCGCGGTGGCGCGTTCAGTCGTCTGTGCAGCGGATGGCCTCCGGAGCGGCGCGTTCCCGTAGGGGAAGGTGGGTGGAAGGCTTGGGGCATGGCCTTGCGAGCGTGGCGGGAGTTCCGGTGTTCCTGGCAGCCGGGTCACGCACCCGCGCTGATGGTGATCCCACTGGGGCTGATCGTCACGGTCTGTGTGGTGGACGTGCTGGCGCCGCCGCACATTCACCTCGGGCCGCTGCTGGTGGCAGCACCGGCGATCACGGTGGCGTTCGCGGGCGCCCGCGTGACGGCGCTGATGGGAGCGCTCGCTGTGGCGGCGCAGATGCTGATCGGTGTGCTGAGAGAGAGCCTGGCCTCCGGCAACATCCAGGCTCAGATCGCCGCTCTGATCGTCGTCTCGGCCGTCTGTGTCGGCATCTGCGTGCTACGGGACCGGCGTGAACGCCAATTGCACCGGGTGCGGTCCGTCGCCGAGGCGGCGCAGAGCGTGCTGCTGCAGCCCTTGCCCGCCCGCGCCGGCCCGCTGCGGATCGCCGGCCTGTACATCCCGGCCGAGGAGGAAGCCGATCTGGGTGGGGACCTGTACGCGGCCGCACGGACCGACCACCACAGCACCCGGCTCCTCATCGGCGACGTCCGCGGCAACGGCCTGGCCTCGATCAACAACACCGCCCTGCTGCTCGGCGCCTTCCGCGCGGCCGCCCATCGGCAGGCCACCCTGCCCCGCCTCGCCGTCCACCTGGACGCCGCGTTCCGCTGGGACAGCAGCCAGTGGCGCTCAGGGACGGAACAGGACACCGACGAGGACTTCGCCACGGCGATCCTGCTCGACATCCCCGACCACGAGCCGGTCGTCCGCCTCATCAACTGCGGCCACCCACCGCCGTTGCTCCTGCGCGGCACTCACCTCACCCCCCTCACGCCGGCGGCGAGCCACCTTCCGATCGGACTCGGCGGCGCCTTCGGCATCGCCGCCTACGACGTCCAGACGTTTCCGTTCGAGGTCGGCGACCTGCTCCTCCTCTACACGGACGGCGTCATCGAAGCGCGCGACAGCGCCCACCTCTTCTACCCGCTCACCGAACGTGCGCCCGCGTGGACCAAGGACGACCCCGACGAACTCCTGCGCGCTCTCCACGACGACCTTCTGGCCCACGTCCACGGCCACCTGAACGACGACGCGGCCGCAGTCGCAATCCGCCGCCTGGCCCTCTGAACCAGGGTCCTGGTCACCCCCTGGGAGGAACGACTTTCGAAGGATGGTCAGCCGCCGGGAATCTTCCCGGGGGCGGGCGTAGCGTGGAGCGACGGGGGCGGGATGGTGCGCTGCGGCGAACGGTCCTGATCACGTCCCCTCCGAGGCCGCGCGACGCCAGCACGCCGAGCCGTCCCGGGCGCCGAGAGACGGAAGGCCACACATGCCTCAATCGATGCGCGCGCTCGTGGCCGTGATGGCCGGCGAGCCCACCGACGTCCTGCGGCTGGAATCCCGGCCCGTTCCCACACCGAAAGCCGGGCAGGCCCTGATCCGGGTGAAGGCGACTCCCGTTCACGCCAGTGACCTGCACGTGCTGCGCGGCCGCTACGGCTTCTCCCCCGAGTTCCCCGCTGTCGGGGGCAACATGGAGTGCGTGGGCCGCATCGAATCCCTGGGCCCGGACACCGAAGGACCGAAGGCCGGTGAGCGCGTGGTGGCCACCGCGATCCCGGCTGTACCTGGCCCCCCGTCGCCGGCACCTGGCAGGAATACCTCGTGGCCGACGCCCGAAGGCTCCTGCCGGTACCCGACCAGCTGAGCGATTCCACCGCCTGCCAACTCGCCGTCAACCCGCTGACCGCGCTGCTCCTCGTGACGCGCGAACTCGACGTGCGGCCGGGCGAGTGGCTGCTGCAGACGGCCGCGGGCTCCACCGTGGGCCGCCTGGTCATCCAGCTGAGCAGACATTTGGGTATCCGCACGATCAACGTCGTACGGCGGCGCGCCGTCGTGGAGGAGATCGAAGCGTTCGGCGGTGACGAGGTCATCTGCACCGAGGACGAGGACCTGATGCAGCGTGTGGCCGAGATCGCCGGACCGGCCGGCGTGCACAAGGCCGTCGACTGTGTCGCGGGCCCCGTCGGCGCCCAGGTGTCCCAGGCGCTGGCTCCGGGAGGAGAGCTGGTGGTCTACGGCGCACTCTCCACCCACCGACAGACCGACCCCGCGGCACTGACGATCCCGCTGCAGGCCCGTTCGGTCATCTACGAGACCAAGACAGTCCGCGGCTTCTGGCTGAACCGCTGGTTCGGCACCGCCTCACCCGAGATCGCGCTGCGCGCGCTGGCCCAGGTCCGCGACCTCGTCGTCGACGAGGTGCTGAGCATCCCCCAAGGGCGTCCGTTCCCGCTCGAACGCTTCGCCGAAGCCGTCACGCTCGCCGAAGCACCCGCACACGGCACCAAGCCCCTGTTCGTCTTCGAAGACGCCCGGGACGAGAACGGCGAGTAAAGAGCGGCCCTGCCGGTCCGGCCACAGCGTGCCAGAGCCGCCAGAAGAAGCCTCCGCCGTTCGCCCAGGGCACCGCTGCGCCGTATCGACTCATCACGCAGGTGCAGTCGAGGTTTCAGGTAGGCATCACACTCTGACATACGGTGTCGGATGTCGTAGGGCGTTGACCTGCACGGTCACGGTTTGCGCGGAGTCGAGTGGCATGGGAGGCGGCGGCGGTCCAGGCTTGGAGGCAAGTGGAGGTCGTCGGCGGCGTCACCAGGGGCCAGGCTCAAAGCACGATGGGGTTACCGGCACAGTGATCGACACGGATGAGCTAGTCAAGCGGAACGCCGGGTTCGCCGACGGCGGATCATTCGCGCAGCTCAAGCTCATGCCGCAAGGCAGTCTGACGGTCATCGGATGCGTCGATCCTCGTGTCGACCCGTCGGAGGTGCTCGGGCTCAAGCTCGGCGAGGCAGCGGTAATCCGCAACGTCGGAGGACGGGTCACGCCCGCGACATTCCGGACGCTGGGCATGCTCGCGAAGGTCGTGCAGTCCCGAACGGGCGGCCCTGGCCCGGGCGACAACCACTATGCGGTCCTGCACCACACCGACTGCGGGATCACGGACCTGGCCGCGTTCCCCGAGCTGCTGGCCGATTACTTCGACGTGCCGGCCGCCGACCTGGCCGCCAAGGCAGTCACCGACCCGGTCGCCGCCGTCCGCGTCGACGTCGACGTCCTCAAGCAGGATCTTCGGGCCGGAGTCTTCGTCTCAGGGATCGTGTACGACGTGGCCACCGGACTCATCGACGTTGTCGTCCCGCCCGCGCGAGTGGAAGCACGACACCGCGCGGCGCTTGCGGCCGGTCGGCGCGACCGCCGTGGGCCTGCGGCTCGTACCGGGATCTGCTTGCCTGGCTGGCCGTATCGGCGGGGAGGGGCCTTCTAGCATGTGCGACGATCATGGGCACTCGGCGGCCGAGGCGGCGTGGTCAGCACCTCGCGTCGCGGAGGGACCGGCTGTTGACTCGGTGACGCTGCCCGAGGTCGACGAGGTCAGGGTCACGACGATGGTCGACAACACCGTCGACGCCCTGCTGACCTCTGGCGTCACACTCTGGTCCATCCGCTGGTCGCGGCGCCGCCGCGGAGGTGCCGGGCTCATGGCTCCGCGTGCCAGGGAGAGACGGCGGACGAGGGAATGGACTCGCGGTTGGGGCCGCGGACGCATGCCGATCGCCTGACTTCCGCCGGGGCCGGACGTCACCCCGGTTTGCGCCCTGGCCGTACGGGCCGCAGGCTGCCCCTATGGACTCCAGTCCGGAAGCAGGCATGCGGCCCATCCTGGTGACCGGTGCTGCGGGCAGCGTCGGTGCCGTCGGCAGAACCGTGGTCCAAGGGCTGCGGCGCCGGGGCTTCCAGGTGCGTGCTCTGGTGCGCCGGGATGACGACCGTGCCCAGGCGCTGCGCGCGACGGGCGCCGAGGTCGTGGTCGGAGATCTGACGTGTGCTCGTGATGTCGCCGACGCCCTCGACGGCTGCGGCCGGATGTATTTCGGCATGGCCGTGTCGGCACAGTATCTGCTGGCCGGCGTGACCACAGCGGCGGTCGCGCGCGCCTACGGACGCCTGGAGGCGTTCGTCAACATGTCGCAGTTGACCGTCTCCGAGATGGACGCCACCAGCGGCTCCGAGTCGCATCAGCATCGTCAACAGTGGCTGGTCGAGCAGGTTCTCGGCTGGTCAGGCCTGCCCGTGGTCCAGGTCAGGCCCACCGTCTTCATGGAGAACCCGCTCTTCCAGACCGTGTTTGCCTCGATCGCCAAGGACGGCGTGATCAGGTGGCCCTTCGGCGAGGCGAGAACCTCCCCGATCGCGGCCGGTGACGTTGCCGCGGCCGTCGAGGAGATTCTGGCCGATCCGGCCGGGCGCATCGGCCGGATCTATGAGCTGACCGGCCCCCGATCACAGGACGTCGCCGCTCTGGCCGCGGAGATTTCCGATGCTCTGCACCGCACGGTCGGCTACACCGACGTCCCGTTGCAGGAATGGCTCGACAACGATCTCGCGGCGCTGGGACTGCCGGCCCATGTGCTCCAGCACATCTCCACCATGGCTCGCCTGCACGCGGCCGGGCGCTATGACCGCCAGGCAGACGGCATGGAGGAGATCACCGGGCGGTCCGCCGAAGGAGTATCCGGGTACGTCCGCAAGAACCCGGAGCTGTTCACTCGCTGACGCCGAGACACGAGAAACTCGTCGGCCAGGAGGATCCGGGACTGGCCCGACTGGTACGCCCAGTACATGATCAACGAGCAGACCGGAACCGAACCTCCCGAGTAGGGCCGGCACGAGGGGGAACCATGGCCGAAACCTACGGTCCTCACCACACGGCCGTCCTGCTGGTCGACCCCTACAAGGACTTCCTCTCGGAAGGCGGCAAGGTCTGGCCCCGCCTGGAGCCCGTGGCCCTCAGCGTCGATCTCCTGAACCATCTGCGGTCCGTGGTCGCCGCGGCCCGCGAAAACGGTGTGCGCGTGGTGTTCGTACCGCACCGCCGCTGGGAGCCGGGCGACTACGAGACGTGGGAGCACCCGACCCCTTCTCAGCGGAAGATCCAGGAGTTCCACCACTTCGCCCGAGGCTCCTGGGTCGGGGAGTTCCACCCCGACCTCCGTCCGCAGCCGGACGAGGTCGTTGCGCAGGAACACACCGCCGGATCCCCCACCGAACGAAGAACGCATCCGGCTCCTCGGCAGCCTGGCCGCTCCGTCGGCGGTCCGCCCGTCACTGCAGCGCTTCCTCGATGCGATCACCGGGGCACCGGCACCCATGTCGCTCTTGTCGGCCTCCTGGCCAACACCTGCATCGAGGCAACCGCCCGCTACGGGCCCGTTCTCCGCTGACCAGCGTGAGGACTACTGCAAGCCTCGATGACGCGGAGAATTGAAACCTGAAGGTGTCGATCTCCTCGTTCCGCCGCTGGAGGGGCGGGCCCGCCGGTGAGTGCGTGTGGCAGCGCGGTGAAGCGAGAGATCACGGCTTCAGCGCCACGGCTCCCAGCTGGGGTACGACCGTGGGCTCTTCGCCGGG
This sequence comes from Streptomyces sp. NPDC001480, assembly GCF_042894725.1. NCBI lineage: Bacteria > Bacillati > Actinomycetota > Actinomycetes > Kitasatosporales > Streptomycetaceae > Streptomyces > Streptomyces sp. NPDC001480. The sequence goes on along the minus strand of NZ_JBIAVX010000023.1, from coordinate 3,908 downwards.
CTCCGGCCGCCACAGCGAGCAGGACACGAGCCCGGGCTCCAGGAGCGTGAGCCCGTCGAAGTACTGGGCGACCTCCTCGCTGCTGCGGGCGGTGACCGGCGGTTTGGCGTTGGCGTTCCAGAACTCCATCGCCTCAAGCTGGAGGTCGCCGCCGAGTTCGGGCTCCGTGGTGGGATGGGTCAGTACGAGGAAGCTGCCGGGGGGCAGTGCCTGCACGAGCCGACGTGCGATGGCCCGCGCCTCGTCACCGTCAAGGACGAAGTTGAGGATGCCGAGCAGCATGAGTGCGGTGGGCTTGGTGAAGTCGAGTGTCCGTCCGGAGATGCGCAGAATGGTGTCCGAGTCGTGCACATCGGCGTCGATGTAGTCGGTGGCGCCTTCCGGGGCGCTGGTCAGCAGGGCGCGGGCGTGCGCGAGCACGATGGGGTCATTGTCGACGTACACGATCCGCGACTCGGGGGCGATCCGCTGGGCGATCTCGTGGGTATTCTCCAAGGCGGGCAGGCCGGTGCCGATGTCGAGGAACTGACGGATGCCGTGCTCCTCTGCCAGACAGCGCACGGCGCGGCCAAGGAACTGCCGGTCGGCGCGCGCGATGTCGCGGATGACGGGGATCATTCCGGCAACATGATCGCCTACCTGCTGGTCGACCTCGTAGTTGTCCTTGCCGCCCTGCCAGTAGTTCCACACGCGAGCGTTGTGCGCTGTCCCTGTGTCGAGTCGCTGCACTGCGGCGGTGGCGCTCTGGTTCTCGCTCACGTCTTCCTCTCCTCGCACGCCCAAGGACCGCGTGCGATAGGGCACTTGCGGTCACGGCTGCGCTATTGCACATCGGTGGGCGTCATTCTGCCGCACACCGCCATCGTCGCGTCCCGGAACAGGTGGGGCGGAGGAAACTTGGGTCTACGGCGCTCTGCTTGCGGCTGTCGCCACTTGGGCCGGTCTGCCCCTGCCGGACGATGAGATCCACCAGGCGTCCTCGTGATCCGCTCCCGGCCGGCCAGAAGGGCTCGGGCTGCTACCAGCGGAGCGATGCTGGACCCCGGACGCGGCATCACGGTCGTTCCTCTCTTCCTAGGTCTGGCAGACCCGCCCTCGTCGGCCCTGCCCGCGTCATACTGCTGCGGGTGACCTACGACTTGCTCGCCCTGAGATTCGCATCCCCGAGCCACCGAGAGGCCCTGCCTTGATGCACACACAACGGGAAGATCACCTCGGCGGGAAACCTGTTCGATCCGCCCGTTCCATGATCGGGTGAGTTGCGGCTTCTTAAAAAGCCGGATCAGGCCTCACTGCCACCTCCGAGCGCAGTTTTGGTCACAGTCCCGATGGCGGCGAATAGAGCACGACTTCACTCACCTGTGTGAATCCCAGCCGCTGGTAGACCGGCGCGCCCAGGTCACTGGCCTGCAGAGTGCAGACGAGTGCTCCATGCTGGCGTCCAATGACCATTGCCGCCGCCGTGAGCGCCGCGCCTATGCCCCGCCCACGATAAGTGGGATGTGTCCCGACCCAGTAGACACCTGCAACACCGTTGCTGATCAGCACGGCCGATGTAGCCACCGCGCGACCGTCAATCCGCCCGACCAAGCGGATTAGGCGGCCGAGATCGGTGCGGAGGTTGGATTCAGCGTCTACTACCAAGGTCTGAAGCGTGTGGCCGACTCCGAAAGAGGACGCGTAGGCATCGACGTAGTCCGTCACACCGTCCGGTCCATCGACGCGTTCGATGATGAGGCTGGCGGGCGGAGGCGGTGCAGACAACTGGTCGAGTCGGACTGCCATGATTGGCATGCTGCCGTTGCGGCTGTAGCCGCGTTCCCGCAATGCCTCTGCCACGCCGGCGTCGCTGTCCGGGCCGACCCACCATCGCCAGGGCAAGTTGGCCAGTTGCTGCTCAGCATCAGCAGCGGCCTCAGGAACACTACGACCGCTGAGCCTCAGGACACCATTTAGCAGTCCGTGCTGGAGGCCACTGCGGTAAACGACCAGATCCTCCTGGATCGAGTCGGAGCCGCCCCAGGCGAGCCAGTGGGCCCGAAGATTAGCCATTTGCGGAGAAATATCATGAATAGAAGCTGCCTCCGGTTCAGCAGTATTCATGATTCCGCCCTAAAGCATGCAGGCGCTGCTTTTCGGTTGGGTTGACTTAGAGCTTGTCCTGCATAGTGCGTGACTCGCGCGCCGGCCGGAAGGAGGTTGTGGGCATGCCGGCCCTGAGGGACGCCCCGGCGGTACTGGCCGGAGGCGGGGTCGTGGTCGACGACCGTGACCTGCCGATAGAACTTGGTGAGCACTGCGGCGGTGAGGAGACCGGCGAAGCCGGCGCCGAGGGCGACTGCGGTTTCGTTGTTTTCGTTTGGCACGAGACGAATGCTCGGCGCTTCCTCCTGTCCAGAAACAGGTCAAGCGGTGTCCATCTGGTGTCCGTAGACCTCGCGTTCCCACATCCAGTCCACGATGTGAGCCACCGCCCGGTCCCGGTGCCGGCGGTAGGTGCTGAAGGACAGGTGCAGCGACTGGGCCACGCGCTCCTGCGGGCCGGCCGGGTGCAGAAAGGTGCGGTCGAGCACCTCGAACAGGCCGCGGCGGTCGGCCCGCAACGGCTCGGCGGCCATCGCGAGGAGCTCCTCGAGCCCTGAGCTGGATGACCGCACGACCCGCGATCTCATCAGCGGATTGCGCCGCAGCGCCTGCGGCGCGTGCAGATCGCGCAGCGCCGCGCGGACCGATTCGGCGAACTCGGTTTGGGATAGGACGAGTTCGGCTGACTGCTCCTGCGCCGGCCGGGCCGGGGCGCCCACCTCGCGGGCCGCGGTGAGTTCGAGCCACTCGGTGAGGCCGGTGCGTCGCCAGTCGTGGACGAAGACCGGGTAGGTGGTGTCCCCGATCGTGTACGCCGCCTCGGCTGCCGGCCAGAAGTCCAGATAGCCGAGTGTCGGCTCCCACATTCCGGCATCCGCGTACGCCCCCACCAGCGTCCAGGCGGAGTGGTCATGAGTGAGGATGTCGAGGATCTGGCACACGGCGAACAGGGTCAGTGACGGCGAGGAAGCCTGCTCACGGTCACGGTCGAGGAAGAACCGCCAGGCCCGCACGTGCTCGCCGGGGCGTGCCGCGCCGTGCTGCTGGGTGTACTGCCACATGCTGTCGACGCCCGGATCCACCCCCAAATCCTCGGCGCACAGCTCGAGGCAGGCGCCGAACCCCTGTGGCTCCCCGTCCGGTCCGCGAAAGACTCGGAAGGCTCCGGGCTGGCGCCGTATCCAGTGCGCCACCAGCTCGGCCTGTTCCGCCCCCTGAGCGCGGGTCGTCATCTCGACGATGGGGGCCGTGTCTTCCGGCCGCAGCGCATCGATATGGTGATCGACCGGCCGGGCGGCCGCGACGTATGCGGCGAGCCTGGTCCGCGGGCAGGTCACGACGATGGCGTCGGCCAGGAGCCGTTGCTGCTCGCGTGGGTCGGGCGCCGAGCGGATCCGTGCGACCAAGTCGGCCCGCACTTGGGTGTGCACCTCGGCGTAACGCTTCGGGTCGCGCCACCGCAGGTCGGCGTCAAGGATGTCGCGGACCGTGTCGTGCAGGAACAGGCCGTACGGACCCTCCTCGACGAACGACAGCGTGCGCAGCCACGTGAACAGCTCCCCGGCGTTGTCGCCGAGCACGGATCGCAGGACGGTCTCGGTGATGACGTTGGCGTGCGCGCAGACTTCCAACGCAAGCCGATGGCGCGGACCCGGCACTTCGTCCAGGGTGCGGGTCAGCAATCCGCGCACCACGTCGGGCAGGTCCCCGAGTGTGCGTGGCGGAACGCCACCGCCTCGCCGCACCGCGTCGACGAGCATGGACAGGGTGAGTGGGTGGCCGTGGCTGATGTCGAGCAGGTGCTCGTGGAACTCGGCGGGGAC
>NZ_JBIAVX010000022.1:0-109776 GCF_042894725.1 Streptomyces sp. NPDC001480 | reverse complement strand
CCTCGGCGCCCCACCGGTCGGTGCCCGGGGCGAGTTCACGCATCGGCGTCCAGGGCCCCGGGCGGCCCTCGGGGTCCCGCAGGACCACGTTCGCGGCCACGGCGTCGTGCCCCTCGCGGAACACGGTCGCGGAGATCTCGAACGTTTCTCCAGTCACCGCCTTGGCGGGCCTGTGGCCGCGCTGGACCACGGGACGGACGTCGAGCACGGGGATACGGCCGACGACGGTACCCCCGGCGGGCTCCTGTGGGGAGAACTCCTGTGGGGAGGACTCCTGTGGGGAGGCCGGTGGGGCACCGGCCGGAACCCCGGCGTCAGCACCGGCCGGAGCCCTCGGCTTGGTGCTCTTCTTGCCAGCTGTCCTGCTGGTCGGCTTGCCGTTTGTCGGGGGTGGTGACGAGTGGTGCGTGGCGGGCATGACCGCTCCTGTCCGCGTCAACGAGGGTGTGGGCGGATGACTGTGGGGAGGTGGGTCCTGCGGGTCTACCTGTGATGCGCCTGGGGAGCGTACCGGAGGAGCCTTCCCACCCTATTCAGGTACGCAATCCGGCACTTTGTTAACTACTCACGCGTATGTCTACACACAAGTCCGGCCTCGAAGACACGGGTACCCCCGGTACCGTCGAAGTCGACGACGAGACGCACAACGAAGTGTGTCTCACACGCACTGCGTCCGAGGTGGAAGTGTGAAGGCGATCCGTCGGTTCACCGTCCGTCCCGTGCTCCCCGAACCCCTCCGGCCGCTCAGCGACCTGGCGCGCAACCTGCGCTGGTCCTGGCACGCGGAGACGCGCGACCTGTTCCAGTCCATCGACCCCGAACGCTGGGCCGTCTCCGGGGGCGACCCGGTCCGGCTCCTCGGCGGTGTGCGCCCCGGCCGCCTGGCCGAACTCGCCGAGGACCGCCGCTTCCTGCGCCGCCTGGCCGCGACCGCGGACGATCTGGGCGACTACATGACCGGCGACCGCTGGTACCAGACGCAGCCCCCGGGCCTGCCGGCCGCCGTCGCCTACTTCTCCCCGGAGTTCGGCATCACGGCCGCCCTGCCCCAGTACTCCGGCGGCCTCGGCATCCTGGCCGGCGACCACCTGAAGGCGGCCAGCGACCTGGGCGTACCCCTGATCGGTGTCGGACTCCTCTACCGGCACGGCTACTTCCGGCAGAGCCTGTCCCGGGACGGCTGGCAGCAGGAGCACTACCCGGTCCTCGACCCGCACGAGCTGCCGCTCGCCCTGCTCGACGAGGCCGACGGCACCCCCGCCCAGGTCTCCCTCGCCCTGCCCGGCGGCAAGCGGCTGCACGCCCGGATCTGGCTGGCCCAGGTCGGCCGGGTGCCGCTGCTGATGCTCGACTCCGACGTCGAGGACAACGACCACGGCGAACGCGGCGTCACCGACCGGCTGTACGGCGGCGGCAGCGAGCACCGGCTGCTCCAGGAGATGCTGCTCGGCATAGGGGGAGTGCGGGCGGTGCGCACGTACTGCCGGCTCACCGGCCACCCCGAGCCCGAGGTCTTCCACACCAACGAGGGCCACGCCGGCTTCCTCGGCCTGGAACGCATCGCCGAACTCCGCGACCAGGGCCTGGACTTCGACGCCGGCCTGGAAGCGGTCCGGTCGGGCACCGTCTTCACCACCCACACCCCCGTCCCGGCCGGCATCGACCGCTTCGACCGTGAGCTGGTCGCCCGGCACTTCGGCCCCGACGCGGAGCTGCCCCGCATGGACGTCGAGCGGATCCTGCGGCTCGGCATGGAGACCTACCCGGGCGGGGAGCCGAACCTGTTCAACATGGCCGTGATGGGGCTGCGCCTGGCCCAGCGCGCCAACGGGGTGTCGTTGCTGCACGGCCAGGTCAGCCGGGAGATGTTCGCCGGACTTTGGCCGGGATTCGACCCCGAGGAGGTGCCGATCACCTCCGTGACCAACGGGGTGCACGCCCCGACCTGGGTCGCCCCCGAGGTCCTCCGGCTGGGGGCCCGCCGGCTCGGGGCCCAGCGCACCGAGGACGCGCTCACCGTCGACGGCACCGAGCGCTGGGACGCGGTCGCGGGCATCGCGGACCAGGACATCTGGGAGCTGCGGCGCACCCTGCGCGAGCAACTGGTGGTGGAGGTACGGGAGCGGCTGCGGGCCTCCTGGCGCCAGCGCGGCGCGGGCACGGCCGAACTCGGCTGGATCGACGGCGTCCTCGACCCCGACGTCCTGACCATCGGCTTCGCCCGCCGGGTCCCGTCCTACAAGCGCCTCACCCTCATGCTCCGCGACCGCGACCGCCTGATGGAACTGCTGCTGCACCCGGAGCACCCGGTGCAGATCGTGGTCGCGGGGAAGGCCCACCCGGCGGACGACGGCGGCAAGCGCCTGGTCCAGGAACTGGTCCGCTTCACCGACGACCCGCGCGTCCGCCACCGCATCGTCTTCCTGCCCGACTACGGCATGGCGATGGCGCAGAAGCTCTACCCGGGCTGCGACATCTGGCTGAACAACCCCCTGCGCCCACTGGAGGCCTGCGGCACCTCCGGCATGAAGGCGGCCCTCAACGGCTGCCTCAACCTCTCGGTCCTCGACGGCTGGTGGGACGAGTGGTTCCAGCCCGACTTCGGCTGGGCCATCCCCACGGCGGACGGCGCGGGCACCGACCCCGACCGCCGCGACGACATAGAGGCCGCCGCCCTCTACGACCTCCTCGAACAACGGGTGACCCCCCGCTTCTACGAACGCGGCCGGTCCGGTCTCCCCGACCGCTGGATCGAGATGGTCCGCCAGACCCTGACCCTGCTCGGCCCGAAGGTGCTGGCCGGCCGCATGGTCCGCGAGTACGTGGAGCGCCTCTACACCCCGGCCGCGCAGGCGAGCCGTGCCCTCACCCCGTCCGCGGCGGAGGAACTGGCCGCCTGGAAGGCCCGGGTGCGTACCGCGTGGCACGGCGTGACCGTCGACCACGTCGAGACGACGGCCACCACGGCCACCGCCGAACTCGGCACCACCCTCGCCCTGCGCGTCCGCGTCGGCCTCGGCGACCTCTCGCCCGACGACGTGGAGGTCCAGGTGGTCTCCGGCCGCGTCGACTCCGAGGACCGCATCACGGACGCCGGCCTGATCGCCCTGAAGGCGGCGGGCGGCCAGGACACGGACGGCCGCTGGCTCTACGAGGGCCCCCTCTCCCTCGACCGCACCGGGCCGTACGGCTACACGGTCCGGGTCCTGCCGACCCACCGACTCCTCGCCTCCGGAGCGGAGTTGGGGCTGGTGGCGGTGCCTTCGGAGGAGGGGGTTGAGGGGGCGGGGGTGCTGCTTCGGTGACGCGCTGACGCGCTGACGCGCACGCAAGCCGGTCCGAGTTCCCCCTGTTGATGCGTGCATGCCTGTCTGGGATGCACACCGGCAGGGGTGGATGTGGATCGGGAGACCGGTGGGGCGGTTGCCTTTGTCCGTTGCGTGCCTCCTGCATCTTCCGCCGTGACATCAAAGGCAAACGCCCGACAAATCCGTGCCCTTACTCTGTTCACCCGCTCCGGCACGACTGGGGACGCGCGGGTGTCGAAAGTGGAGGACAAGAACGGCAACGCCACCACCATCGCCTACTCCGGTGACTTCCCCGCCAAGATCACAGCCGCGTCGGGACGGACCCTGACCGTCAAACTCCGGCTCCGGCTACGACGGCGCCGGCAACGAAACCTCCGCCGCGAGCCCCACCGGAACCCGCACCACCGAGAACTGGACCCCCTTCACCCAGCTCGCCGCGTACACCCAGTCCGGCGCCACCACGAACCAGACCTACGCCGGCGTGGACAACACCCAGCGCCTGACCCGCGACAGCGCCACCCTCACCAACGCCGCGGTCGGCCTCACCGGGCAGAGCGCCTCCGGCACGGCCACCGGTTCTACATCAAGGGCGACCCAGCCGACTGCGTTGACGCAGTCGCCGACACAGGGATCAGCGTCTTCGCGGACAAGTGTCGCCGACCAAGGAAGCGGCCTATGAAGACTCCGCGAGCTGCATCCGAACCTTCGGTCTGCCTCCAAGGAGGGAGTTCCAGTGCACACGTCCTGCGAAACTATGTTGGCGCATAAGGGACTTGACGGTGTGCCGACCTGGTTGTCGTTCGGAATGGTCATCCTGGCCTTCGTCATCTTCGGAGTCACACAGGCACGCAAAAAGGAAGTAGAACCTGAGGTTCTTCAGTGTGCGGTGCCTGCAAAGGGTGTCCCCCATCGGCCGTGGCAGAGGCCGCCGCCACGATGACCACCGCGTCGACGGTGGAACGCCGACGTACACAGCGTGGAGACCCGTGCGGCCTCATGACCACCCGCCCCGTGCCAGACTCGGGCGCGTGGCGATCGATTACGACCTTGACTGTGCGACGCGGTCGACGGTGGACGAGGTCGCGGGTCGTCTGCTTGCCATCGGCAGGGGTGTTGGCGTGTTCGACGGGTCGGTCACCCGCGACGGGCTGATGGAGGGGACAGGCACCCGGCTGGACACCTGGGTTCGTGTGCTCAGGCACGGGCCGTGTCATCCGTGGCATCCCGTCGTCGCGGGGCTCGGCTTCACCCCGACGGTCACCGTGGCGTTCCGGATGGCCAAGGGGGTGGAGGTGAGCGAGCAACAGGACGATATGTTGCGGCTGGTCATGCCCCTGCTGGCCCAGGTCGACGGGGACGCCGTGATGCACTTCCAGTTCGAGGAGGTCTGGCTGCTGCGCCGCAACGGTCAGCTGACGTTGAACGAACAGGACGTCCTCTGGCGCCCTCAGCGGCTGGCCCTGGTGCCCGGCCCCTACCGCAGGCAGACCCACATCATGGACGACTGACCATGAATGACTGACCGCGGACGGAAAGCCGCCGACGGTGGATGGCCCCCACAGGAGACCCGAGCCCCTCGGCCGACTGGAAACGGGTGGTGCGTGGGTGGGAGGTCAGTCCTCCGCCGCCACCAGCCGCCGCAGCGCCACCCCGCACCGCCGCGCGTACGCGTGCTGCAACCCCCGCGTAGCCGCCCCGCCCGCCCGCGCGTACCACTTCGCCGCCCGGCTGTACGCCGCCACCGTCAGCCAGACCGTGCCGTCCCCCGTGCGGTCGACGATGAAGGCCTCCTCGCCGCACTCCGGGTGGCCGGGGAGGGTGCCGTAGGCCCAGCCGGCGCGGCGGTGTTCCTCGACCGTCCAGATGATGCGGCAGGGGGCCTTTATGACGCCGGCAAGGGTTACCGTGACGTCCACGTCAGGGGCGGCGCGGTCGGCCGTGGCGTCGAGGCCGACGCCTATCGCGCGGTGCATCTCCCAGGTGAGGACCGCCTCGGCGGCGCGGCGGAACACCGGCTCGCCCTCGCCTATGCGCGTGCGCACGTGGAGCGGGTGGAAGCCGGGCGGGCAGGCGGAGAGGTCCTCGCGGGTCGCGCCGACCGGCTCGTAGGTGAAGGACGCCGAAGACATGGGACCCAAGAGTAGGGCGGCCCCCGGGAGCGAGTTCGTCCCGGGGGCCGCCACTGTCAATTGGTTAGGCGTCAGCTGACGTTGACCGCCGACCAGGCCGCGGCCACAGCGTTGTACTCGGTGCTGCCGGAGCCGTAGAGCGCGGCGGCCGCCGAGAGGGTGCCGGTGCGCGCCGACTTGTAGTTGGTCGTCGACGTGAAGTACGTCGTCAGCGCCTTGTACCAGATCTGGAGCGCCTTGGCGCGGCCGATGCCGGTGACCGTGGAGCCGTTGGACGTCGGGGAGTTGTACGCGACCCCGTTGATCGTCTTCGCGCCGCTGCCCTCCGAGAGGAGGTAGAAGAAGTGGTTCGCGACGCCGGACGAGTAGTGCACGTCCTTGTTGCCGACGGAGGAGGACCAGTAGTCCGCCGAGCCGCCGTCCTTGCTGGGCTTGTCCATGTAGCGCAGCGGGGAGCCGTCGCCGTTGATGTCGATCTTCTCGCCGATGAGGTAGTCACCGACGTCGGAGGAGTTGTTGGCGTAGAACTCGACGCCCGTGCCGAAGATGTCGGAGGTCGCCTCGTTCAGGCCGCCGGACTCGCCCGAGTAGTTCAGGCCGGCGGTGTTGGCGGTGACGCCGTGGCTCATCTCGTGGCCGGCCACGTCCAGCGAGGTGAGCGGGTGGGTGTTGCCGTCACCGTCGCCGTAGGTCATGCAGAAGCAGCTGTCGTCCCAGAACGCGTTGACGTACGAGCTGCCGTAGTGCACGCGGGAGTAGGCGCCGACACCGTTGTTCTTGATGCCGCTGCGGCCGAAGGTGGACTTGTAGAAGTCCCAGGTCTCCTGCGCGCCGTAGGCGGCGTCGGCGGCCGCCGTCACGTCGGTGGAGGAGCTGGAGGCGGCGCCGGTGCCCCACGTGTTGGTGGTGTTGGTGAACAGCGTCCCGGTGCCGGAGCTGGTGCCGTGCTTCAGGTTGTACGTCTTGTGGCTGCCGCGCGAGGCGTCGGTCAGCGAGTACGTCGAGCCCGACAGCGAGGTGGTGAGGCTGACGGTGCCCGAGTACAGGGTCTTGCCGGTACCGGTCGCGTTCTCGATGCCCTGGTACTCGAAGAGCTTCTTGCCCGTGGCGGCGTCGGTGATGACGTGCAGCTGGTTCGGGGTGCCGTCGTCCTGGAAGCCGCCGACGACCGTCTCGTAGGCGAGGACGGGCTTGCCGGAGCCGGCCCAGATCACCTTGCGCGCGCCGTCGGCCGCGGTCTTGGCGGAGCCGAGGGTCTTGGCGGCGGTCAGCGCCTGCTTCTCCGCCTTGGACGCGGTGATCTGCGGCTTGAGCGAGGCCACCTTGATGGCCGACTTCACGGCCTTGGTGACGCCCTCGGTCTTGCCCGCCTTCGAGGTGTGGACGACCAGGTCGCCGCCGAGCACCGGCAGGCCCGCGTAGGTGCGCTCGTAGCGGGTGTGGACGGTGCCGTCGACGTCCTTGACGACGTCCTTGACGACCAGCTTCTCCTTGGCGCCGAGGCCTATGTGCTGGGCGGTCTCGGTGGCGCCGGCCTGCGCCTTCTGGATCAGGGTGGTGCGGGCGGCCGCGGACAGCGAGGTCGGGGCGGCGGCCAGGGTCTTGGCGGCGCCGGCCGGCTGGGCGGAGGCGCTGGTGGTCAGACCGGTGGTGAGGAGGGCTCCGGCCGCGACAGCGGTGGCGATGGCCAGAGTGGTGCGCTTGTGACGCGCGTAGAGGGGGCTCACTCAAGCTCCTTCTCGTGGGGGAGTCCGGGTCAGCGTGGGGTTACTGACCGGAGTGTGGCGTTGTGAAGTTGCTGTGTTGTGCGGCGGGTGAAGGAAGAGTGACACCAGGGCCGCGTACATGTCATGACCCTGAAGTGATGTTGGCTGAAAACCAGTTGTTCGGTGAATGTTGCGCCCATGTGAACGGGCGCCGCCCGGGGGAGTCGAACCTCCCGGACGGCGCCCTGCGCGTGGTGCCCTGGGCTGGGTCTACGGGAAGGTCAGCTTCCAGCTGTTGATCGTCCCGACGTCCTGTGCGGCCTGGTCCTGGACCTTCAACTTCCAAGTGCCATTGGCCGATTCGGAGGATGCGTTCACCGTGTAGGTGGCGTTCACGTTGTCCGCCGAGTCCGAGGAACTGAAGTTCTTCAGGCGGTACGAGGTGCCCGACGGGCCGACCAGATCGATCACCAGGTCACCGCGCCAGGTGTGGCTGATGTCGACCGTCACCTGGAGGTTGCTTGGCGCGTTTCCGCTCCTGCCCGAGACGGTGATGTTCGAGGTGACCGCGGGCCCGTTGTCCGGGATCGACACGGGTGTGGTGTTCTCGTACGAGGTGCCGCCACCACCACCGCCACCCGAGCGCGAGCCGACCGCGATGGCCGCCCAGGCGTCCTGCACCGCCTTGTACTCGGTGCTCGTGGTGCCGTACAGCTCACCGGCCGCCGCGAGGGTGCCGGTGCGGGCGCTCGCGTAGTTGGTGGTGGAGGTGAACTTGGTGGTCAGCGCCCGGTACCAGATCTGGAGCGCCTTGTCCCGGCCGATGCCGGTGACCGGAAGTCCGTCCGCCGTGGGCGAGTTGTAACTGACGCCGTTGATGACCTTGGCGCCGCTGCCCTCGCTCAGCAGGTAGAAGAAGTGGTTCGCGGGGCCCGAGGAGTAGTGCACGTCGAGGCCGCCGAGACCCGAGTACCAGCTGTCCTTGGACGCGCCGTCCTTACTCGGCTTGTCCATGTAGCGCAGCGGGGTGCCGTCGCCGTTGATGTCGATCTTCTCGCCGACGAGGTAGTCACCGACGTCGGCGGAGTTGTTCGCGTAGAACTCCACGCCCGCGCCGAAGATGTCGGAGGTCGCCTCGTTCAGGCCGCCGGACTCGCCGCTGTAGTTCAGACCCGCGGTGTTGGACGTGACGCCGTGGCTCATCTCGTGGCCGGCGACGTCGAGCGCGGTCAGCGGGTCGGCGTTGCCGGAGCCGTCGCCGTAGGTCATGCAGAAGCAGCCGTCGTCCCAGAAGGCGTTGACGTACGAGTTGCCGTAGTGGACCCGGGAGTAGGCGCCGACGCCGTTGTTCTTGATGCCGTTGCGGCCGAAGGTGGACTTGTAGAAGTCCCAGGTCTCCGCGGCGCCGTAGTGCGCGTCGGCGCCCGCCGTGGCGGCGTTCGACGTGGTGCCGTTGCCCCAGGTGTCGCTGGTCTGGGAGAACAGCGTGCCGGTGCCGGAGCTGCCGTGGTTGAGGTTGTACGTCTTGTGGCCGCCGCGCGCCCCGTCGGTGAGGGTGTAGTTCGAGCCCGACTGGGTGGTGGTCAGCGTGACCTGGCCGCTGTACTGGGTGTTGCCGATGCCGGTCTCGATGCCCTGGTACTCGTAGAGCTTCTTGCCGGTGGCGGCGTCGGTGATGACGTGCAGCTGGTTCGGGGTGCCGTCGTCCTGGAAGCCGCCGACGACCGTCTCGTAGGCCAGGACGGGCTTGCCGCTCGCCGCCCAGATCACCTTGCGGGGGGCGTTGGCGGCGGCCGGCTTGACGGCGCCGAGGGCCTTGGCGCGCTGGACGGCCTGCTTCTCGGCGCTCGTGGCGCTCACGGCCGGGGTGAGGCCGGCGACCTTGAGGGTGGCGTTCGTCGCCTTGACGACGGACTCGGTGGCACCGGACTTCGCGGTCTCGACGACGAGGTCGCCGCCGAGGACGGGCAGGCCGGCGTAGGTGCGCTCGTAGCGGGTGTGGAGCGTGCCGTCGCCGTCCTTGACGACGTCCTTGACGACCAGCTTCTCCTTGGCGCCGAGGCCTATCGACCGGGCCGTGTCGGCCTTGGCGGCACTGGCGTCGCGGAGCAGCTCGGCCCGCTGGGAGGGGGTGAGCCTGACCGCCGCGTGGGACGAGTTCGCCTTGCCCGAGGTGGACTTGGCCGGGGTGGCACTGGCGGCGCCGGACTGGACGGCCGCGGCGATCAGTGCGGTGACGCCGGCGAGGGCGACGGCGGCGGTGCGACGGGGGGTGATGTGGGAGGTGCGTCTGCGCGAGGAATTGCTTCTCAACACGGACTCCTTCTGCGTGGCCGCGGGTCACGCGACCAGGGGAGATCACAGCGGTGAAACTGTGGGGTTGCTGTGAAGCGACAGTGGGAAGGGTGGCAGCGGCGCGCGTGTCTGTCAGGAGCGCGTCAGGAATTTGGCCGGAATCGGTTCGTTGACCGGATATTCGCGTTCGATATACGAACTGTTCACTTCTGTCCCCCGTGCCACGTGCGCCACAGCGCCGCGTACGCGCCGCCGGCCGCCACCAGCTCCTCGTGCGTACCGAGTTCGGTGAGGCGGCCGTCCTCCATCACCGCCACCCGGTCGGCGTCGTGCGCGGTGTGCAGACGGTGCGCGATGGCGATGACCGTACGGTCCTTGAGCACCGCGGCCAGGGCGCGCTCGGTGTGCCGGGCGGTGGCCGGATCCAGCAGGGCGGTGGCCTCGTCCAGGATCAGTGTGTGCGGGTCGGCCAGGACCACCCGGGCGAGCGCGAGCTGCTGGGCCTGCGAGCCGTCCGTGGCGTGACCGCCCGCGCCCAGGCGGGTGTCCAGGCCGTCCGGCAGCTCACGCACCCAGACGTCGGCGCCGACCGCGGTGAGCGCGGACCACAACTGCTCGTCGACCGCGGCAGGTTCGGCGATGAGCAGGTTCTGACGGACCGTGCCGAGGAAGACATGGTGCTCCTGGGTGACCAGCACGACCTGGCGGCGCAGCCGTTCCGGCTCCAGCGCGGCGACCGGCACCCCGCCCACCGTCACCGTGCCCGAGCCCGGCGCGTCGACACCCGCGAGCAGCCTGCTCAGCGTCGTCTTGCCAGCACCGGACGGACCGACCACCGCCAGCCGCTCCCCGGGCCGCACGGTCAGGTCGACCCCGCGCAGCACCTCGCCGCCGCGCTCGTACGCGTACCGCACCGCGCGCACGTCGATCCGGTCGTCCGCCGGTTCCGGGCAGGCGCCCTCCGCCTCCGTACGGGGAGCCCGCGCCAGCCCCTCCACCCGGGCGAACGAGGCGCCGCTGGACTGGAGTTGCTCCACCCGCATGAGGATCTGGTCCAGCGGCTCCGTGAACTGCCGCAGGTACAGCGCGGCCGCCACCACCGCGCCGACCCCCACCATGCCGCGCTCGTGCAGCCACCCGCCGATCAGCAGCACGCCCGCCACCGGGACGGTGTACGTCACCTCGACCGCCGGGAAGAACACGGTCCGCAGGCGGAGCGTGTAGAAGCGGGTGCGGCGGGACTTCTCCAGGGCGTCCCGGCTCGCCGCGATCCGCCGCTTCCGCAGCCGGAACGCCTCGACGGTCCGGGCTCCGGCCGCGGTCGACGCCACGATCTCGGCGACCTCGGAGGTGGCCGCCCCCTCGGCGAGATAGCCGTCCCGGGCCCGGCGCAGGTACCAGCGCAGCGCCAGCCAGATCGGGGTCAGGCCGAGCACCCCGAACAGGCCCAGCAACGGGTCGAGGGCGAACACCGCGCCGAGCACGAACAGCGCCTGCGCGGTGCACACCAGCAACTCCGGGCCGACGTCCCGCAGCGTGCTGCCGACGGTCGCCACATCGGCGGTGCCGCGCGCGGTCAGGTCACCGGTACCGGCCCGCTCCACCGTCGACGCGGGCAGCCCCAGCACCCGGTCGACGTACTCCTCACGCACCCGGGCCAGCGTCCGCTCACCGAACCGGTGCCCCACGTACCGCGCCCAGCGGGCCAGCAGCAGCTGGGCCAGCGAGCAGAGCAGGATCCACAGCGCCAGCCGGTCCACCGCTCCGGCTCCGTGTCCCGCCCGCACCTCGTCGACGATCCGCCCGACCAGCCACGGCCCGGCGAGCCCCGCCACGGCCGCCAGCGCGTTGAGTACCAGCGTGGCGGCGAACGCCCGCCCGTCGGCCCGCACCAGCCGCACGGTCGCCCGCCGCACCCCCGCCCGGTCCGCGACCGGCAGCAGTCCCTCACCCGTCGTCACCGTACGGCCTCCTCGGCGGTCTCCCCGGCAATCTCCGGGGCGGTCTCCTCGACGTCCCGGGCCACCAGCGCCCGGTACGCCGGCTCCTGGTCGAGCAGCCGCCGGTGCGGCCCGCTCGCCACCACCTTGCCGTCGACCAGGAACAGCACCTCGTCCACCCGGTCCAGCACCAGCGGCGAGGTGCTCGTCACGACCGTCGTACGGCCCTCCCGCGCCTCCCGCAGCCGCTCGGCGACGGTGGCCTCCGTGTGCGCGTCCAGTGCCGAGGTCGGCTCGACGGCGAGCAGCACCTCCGGGTCGGCCAGCAGCGCCCGCACCAGCCGGATCCGCTGCCGCTGCCCGCCGGAGAGGCTGCGGCCCTGCCCGGCGACGGCCGAGTCCACCCCGTCCGGCAGCCCGCGTACGACGTCCTCGGCGGCGGCCGCGTACACCGCCCGGCGCAGCGCGGCCCCGTCGGTCGTGCGCTCGGCGGCGACGACCTCCCGCAGCGGCCCGGCGAACAGGTCCGCCTCGTTGTCGGCGACCAGGATCCGGGCCCGGACCTCGGCCAGCGGGACGGCGTCGAGCGGTGTCCCGCCCCAGGTGACGCCGGTGGGGCCGTACCGGCCCAGGCGGTCGACGACGGCGGCGGCCTCGGCGGGCCGGGCGGCGACCAGCGCGACGAACCGGCCCGGCGCCACCCGTACCCCGGACGCCGGGTCGTGCAGCTCCGCGGGACCGTCCGGCGCGGGCCGTGTGCCCTCGTCCGGCTCCGGCTCCAGCCGCAGCAGCCGTACGACCCGGCGGGCGGCCACCACGGCCCGGTTCAGCTCGTAGGCCATCTGCACGAAGAACGCCACCGGACCGATCAGCACCGCCACATAGCCGTACACGGCCACCAACTCGCCGATGGTCAGCTCACCCTGCGCCGCCAGCCGGGCCGCGAGCCAGGTCACCACCGCCAGGAACAGCGTGGGCAGGCCCACCCCGAGGGCCTGCACCCAGCTGGCCACGGCGCCCACCCGGTAGCCCTGCGCGCGCAGCCGCTGCGAGTCCTTCCGGAAGGCGTCCGCGAACAGCCCCTTGCCGCCGAGGCCGTTGAGCACCCGCAGCCCGCCCGCGAGGTCGCCGATGCGCGCCGCCAGCACGCCCTGACGCTCCCGGTACTCGCTCTCCGCACCCTGGAGCCGCAGCGTCAGCGGCCCGGTGAGCAGCGCGATCACCGGCACCCCGAGCAGCACCACCGCGGCCAGCGGCGCCGAGATCGACAGCAGTAGCCCGGCCACCACCAGGTAGACCACGATCGAGCCCGCCCCGGGCCCCACCACGGTCAGCGCCTGCGCGATCGTCTGCACGTCCCCCACACCGATCGTCACGATCTCCCCGGCCCCGGCCCGGCGCGGCAGCGCGGCCCCCAGCCGGACCGCGTGCCCCACGACGACCTTGACCGTGCGGAAGTTGGCGTCCATCCGCACCCGTGTCATCGTCCGGTGCCGCATGATGCTCAGCCAGGCGTTGAACGCCCCGACCACGAACAGCACCACCGTCCACCGGGCGAGCGCGCCCATGTCGCCCGGCACCAGCCCGTCGTCGATCGCCCGGGACATCAGATAGGGCGCCGCGGCCATCAGCGTCATCCAGACGCTGCCGAGCAGCGCCCCGGCGAGCGACCGGCCGGGCTGGCACCGCACCAGCCACCACAGGTACCACCAGCCGCCACGACAGTCGGGCGTCCCCGGATCCTCGTAGGCGTCGATCATCCGTCCCCCGTTCTCTCGGCCCCGTACTCAGGGCCCCGTTACGCCAGGCTGTCCCGCCACGCCCGGTGCAGATCCGCGAACCTGCCCGTGCCCGCGATCAGTTCGGCCGGTTCGCCGTCCTCGACGATCCGGCCGTGCTCCATGACCAGTACCCGGTCGGCGATCTCCACCGTGGACAGCCGGTGCGCGATCACCACCGCGGTACGGCCCCTGAGCACCGTCGACATGGCGCGCTGCACCGCCCGTTCGCCCGGGACGTCCAGCGAGCTGGTCGCCTCGTCCAGGATCAGCACCGCCGGGTCGGCGAGCAACGCGCGTGCGAACGCCACCAGTTGGCGCTGCCCGGCGGAGATGCGCCCGCCCCGCTTGCGGACGTCGGTGTCGTACCCGTCGGGCAGGGCGCTGATGAACTCGTGCGCGCCGATCGCCTTGGCCGCCCGCTCGATCTCCTCCCGGGTCGCGTCCGGCCGCCCGATGGCGATGTTCTCGGCGACCGTGCCGGAGAACAGGAACGCCTCCTGCGTCACCATGACCACCCCGCGCCGCAGTTCGCGAGCGGACAGCTCGCGCAGGTCCACGCCGTCCAGCAGGACCCGCCCGTCGGTGGGGTCGTAGAACCGGGCCAGCAGCTTCGCCAGCGTCGACTTGCCCGCGCCGGTCGAGCCGACCACCGCGACCGTCTGCCCGGCGGGGATGGTCAGGCCGAAGCGGGGCAGCACCTCGCCGCCGGTGCGGTAGGCGAAGCGGACGCCGTCGAAGACGACCTCGCGGCCGGGGTGCTCGCCCTCGACGACCGGGAGGTCCCTGGGCTGCGACGGCTCCGGCACGGACGGCGTCTGCGCCAGCAGGCCCGCGATCTTCTCCAGGGAGGCCGCCGCCGACTGGTAGGAGTTCAGGAACATGCCGAGGCGGTCGATGGGGTCGTACAGCCGGCGCAGGTACAGCACCGCCGCCGCCAGCACGCCCAGCGCCAGCGAACCGGAAGCGACCCGGTAGGCGCCCCACAGCACGATTCCCGCGACGGCCGTGTTGGCCACCAGCCGGGAGCCGACCACATAGCGGGCCATCTCCAGCAGGGCGTCGCCGTTGGTCCGCTCGTGCCGCCGGTTCAGCACCCGGAACTCGGCGTCGTTGACGTCCTCCCGGCGGAAGGCACGGACCGGCCGGATGCCGTTCATCGTCTCCACGAACTTCACGATCACCGCCGCGATCGCCGTGGACCGGACCCGGTACACCCGCCCCGCGCGCCGCTGGTAGAGCCGGATCAGCAGGTACAGCGGTACGAAGGAGGCCACCGCGACCGCGCCCAGGCCCAGGTCCAGCCAGAGCAGCATCGCCGCGATGTACACGAAGGACAGGACGACCGTGACGAGTTCCTGGAGGCCCTCGCTGAGCAGCTCCCGCAGCGACTCGACGTCCGTCGTGGACCGTGAGATGAGCCGCCCGGAGGTGTACCGCTCGTGGAAGTCGATGCTGAGCGCCTGCGCGTGCCGGAAGATACGGCCGCGCAGATCCAGCAGCACGTCCTGGTTGACCCGGGCGGAGGCCTCGATGAACGCGAACTGGAGCCCCCCGGAGACCAGCGCGCACAGCAGGTAGCCGACACCCACCGCGATCAGCGGCCCGTGGTCGCCGTGGTCGCGCAGCGCCGGTACGGCCCGGTCGAGGGCGTACGCCACCAGCAGCGGCCCGGCCTGCACCGCCGCCTGCTGGAGCAGCAGCAACAGCGTGGTGCCCGCCACCCGGGCCCGCATCGGGGCGAGCAGCGACCGCAGCAGGGCGGCCGTGGCACCGGGCGGGGTGGGCAGTACGTCGCGGTCGAAGGGGTCGTCGGCGGCGGGCGGGCGGGGGAGTTCCTCCTCCTCGTCGGGTGCGGGGGCCGACGTGGTGGGGGCGGCGGTCATCGTCCGTCCTCCTCTTCCCTGGGTTCGCCGGGCTCCGTGCCGGACATCAGGTGGGCGTACTCGGGGTTGGAGCGCAGGAGTTCCTGGTGGGTGCCGACGGCGGCGATACGGCCGCCCGAGAGCAGGGCGACCCGGTCGGCGAGCAGCACGGTGGAGGGGCGGTGGGCCACGATCAGCGCGGTGGTGTCGGCGAGGACCCGGCGCAGCGCGGCCTCCACGGCGGCCTCGGTGTGCACGTCGAGGGCGGACAGCGGGTCGTCCAGGACCAGGAACCGGGGACCGCCGACCACGGCCCGGGCCAGCGCGAGGCGTTGCCGCTGGCCGCCGGACAGGCTCAGGCCCTGCTCGCCGACCTGGGTGTCGGTGCCCTGCGGCAGGGCGTGCGCGAACTCGGCCTGGGCGACGGCGAGCGCCCGCTCCAGCTCCGGGGCACCGGCGTCGTCACCCGCTCCCATGAGAACGTTGTCGCCGACGCTCGCCGAGAACAGCGTGGGTTCCTCGAAGGCGACGGCGACCTGGGAGCGCAGCCGGGCGCGGGACATCGCGGTGATGTCCACGCCGTCCAGCGTGATCCGGCCGGACGTGACCTCGTGCAGCCGGGGGATCAGCGCGGTGAGGGTGGTCTTGCCGCTGCCGGTCGCTCCGACCAGGGCCATCGACTCGCCGGGGCGGATGTGCAGGTCGATGCGGTCCAGGACGGGCGGGGAGCCGGGCGGGGCGTCGGGGTAGCGGAAGCGGACGTCGTGGAACCGGATGCCCTCGTCCCCGGCGGCCGGCGCGGACCCGTCGGCGCCCTCGGACTCCGGTTCCTCGTCCAGCACCTCGAAGTACCGCTGCGTGGCCGTCGCCGCCTCCTGGCTCATCGCCAGCAGGAAGCCGATCGAGTCCACGGGCCAGCGCAGGGCGAGAGCCGTCGACAGGAACGCCACCAGCGTCCCCGCCGACAGCTGACCGTCCGCCACCCGTACGGCCCCCCACACCAGCGTCACCCCGATGGCCAGCTCCGGCAGGGTGACGATCACTCCCCAGATGGCCGCCAGCAGCCGGGCCTTGCGCAGCTCCGTCCCGCGCAGCGTGCCCGACAGCTCCCGGAACACCCGCGCCTGGCTGCGGTGCCGTCCGAAGCCCTTGATGATCCGGATCCCGAGGACGCTCTCCTCCACGACCGTCGTGAGGTCCCCGACCTGGTCCTGGGCGCGCCGCGCCACCTGCGCGTACCGCCGTTCGAAGACGAAGCAGGTGACCATCACGGGCACGGCCGGGCCCAGGATCACCAGTCCCAGCACCCAGTCCTGCATCAGCATGATCACCACGCCGACGAGGATCGTCACCGAGTTGACCAGCAGGAAGGTCAGCGGGAAGGCCAGGAACTGGCGCAGCAGCATCAGGTCGGTGGTGGCCCGCGACAGCAGCTGGCCGGAGGCCCAGCGGTCGTGGAAGGCCACCGGCAGCCGTTGCAGATGCCGGTACAGCCCCGCTCGCAGCTCCGCCTCGATGTGCGACAACGGCCGCGCCACCAGCCACCGCCGCAGCCCGAACAGCAGCGCCTCCGCGAGCCCGAGCAGCAGCAGGTACAGCGCGCCCAGCCACACCCCCCGCGGATCCCGGTCGGCCACCGGCCCGTCCACCATCCACTTCAGGACGAGCGGGATCACCAGCCCCGTACAGGAGGCGACGACCGCGACGAACGCGGCGGCGGACCACCGTGCCCGCGCGGGCCGTACGTACGGCCACAGGCGCAGGAGAACACGGACGGCGGAACGGTCTTGGGCGGTGGTTGCACGTGTCGTGGGCATCACCGCGAGCCTACGGACCGGCACTGACGACGCCCACCGAGTTTCGGCCGGGGGGAGGTCGTCCGTTAGTCCTACGACCTGCGCGTTCGGTGGGTCGTACCGTCGCATCAACCGATCGGATGATGCGGGCTCGAGCGTGACGGCCGATGCGGTCCGGTGCCCAGTGCGTGGACCCGCGCGCCCGCCGGGACACCTGGCATCGCCACCTGTACGCCAAACTCGGCGTCAACGACCGGGCGGCGGCGGTCGCGGCGGCCTACGACCGGGGCATCCTGGGCTAGTACCGCAGAGGCCGGCGCCCGCTCAGCCGGCCACCCTCAGCAGCAGCACCGCCCGCCCCGGCACCGTGATCTCCGTGCCCGCCTCGTGCACCACCGCCGGGGCCTCGCCCTGCTCCTCGCGCGAGGTGTCGACGACCACCTCGTACCGCTCCGCCCACGGCGGGCCGGGCAGCACGAAGGGGGTGGGGGCGTCGCCCGCGTGGAGGACGGCGAGGAAGCTGTCGTCGAGGACCGGAAGGCCCCGCTCGTCCCGGCCGGGTATGTCGCGTCCGGAGAGGTACATGGCGAGGGTGGCGGCGGGCGCGTACCAGTCGCCCTCGGTCATCTCCGTGCCCCGGGAGGTGAACCAGGCCAGGTCCCGCAGGCCGTCCGCCGACTGGGAGCTGCCGGAGAAGAAGGCGCGGCGGCGCAGCACCGGATGGCGGTGGCGCAGGGCGATCAGACGGGAGGTCAGATCGAACAGGGGGCTCCAGTCGGGGTCGGCCAGGAGGGACCAGTCGAGCCAGCTGATCTCGTTGTCCTGGCAGTAGGCGTTGTTGCTGCCGCCCTGGGTGCGGCCCAGTTCGTCGCCCGCCACCAGCATGGGGACCCCGGTGGAGAGCAGGAGGGTGGTCAGCAGGTTCCGCAGCTGGCGGCGGCGCAGGGCCCGTACGCCCTCGTCGTCCGTGTCGCCCTCCGCCCCGCAGTTCCAGGCACGGTTGTCGTTCGAGCCGTCCCGGTTGCCCTCGCCGTTCGCCTCGTTGTGCTTGCGCTCGTAGGACACCAGGTCGCGCAGGGTGAAACCGTCGTGCGCGGTGATGAAGTTGACGGAGGCGTAGGGACGCCGGCCGCCCCAGGCGTACAGGTCACTGGAGCCCGACAGACGGTAGCCGAGGTCGCGTACGTCGGGCAGGGCGCCGCGCCAGTAGTCGCGGACGGCGTCGCGGTAGCGGTCGTTCCACTCCGTCCACAGCGGGGGGAAGGCCCCCACCTGGTAGCCGCCCGAGCCGATGTCCCACGGTTCGGCTATCAGCTTCACCCGGCGCAGCACCGGGTCCTGGGAGATCACGGCGAGGAACGGGGAGAGCATGTCGACGTCGTGCATGGAGCGGGCCAGCGCGGCGGCCAGGTCGAAGCGGAAGCCGTCCACGCCCATCTCCGTCACCCAGTAGCGCAGGGAGTCGGTGATCAGGCGCAGCACCTGGGGCTGGACGACGTGCAGGGTGTTGCCGCAGCCCGTGTAGTCGGCGTAGCGGCGGGCGTCGTCCTGGAGGCGGTAGTAGCCGCGGTTGTCTATGCCCTTGAGCGAGAGCGTGGGGCCCAGCTCGCCCGCCTCGGCCGTGTGGTTGTAGACCACGTCGAGGATGACCTCGATGCCGGCCGCGTGCAGCGCCCGGACCATGCGTTTGAACTCGCCGACCTGCTGGCCCGTCGTACCGGAGGCCGCGTAGGCGGCGTGCGGGGCGAAGTAGCCGATGGAGTTGTAGCCCCAGTAGTTCCTCAGGCCGCGGCGCAGCAGGTGGTCCTCGTGCGCGAACTGGTGGACGGGCAGCAGCTCGACGGCCGTGACGCCCAGCTTCACCAGGTGCTCGATCGCGGCGGGGTGGGCCAGACCGGCGTACGTGCCGCGCAGTTCCTCCGGTATGCCGGGGTGCAGCTTGGTGAAGCCGCGTACGTGCAGCTCGTAGATGACCGAGTCCGCCCACGGGGTCTTGGGGCGGCGGTCGTCGGCCCAGTCCTCGTCGTCGTGCACCACGACGCCCTTCGGGACGTGCGGCGCCGAGTCCCGGTCGTCGCGCACGGTGTCCGCGACATGCTGCTCCGGCCAGTCCCGTACGTGCCCGTACACCTCCGCCGGCAGAGTGAACTCCCCGTCCACCGCACGCGCGTACGGGTCGAGGAGCAGCTTCGCCGGGTTCCAGCGGGCGCCGATCCACGGGTCCCAGCGGCCGTCCACCCGGTAGCCGTACCGCTGACCGGGCATCACGCCGGGGACGAAACCGTGCCAGATCTCGTGCGTCAGTTCGGTCAGGCGAACGCGCGTCTCCCGCCCGCCCTCGTCGAACAGGCACAGCTGGACCGCCTCCGCACCGGCCGCCCACAGCGCGAAGTTGGTGCCGGCCACACCGTCCGGACCGACCCGGAAGCGCGCGCCCAGCGGGGTGGGCGCGCCCGGCCAGACCGGCACGGTGGGCGGCGCGGCGCGCCGGCTGCCGTTCACCACTGCGGCGCGCTGTTCCGCCACTACCTGCTGCTCGGCCGAGCTGGTCACGGGTCAGCCTCCTGCGGCTCGTGGAACGACGTGGAAACGGGCACGCGGGGTCCCGCCGTGTGCCCCGTCGCGTCGTCCTCCCCACTGTTCTGCCCAGCGCTAGCGTCGCACTCACGTTTCCCCAGGGCGGTGACGATCGTTGAGCCCCCCGTGAGGCATCCACAAGGGCGCGCACGGCGCGCGGGCGTCGCGTTGGCCGCGGTACTGACATGGGCCGGACTGCTGGCCGGAGCCACCGGCTGCGGCCCGGACATCACGGACGACATCGGCATCGACCGGGTCCTGGGCAAACCCCCGGCCCCCAAGGACACCATCCGCGTATCCCCGGACGACGGCAGCAAGGACGTCCGCTCGGACCAGCGGCTGCGGGTACGGGTGCCCGGCGGACGCCTGGAGTCGGTGACCGTACGCCGCTCCCAGGACGCCCAGGAGACCCCGGTGCCCGGCCATCTGACGGCCGACGGCACGGCCTGGGAGCCGGACGAGCCCAAGCTGGCGCTCGCCGCCAGGTACACCGTCGACGCGGTGGCGCTGGACCGCGACGGGCACCGCTCGGCCCGGCACACCACCTTCACGACGTACGTCCCCGACGAGCGGTTCATCGGATACGTCACCCCCGAGAACCGCGCCACCGTCGGCACCGGGATGATCGTCTCCCTGACCTTCAACCGGGAGATCGAGAACCGGGCCGCCGTCGAGCGGGCCGTCCGCGTCACCGCCCAGCCCCCGGTGGAGGTCCGCCCGCACTGGTTCGGCAAGGGCCGCCTGGACTTCCGGCCCGAGCACTACTGGAAGCCCGGCACCCGGGTCACCGTCGACCTGCGGCTGCGCGACGTGGAAGGGGCGCGCGGGGTGTACGGATTGCAGTACAAGACGGTCGCCTTCACCATCGGCCGCAGCCAGGTCTCCCTGGTGGACGCGGCCGAGCACACCATGCAGGTGCGCAGGGACGGCGCACTGCTCGCCACCGTGCCCATCACGGCCGGCGCCCCCGAGCACACCACCTACAACGGGAAGATGGTGGTGATGGAGATGCTCGACGTCACCCGCATGAACAGCCGCACGGTCGGCTTCGGCGGCGAGTACGACATCCCCGACGTCCCGCACGCCATGCGGCTCACCGACTCCGGCACCTTCCTGCACGGCAACTACTGGGCCCCGGACGCCCCCGGGAACGTCAACGTCAGCCACGGCTGCGTGGGCCTGAGGGACGTCAAGGGCGGCGGTTCGGACACGCCCGCGGGCTGGTTCTTCGACCGCAGCCTGGTCGGGGACGTCGTCGAGGTCGTGCACAGCAATGACAAAAAGGTCGCTCCCGACAATGGCCTCGGCGGGTGGAACATGGGGTGGAAGGAGTGGAAGGCGGGCGGCGCGGTCGGTTGACGTACCGTTCAGTTGATGTTGCGACGAAATGGTGACCTTCGGCTGACACGATCCCCAAAACCTTGCGGTTAATATGCGCCGATGCGTGCGTGGGGCGCGCCGGGGTGCGGGTCCGACCAGGCCCGGGGAGGGGAGAAAGACTTGAACGTGCGGCCGATATCGGGGGCGTCGGTTGGGGGCCGACGGGGCCGGAGGAAGTGGCCGGTGCTCATAGCCGGCGTCCTGCTGATGTCCGTCACCGCGTGCGGTGGGGGCGACTCGGACTCGGGGGCCGGGTCCGGGTCCGGGTCCGGTAAGGGCAAGGGCTCCTCCGGGCAGAGCAAGCAGTCCGAAGCCGTGGTGACCATCTCGCCCAAGTCCGGTGCCACCGAGGTCGACACCAGCGGCGCCCTCAAGGTCAGCGCCGGCAAGGGCAAGCTGACCGAGGTGGAGGTCAAGGACGACAAGGGCACCGCGGTCTCGGGCACCATCACCGGTGGCGGCACCGGCTGGAAGCCCTCCACCCACCTGGCCGCCGCCACCAAGTACACGGTGCACGCGGTCGCCAAGGACTCCGAGGGCCGTGCGGCGGCCGAGGACTCCAGCTTCACCACGCTGACCCCGAAGAACACCTTCGTCGGCTACTTCACTCCCGAGGACGGCTCCACGGTCGGCGTCGGCATGCCGTTCTCCATACGCTTCACCCGGGGCATCACCAACCCCGGGGACGTGCGGAAGGCCGTCCAGATAAAGACCGAGCCGGCCGTCGACGTCGAGGGCCACTGGTTCGGCAACGACCGTCTGGACTTCCGGCCCGAGAAATACTGGAAGTCGGGCACCAAGGTCACCGTCAAGCTGAACCTCGACGGCGTCGAGGGCCGCGACGGCGTCTACGGCAAGCAGTCCAAGACGGTGAAGTTCACCATCGGCCGCAACCAGGTCTCCGTCGTGGACGCCAAGAAGCACACGATGAAGGTCACCCAGGACGGCAAGGTCGTCAAGACCATCCCGGTCACCACCGGCAAGCCCGGCTACGACACCTGGAACGGCCAGATGGTCATGAGCGAGAAGCTCACCGTGACCCGCATGAACGGCGAGACGGTCGGCTACGGCGGCGAGTACGACATCAAGGACGTCCCGCACGCCATCCGCCTGACCAACTCCGGCACCTTCATCCACGGCAACTACTGGGGCGGCGGCGCCTTCGGCAACTACAACGCCAGCCATGGCTGCGTGGGCCTGCGCGACGTCAAGGGCGGCTACGACAGCGGCGTTCCGGCGGCCTGGTTCTTCAACCACTCGATGCTCGGTGACGTGGTGGTCGTCAAGCACTCCAACGATCGCACCGTGGACCCGGACAACGGGCTCAACGGCTGGAACATGTCGTGGGACAAGTGGAAGGCGTGAGCCCCCGCTGACCGACGTACGGGCCCGGTGCTGTGACGGACGGCACCGGGCCCGCTCGCGTCGGTCCCCGTGCCGTGCCGAGTGTGATGGACCGCACCGGAGCAGCCGCCGTTAGTCCCCGTGCTGCGTCTGCCCGGGGACAACCCCCGGACCCGGCCGAGTGTGATGGACCGCACCGGAGCAGCCGTCGTTAGTCCCCGTGCTGCGTCTGCCCGGGGACAACCCCCGGACCCCCGGCCGAATGTGATGGACCGCACCGGAGCAGCCGTCGTTAGTCCCCGTGCTCCGTCTGCCCGGGGACAACCCCCGGACCCCCGGCCGAGTGTGATGGACCGCACCGGAGCAGCCGCCGTTAGTCCCCGTGCTGCGTCTGCCCGGGGACAACCCCCGGACCCCCGGCCGAGTGTGATGGACCGCACCGGAGCAGCCGCCGTTAGTCCCCGTTAACCTGCCTGCATGACCGTCTCTCTCGAAGTCGCCGAAGGCGTCGGCACCCTCCGTCTCGACCGCCCGCCCATGAACGCCCTGGACGTCGCCACGCAGGACCGGCTCAAGGAGCTCGCCGAGGAGGCCACGCGCCGCGACGACGTGCGCGCCGTGGTGATCTACGGCGGCGAGAAGGTGTTCGCGGCGGGCGCGGACATCAAGGAGATGCAGGCCATGGACCACACCGCGATGGTCCTGCGCTCCCGCGCCCTCCAGGACTCCTTCACCGCCGTGGCCCGCATCCCCAAGCCGGTGGTCGCGGCCGTCACCGGATACGCCCTGGGCGGCGGCTGCGAACTGGCCCTGTGCGCCGACTACCGCATCGCCGCCGACAACGCCAAGCTCGGCCAGCCGGAGATCCTGCTCGGTCTGATCCCGGGCGCGGGCGGCACCCAGCGGCTGCCCCGGCTGGTCGGCCCCTCCAAGGCCAAGGACCTCATCTTCACGGGCCGCATGGTGAAGGCCGACGAGGCGCTGGCGATCGGCCTGGTGGACCGGGTGGTCCCGGCCGCCGAGGTGTACGCCGAGGCGCACGCCTGGGCCGCGAAGCTGGCGCAGGGCCCTGCGATCGCCCTGCGCGCGGCGAAGGAGGCGATCGACACCGGCGTGGAGACCGACCTCGAGACCGGTCTCGCCGTCGAGCGGAACTGGTTCTCGGGCCTGTTCGCCACCGAGGACCGTGAGCGGGGCATGCGCAGCTTCGTGGAGGAGGGGCCGGGCAAGGCCAAGTTCCTCTGACCCGGATCCCCCGATGGGGCGGTTTACAGGAACCTTAAAGCAACCTTAAGCCTGTCTTGTCGGGGGTTTCCGGCGCTTGCCCGGGAGTGTGTCGTAGTCGCAGGTCGGACTGGGTGGTGACGGCTCCATGCTGCCCCTGGCATATGCCGACCGGCTTCTGTGGGACGGGAGCGCGCGGGGGGCGTATTCCTCCGGAACGGCCCCGGAGGGCGCCCCGGACGGCCATGATGGGGGCATGGCGGGGCTGGAGGGCATCGAACAGCCGCGGGGACACGGCCGTGCGACCGCGGCGCGCTGGTCGCCCGCGGTCGAGGACGAACAGGCGCTCAAAGCAGTCGAGTTGTTCGGCAATCCGGCGGAGGCCGAGGTTCCGCTCCCGTCCCGCCCGGAGTCGGCGGCCACCGCGCGCCGGCTCGCACAGGTCGTCGTCCTGCGGCAGTGGGCGCTCACCCCGAAGACGGCGGAGGACGTCGTCCTGCTCGTCTCCGAACTCGTGGGCAACGCCGTACGGCACACCGGCGCCCGCGTCTTCGGCCTCCGCATGCGCCGTCGCCGCGGCTGGCTCCGCGTCGAGGTCCGCGACCCCTCCCGGGGGCTGCCCTGCCTGATGCCGGTTCAGGAGATGGACATCAGCGGCCGGGGCCTGTTCCTGGTCGAGAAACTGTCCGACCGCTGGGGTGTGGACCTCCTGCCGCGCGGCAAGACCACGTGGTTCGAGATACGGGTCGCTGACCGCTAGGTTCGGCCGATTCCGGGTGCGACCGCGACCCGGAAACCTTCCCCCCCATCGGGCTGATGTGCGCGTTTCTTACCGTGCGCCTCTTGAGGCGAGGTGGTCCGGGCGGGCGCGGGGCTCGCCGTTCGGGCGGACGAGGGGCTTTCGCGACCAGGCCCTGGGTCCGGCCTGCCGGCTCCGCCGACGCCCCGGAAACACCCTCACCCGAATGAGGCTAATGTGCGCATTTCTTACCATGCGCCCCTTAAATGGTGTGGGTGACCACCACCAACCGACGCGGGGCGCTCCGGGCGGGCGCCGGGCTCGTCGCCGGGGGCGCGCTCGCCGTCGGCTGCGGGGAGACCGGCGCCCCCGCACACCCCGCCGCGTCCGCCACGCGGCCGCGTGCTCCCGGTCGTTCGGCGGCCACACCCCCGCCGGCCCCGCCCCCGCGCGCCTTCCCCCGGCACCCGGTCCAGATCACCCACGGCCCGCGCACCGATGCCGCCGTCGCCCTGACCTTCCACGGCCAGGGCGAGCCCGCCCTCGCCCGCCGCCTGCTCACCGAGGCCGAACGGCAGGGCGCCCGGATCACCGTCCTCGCCGTCGGCAGCTGGCTCGACGAGCACCCCGACCTGGCCCGCCGGATCCTGGACGGCGGCCATGACCTGGGCAACCACACCCAGCGCCACCTCGCGATCAACGCCATGTCCGAGGCGGGCGCCCGCGCCGAGATCACCGCCTGCGCGGACCGCCTGAGGCGGCTCACCGGATCCATCGGCACCTGGTTCCGGCCCTCGCGCGCGCCCACCGCCTCCGCACTGGTCACCCGGCTGGCTCAGGAGGCCGGCTACCCGCACGTGCTGTCGTACGACGTCGACTCGCTGGACTACACCCGGCCCGGCGCCCCCGCCATCACCCGCACGGTCCTGGACCAGGTCCGCGCGGGCTCCGTGGTGAGCCTGCACTTCGGTTATCCCGACACGGTCGTCGCCCTCCCCGCCGTACTCCAAGAACTCGGCCGCCGCGGGCTGCGCGCGGTCACCACCACGGAGCTGCTGAGCTGATGCATCCCACCCACGCCGCCCGCGCCCTGGCCGCCGCTTGCGCCCTCGCCGCCCTGACGCTGCTGTCCGCGTGCGGCGGAGGCGGGCAACACAAGGAAGAGACCCCGGACAGCACGGCGCCCGTCCGGCCGTCCGTGCAGAAGGCGCAGGCCGACGGGCTGCCCGGGATGCCTCCCGTGCTCGACCCGGCCGATGTGTACGCCGCCGACCGCCCGGGCCGGCTCTCGCCGGTGGTGCGGGACTTCCCGTCCCGGGTCTACGTGCCCAACACCAACTCCGACACCGTCTCCGTGATCGACCCGAAGACGTACCGGGTCATCGACACGATCCCGGTGGGCCGGCAGCCCCAGCACGTGGTGCCCTCCTGGGACCTGAAGACGCTCTGGGTCAACGACGACAAGGGCAACACCCTCACCCCCATCGACCCCCGGACCGGGAAGGCGGGCAAGCGGGTCGACGTCCACGACCCCTACAACCTGTACTTCACGCCGAACGGCCGGTACGCCATCGTCATGGCCTCCCTCGACCGTGAGCTGGTCTTCCGCGACGCCCACACCATGAAGAAGGTGAAGGCCCTCCCGGTCGCCTGTGCCGGCGTCAACCACGCGGACTTCTCCCTCGACGGCCGGTACTTCATCGTCTCCTGCGAGTTCAGCGGCGACCTGCTCAAGGTGGACACCGAGCGGATGGAGGTGATCGGCAAGCAGAAGCTGCCGCTCGCCGGCGCCATGCCGCAGGACGTCAAGGTCTCACCCGACGGCAAACGGTTCTACGTGGCCGACATGATGGCGGACGGCGTGTGGGTCCTGGACGGCGACACCTTCGCCAAGCCCGGCTTCCTGGCCACCGGCAAGGGCGCCCACGGGCTGTACGTCAGCCGCGACTCCCGCGAGATGTACATCTCCAACCGGGGTGAGGGCAGCATCTCCGTCTTCGACTTCACCAAGGACAGGCTGACGAAGAAGTGGCGCCTGCCCGGCGGCGGCAGCCCCGACATGGGCGGGGTCTCCGCGGACGGCAAGGTCCTGTGGCTGTCCGGCCGTTACGACTCCGAGGTGTACGCCATCGACACCGGCACCGGCGACCTGCTGGCCCGCATCCCGGTCGGCAGCGGCCCGCACGGTCTGGCCGTCTACCCCCAGCCGGGCCGCTACTCGCTCGGCCACACCGGCATCTTCCGCTAGGGCCTGTCCGGCTCCTTGAGTCTCCACCCGCTGGAGGGTCCAGACTCGCGGTGTGAGCGCAGACCGCACCACCCTCTTCACCATCGGCGAGCTGGCCCGGGCCACCGGCCTCACCGTGCGGACCATCCGCTACTGGTCCGACGAGGGCGCCCTGCCCCCGGTGGCCCGCTCCTCGGGCGGCTACCGGCTGTACGACGCCGGGTCCGTCGCCCGCCTGGAACTGATCCGCACCCTGCGTGAGCTGGGGCTCGGGCTCGGTCATGTGCGCCGGGTACTGGCCGGCGAGACGACGGTCGCGGAGGTGGCGGCCGCGCACGTCACCGCCCTGGACGCGCAAATCCGGTCCCTGAAGGCGACCCGGGCGGTGCTGTCCACGGTGGCGCGACGCGGATCGAGCGCGGAGGAGACGGCCCTGATGAACCGGCTGGCGCGGCTCTCGGCGGCCGAGCGCAGGCGGATCATGGAGGAGTTCGTGGCGGAGATGCTCGACGGACTCGACACCTTCGACCCGGAGATCCGGGAGCGGATGCTCCGCTCGGCCGTGGACCTGCCGGACGACCCGACGTCCGAGCAGGTCGACGCCTGGGTGGAGCTGGCCGAGATGATCCATGATCCGGAGTTCCGGGCGCAGATGCGCAAGGCGACCGAGTTCAACGCGGCCGACCATGGGCCGGAGGCGCCCGCGGGCGCCTCGCTCTGGTTCGTCAAGCGCCTCATCGAGCTCGCTGCGGACGCGCGCGGCCGGGGGATCGCCCCCGAGGCTCCCGAGGCGGACGCGGTGCTGCGGGAACTGTTCGGCGACGCCGACCGGAGTGCCGTGCGCGAGCGCCTGTGGACGGTCACCCACGACCGGCTCGCCTGTTACCGGGAACTGCTGGCCCGGGTGCGGGGTGAGCCCCTGCCCGCGCACCGGGAGGAGTTCGCCTGGGTGGTCGCCGCACTGGACGCTCACGGGGCCGGTTACGCTGACCAGCGGCAGTGAGCCAGCAAGACCAGAGAAACGCGACAAAAGGGGCGGATCGGTGGCGGACATCGAGGAAGCACGCAAGCAGTTCCAGCGGATCGATGCGGACGGTGACGGTTTCATCACCGCCGCCGAGTTCAAGTCCGCCCTCGCCCAGGGAGGCGACTGGAACGTCACCGACACGGTGGCCGAGGCCGTCATCAAGACCCGAGACCTCAACGGCGACAAGGTCCTGTCCTTCGACGAGTTCTGGGCCTACCTGAACAAGTGACGCGAGCCTGAGGGGGGGCGCCCGGCCGGGCGCCCCCCTTTCGGCTACCGGACCGCCCGGCTCACCGCGGCCAGCACCGCGCGCACCGAGGCCGTCTCCGGCGAGGGACCCTCGCCCGCGCCCCAGGCCGTGGCGCCGTTCACCCGGCACTCGGCGTAGGCGACCGTCCTCTCCGCGACGGTCCTCCCCACGGGCGCGATCGGGTGCCCGGCCCGCTCCAGCACCTCCACGTCGAACCCGGCACCGGCGAGCGCGTCCAGGACACCGGACAGCGGGGCCGTCCCCGCGTGGTCCCCGACTCCCCGCGGGCCTTCCACCATGTACGTCGCCCGGAAGAGGTCGTAGAGCTCCTTCGGTGCCACCTCCTGTCCGGTGTCGTCCGTGACCTCCTGGACCACCCGCGAGAAGTCCGGCCGCATGCGCTCGGGCAGGTCCAGTCCGTGGTGCGTGCGCAGCAGATAGGCCATGCCGCCCTTGCCCGACTGGGAGTTGACGCGGATCACGGCCTCGTACGAACGGCCCACGTCGGCCGGGTCGATCGGCAGGTACGGCACCGCCCAGGGGGCCGAGTCCTCCGCCAGGCCCGCCCGCGCCGCCCGCACGGCATGGCGGGCCAGGCCCTTGCTGATCGCGTCCTGGTGGGTGCCGGAGAACGCCGTGTACACCAGGTCGCCCGCGTACGGGTGCCGCGGGTGCACCGGCAGCCGGTTGCAGTGCTCGACCGTCTCCCGGACGGTGTCGATGTCCCGGAAGTCGACCATCGGGTCCACCCCCTGGGCGTGGAGGTTGAGCGCGAGGGTCACCAGGTCGACGTTGCCGGTGCGCTCCCCGTTGCCGAACAGGCAGCCCTCCACGCGCTGCGCCCCGGCCAGGACGGCGAGTTCGGCGCAGGCGACGCCGGTGCCGCGGTCGTTGTGCGGGTGCACGGAGAGGATCACCGAGTCCCGGCGGGACAGGTTGCGGTGGGCGTACTCGATCTGGTCGGCGTAGACGTTCGGGGTGGCGATCTCGACCGTCGCCGGGAGGTTGTGCGTCACCGGGCGGTCCGGGCTCGCGTCCCACAACGCGGTCAGTCCGTCGCAGAGTTCCAGGACGAAGTCGGGCTCGGTGAGGTTGAAGGTCTCCGGCGAGAACTGGAAGCGGAGACCGGCCCTGTCCCCGGCCCGGCGGGCCATGTGCTCCGCCGCCTCCCGCACGGTGCGCCACACCTCGCCCCGGTCCCGCCCGAGGACCACCTCGCGCCACACCGGGGAGGTCGCCACGTACAGGTGCACGACGGCCCTCGGCAGCCCCTCGATCGCCTCGAAGGTCCGGTCGATCAGGTCTCGCCGGGCGGGGGTGAACACGACGGGCGTCACGTCGTCCGGCACGGTGCCCGCGGTCACCAGGTGCCGGACGAAGTCGAAGTCCGTGCGGCTCGCGGACGGATAGCCGACCTCGATCTCCTTGAAGCCGACGGAGACCAGCAGGTCGAACAGGCGGCGCTTGCGCGGGGTGTCCATCGGCTCGGCCAGGGCCTGGTTGCCGTCACGCAGGTCCACGGGGACCCAGAGCGGGGCGCGCTCGAAGCGGGCGGACGGCCAACTCCGGTCCAGGCTGGGTACGTTCACCCGCTCCTGGAAGGGACGGTAGCGGTGGGACGGCATCGGGCTCGGACGCTGGGGGTTCCAGGACGGATGAGGGGCGGTCGTGGTCATCGTCTGCTGCTGCCTTCGGCTCGGTCGGACGGTGACCGGCAGCACGGCGACCCGCGGCGGGGTGCCGGTCGCGTCAGGCCCCGCCGCGGCAGCCGAGGAGAAGGAGACCGCGAAGCGTCATGCGGGGTACGCTAGCGACTCCTCAGCTCCTCAGACAAGTGAGAATCTCCCCGCAACCCTCCTACCGCGCAGACAAGTTGGTGCATCACCGATGACGCTAGGTCCGCTGGGCCCCGTCCGCCCCAGCCCGTTGGTCGAACAGGCGGCCCAGCGGCTGCGCGCGCAGATCACCGGCGGCCACTGGCCGGTCGGCACCCGGCTGCCCGGCGAGACCACCCTCGCGAAGGAACTCGGCGTCGGCCGCTCCACCGTCCGCGAGGCGCTGCGCGCCCTGGCCGGGGCGGGCCTGGTGCGGGCCCGGCACGGCGCAGGGGTCTTCGTCATCGCGACCGAACCCGCCGAGGACTGGCCCACCAGGCTGCGCCGTGCCCAGGTGAGCGACGTCTACGAGGTCCGGACGGCCGTGGAGGTGCAGGCGGCCCGGCTGGCCGCGCGCCGCCGCACCCCGCAGGACGTCACCGCGATCGAGGCGGCGCTGGCGGGCCGCCGCGCCGCCGCCACGGCGGACGACGCGGCCTTCGTCGACGCCGACATCGCCTTCCACGCGGCCGTGGTCGCCGCCGCCCACAACCCCGTCCTCACCGACCTGTTCACCGAGTTCACCCCTGTCCTGCGCGCGGGCCTGGTCGACCTCCTCGCCCTGACCGGCGTCCGCGCCCAGGACCCGAACACCGGTGACGACGCCCACGAGGCCCTGCTCAGGGCCGTGAGGGACGGCGACGCGGAGACCGCCGCACAGGTGCTGCACGCGGAACTGGAGGACCCGTTCGCGCACTGACGGGCCGGCCGGTGCTTCCGCGGTGGTGATCCCACGGTTGCCGTAACCCGTGGAATAGCCCACGCGCCCCCGTGGTTGTCGCCGCACGACAAGCGCATGCGCGTGCATCAACCCGGAAGGGTCTGTCATGAAGATCGGCATCATCGGCGCGGGCAACATCGGCGGCAACCTCACCCGGCGGCTCACCGCCCTCGGTCACGACGTCTCCGTCGCCAACTCGCGCGGTCCGCACACGCTCACCGAACTGGCCGAGGAGACGGGGGCGACCCCCGTACCGGCCGAGGAGGCGGCGCACGGCGCGGAGGTCGTGGTCGTCACGGTTCCCCTGAAGGCGGTCCCGGGCCTGCCCAAGGGGCTGCTCGACGGGGCGGCGGACGGCGTCGCCGTGATCGACACCGGCAACTACTACCCGCAGCAGCGGGACGGCCGTATCGCGGCGATCGAGGACGACGGCCTCACCGAGAGCCGCTGGACCGAGCGCCAGATCGGGCACCCCGTGATCAAGGCCTTCAACGGCACCTACGCCCAGGACATCCTCGACCGCCCGCGTCCGGCCGGTGCCCCCGACCGCATGGCCCTGCCGGTGGCCGGGGACGACGCGGCGGCCAAGGCGAAGGTCCGCGCGCTGATCGACGAACTCGGCTTCGACACGGTCGACGCCGGCGGCCTCGACGAGTCCTGGCGCCAGCAGCCCGGCACCCCGGTGTACGGGCTGCGAGAGGGCGTGGACGGCGTGCGGAAGGCGCTGGCGGAGGCGTCCCAGGAGCGGCCGGCGGACTTCCGGGGGTAGGACTCCGCTGACTCGGGTCGGGAACTACCGACCCACCACCCGGGCCACGAACGCGTCCAGCACCCCGGCCCCCACCTCCACCGGACGGGTCCGGTCCTGCCAGTCCACGATCGTGTGGGAGCGGGCCGCCGTCCGCAGGGACAGCACCCGGTCCCGGGAGCCCTTGCCGTCGCGGAGGTCCAGCGCGGCGAGGGCGGCCCGGGCCCAGTCCCTGGCGCAGGCCAGCCAGGGAGCGGCCGGGGCGCGCAGCGCGGCCGGGACCGTGTCCGGGGCCGAGGCGAGGACGGTGAGCCGCTCGCGCAGGGCCCGCTCGGCCTTCGGTCCGCCCCGCCAGTACGCCGCCGTCAGCGCCGCCAGCTGCGGTGCCTGCCCTGCGTCCAGTCGTGAGGCCCGGTTGACGTCGGCGAAGGCGCGCAGCGCCGTCAGGGCCCGCCCGTCTCCGCCGGCCAGCACGGCCAGGCCCGCGTCGAGCGCGTCGGCGGGCCGGTAGGCCGTGGGGTTCCAGGCGTACGCGGCCATCGAGAACAGCGCCGGGTCGGAGGCGGCGGCCTGGGGCATCGGGTTGGCCAGCAGGCCCGCGACCGCTCCGGGCAGCCCCGCGTCCCGGCCGGTGTACGGGCCCAGCAGCAGGTGCTGCGCGGTGTAGTCGTTGACCGGGTAGTTGTCCCACACCAGCACCGCGTGCCCGTACCGCCGGCCGGCCTCGCGGGCCTGGTCGGCGTGGATGCTCGGCGAGACGATCCGCGGGCCGGTCCACATCACCGAGACGCCCCGGTCCAGCCGGTCCGCCAGCGCGGACTTGTACGGACCGGCCGCCGACCCGTCGTACTCGGTGGGCACCGTGAGCAGCGGGGCGGCGCCCGGGTGGGCGTCGAGGAACTCCCGCCGCACCCGGTTCAGCAGGTCCGCCTGCGCCCGCCCGACCGCGCCCCGCCCGCTGCCGTACACGGTCGCGTCGCGCGCGCAGTTCCAGCGGTCGATGTCGATGTCGTCCAGCGGCACGGCGAAGGCGCGCACCCCCGCGTCCCACAGCTGCCGGAACTTGCCGACCAGCGCGGCGGTGTCCGCGGCGGAGGAGTAGCAGACCGACAGGCCGGGGGAGAGGGCGTACACGAGCAAGACGTGGTCGGCCTCCGCCCGCCCGGCCAGGGCGCGCAGCTCGGCCAGCCGTGCCTCGGGGTAGCGCTCGCGCCAGCGGGCGCGCAGGTAGGGGTCGTCCTTGGGGCCGTAGACGTAGGTGTCGAGTTTGAAGCGGGCGGCGAAGTCCAGCTGTTCCAGGCGCTCCCGCTGGGTCCAGGGCTTGCCGTAGAAGCCCTCGACGATACCGCGGGCCGGGGTGGCGGGCCAGTCGCGGACGCGGAGGGCGGGCAGCTCGGTGCGGGCCGCCGCCGAGCCGACCGGGCGGACCAGCTGGGCGAAGGTCTGGGCGGCGTGGAACGCGCCGGCCGCGTCCGCCCCGGCGAGGACGGCGCGGGGCCGGCCGTGGTCGGTGCCGACGGCGAGGACGTATCCGCCGGCGGTCAGCTCGCCCGGCCCGTCGGCCCCCAGCGCCGACAGCTCCTTCGGCGTACCGCCCGTCGTCACCGTGACCAGCAGCTCCCCGGACCTGGGCGCGTCCCCGAGGCGGACCTGACGGGCGCCGCCCGCGCGCAGCGCCCGGGTGACGGCGTCCAGCGTGGAGGCGTCGGTGCCGGCGTCGGAGCGCACCGCCACGCCGCGGCCGATCCGCACGGAACCGGCGTCGCGGCGCACACTCCGCGGCGCGGGCCACAGGGCGGGCGGTCCCGCCGGGTCGCCGCCCGCGCGCGTCACGGCCGAGCCGCCGCCCGCCGAAGCGGCCGGGACCGCCGCCGAGGCGCCCGCCGGGCCGTCCGGGCCGCCGCAGGCACGGGCGGACACCACGATCACCAGACCGAGCACGAAGCCCAGCAACAGTTGCGACGGGACGCGGAACTGACGCACCCGGGCCCCCTCCACCGTCTGTCTGAGCATTGCCATCGACCATGCCATTGACAGTGAACTACCACTTGGGGCACGAATTATGACGGAACGACAGTTTCCGTTCGGGCGGTTTCCGTTTTGTCGGTGCGAGATCATACGCGTCCGTGTGACGTTGTGTCGGAATCATTGGCGAACACATCGGCAAGAGGGCATTGTGCGCCAAATGGCGTAGACACTGCCGCAAGCAGGTTCTATCCAGATATGCGCGGGGCGCACGCGAGCCCTGCTCCGGCACAGGAGGTCGCACATGCTGGTTCCGGACGATCCGATCACCCACTGGATCGTGCTCCTCGACATCGAGGACTTCAGTCTGCGCCCGGAGACCACGCAGGCGACGCTGCACCAGAGCATGCACCAGGTGGTCGCGTTCGCGCTGCGACGCGCCGGACTGGACCTGGACACCTGCCCCTGGCAGGACCGCGGGGACGGCATGCTGCTGCTGATCCCCGTCGGCACCAGCCCCACCCGGCTGCTGCGTGAGCTGGTGCGCGGCCTGGAGGACGCCCTGGTGGCGCACAGCGGCCAGTACAACCACGACCACCGGATGCGGCTGCGGGTCGGACTCAACCAGGGGCTGGTGATCCAGCAGGGGCAGCTGTGGACCGGCAACGCCATCAACGACCTGGCCCGGCTGGTCGACGCGGGCCCCGTCAAGCAGGTGCTCGCCCGGGCCGGCCGGGCCCACCTGGTGGTGGTCGTCTCGGAGGACGTCCACCAGAAGGTGGTGCTGGGCGGCTACCCGGGCATCGACCCGGCGGCCTACCTGCCCGCCGACTTCGTCACCAAGCACGGCGAGCCGCGCCGGGGCTGGGTCACCGTACCCGGCTACCCGGCGCCGCCCGGACTTCCCGCGGACTCGGGGGAGCCGCCACGTGACAGCAGACCCGGGGACACCCCCGGCACGGGCGGCCGCGCGGGAGCGGCAGGCGGCGGGACCGAACCGGGGAGCCCGGTCCCGCCGCCGGCGCCGTACATCAGCGGCGTGACGAACAGCCAGATAGCCGTGGGGGACGGCGCGACGGCCGTCAACGGGCCCTATGTCAACGGTCCCTACGTCCACGGTGACTACGTGAACGGCGACAAGACCGTGTACCACTACGGACACCCGGCCCCGCCGCACCGCACCCGTCCCGCGGACGGCTCATGAGCACTCCCTCCGCGCCCCCGCCCACCACCGCACAGCCCACGACGACCACCGCACCCACCGCGAGCACGGGAGCCCCGCAGCCGCAGAGCGGGGGCGCGCCCCCGCCGAACGGCGGCAGCGGCGCACCCCCGCCCGCCCCGGGCAGCGGCGGCGACGGGGGCGCCCCCCAGCCGGGCAACGCCCAGTCGGGCACCCCCCAGTCGGGCGGCGCCCAGCAGGGTGACAACCAGCAGGCCGCGCCCGCCGACAGCACCGCCGACGCAGGCAACACCGCCCGCGACGCCACCGCCCGCGCCGGTCAGGGAAGCCTGCGCGCCGGACTGCTGCGCACCGCCTGGACCCACATCGGCGGCGACCGCGTCGAGGGTGACAAGATCGTCATCCACGCCGACGGGGAACGCGGCGTCGTCCTGCGCGCCCTGGCCGCCGGCGTCGTGGACACCGTCCGGCGCACCTTCCAGGCGCCGCCCCGCTGGGACGACGTCGTCGCCGACGCCTGGCGGCGCCGCTCGGTCGTGCTGCGCGGTCCCGGTGGCGCCGGCAAGACCGCCGCGGCCGTACGACTGCTGATCTCCGCCCAGGCCAAGGCCTTCTACCTGCTGGACTCGGTCGCCGAACTCACCCGGCTGACCGAACTCAAGCAGCTCGGCCGCGGCGCGGGCCTGCTGCTCGACCGGCCCGTGGACCTCGGCGAGTTACGCGGCTCCCAGCTGGCCGGCCTGGAGGACCTGCTGTTACAGGCCGAGGCCCACCTGGTGCTGACCGCCGGACCGGAGGCCGAACTCGGCCAGGGCGTCGGCGAGTACGTCCAGCGAATAGGCCGCCCCGACATCCTGCACGACGTGCTCCTGGCCCACCTGGCGCACCGGCTCGGCGAGGACGACGCCGAAGAGGCCCTCGCCGCGGCGGGCCTGCGGGACCTGTGCGAGGAACTCCTGGACCTCGGTGCCTCCTGCCGTGACGCCGCCCGGCTGGCCGAGGTCATCGGGCACGAGCACGGCGCCGGCCTCATCGACCTGGAGCGGGTCCGCGCCCGGATGGACCAGACCGGCGGCGAGAGCCCCGAGGAATGGTTCGAGGGGCTCGGTGACACCGGGCTGCGCACCCACGCCGTCGCACTCGCCGTCCTCGGCGGACTGCCCCAGGAGTACGTCGCCATGGCCGCGAGCACCCTCCTGGACCGCTTCCGCAGCGACCGCGGTGTCCTGCGGGCCAGCGTCGAGCACGGCCCCGTGCCCCTGCGCCAGGACCCCTTCAGCCAGTCCCGCCGGATGCTCGACGAGAAGCTGCGCGCCCGCACCGTCACCGCGGTCACCCGGGGCGACAACGGCTGGCTGCCCTGCACCGTCGCCGAGTACCGCGACCCCGACTACCCGGCGCGGATCATCCGGCACGCCTGGTCGCAGTACACCATCCAGGGCGAACTCCTCGACTGGCTGGCCGATCTGGTCGACAAACCCTCGCAGCAGGTGCGCAGCTTCGCCGGGACCGCGCTCGGCCTGATCGCCACCGAGTCCTTCGACGCCGTCAGCGCCCTCGTCCTGCCCGGCTGGATCCGCGACCAGGCAAGCGGTGAACAGCGCCGCGAGGCCGTCGCCTACGCCCTGCGCGTCTGCGCCCGCGACCCCGACCTGCGGCCCGGGGTGCGCGCCCTCGTCGAAGGCTGGTACCTCGGCGGGCCCTGGGAGTTCCAGGCCGCCGCCGCCCGCGCCTACGGCCTGTGCCTGGGCGGCGCCGACCTGCCCACCGCCCTCCAGGCCCTCACCCGGCTCGGCACCGTCGACTCCGTCCAGGTCGCCGTCGCGATCGGTGACGCCGTCGCCGACCTGATGGAGGAGGACGTCCGGGCCAACGCCCCGGCGGTGCTGCGCGCCCTCGCCGAGATGGCGCTGGAACCGAAGAGCCGCCACACCGGACACCTCGCCTTCCTGATCCTCGCCAACGCCCTGGTCACCGACGAACCCCCGGCCGGCGGCCTGCCCGGGCGCAGCCGCCCCACCCTGCTCAGACTGGCCGCCGACAGTCCGCCCGGCGGGGAACTGCGCCGCCTCATCGGCTACCTGTGGGCCGAGGCCATCAGCGGCGAGGTCTACTCCGAACCGTCCGGGATCGTCCTGGACGCCTGGGCCACCCAGGCGGAGAGCGACCCCGAGCTGCTGGCCGACCTCGTCCGCGTCCTGGTCGACGACGTCGCCGCCCGCTCACCGCGCGTCGGCCTGCTCCTCCAGCGCCACGCCGCCCACTGGACCGACCGCGACCGCTTCCGTCCCCTGCCCCGCTCGGCGGCCGTCATCGGCGCCGCGCTGCGGGCCGCGCCGTCCGCTCGACCCACTCAGCCAGGAGGTGACCGGTGAACGACCCGGTCTCGTTGATCGTCAACCGGACGCCGGTGCCCCGTATGGCGGTCGGCCCCACCAAGGCGACCGAACCGCACCTCGCGGTCGTGTACGCCACCGCGTCCGGTGAGGTCGAGTGCTTCGAGGGCCGTCCGATGACCCCCTCGCAGCAGGTGTTCTCCAAGTACCGCATGCGCTACGAGATCGATCTGCGCCCCCGGCAGCGCAGCGCCGTCCTCGGCCGCAACCCGCTGGTCTCCCGCGACGGCGTGCACGCCTTCGAGGTGAAGGTCGACTTCGCCTTCCGCGTCGACAGCTGGGAGGGCGCCAAGGCCGTGGTGCGCTTCGGCATCGACAACCCGCTGCCCCTGGTGCACAACTACCTCACCAGCCTCTTCCACGGCGCCGGACAGCGGTTCGCCATCGAGGACTCCTTCGGCCTCCAGCACTACCTCAACCAGAAGTGCGCCCAGCAGGTCACCCTCGCGGAGGGCCTGATCGTGTACGGCTGCCAGGTGACCGTACAGCCCGACGACAAGTCCAAGCTGTACCTGGAGTCCCTGATCGAGGCCGGCCGGCGCGAGACCCTCGGCCAGGCCGAGCACGTACCCAACATGGGCGAGGTCCTGCGCCAGGGGCAGCTCGACTCCAAGAAGCAGGAACTGGAGATAGAGGCCACCGCCCGGCAGGCGGCCGCGCTCCAGAGCACCCTCACCACCAGCGAGGGGCTGATCCGGCACTACCTGATCACGCACCCGGAGGACGCCGCAGGCGCCTTCGAGATGATGCGCAAGCTGGAGGAGGCCCGCTTCGCCACCACGGAGCTCCAGAACCAGCGCGCCCTCGGTCTGCTCCAGCTGATGGCGGAGAAGAACCTCGTGCAGGCCGGCGACCTGGACGCGACGCGGCAGCTGCTGACCGACGCGGTCGGCCGGGCCACCGGCGGCGAGGCCCAGCTGCCGCCCGCCGGCACCCCGCAGCTGACCGGCGCCCGGCCCTGGGACGCCCCGCCGGCCCAGCTGAACGCCGCGCCCGCCGGTCAGGCGTACACCCCGACGCAGCCCCAGCCCCAGCCCACCTACGCCCCGCCCCGGCCCACGGCCCCGGCCGCCACCGCCCCCTACGGCGCGGGCCCCGGCTCCACCGTGGTCGGCGACCCCGTCCAGCCCTCCGCCGGACGGCCCGCCACCCCCGCCTACACCGCCCTGATCTACCTGGTCCTCGACGAGTCCCTGGACCGCACCTGCCTGGAGGAGCTCAACCGGGGCCTGAGCGACCTGCACTCCGCGCTCTCCGCCGCCCCGGAACTCTCCACCGCGCTCAGGCTGTCCGTCCTCGGCATGGCCGCCACCACCGAACCCCGGCTCCAGCTCGAGACGGTCACGTCCGGCACCCGCACTCCCATCCTCACCGGGCGGCCGGGACTGTCGTACGGGCACGCCTTCCAGCTGCTGACGACCGTCCTCGGGCAGGACGTCGGCGTGGTCAAGGGCGAGGGCGCGCAGGTGCTGCGGCCCATCGTCCACTTCGTCACCGGCGGAGCGCCCGAGGAGGGCGAGGGCTGGCGCGAGGCCCACCGCACGCTGACCGACACCACCGGCAACCCGGCGGCGCCGCACGTCATCGCGCTGGGCCTGGGCCGCGCCGACACGTTCGCGATCCGCGGTGTGGCCACCCGGCCCGAGTTCGCCTTCATGGCACCGCCCAACCAGGACGCGGTGTCCGCCGCGCACAGCTGCGCCGCCTTCCTGCGGGACAGTGTCGTCGGCTACGCCCGCCGGATCGCCGCCGGCGACCCGCAGTTCGCGGTCGGTCCGCCCGACGGCTTCCGGCGGGCCGAGGACGCGTTCTGACCCGCCCGGCCCGGTCCCACGAACCACACAGTCCCCACCACGCAAGAACGGAAAGACGATGATGGAAAGCAACCGGGGGCACTTGCTCCCCATCTACGTCCTCGCCGACGAGTCCGGCTCGATGACCGACTACATAGACGAGCTCAACGACGGTCTGCGCTCGCTGCACCAGGCGCTGCTCGGCGAACCGATGGCCGCCGCCAAGGTGCGCTTCTCGGTGCTCGGCTTCTCCGACGACGTGGTCGAGCGGGTCCATCTGGTCGACCTGCGCAGCGCCAACGAGTTCCCGCGGCTGCGCACCCGCGGCATGACCAGCTACCGCAACGCCTTCGAGGACCTGATCGTGCGCATCCCGGGCGATGTGAACGCCCTCAAGCGCGAGGGCTACCAGGTGCACCGGCCGGCCGTGTTCTTCCTCAGCGACGGACTGCCCAACCACCACGAGGACTGGCAGGACGCGCACCGCCGCCTCATCGACCGGGGCATCACCCTCGGCGCACCCAACATCATCGCCTGCGGCATCGCCGACGCCGACGCGCAGACCATCAACCAGGTCGCCACCCAGCCGCAGTTCGGCTTCATCGTCAACAAGGGCGTCGACGTCGGCAGCGCCATCGCCAAGTTCTGCGCGGCCCTCACCCAGAGCGTGGTCCGCTCCGGACGGTCACTGAGTTCGCCGTCCCCGGAACTGGTGGTGGACAAGCCGGAAGGCTTCACCGTCGCGATCGATGTGATCTGACATGGTCCCGTTCTCACGCCGCCGGTCCGACGACGACCCGAAGGAGCGGCGGCCCGTTCCGGCGCCGCCCGGCCCGGTCCCGGACCTGTACTCCAGGGAACCCGCCGGATCCGGCCCGGCCGACCGGCCCGGCGAGCAGACCTGGCCGCCCGGCCTGCTGCCCGTCCGGGCACCGGCGGCCGTGACCGCGCCCGCACCCCCGCCGAGCGAGCTCGCCGACGGCTGGCGGCCCCTGTCCGTGGACGGCGCCTACCCCGCCTTCGACCACAGGCCGCCCACGGGCGGGCTGTCGTACCGCCCCGACACCGTCTGCGACGGCTGGTCGACCAGTGCGCTCGACCTGCGGCTGGCCTCGGTGCGCGGCTACGCCCACCGGGCCGAGGGCAAGCCCCGCGAGGACGACGCGGCGGCGGCCTGGGACGAACAGACCGGGGCCGTCGTGTTCGCCGTCGCCGACGGTGTGTCCGACGCGCGCGAACCGCACATCGGCTCCCAGCTGGCCTGCCGCAGCGCGGTCGACGAACTGCTCGCCCAGGTGCGGGCGGGCGGCGGATTCGTCACCGACTGGAGCAGGCTGCTCGGCACCGTCCACTGGCAGCTGGTCGAGCAGGCCCGCCGCATCCTGCGGGCGCAGGACACCCCGAGCGTGGACGACACCGCCGCGCTGCTGGCCACCACCCTGGTCGCGGGGGTGGCCACGCCCACCGAGGACGGGGTGCGGGTGGTCCTGGTGTCGGTGGGTGACTCCGGGGTCTGGGTGATCAAGAACCAGGAGGTGTACCCGCTCAAGGGCGGGAAGTCGTTCGGCGCGGACGGACTGCTCTCCTCGGCCGTCCGGCCGATGCCGTACGTGCCCGCCGACTTCGATCCGTTCGAGTACCTCCTGGACCCGGGCAGCGTCCTGCTGGTCGGCACGGACGGCTTCGGCGATCCCGTCGGTGACGGACGGGGCGCCGTGGCCCAGTTGTGCGTCCAGGAACTGTCCCGGCCGCTGCCGCCGCTGGGCTTCGCGTACGCGCTCGACTTCTACCGCGAGACCTTCGACGACGACCGCACACTGGTGGCTCTGTGGCCGCGCGGAGGGGCGCCGGGAGCGGTGCGATGAACGACGTCAGAGTGCCCTGGACGTCCGCCGCCCAACTGGGCGACTACACCGCGCACCGGCTGGGCGGCGGCGGCCAGGGCATCGTGTACGGGGTGCCGGACCCGCAAGGGAAGTTCCCCGGGCAGTCCCTGGTCTACAAGGAGTACCTGCCGAACGTCCCGTACGACGAGGACGTGCTGTACGACATGGTCTGCTTCCGCCAGCTCCTCGACCCGGCCGAACGCGCCTTCCTGGACGACCGTCTGACCTGGCCGACGGTGCTGGTGTACCGGGACGACACGCCCACCGACCCGCGGCCCTCGCGGAACCCGCGGACCACGGTGACCGGCTTCC
This sequence comes from Streptomyces sp. NPDC001480, assembly GCF_042894725.1. Lineage (NCBI taxonomy): Bacteria > Bacillati > Actinomycetota > Actinomycetes > Kitasatosporales > Streptomycetaceae > Streptomyces > Streptomyces sp. NPDC001480. The sequence goes on along the minus strand of NZ_JBIAVX010000022.1, from coordinate 69,313 downwards.
TCATGCGGCGCGTCGGCCCGGAGCACGAGCTGCACAGCCCCGTCCTGAACGGGGTCAAGCAGCAGGCGATGGAGTTCCTGCTCAACGACGACTCCTACAGCACCCACATCGGGCTGCCCGTCGACGACGCCCAGCGGCTGGAGCTGCTGCTCGATCTCGCCCGCACCGTCGAACGGCTGCACGGCCACGGTGTGGCGGTGGGCGACCTCTCGCCCAAGAACGTCCTGTTCACCCTGCGCGGGCAGGCGCGCTGCCTGCTCATCGACTGCGACTCCATGCGCTACGCGGGCAAGGACGTGCTCGCGCAGGTGGACACCCCGGACTACGAGGTGCCGGCCCCGGAGAAGGCCACCGCGACGGTCGCCACGGACTCCTACAAGTTCGGGCTGCTCGCCGCGCGGGTCTTCAGCCGCAGCCAGGACAGCAGGGACCTCACCCCGCTCAGGGCCGTCTCCACCCAGCTCGCGAACCTCGCGGCGCGCGCCCGGAACCAGGATCCGCAGCGGCGTCCCCGGCTCGCCGAGTGGATACCCGTGCTGGAACTGGAGCACGGCCGCGTCAAGCGCACCCCGCCGCCGGCCGCCGTCCCGCAGCCGAATGCGTGGCAGCCGCCGACCCAGACCGCGCAGACCCCCGTCGTCACCCCGCTGCCCCGCCCGCGGCCCACCGGCTCGGCGGCCAACCGATGGGTCGGCGGGCTGCTCGCCGCGGTGCTGATCGGGGTGGTCGGCGGCTTCGCGGCGACACACGTGGCGGGTTCGGCCGGCGCCGGCGACTCCTCGTCCTCGTCGGCCACGGGCACGCCCACCGAGCGCACGTACGTCGGAGGCGACCCGGCGACCGACGAGCCCTCCCCGGACCCCGGCGACGCGACCACGCCCTCCGGCCTGGCCGTGGCCTCCGGGGCCACCGTCGACTACTCCCAGGTCGCCGACGACGATGCCGCCGAGGACGTGGCCCAGATGTTCGCCCGCTTCTTCGGCGCGATCAACGAACACCGCTACGACACCGCGCTGAAGTACTACGACCCGGACACCAGCGTGGTCGACCTCGGCACCACGGCCGGCCGCGACAAGTGGAAGGGGGTCATGTCCACCACCAAGGACAGCGACTTCGTGCTGGGCGGCCTGTCCTCGGACGGCCCGTACACCCTGGCCACGCTGAACTTCACCAGCCACCAGGACCCGGGCTACGGACCCAAGGGCAGCCCCGACGACACCTGCGACCAGTGGTCGATCACCTACCAGCTGACCCATTCGGACGGCTACCGGATCTACCAGGCGTCCAAGGACGGGGTGAGCTACACGACCTGCTGAGGCCCCCGCCCGGGCTCATCCGCCGAACGCCTGCCGCTTCAGCTGGTCCGCCGACCGCACCAGCAGCGCCTGACGTCCCGTCACGATCCAGCCCTGGGACCGCCACTGCTCCAGGACACGGCTCACCGTGCGCCGTGAGGTCAGCAGCAGACCGGCCAGGTCGTCCTGGGAAAGGGCCAGTCCGATGCGGTGGCCCGTGCCGTCGGGGTCCGGGTGGCCACAGCGCTCGACCAGGTCCAGCAGGAGGACGGCGAGCCGGGCCGGCACCGGCTCGGTGATTCCGGCGCGCTGGAGGTCGGCCTCGCGCAGGCGTTGCGAGAGGGTCTGCTCCAGGGCCGCGGCGACGCCCGGGCGGGACCGGGCGAGCACCTGGAAGCGGGTGGCGGGCAGGTTCAGCAGGTCGGTCGAGGTGGCCGTGACCAGGGAGGCCGAGCGGCGCCCGCGCTCCACCGCGGCCTGCTCGCCGAGGAGTTCGCCGGGGCCGCGCAGCGCGAGCAGGGCGCGGTAGCCGGCGTGCGACTGGGCGACCACTTTCACCCAGCCGTGCAGCAGGACGACCAGGTGGTCCGAGTCCTCGCCCTGGGTCAGGAACTGCCGGTCCGTCGGCAGGGACATCCGCGTCGCCGCCCGCAGCAGCGCGGCCCGGTCGCCCGGGTCGAGGGCCTCCCAGAAGGGGGCGGGGTGGATGGTCACGGCGCCTCACCTCCCTCGACGTACACCGGTGCACCGGAACGGCATCAGTGTGGCCCCGCCGCATCCCCGTGAAACCTGCCCCGGCCGACGAATTCGAGCACGACGATCACACGACACCCGCGTGCCTCCTGTTCCCCCAGGGGCTACCGCTCAGTAACCGCTTGCCCCTACGCTGCCGCCAACTCCGTGACGACGAAGGGGATTTCACGTGCGTACGGTCAGACGGCTGGCGGCGCTGCTCGGTGCGGCCGCGATGGTACTGATGGGACCCGGCAACGCCCACGCGGCGTCGGGGAAGTTGTCCGAGACGACGGCGATCGGTACGCACAACGCGTACGACAAGTCCAAGTACACCTATTTCGCTCAGGCGTTGGACTCGGGAGCCTCGCTGCTCGAACTCGACGTCTACGCCGACAGCCTCAGCCACCGCTGGCGGGTCAGCCACAGCAACCCGCTGGGCAACGACAACAACTGCGAATACGCCAGCACCCCGAGCGACCTTTACAGCAAGCAGCGCAACCAGGACCTCGGCAGCTGCCTGGACAACATCGCCGCCTGGAACCAGCTCCACCCCGACCACCCGCCGATCGTCTTCAAGGTCGAGATGAAGGTCGGCTTCAACAACAACGCCGGCCTCGGCCCCGACGAGTTCGACTCGCTGGTCGCCTCGAAGCTGGGCAGCAGCGTCTACAAGCCCTCCGACCTGCTGGGCTCCACGTACTCCACGCTGGACGCGGCGGCCAAGGCGAACGCGTGGCCGAGCCGGGACGCCCTGAAGGGCAAGTTCCTCTTCGAGCTGATCCCCGGCACGGTGGAGGAGTCCAACCCCTTCGACAGCTACTGGACGGACGAGGAGTACGGCGACCACCTGCGGGACCTGCATGCGGCCGGGAACATCTCCGCGGCCCAGGCCTTCCCCGCGGTCCTCGGCGCGGCGAGCGGCGACCCGCGTACCAGCCGCTACGACGCCTCGATCCGGCCGTGGTTCGTGTTCTTCGACGGTGACGCGACCTCGTACGTCGACAACGGCTACGCCACGTCCTTCTACTCCGCGAACCACTACATCCTGATCATGACGGACGCCGCCGGCGTGTCCCCGGCCATCTCCTCGACCGATCCGACGGACGCCGAGGTCGCGGCCCGGCTGTCCCTGCTGGCCGCGGACCACGCCAGCATCATCACGTCGGACTGGTCGGCGAAGTCGGCATCGGTGCTGGGGTCGGTGACGGCCCGGGGTTGACCGGGCACATCCGGCAATTCGCGGGGTGGCGCCGGATCGGGCGTGCCAGGGTGGGGCATAACCCAGTCAACTCGTGTCACCCCACTGGCACTTCAGGAGTCCCCCCATGTTGCACGGCATCGACGTGAGCGCGTTCCAGTCCTCCTCGTACGACACCAGCGGCCTCTCCTTCGTCTTCATCAAGGCGACGGAGGGCCGTTCGTACGTCAACCCGAGGCTCTCCGCCCAGACGAAGCACGCCCGGGACGCCGGTCTGGTCGTCGGCTTCTACCACTTCCTGTGGCCCGGCGACCTCACCGCCCAGGCCGAGTACTTCCTCCGGCACGCCCCCGAGAAGGCGGGCGACATCCTCGCCGTCGACTGGGAGACGACCAGCGAGGGAACGCACGCGAGCAACGCCGACAAGGACCGCTTCATCCGGAAGCTGAAGGCGCTGCGGCCGCACAACCGGGTCGTGCTCTACGCGAACCGGAACTACTGGCTGAACGTGGACATCACCTCGTACACCGGTGACGGTCTGTGGATCGCCGACTACGTCACCGCGGGCAAGCCCCGGATCAAGGCCGGCTGGCGATTCCACCAGTACAGCAGCGAACCCCATGACAAGGACGTGGCCGACTTCGCGAGCAAGGCCGCCCTCGTGAAATGGGCCAAGGACGTCTGACCCCGGCGCGCTGAGAGGAGCGCCCGGGGGTACCCGGAAGCCATGAAGCTGCATCTTCCGGGGCGGAAAGACTCTCACGGCAGCGACGAGGTCCCCTCGCCCGAGGAGGCGGGGCCCGGCCCCGAGGTCGAGCGGCGCGCACCGGACGCGCCGACGAAACTGCCGCGGCACGCGTGGAAAGCGGTACTCAAAGGAAGCCTGCGGGAGTTCCAGGACGACGAGCTGACCGACCGGGCCGCGGCGCTGACCTACTACGGCGTGCTCTCCCTCTTCCCCGCCCTGCTGGTGCTCGTCTCGCTGCTCGGGATCACCGGCAGGTCGGTCACCGACAAGGTGCTGGCCAACCTCCGGCAGCTCACTCCGGGCTCGGCCCGGGACATCATCACCCGGGCCGTAGAGCAGTTGCAGAACAACTCCGGCACCGGTTCGGTCGTGGCCGTCGTCGGCATCCTGCTGGCTGTGTGGTCGGCGTCCGGGTACGTCGCGGCGTTCATCCGCACGGCGAACCGGGTCTACGACATGCCCGAGGGCCGGCCGATGTGGAAGATCCTTCCGGTGCGCGTCGGGCTGACGGTCGTGCTGATGGTGCTCGCGGTGGCCAGCGCGCTGATCGTGGTCTTCACCGGCGGGCTGGCCCGCCAGGCCGGCAGCGCCCTCGGGATCGGCGACACCGCGCTGACGGTGTGGTCGATCGCCAAGTGGCCCGTCCTGGTGCTCCTGGTCACCATCATGATCGCGATCCTGTACTGGGCCGCCCCGAACGCCAAGGTGAAGGGCTTCCGGTGGATCACCCCGGGCAGCTTCCTCGCCCTGCTGATCTGGATGATCGCCTCCGCCGGTTTCGCGTTCTACGTCGCGAACTTCGGCTCGTACAACAAGACCTACGGCACCATGGCCGGGGTCATCGTCTTCCTGGTCTGGCTGTGGATCAGCAATCTCGCCATCCTGCTCGGCCTGGAGTTCGACGCCGAGACGGTCCGGCAGCGGGCGATCACCGGCGGCCTGCCCGCGGAGAAGGAGCCCTACACCGAGCCCCGCTCCACCCGGACGTGGGACGAGGGGGACCTGCGCCGACTGGACGACGGGCCCTGAGGGGGCCCTGAGGAGGGCAGGTCCCGCCGTGATCCGGTCCGAGAGCGGCAAGAATCACCTATCAGGCGCCATTAGTCGCAATACCAGGATGTTGCGGGCACCTTCTCTGGCACGTTACGCCTCTGCCCTTTCTCTCCACGGAGGCGACGCGTGCCAGAGGTCTCGTTCTATCCCAGGTGGTCCGACCGGCTGATACGCCAGCTCGACGCCTTCGTGGCCCGCAGGTCCAAGGCGAGCAGGGTGCCGGCCCTGGTGCTGTCCAGACAGGACGGCGGGGACGTGGCGGCGGCCCGTCGTCTGGTCCGGGAGTACAAGCGCCGGCTCGCGCAGCAGGACGGGAACCAGCACAGCCAGGTGCCGCACGCCGTCGTCACCGACGGCGGGCGCGGGGGCGGGTTCGCCGAGGCGATGGACGGCGTGGCACAGCAGCTCCAGCTGACCATGCCGTCGGGGCACCTCAGCCTGCCGCACTTCCACACCTGCCGGGCCGTGCTGGACCAGCGGAGCGGCGTCGGAGACGTCCGGGCCCAGCAGCAGCCGATCCTCGACGGACTGCACACGGAGCTGCTGGGCCGGCGGGCGGTGCTCGCGGCCGGCGACCGGATCGCGCGCTCCTTCGGGCAGCACTTCCTGACCGGCTGGCTCCAGAGCTTCGTAGCGGCGCTGACCGTCGGCTTCCCCCGGTTCTGCTACCGGTTCCACCTGCGGCACTGGGGCCTGCGCTGGGTCGCCGAAGAACTCGGCGCGGCCTGTTTCCTGGACGCCGCGCTCTCGTTCTGCCGGGACGGCCGACTGGACCGGGACGACCCGCGAGTGCGCCGCATCCTGCTGCGTGCGCTGCTCACCGATCTGCGCAGGGCCACCCGGTGGAGGTCGCGCCTGAGCCACCTGTGGGCCCGGCGCCGGTGGGCCGTCGTCGTCATGATCCCCGAGATCCACGACGTGAACGGGCCCGGCCGCACCCTGCTCGGCACGTTCGAGGAACTCGCCCGCGACCAGCCGACCCAGCCCCTGCTCATCCTGGCCGCCTGCTCGGGACCGCCACCGGAGTACGCCGTCCCGCTCGACGCCGACCTGACCCGGCCGAACGGCATCGCCGACCAGGTCTTCACCGTCCTCACCGAGGGCAGCGACGAACCCGTACGCCTGGTCACGCTGCCCGCCGAGGACGACGACGCGGAACGCACGGCGGAGACCTGGCTGAACAACCACCCGAGCGTCACCGCCCGCAGGGACAAGCCCGTCGACTGGCTCCGCCCGACCGCGCTGCCGCTCCTGGCCACCGCCACCGCCGGCGTCCTCCTGGCCCAGCACTTCCTCTGGGCGGCCCCGCCGCGCCCCCACAAGGCGCCGTCCCCCTGCGTGACGGTCTCGACCGGTGAGCGCGTCGGCGTGACCGACGGAAAGCAGTGCGACCTGGCGGTCCCGGGGGAGCGCGGGAAGGAGCTCAGAGAGCTGGAGCGGCAGGTCGCGAAGGAGAACGCCAAGATCACCGACGGCAGGTTCCGGACGCTCGTCTTCCTCGCGCCCCTGAGCCTCCAGACCGGCGTCTACGACGACCCGCCGATCGGTCTGCAGATCCTGCGCGGCGTCATCGCCCAGCAGCACAAGCTCAACAGCGAGAACCGCCAGAACAAGATGCCGATCCGCCTGCTGATCGCCAACACCGGCCAGTACTTCGCGTACGGCTCGAGCATCGGCAATGGCCCGGACGTCACCCAGATGATCATCCGCCGCAAGGCCGAGGAGCACATCGTCGCGGTCCTCGGGATCACCCAGAGCCGCCCCGAGTCCCTGGAGGCGGCCCGGGAGCTCGACAGGAAGGGGATCCCGGTGATCGCCAACGGGGTGACCGGCAGCAACATGGTCGGCCCCGGCTCCCCGCCGCGCTACTTCCAGGTCACCACGCCCAACGCGCGGGTCGCCTCGGTCCTGGCCGACTTCATCCACAACGCACCGACGGTCCGGGCCCTGACCAGCGACGGACCGCACCCCGTGGTGGTGTACGACTCGACCGACACCTACTTCAGCACGGACCTGCGGAACCTGTTCGCCGACGCCTACCGCAAGTACGGAAAGACCGACGAGGTCGAATTCAGCGAGAAGCCGGGGACGAGGACACCGGAGGACATCGCGACCGAAGTGTGCGACAAGGTCACGGCCGCCCACGGCGTCATCGTCTACCTGGGCCGCTCAGGAGTCCTGCCGAGCCTCCTCAACGCCATGCAACGGGCCGGCGGCCAGTGCCAGCCGTCGCACGGCACCATCCCGCTGATCGCCGAGAGCGCCCCCATCGGCTTCCAGGTCGATCCGGAGGGGACGGCGCGGGCATACCCGTACATGACGATCTTCTACGAGACGGCGAACGCGCCCACACAGGACCCACGGGACCCCTACGCCCAGTTCACCCGCGACTTCGCCACGGTCTTCGGCCACCGCGGCGCCGACGCCGACGCCGCCGGCGGCTTCGACACCGTCGGCATCGTCACCAAGGTCGTCGAGAACCTGCTCCCCACCTCCCGCAACGGCAACGTCACATCCGACGACATCTACCTCTGGCTGACCGCACACGGCGTGTCCCAGTACCCCGGAGCGTCCGGCGTGCTCCGGCTGGACGGCCAGAACAAGTTCCCGCCCGACAAAGCGATGTTCATCCGCGAGATCACGCAACCGGACGGCACGGCCGTCACCTTGCTCAGCTGCGGGATCCTCCCCAACCGGCAGAACCCCGCCACCTGGGGAACCCCACCGCACACCTTCCCCTGCCCGCGGCACTGAGACCTCGGTACTGGGGCCTCGGCGACGAGCCCTCAGCACTCGATGATGTTCACCGCGAGCCCGCCCCGGGCCGTCTCCTTGTACTTGACGGACATGTCGGCGCCGGTGTCCTTCATGGTCTTGATGACCTTGTCGAGGGACACCTTGTGGGAGCCGTCGCCGCGCATCGCCATGCGGGCGGCGGTGACGGCCTTGACCGCGGCCATGCCGTTGCGCTCGATGCACGGGATCTGGACCAGGCCGCCCACGGGATCGCAGGTGAGGCCGAGGTTGTGCTCCATGCCGATCTCGGCGGCGTTCTCCACCTGCTCGGGGCTGCCGCCGAGGACCTCGGCGAGGGCGCCGGCCGCCATGGAGCAGGCGGAGCCGACCTCGCCCTGGCAGCCGACCTCGGCGCCGGAGATGGAGGCGTTCTCCTTGAAGAGCATGCCGATGGCGCCCGCGGCGAGCAGGAAGCGGACCACGCCCTCCTCGTCGGCGCCGGGGACGAAGTTGACGTAGTAGTGCAGGACGGCCGGGATGATGCCGGCCGCGCCGTTCGTGGGGGCGGTGACCACCCGGCCGCCGGCCGCGTTCTCCTCGTTCACGGCCATCGCGTAGAGCGTGATCCACTCCATCGCGCGGGCCAGCGGGTCGCCCTCGGCGCGCAGTTGCCGGGCGGAGACGGCGGCCCGGCGCCGTACCTTCAGACCGCCCGGCAGGATGCCCTCGCGGGACATGCCGCGCGCCACGCAGGACTGCATCACCCGCCAGATGTCGAGCAGGCCCTCGCGGATCTCCTCCTCGGTGCGCCAGGCCCGCTCGTTCTCCAGCATCAGGGCGGAGATCGACAGGCCGGTGTCCTTCGTCAGGCGGAGCAGCTCGTCGCCGGTGCGGAAGGGGTACTTCAAGACCGTGTCGTCGAGCTTGATGCGGTCCGCGCCGACCGCGTCCTCGTCGACCACGAAACCACCGCCGACCGAGTAGTACGTCTTGGCCAGCACCTCGGCGCCCTGCGCGTCGTACGCCCACAGGGTCATGCCGTTGGCGTGGTAGGGGAGGGCCTTGCGGCGGTGCAGGACGAGGTCGTCGTCGAAGGAGAACGCGATCTCGTGCTCGCCCAGCAGCCGAAGGCGCTTCGACGCCTTGATCGCCTCGATCCGGTCGTCCGCCGTCTCCACGTCCACCGTGCGCGGCGAGGCGCCCTCCAGACCGAGCAGCACCGCCTTCGGGGTGCCGTGGCCGTGGCCGGTCGCGCCGAGGGAGCCGTACAGCTCGGAGCGTATGGACGCGACGGACTCCAGCAGCCCCTCGTTGCGCAGGCGCAGGGCGAACAGACGGGCCGCGCGCATCGGGCCGACGGTGTGGGAGCTCGACGGGCCGATGCCGATCGAGAACAGGTCGAAGACCGAGATGGCCACGGGAACTCCTCCGAAAAGGGCGGGGGCACACGCCGTCGGGTGCCCCCACCAGGGAACTACTTGTTCAGACCGGGGTAAAGCGGGTGCTTGTCGGCAAGCGCCTGGACCCGGCCCTTCAGCGCCGCCGCGTCGGCGGCCCCGAAGGGAGAAGGCGCCTTGAGCGTCTCCGCGATCACGTCCGCGACCTCGGCGAAGTCCTCGGCCGTGAAGCCGCGGGTCGCCAGGGCCGGCGTACCGATCCGCAGACCGGAGGTGACCATGGGCGGACGGGGGTCGTTCGGGATCGCGTTCCGGTTGACCGTGATGCCGACCTCGTGCAGCCGGTCCTCGGCCTGCTGCCCGTCCAGCTCCGAGTCGCGCAGGTCGACCAGGACCAGGTGCACGTCCGTACCGCCGGACAGGACGCTCACCCCGGCCTCGCGGACGTCCGCCGCGCTGAGCCGCTCGGCCAGCAGACGCGCGCCCTCCAGCGTACGACGCTGGCGCTCCTTGAAGTCCTCCGAGGCGGCGACCTTGAAGGAGACCGCCTTGGCCGCGATCACGTGCTCCAGGGGGCCGCCCTGGAAGCCCGGGAAGACGGAGGAGTTCAGCTTCTTAGCGAAGTCCTTCTTCGCCAGGATGATGCCGCCGCGCGGGCCGCCGAGGGTCTTGTGGGTGGTGGAGGTGACCACGTCCGCGTGCTCCACCGGGTTCGGGTGGAGACCGGCGGCGACCAGGCCCGCGAAGTGCGCCATGTCGACCCACAGGTACGCCCCGGCCTCGTCGGCGATCCGGCGGAACTCGGCGAAGTCCAGCTGCCGCGGGTACGCCGACCAGCCCGCGATGATCACCTTCGGCCGGTGCTCCTTGGCCAGCCGCTCCACCTCGGCCATGTCGACCAGGCCGGAGTCGTCGACGTGGTAGGCGACCACGTTGAACTGCTTGCCGGAGAAGTTCAGCCGCATGCCGTGGGTCAGGTGGCCGCCGTGCGCCAGGTCCAGCCCGAGGATGGTGTCGCCGGGCTGGGCCAGCGCGAACAGGGCGGCCTGGTTGGCGGAGGCACCGGAGTGGGGCTGCACGTTGGCGTACTCGGCGCCGAACAGCTCCTTGACCCGGTCGATGGCGATCTGCTCGGCGACGTCGACGTGCTCGCAGCCGCCGTAGTAGCGGCGGCCCGGGTAGCCCTCGGCGTACTTGTTGGTGAGGACCGAGCCCTGCGCCTCCATGACCGCGAGCGGCGCGAAGTTCTCCGAGGCGATCATCTCGAGGGTGGACTGCTGGCGGTCGAGCTCGGCGTCGACCGCGGCGGCGATCTCCGGGTCGAGTTCGTGCAGGGACGTGTTCAGGACAGTCATACGGCTACGACTCCTCAGCCGGCGTTCTGGGCGGTGTACTCGTCGGCGGAGAGCAGGTCGGCCGGCTCCTCCGTGACGCGGACCTTGAACAGCCAGCCACCCTCGAAGGGGGCGGAGTTCACCAGCGACGGGTCGTTGACGACGTCCTCGTTGGTCTCGGTGACCTCGCCGGTGACCGGCGAGTACAGGTCGGACACCGACTTGGTCGACTCCAGCTCGCCGCAGGTCTCACCCGCGGTCACCGTGGAGCCGACTTCGGGGAGCTGGGCGTAGACGACGTCGCCGAGCGCGTTGGCCGCGAACTCGGTGATGCCGACCGTCGAGACGCCGTCCTCGGCGGCCGACAGCCACTCGTGCTCCTTGCTGTAGCGCAGCTGCTGGGGGTTGCTCATGGCCTGAATTCTCCTGTACGCGCGGGAGCGCTGATGAAGGGGGGACTGCTGTTGACGCGTGTGATCAGCGGGAATGTGCGCAGGGTCACGTCCGGACGCCGGGACCCGCGCCCAGTGTCTACTTCTGGCGCTTGTAGAACGGCAGCGTCACGACTTCGTACGGTTCGTGGCTGCCCCGGATGTCCACGCCGACACCGGGCGTGCCCGGCGCCGCGTGCGCCGCGTCGACGTAGGCCATGGCGATGGGCCTGCCCAGGGTGGGGGAGGGCGCACCGGAGGTGACCTCGCCGATCACCGTGCCGCCGGCGACGACCGGGTACCCGGCGCGCGGCACCCGGCGGCCCTCGGCGACCAGGCCGACCAGGACGCGCGGCGGGTTCTGCTCGGCGCGCGCGGCGGCCTCGGCCAGCGCCTCGCGGCCCACGAAGTCGCCCTCCTTCTCGAACTTCACCACCCGGCCGAGCCCGGCGTCGAAGGGGGTGAGCGAGGTGGTGAGCTCGTGCCCGTACAGCGGCATGCCCGCCTCCAGGCGGAGCGTGTCCCGGCAGGACAGGCCGCAGGGCACCAGCCCGACGCCCTCGCCGGCCCTGCTCAGCGCCTGCCACAGTTCGACGGCGTGCTCGGGCTTCACGAAGAGCTCGAAGCCGTCCTCGCCGGTGTAGCCGGTGCGCGCGATGAGCGCCGGGACGCCGGCGACCGTGCCGGGCAGGCCGGCGTAGTACTTCAGGCCGTCGAGGTCGGCGTCGGTGAGGGACTTCAGGATGCCGGGGGACTCGGGGCCCTGGACGGCGATCAGGGCGTAGGCGTCCCGGTCGTCGCGGACCTCGGCGTCGAAGCCGGCGGACCGCTCGACGAGCGCGTCGAGGACCACCTGGGCGTTGGAGGCGTTGGCCACGACCATGTAGGTGGCATCGGCCAGCCGGTAGACGATCAGGTCGTCCAGGATGCCGCCGTCGGCCCGGCAGATCATGGTGTAACGGGCGCGCCCGACACCGACCGAGGCGATGTTCCCGACGAGGGCGTGGTTCAGCAGTCCGGCGGCCTGGGGGCCGGTCACGGTGATCTCGCCCATGTGGGAGAGGTCGAACAGCCCGGCCCTGGTGCGCACGGCGAGGTGCTCGTCGCGCTCGGAGCCGTAGCGCAGGGGCATGTCCCAGCCGGCGAAGTCGGTCATGGTCGCGCCGAGCGAGCGATGCAGGGCATCGAGCGCGGTACGGCGGAGTTCGGTACTGCTCATCGGCGGTCGTCTCCCAAAGGCATGACGGGCGAGGTCGTTCCTCCCCATCTGTCATCGGAACCTGAGAGGTTCGCCCCGACCACCGAAGTGGTCATGGCTTGCACCTTGGGTGGAGCCGCTGACACAGCGGCCCGCTTTTCAGATGTGCCTCGCCCGCGCGGTAACGGTGCCTGAGAGATTCAAGGGAGGGACTTGCTCCTTCGGCGCCCCGCACCATCGGTGCCGGGGACTCTCCCGCGCGGATTCAAACGGCCGGTATGCAGTTGGCGCGCACATCATTGCACGCCGCCCCCTCTCCTTGACCACCCTTGCTTTGTGACCGGCCTGTGGCCGGAAGCGGACGGAACCGCGAGACATCGTGCATTACCTTCTCTTTACATTCAGTGGGGAGAACCTTTCCTGAACCCCCAGGGAGGACGATCACGGTGACAAGGACCACGGCATACGCGACGACGACGGACGTCGCCCTGCCCCAGCAGCCGGCGGCCCCGGCCCGCGAGCGGTGCGGCGACCTCCCCCACGCTCGGCTGCGCTCGCGCGGGGGGACCCCCATGGCACCGGTCGTCCGCGACCTGCGGGACCGTGCGGGGCGCAGTCCGCACGGCCTGCTCTTCGGCCCCCGTGACCTGGTGGTGGTCACCGGCCTGCCGGGCAGCGGCAAGTCGACGCTGATGCACCGCGCGGTCCGGGGCCCGCGCATCGACTCCCAGGACGCCCGCGACCGCTGGGAGCGCCGCATGCCCGGCTTCCTGCCGTACGCGGTGTACCGCCCCCTGGTCCGCCTCGCCCACTACGCCGCACTGCGCCGTGCCCTGCGCTCCGGCGAGGGGGTCGTCGTGCACGACTGCGGTACGCAGGCCTGGGTGCGCGACTGGCTGGCCCGCGCCGCCCGCCGCCGGGGCGGCACGCTGCACCTGCTGCTGCTCGACGTCCCGCCCGCCACGGCCCTTGAGGGCCAGCGCGAGCGCGGCCGGGGCGTCTCCCGGTACGCCTTCCTGCGCCACCGCAGGGCGGCCGCCCGGCTGCTGCGCGGGGTGGAGCGGGGCGAACTGCCCCAGGGCTGCGACTCGGCGGTGCTGCTCGACCGGGAGGCGGCGGACGTGTTGCGCCGCATCGGGTTCGCGGGCTGAGGAGACCCGCCCGGGCGCGCACAGGTACCCGCTAGCCTTTCAGCCACAACAGTTGGTCCCAGCAGGCGGTAGGCAGATGGACTTCCCGGCGGACTTTCCCGCGGACTTCCCGGCACAGACGCAACCCCATCCGCACAGCGGTTGGCCCGGCAACGAGCTGGAGGAGGTGCTGTCGGCTTCCTTCGGCATCCCCTTGGCCGGCGGCCGGATCATCGAGGTGCTGGGCCGGAGCTACGTCTGGGTCCCGCTGCCCAACGGCGGCGGCCCCGGCAGCGGCCCGCTCGACCTGCCCACCATGGAGATCGACGGCCAGGCGTACGTGCCGGTGTTCAGCTCCGAGGAGCAGTTCCGCCAGGTCGTCGGCTCCCACATCGGGTACACCGTCGCCCCGGCCGTGGAGTTCGCCCGCGGCCTGCCCCCGCACGTCGGCGTCGTCGTCAACCCGGACGGCATGGTCGGCGTCCCGCTCCCGCCCGAGGCCGTGGCCGAGCTGTGCCGGGCCGGCCGTACCCCGCTCGACGGCCCGGCGAGCGGCGGCCGCGTCCGCCTCTTCGAACCCGACTGGCAGGAGGACCCGGTCGACTTCCTCGCCGCCGCCTCCGCCGAGTTCGAGCGGATCGGCGTCGTCCGCACCGCCCGCCGCTGCCTGGCCGCCGTCGAGACGGCCGACCCGGTCATGTTCATAGGCGTCGAACTCACCCAGTGGGAGGGCGACCTGCGGGCCCTGCCCCTGGACGCCCTGGGCCGGGCCCTGGGCGCGGTCCCGGTGCGATGGCCGGTCAACCTGGTCCTGCTGGACGTGACCGACGACCCGGTGGCCGACTGGCTGAGGACGACCGTCCGGCCCTTCTACCAGCACGGCAACTGAAGCGCCCGCCCCGAGGGGCGCGGGGCCGTGTCGGCACACGGCCCCGAGCGACAAGCCACACACAACCCGCACCCGCCGACGGACACCGAGCCGCGAGCTCGCAGCGGCTTAAGCTGTTTCCACACGCGGGACGACTTCTCGAAGGGGCGGTAACAGGTGAGCGCGAGCGGCACCGCTGCGACCGGACAGGTCGAGCACATGCTGCGCCAGGTGACGCCCGGGCGTTACGACGCCTACGAGGCACTCCTCAGGGCGCTCGCGACCCCCGCCTCCGGCCAGATCTGGATGCTCCTGTGGCACGGCCAGGCCGGCTCCCCCGACGCCCAGTACGGGAACATGGAGGTGGAGGGCTTCGGCTACGCGCCCTGCGTCACCTCCGCCCAGGAGTTGTCGGCCAGCGGCTGGAACCGCTCCTACGAGGTGGTCGACGCGGTCGACGTGGCCCGCACCCTCTACCCGGACCGCTTCGGCCTCTGGCTCAACCCGCACGCCCCGGGCGGCGGCGTCGGCATCCCCTGGCTCGACCTGCGCCGGATCGCCACCGGCCTCGACCGCCAGCCCGCCGGCCCGCTGCGCCTGTCGGAACCCGGCATCGAGGTCCCGCAGTTCTACGCCCTGCTCGCGCAGAACGCCCACCGCACCCAGGCCGTCCGCTCGTTGCGCCGCGCCTGGGTGCAGCCCGCGCTCGGGGCGCCGTACCTCGCCATCGGCCTGGAGGTGTACGACGCCTCGCCGGCCGCCGTGGACTCGGTGCGCGCGATGATGCAGCAGTCCGTCGGGGCGGTCCCGGACGGACTGCCGGTGTCGACCGTCGTGATGTCGGACGAGTACGACCCCGTGGCCATGTGGATGCGGGCCAACGCCCGCCCGTTCTACGACCGTGAGGCGCACGCCCCCGCCCCGCCCACGGCACCCGCCGCCGGGTACGGTTATCCGCCGGCGCAGGGCGGTTACTGAGCGGATCGGGCCTCCGCGGTCCGCCCCTGGGCTTCACAGGGCCGACACATTTCTCCGCGCGTAGATCACCGACGATGATCCCGATCCGTCCGTAATGAAACTTTTTTCCCAACTGGCATGCGTCCGGGGTGTGTTACCCACTGTTCGGATAACGGAATCCCCTGCACTGCATCACGGTTGCGCATACTTTCCCCGTCAGCTCTGGCGGGTGATCGCGACGAAGCTGAAGACTCGCGACTCAGACGCAAGGTCGAGGGCCTCGTGTCCGAGTGCAAGTCGACAAAGCCGCAATCCGCGGCAGGCACAGGCCGGTCACCACCGGCGAGAGGGGTCAGGTCACTGTGACCGCACCGATCGAGACCACCGGGGCGGCAGCCGAGGCACAGCCGGAAGCTGTGCTCGAGGGTGCCGGTAAGGGGCAGATCGAGGGCCGTTCCCTGGGGCAGATCGCCTGGACCCGGTTCAAGAAGGACAGAGTCGCCGTCGTCGGCGGCGTCATCGTGATCCTGCTGATTCTCATCGCGATCCTCTCGCGCCCGATCCAGGCGATGTTCGGCCTCGACCCCAACGCCTTCCACCAGGACCTCATCGACGCCAACACCTCGCTGCCCAAGGGCGGCATGGGCGGCATGAGCGCCGGCCACCCGCTGGGCGTCGACCCGAAGTTCGGCCGTGACATCGCCACCCGCATCCTGGAGGGCTCCTGGGTGTCGCTGGTGGTCGCCTTCGGCGCCACGATCCTGTCCAACGTGATCGGCGCCATCATGGGCGTCGTCGCCGGCTACTACGGCGGACGGGTCGACTCGGTCATCAGCCGGCTGATGGACACCTTCCTCGCCTTCCCCCTCCTGCTCTTCGCCATCGCCATCTCCGCCACCCTCCAGGGCGGCGCGTTCGGCCTCAACGGACTGCCGCTCCACCTGAGCGTGCTCATCTTCGTCATCGGCTTCTTCAACTGGCCCTACCTGGGCCGGATCGTGCGGGGCCAGACCCTCGCCCTGCGCGAGCGGGAGTTCGTGGACGCCGCCCGCGGCATGGGCGCCAAGGGCCCGTACATCCTCTTCCGCGAGCTGATGCCGAACCTGGTCGGCCCGATCATCGTCTACTCGACGCTGCTCATCCCGACCAACATCCTCTTCGAGGCGTCCCTGAGCTTCCTCGGCGTCGGCATCCAGCCCCCGCAGGCGTCCTGGGGCGGCATGCTCCGGGAGGCCGTCACGTACTACCAGGTCGATCCCCAGTACATGATCGTGCCCGGACTCGCCATCTTCATCACCGTCCTCGCGTTCAATCTGCTCGGCGACGGTCTCCGCGACGCTCTCGACCCCCGCAGCCGCTAGGCAGCTCCCGAGAGCCCATCAAGTTTCCGATCATGGAGGGGAAGCAGACCATCATGCGAAGGTCAGCACTGGCCGCGGTTGCGGCCATCGGCTCCGCCAGCCTGCTCGTTGCAGGTTGCAGCAAGGCCGATGACAACAAGGACGGCGGCACGCCGAAGGCGGCCGGTGCCAACAAGGCGACCACGGGTGTCGTCAACGCGTCCACCAAGAAGGGTGGCACTGTCACCTACGAGATGTCGGACGTGCCGGACTCGTTCGACCCGGGCAACACGTACTACGCGTACATGTACAACCTCAGCCGGCTCTGGGCGCGCCCGCTGATGACGTTCACTCCCGGCCCCGGCGAGAAGGGCAACACCCTCGTCCCGGACCTCGCCGCGAGCAAGGGCGTCTCCAGCGACGGCGGCAAGACCTGGACGTACAAGCTGCGTTCGGGCCTGAAGTACCAGGACGGCACGCCGATCACCTCGAAGGACGTCAAGTACGCCGTCGAGCGGTCCAACTTCGCGCGTGACGTGCTCTCGCTCGGCCCGAACTACTTCCAGCAGTTCATGAAGGACGGCGACAAGTACAAGGGTCCGTACAAGGACAAGAGCGCCAAGGGCCTGTCCTCGATCGAGACGCCGGACGACACCACGATCGTCTTCCACCTGAACCGTTCCTTCCAGGAGTTCGACTACCTGGTGGCGGCCCCGCAGACGGCTCCGGTGCCGCAGGCCAAGGACGACGGCGTCGACTACGTCAAGCACATCGTGTCCTCCGGCTCCTACCAGTTCCAGAGCTACCAGGAGGGCAAGCAGGTCGTCCTGGTCCGCAACAAGAACTGGGACCCGAAGACCGACCCGCTGCGCAAGCAGTACCCGGACAAGATCGTCGTCAACCTGAAGGTCAACGCCGAGACGATCGACAAGGACGTCCAGTCCGGCGACGCCACGGCGGAGCTCACCGGTATCGGTGTCGGCGCCTCGACCCAGGCCAGCCTGCTCAACTCCGCGGACGGCAAGGCCAGCACCGACAACGCCTACGGTGGCCGCCTCGTCTACGCGGCGCTCAACACCAAGGTCAAGCCGTTCGACAACGTCGAGTGCCGCAAGGCCGTCCAGTACGCCATCGACAAGGTCTCCGTGCAGACCGCCGAGGGCGGCCCGATCCGCGGTGACATCGCCACCACCGTGCTCCCGCCGGACATCCCCGGCTACCAGAAGGCCGACGTCTACGCGACGCCCGGCAACAAGGGCGACGTCGCCAAGGCCAAGGAGCACCTGAAGGCCTGCGGCAAGAAGTCGATCACGACCAACATCACGGCCCGCTCCGACCGCCAGCAGGAAGTCGACGCGGCCACGGCGATCATCAGCTCGCTGAAGAAGGTCGGCATCAACGCCAGCCTGAAGCAGTTCCCGCAGGGCAAGTACTTCACCGACTACGCGGGTGTGCCGAAGTTCACCGAGAAGAACAACGTCGGCATCATGATGATGCAGTGGGGTGCCGACTGGCCGTCCGGCTACGGCTTCCTCCAGCAGATCCTGAACAGCAAGGCCATCAGCCAGTCCGGCAACACGAACCTGTCGCAGTTCTCGGACAAGGACGTCGACGCCAAGCTGGCCCAGGCGATCGCCGCCCCGGACGTGGCCACCCGCAACAAGGTGTACGCCGAGATCGACAAGGCCACCATGGACCAGGCGGTCATCGTCCCGCTGACCTACTTCAAGGTCCTGCTGTACCGCTCGCCGTACGCGACCAACGTGGTCTCCACGTCCGCCTTCAGCGGTCAGTACGACTACCTCAACCTCGGCACCACGAAGAAGTAGCAGCCCCGGAAGGCAGGTGAAGGCATTGGTGCCCGCGGGCTTCGCGGCCCGCGGGCACCAGCGCCGGTCCCCGTGATCTCGTACATCCTCCGTCGGACGGTAGCGGCAGTGATCCTGCTGCTGGTCGTCTCCGCGGTCACCTTCGCCATCTTCTTCCTGCTGCCGCGACTGGCCGGTCAGACAGCGGACCAGTTGGCTCAGCAGTACATCGGCAAGAGCCCGTCGAAGGCGGACATCGCCGCGGTCAAGCACAACCTCGGTCTGGACCAGCCCGTCTACGTCCAGTACTGGCACTTCATCAAGGGGATCGCGGCCGGCGCCGACTACAGCGTCGGTCCCAGCACGGTGCACTGCAACGCGCCCTGCTTCGGCTACTCCTTCAAGACCCACGAGGCCGTCTGGCCGAAGCTCGTCGACCGCCTTCCGGTGACCCTGTCGCTGGCCGCCGGCGCCGCCGTGATGTGGCTGCTGTCCGGTGTGGTGATCGGCGTCATCTCCGCGCTGAAGCCGCGCTCGGTCTTCGACCGCACCTTCATGGGCGTCGCGCTCGCCGGTGTCTCGCTGCCCATGTTCTTCACGGGCAACCTGGCGATCCTGCTCTTCACCTACCAGTGGCCGATCTTCGGCCGCACCTACGTCCCGCTCACCGAGAACCCGGCACAGTGGGCCAACACCCTCTTCCCGGCGTGGTGTTCGCTCGCCCTGCTGTACTCCGCCATCTACGCGCGGCTGACCCGCTCGGGCATGCTGGAGACGATGAACGAGGACTTCATCCGCACGGCCCGCGCCAAGGGCCTGCGCGAGCGCAAGGTCGTCGTCCGGCACGGACTGCGCGCCGCGCTCACCCCGATCATCACCGTCTTCGGCATGGACCTCGGTCTGCTGCTCGGCGGCGCGGTGATCACCGAGACCGTGTTCTCGCTGCACGGCATCGGTGAGTACGCGGTGGAGGGCATCACCGACAACGACCTGCCCCCCATCCTCGGCGTGACCCTGCTCGCCGCCTTCTTCGTAGTGATCGCAAATCTCCTGGTGGACCTGCTCTACGCGGCCGCCGACCCGCGGGTGAGGCTCTCGTGACCGAACTCTCCAAGACCGGCGCCGCAGTGGGGGAGCCCACCTCCGGCAGGGCGCCCGAAGCCTTCCTCGAGGTCCGCGACCTCAAGGTGCACTTCCCGACCGACGACGGCGTGGTCAAGTCCGTCGACGGACTCAGCTTCAAGCTGGACAAGGGCAGGACCCTGGCCGTCGTCGGCGAGTCCGGCTCCGGCAAGTCCGTCACCTCGCAGGCCATCATGGGCCTGCACCGGCTCGGCGCGCGCGGCAAGAACGTGCGGATGTCCGGCGAGATCTGGCTGGACGGCAAGGAACTGGTCTCCGCCTCCCCGGACGAGGTGCGCAAGCTCCGCGGCCGCGAGATGGCGATGATCTTCCAGGACCCGCTGTCCGCGATGCACCCGTACTACAAGGTCGGCGACCAGATCGTCGAGGCGTACCGGGTCCACCACGACGTCAGCAAGAAGGTCGCCCGCACGCGTGCCGTCGAGATGCTCGACCGGGTCGGCATCCCCGAGCCCGCCAAGCGCGTCGACAGCTACCCGCACGAGTTCTCCGGCGGTATGCGCCAGCGCGCCATGATCGCCATGGCGCTGGTCAACAACCCCGAGCTGCTCATCGCGGACGAGCCGACCACCGCCCTCGACGTGACCGTCCAGGCGCAGATCCTCGACCTGATCCGCGACCTCCAGAAGGAGTTCGGCTCCGCGGTCATCATGATCACGCACGACCTCGGCGTGGTCGCCGAGATCGCCGACGACGTCCTGGTGATGTACGGCGGCCGCTGCGTGGAGCGCGGTCCGGCCGGCGAGGTCTTCGAGCAGCCGCAGCACCCGTACACCTGGGGTCTGCTCGGCTCGATGCCCCGTATCGACCGCGAGACCTCCGACCGGCTCATCCCGGTCAAGGGCCAGCCGCCGAGCCTCATCAACGTCCCCTCGGGCTGCGCCTTCCACCCGCGCTGCCCGTACGCGGACATCCCCAAGGGGAACGTCACCCGCACGGTGCGTCCCGAGCTGGAGCAGGTGAGCACCGGGCACTGGACCGCCTGCCACCTCTCGGCGGAGGACCGTACGCGGATCTGGACCGAAGAGATTGCGCCGAAGCTGTGAGTGAGACGACGAAGACCGGGGTGACGAGCGGGGCCGCCGACGGCGAGGTGCTGCTCAAGGTCGAGGGCCTGACCAAGCACTTCCCGATCAAGAAGGGCATTCTCCAGCGCCAGGTCGGCGCGGTGAAGGCCGTCGACGGCATCGACTTCGAGGTGCGCAAGGGCGAGACCCTGGGCGTGGTCGGCGAGTCGGGCTGCGGCAAGTCGACCATGGGCCGGGTCATCACCCGCCTCCAGGACCCGACCGGCGGCACGATCACCTTCGACGGGCAGGACATCACGCGGCTGAACACCGGGCAGCTGCGCCCGCTGCGCCGCGACATCCAGATGATCTTCCAGGACCCGTACGGCTCCCTGAACCCCCGTCACACCATCGGCTCGATCGTCTCGGCGCCCTTCCGGCTCCAGGGCGTGGAGCCCGAGGGCGGTGTGAAGAAGGAGGTCCAGCGGCTGCTGGAGCTGGTGGGCCTGAGCCCCGAGCACTACAACCGCTACCCGCACGAGTTCTCCGGCGGTCAGCGCCAGCGCATCGGCATCGCCCGCGCGCTCGCCCTGAAGCCGAAGCTGGTGGTGGCGGACGAGCCGGTGTCCGCGCTGGACGTGTCGATCCAGGCGCAGGTCGTGAACCTGATGGACGACCTCCAGCAGGAGCTCGGCCTCACCTACGTGATCATCGCGCACGACCTCTCGGTCGTCCGGCACGTCTCGGACCGGATCGCGGTGATGTACCTCGGCAAGATCGTGGAACTCGCCGACCGCACCTCGCTGTACGAGGCGCCGATGCACCCGTACACCAAGGCGCTGATGTCGGCGGTGCCGGTACCGGACCCGAAGCGGCGGGGCGCGAAGAGCGAGCGCATCCTGCTCCGCGGCGACGTGCCGTCCCCGATCGCCCCGCCGAGCGGCTGCCGCTTCCACACCCGCTGCTGGAAGGCCACGCAGATCTGCAAGACCACCGAGCCGCAGCTCGTGGAGCTGAGGGCCGGTCAGCGGGTCGCCTGCCACCACCCGGAGAACTTCGCCGACCAGGCCCCGCAGGACACGGTGCTGCTCTCGGTGGCGAAGCAGGCGTCGGAGCTGGTTCCGGACGCGGTGCTGGAGGAGTCCGCGGAGACGTCGGCCGCGGTCGCCGCGGAGACCTCCGGCGGTCTCGCGAAGGAACCCTCGGCGGAGCCCGTCGAGGAGCCGGTCACCAAGGAGCCGGCCGCCGAGGCCAAGGTTCCGGCCCCCCGGTCCGCCGAAGCCGACGCGGAGGCCTCGACCGCCGAGGCGGCTGCCGACGCCGTGGCCCCGGCCGAGAAGACCGGCCCCGGTGCGAAGACGTCGACCGAGAAGGCCGCACCCGAGGCCGACTCCGGCGAGCCGGCGGAAGCCGAGGACACCCGGGAAGCCGAGTCCCAGGAGTCAACCGACAAGTAGCACATGACAACTCGGCAAAGTCATGTACATGCATGAACGGGAGAGCGCAGAGTCGTCCGTGTCCGTCTGATGATCGACACGATCGAAAGGGACGACCATGGCACTCTCCCGTTCGGCACGTTTAGGGGTTGTCGCCACCGCGGCGGCCTCTTTCTTCGCCGTAGCCGCATCCTCCGCCCCCACCCCCGGCGCGCCCGGCATCGGCGACAGCTACTTCCCGCAGCTCGGCAACGGCGGCTTCGACGCCCGCCACTACGACCTGTCCGTGGCCTACGACCCCGCCACCGACCGCCTCGACGGCCGTACGACGCTCACGGCCCGCGCCACCCAGAACCTCTCCTCCTTCGACCTCGACCTCCAGAAGCTGGAGGTCACCCGGGTCGAAGTGGACGGCAGACGCGCCCGGTTCACCCGGGACGGCGACGAACTGCGGATCACCCCGCGCAGCCCCGTGCGCAAGGGCCGGACCTTCACCGCCACGGTCACCTACGGCGGCGTACCCGAACCACTCGGCGGCCCCATCGTCTTCGGCTCGGACTACGGCTGGATGAAGACCGACGACGGCGTCTTCGTCGCCTGCGAACCCAACGCCGCCTCCACCTGGTTCCCGTCCAGCGACCACCCCTCCGACAAGGCCACCTACGACATCCGGATCAAGGCGCCGAAGGGCCTGACCGGCGTCTCCAACGGCCGGCTGGTCTCGACGTACGACAAGGGCGCCTCGACGTACACCCACTGGCGCGAGAACAGGCCCATGGCGACCTACCTCGCGACGGCCACCATCGGCAAGTTCGACGTGCGGACCGGGAAGACGCCCTCCGGCATCCCCATTTACGTCGCCATCGACCCGGTGCTGAAGAACAGCAACAGCGTCGACGTGTACGCCGTCACCGCCGCCGCCACCGACTACTGGTCCCAGATCTTCGGGCCCTACCCCTTCGAGGAGACCGGCGCGATCGTCGACGACATGCCCCAGGCCGGGTTCTCGCTCGAGGTGCAGAGCAAGCCCGCCTACTCGGCCGTGCGCAACGAGACGACGATCGTGCACGAGCTGGCCCACCAGTGGTTCGGCGACTCGGTCAGCGTGGCGAAGTGGAAGGACATCTGGCTGAACGAGGGCTTCGCCACCTACGCCCAGTGGCTGTGGGCCGAGCACCAGGGCACCCGCTCGGCGCACGACTCCTTCCTGGCCGGCTACAACTCGCGCCCCGCCGACTCCGACTTCTGGAAGCTCGAGGTCGCCGACCCGCAGCACGACACCATGTTCGCCTCGGCCGTCTACCAGCGCGGCGCGATGACCCTCCAGGCCCTGCGGGAACGGATCGGCGACAAGGCGTTCTTCAAGCTGCTGCCCGCCTGGACGAAGCTCCACCGGTACGGCAACGCCGACACCGCCGACTTCATCCGCCTCGCCGAGAAGGTGAGCGGACAGCAGCTCGACGACCTCTTCCAGACCTGGCTCTTCACCACAGGGAAACCGGCGCTCTGACCTGCACTTGTAAGGCGCATGCTCCCTGACAGGTGAGAATGTCGGGGTGGTCGAGCAACTCTTCAGTCCCTCCGTCCAGCACACCCTCGATGTCGTCGGCATCTTCGTCTTCGCGATCTCCGGTGCGCTGCTGGCCGTCCGCAAGAACTTCGACGTCTTCGGCATCGCCGTCCTCGCCGAGGTCACCGCGCTGGGCGGAGGACTGTTCCGCGACATCGTGATCGGGGCCGTGCCGCCGGCCGCGTTCTCGGACCTGGGGTACTTCCTCACCCCGCTGCTCGCGACGCTCGTCGTGTTCTTCCTGCACCCGCACGTGGAACGCATCCAGGCCGCGGTGCTCGTCTTCGACGCGGCCGGCCTCGGCCTGTTCTGCGTGGCCGGCACGACCAAGGCGTACGACTACGGCCTCAACCTCACCGCTTCGGCGACCCTGGGCCTGGCCACCGCCGTCGGCGGCGGTGTGCTCAGGGACGTGCTCGCCAACGAGGTGCCGTCGCTGCTGCGCTGGGACCGTGACCTGTACGCGGTCCCGGCGATCGTCGGCGCGACCATGGTGGTGCTGTGCATCCACTACGGCGTGCTGACCCCGTACACCACCGCTCTCGCCGTCGTCACCGCTTTCGTGCTGCGCCTGCTCGCGATGCGGTACCACTGGCGAGCGCCGCGTGCGTGGAACCGCCGGTCGACGGTGACAGAGGAGTAGTACCGTCCGTGGCCGCCGTCCGTGGCCGGTTCTTGCCCATCTGGAGGGTCAGCCAGCGGAAGGAGGGCACCACCTGCGGCCGCCACAGCGCCATGGTGTGGCCACCGGCGCTGCGCGGCAGGAACACCACGTGCACGGTCGTCGGCGCCTTGGCGATCTCTTCCAGGGCCACGCCCGCCTGGTAGCCGTCCCCGGACTCGCCGGAGGCGTACAGCGCGATCCGGGGCGGCACGGCCGACTTCCTGAGAAGCAGGTAGGGATTGTTCGCCGCGCGCAGGGCCGGGGTCTGCGAGGCGAGCGAGTTGCGTTCGCCGATCGGGTCGTTGTACCCGGAAAGGCTCACGGCGGCCCGATAGCGGTCGGGATGGGCGACGGCCAGCTTGACCGCGCAGTGCGCGCCCGCCGAGTACCCGGCGACCGCCCAGCCGGAGGGCGCGGGCTCGGCGCGGAAGTTGTCCATGACCATCTTGGGCACGTCGATGCTCAGCCAGCTGTCGGCGTTCACCGTGCCCGGGATGTTGGCGCAGCCGGTGTCCACGCCGGCCAGCAGGTTGGTGCGCGGCGCCACCAGGATGAACGGCGCGACCTGGCCGTCCTTCATCAGCGGCAGCAGCTGCTCGTGGGCCTTCATGGAGCCGAACCAGGCCTTCGCCGAGCCGGGGTAGCCCGGCAGCAGCTCCACGACCGGGAACTTGTGGTGGCGGTAGGCGGGCTCGTCGTACTGCGGCGGCAGCCAGACGTAGACCTCGGCGTTCACGCCCGAGACCCGTCCCTTGAGCTGGGTGACGCGGACCCCGCCGGCCGCGTGCATACCGGGGCCGTCGGCGGTCTGGAAGGCCTGTTTGACCCTGGGCAGCCGCTTGAACGCTATGCCGCCGGTGCCGTCCCGGCCGAGGTCGGCGGCCTGCTGGACGTGGTTGCCGGTGCCGAGCAGGTCGGCCCAGTTGTCGTAGAGGTTGTTGGAGTTGTTGACGAGGATGAACACCAGCGTGACCGCCGTGCCCTGGGCGAACAGCAGCATCAGCACCCGGGCCGCGACGCGCAGCGCCTTGGGCCCCCGCATCCTCGACCACAGAACGAGCGGCAGAACGAGGGCGACGACGGACAGCACGATCGTCGTGTAGAGAAACGCAGTCCCGGTGAGGCTCATGCCTTCATAGAGGGGGATCAAGGGCTCGGGGTTACGGACGTGTCCGGACACTTACCGAACAATTGCCGGGATCTCACCCGGGAGGCGGGATCTTGCCGTCCGCGTCTCGTCACGCGCCCGCAACATCCAAAGCTACCGCTTAGTAATTTCCTGTTGTACGGTTCACTCATGCCAGAAGCAGCCTCCACTCCCGTCATACGGGCCGTGATCGGCGCCAGCGAGTTCGACCGCGACACCGCGGTCACCCGGCGCGAGCCCGGGGTCTACGACATCGACCTCTCCGCCGGCTGGACCATCATCAACGCCGTCAACGGCGGCTACCTGCTGGCCGTGCTCGGCCGTGCCCTCGCGGACACCCTCCCGCACCCCGACCCCTTCACGATCTCGGCGCACTACCTCACCGCCTCCCAGCCGGGCCCGGCGGTCGTCCGCACCGAGACCGTCCGCACCGGCCGCACCCTCTCCACCGGCCAGGCCTCCCTCTTCCAGTACGACGAGGCGGGAGACGAGGTCGAACGGATCCGCGTCCTCGCCTCCTACGGCGACCTCGACTCCCTCCCCGACGACGTCCGTACGACGGCCACGCCGCCCGCGATCCCGCCCATGGACCAGTGCTTCGGCCCCGAGGACGGCCCGGCCCCGGTCGAGGGCAGCTCCGCCATCACCGACCGCCTCATGCTCAAGCTGGACCCGGCCACCCTCGGCTGGGCACTCGGCGCCCCCTCCGGCAAGGGGGAGATGCGCTCGTGGTTCGGCCTCGCCGACGGCCGGGACCCGGACCCCTTCGCGCTGCTGCTCGCGGTGGACGCGCTGCCGCCGACCGCCTTCGAGATCGGCCTGTCCGGCTGGGTCCCGACGGTCGAACTGACCGTGCACGTACGCCACCGCCCGGCCCCCGGCCCGCTCCGGGTGGCCATCACCACCCGCAACCTGGCCGGCGGCTTCCTGGAGGAGGACGCCGAGGTCTGGGACAGCGACGACCGCCTGGTCGCCCAGTCCCGCCAACTCGCCCGCGCCAGGCTCGGCTAGGGCCGGTCACGCCCCCAGCGGGGCGCGCCCCAGCCAGGCCGCCAAGCGGGTGTAGGCGTCGGCCCCTTCGGGGGCCTCGATCACGTCGCCGAAGGGGGTGTCCGCGTCGCGCCGCGGGTCGGGCAGGACGCGGCGGGCCGTGGTGAGCGCGAACTCGGCGAGTTCCGGGTCGAGTTCGTGCGGGTGGCCGATGGACTCGGCCAGGTCCCAGGTGTGCGTCACCAGTTCCATGACGTAGCCCGACAGTGCGGCGTGGCCGGGGACCTCACCCCACGGGACGCGGACCGGTGCCGTCATCCGCTCGTCGCTCTCCCAGGCCTTGAGGGCCCGGGTGCGCGCCTCGTCGTACACCGCCGCCCACTCGGCGTCCTCGACACCGTCGGCGAACGGGTGCACCGCGAGCCCGTCACCGCCCTCGCCGACCACCGCGATCCGTCGGGTGCCGCCGACGGTGTGGCTGAGCAGCGTGCGTACGTCGAACTCGGCGCAGGGGGTGGGGCCGGACAGCTGCTCGGGCCGCACGGTCTTGATGAGGGCCGCCGCCTGCTCCGTCGCGCGGGCGTACAGGGGACGGGGGTCGATGATGTCCATGGGATGCCTCTCCTTGAGCCGTCGAGCCGTCGATTCGTCGGGGCGAGCATCGCCGGATAACCTGACATCCGCCGTCAACATTTGCCGCGGGATCTCCGACGGCGCGATCCTGGCCGGGTGAAGTCCGACCGCCTGCTGTCCATCCTGCTGCTCCTCCAGACCCGGGGCCGGGTCCCGGCGCACGAACTCGCCCAGCGGCTCGAGGTGTCGGTGCGCACCATCTACCGCGACGTCGAGGCGCTGTCCGCCTCCGGCGTCCCGGTGTACGCCGAACGCGGGCGGCACGGCGGCATCGAGCTCCTCGCCGGCTTCCGTACGGACGTCACCGGTCTCACCGCCGACGAGTCCCGCGCCCTGTTCATCCTGGCCGCCCAGGGCGCGCACGCCGCCCTCGGACTGGACGCGGCCCTCGGCTCGGCGCTGCGCAAGGTGATGGCGGCCCTGCCCGCGCCGCACAGGCCGGCCGCCGAGGTGACCAGCCGCCGGATCCTGGTCGACGCCACCCGCTGGAAGAGCGGGCCGCGACGGGCCGTCGACCTGGAGACGCTTCAGGACGCGGTGTTCGCCGACCGGCGCCTGCGGCTGCGCTACCGGCACAGCGGGGAGCGGGAGCCGCACACGTACACCGTGGACCCCTACGGCCTGGTCGCCAAGGCGGGCATCTGGTACCTGGTCGCCGACCGGCGGGGCGGCCCGCGCCTGTTCCGCGCCGACCGGGTGCGATCCGCCCGGGTCCTGGACGCCCCCGTGCGCCGCCGGCCCGGCGTCGAACTCGCCGACGTCTGGGAGGCGCTGCGGCAGCAGGTCGAGGAGACACCGGGGGGCGTGGAGGTCACCGTACGGGTGCGCCGGGAGCGGCTCGACATGTTCGTCCGGATCACGGCCTCCCTGCTGTCCGAACTCCCGGACGACGCCGCCGAGGACGAGTGGGTGACCGCCCGGCTCACCTGTCCGTCCGTCCGCGCGGCCCGCCAACTGCTCGCGTTCGCCGACGGGGTGGAGGTCCTCGCGCCGCCCGAGGCGCGTGCCGACCTGCTGGCCGCGGCGCGTTCCGTCACGGAGCTGTACCAGTGAGTAAGCCCGGGCCGCGGCCGAAAGCCCAGGTGGAAGCGGGTACTTGGGGCTGCCTTTACCCGGTGGACAGGGCGGTCACAGGAAGGACCCAAGAACGCCCTAAGCGCCGTTGATTGAGTGCCCGCCTCAGGACTTCCTCACCCTTTCTGGAGCTGGCTCTCATGAAGCGTGCACGCCTCGTCCCGGCCGTCGCCCTGCTCGCGCTCTCCCCGCTGCTGCTGACCGCGTGCGGCTCGGGCGACTCCTCGTCCTCCGGCGGCGGCTCCGCCCAGCAGAGCTGCCAACCGCCGTCCGGCATGCCGACCGGGGGCGCGTCCGGCCGCCCGAGCGGCGCGCCGAGCGGCGCACCGTCCGGCGCCCCGTCGGGTGCGGCCTCGGGCAAGCCGACCGGAGCTCCCTCGGGAGCCCCCTCCGGCATGCCGAGCGGCGCGCCCGGCGGTGGCCAGGGAGGCCCCGGTGGCGGTCAGGGCGGCGGCTGCGGCGGCCCCGGCGGGGGACAGCCGGGGCAGGGGCAGCAGGCTCAGCAGGGCTGACGGGGGTTTCGTACCGCAGGGGCGGTGGGTCCGGGTGAACGGGCCCGCCGCCCCTTGGCGTTCACGCGGTCACGCGTTCGCGCGGGTCAGTCGTGCCAGTGGTGGCGGCCGACGCTGATCAGCCGCAGCTGCCGGGTCGCTAGCCGGGTGACGCGCTCCCGCGCCTCCTCGGCGGCGTCCGGCGTCTCCTGCGCCTCCTGTGCCTCCAGGAAGAGGGAGGCCGTGATGAGCATCTGGTCGACGTAGAGGTGCGCGAGCATCAGCAGATCGTCGTCGCTCCACCCCTCCGCCTCGGGATCCTTGGCCAGCTCGGCCTTGACCTCCTGGGCGAACCGGGCCAGTTGGGCCCGGATGGCCTCGCGCACCGGCTGGACCCCGCCGTGGCGCTCGCGGGCGATGAAGCGGACGTGCGCGGGGAACGCGTCGACGTGGTGCGCGATCAACTCGACGGCCCGCGCGATGCGTTCCTCGCTGTCGCCCGCCGAGGACACCGTCGTCCGCACCATCGGGTGCAGACTGCCCAGCGCCTCGTCGACCAGCGCCACCCCGAGGTCCGCCGTGGAGCGGAAGTGCCGGTAGAACGCGGTGGGCGCGACTCCGACGGCGCGGGTGACCTCGCGCAGGCCCAGGCTGCTCAGGCTCTGCTCCTCCAGCAGCCCCAACGCCGCGTCCAGGAGCGCCTGCCGGGTCTTCTGCTTCTGGGCCTGCCGGATCCCGAGGGTGTGACTCATGTCATCCAGTTAACAACTGTTCTCTGGAATTGAAAAGCCGTAGGGAGCGCTAGACTCATAAGTCAGTGAACAAGTGTAACCACAACTGTTCACCGAAGCTTCACGCGAGCACCTCGAAGCACCTCGGAGCACCTCGGAAAGGGGGACCCATCCCATGCTGTTCATCGTCGCGGCTCTCCTGCTGTTCGGCGTCGCCCTGGGCACCGTGGCCCACGCGCCGCTGACCTTCAGCGCCATCGCGGCCGTCGTCATCGCCGCCTGGCTCGGCGTCTTCGCGCTCCGCGAACGCCACGGCCGCCGGCGCGGCACGTCCGCCAACTGACCCGCACCCCACGCCGCACCGCCCCATCCCACCCGCCTTTGCCCGTCCGTCCGTTCCATTCGGAGCTGATCACCATGCAACTCACCGCACCGGTGACACGCCGTACCGCCGTCCGCGATGCCGACGGCATGGCCGTCGCGTCCTTCATCCTCGGCCTCCTCGGCCTCCTCGTCCTGAACCTGTTCCTCGGCCCCATCGCCATCGTTCTGGCCGGTGTGGCCCTGTGGCGGGGCACCGCCCGCCGTGGCCGCGCCCTGCTCGGCATGACCCTCGGCGTCGCCGACCTGCTGGTCCTGGTGGCGTTCATGCAGGTGGACAACACCGTGTCCTGGAGCTTCTAGGGAACTCCCGCGGCGCTCCCGGGACCTTGGCGAGCCGTACGAGCGCGTGGGATGCGGCCTGGACGAGCCGCGACCACCGCCGAGGGGCCCCGTAGAATCGGGCTCACCATGGCTTACCTCGACCACGCCGCGACCACCCCGATGCTCCCGGAGGCGGCAGAGGCACTGACCGCCCAGCTGAGCATCACCGGCAACGCGTCCTCCCTGCACGGATCCGGCCGCACGGCCCGCCGTACGGTCGAGGAATCCCGCGAGACCCTCGCGGACGCGCTGGGCGCCCGTCCGAGCGAGGTGGTCTTCACCTCCGGCGGCACCGAGGCCGACAACCTCGCCGTCAAGGGCCTGTACTGGGCCCGCCGTGACGCCGACCCGGCCCGCACCCGCGTACTGGCCAGCCCCGTCGAACACCACGCCGTCCTCGACGCCGTCCACTGGCTCGGCGAACACGAGGGCGCCACCGTCGAGTACCTCCCGGTCGACTCCTACGGCCGTGTCCACCCCGAGGTACTGCGCGAGGCCATCGCCCAAAACCCCGAGGACGTCGCCCTGGCCACCGTCATGTGGGCCAACAACGAGATCGGCACGGTCCTGCCGGTCCGTGAACTGGCCGACGTCGCACGCGAGTCCGGCATCCCCCTGCACGCCGACGCCGTCCAGGCCTTCGGCCAGGTCCCCGTCGACTTCGCCGCCTCCGGCCTCGCCGCGATGACCGTCTCCGGCCACAAGATCGGCGGCCCGTACGGCATCGGCGCCCTCGTCCTCGGCCGCGAGTGGTCCCCCGTACCCGTGCTGCACGGCGGCGGCCAGGAGCGCCACGTCCGCTCCGGCACCCTGGACGTCCCGGCCATCGCCTCCTTCGCGGTGGCCGGCCGCCTCGCCGCCGAGCAGCGCGAGTGGTTCGCCCGGGAGATCGGTGCCCTGCGCGACGCCCTGATCGAGGCGGTCCGCACCGCGGTGCCCGACGCGATCCTGGGCGGTGACCCGGTGGACCGCCTCCCGGCCAACGCCCACTTCACCTTCCCCGGCTGCGAGGGCGACTCCCTGCTGCTCCTGCTGGACGCGCAGGGCATCGAGTGCTCCACCGGCTCCGCCTGCACGGCCGGTGTCGCCCAGCCCAGCCATGTCCTGCTGGCCACCGGCACCGACCCGGACCTGGCCCGCGGCACCCTGCGCTTCTCCCTCGGCCACACCTCCACCGAGGCGGACGTCGAAGCGGTCGCGAAGGCGATCGGCCCCGCGGTGGAGCGTGCGCGCGCCGCGGGGCTGACCTGACCTAACCGTCCGTCGCGCTCGCGGAAGCCGACGCCGAGGCCGATGCCGATGCCGAAGCGCTCGGGCTGGCCGAGGCGGTGGAGTCGCTGCTGTCCGTACTGGTGGTGGACGAACCGTCATCCGTGATCATGAGGGACGCCATCATGCCCTCGTCCTCGTGCTGGAGCAGATGGCAGTGGAGCATGTACATGTACGTGTCGTCGGCGAAGTCGGTGAACTCCATGGCGATCTCGATGGACCCGCCGCCCACCACCTCGTAGGTGTCGTACCAGCCGAGTTCGACGCCGCTGGGGTCCTCGCCGTTGATGGAGACCAACTGGTACGGCACGTCATGCAGGTGGAAGGAGTGCTCCAGCTGCGTGCTGTTCTTGATCGTCCAGATCTCCTTGGACCCCAGGGTCGTGCTGATCATGGCCATGGAGGACATGGTGGTCCCGGCCGAGCCGTTGATCAGCATGGTGGCGCCGCTCTGGCCGAGCGTGATCGTGCGGGCGGTGAAGTCGCTGGTGTCGTACCGGTCGATGGTGTTCAGCGTGCTGGGCAGGTCGTCCGGGGTGTCGGTGCCGGAGGCGGTGACGGCGAGCACGTCGTAGGTGCCGCTGCCGCCGCGGACCCAGCCGGTGGTGACCACGGCCTGGAGGGTGACGTCGTCCGACAGGTCCATCACGAACTCGGCGCGGGCGCCCGCCACGAGCCGGATGGAGTCCACGGCGGCCGCCTCGGTCAGATAGCCCTGGTCGGTGGCGATCTGCGTCAGCGTGCCGCCGTCGCTGCGCTGGACGGTGATGATGTCCGACGGCGAGGCGTTCAGTACCCGGAACCGGGTGCGGGTCTTGGTGGCGGTGAAGGAGAGCGTGGTGTCGTCCACGTTCGTCCCGTTGAGCAGCAGCGGGAAGCTGAGGTTGTTCGTCAGGTAGCCGGTCAGGTTGTACTTGATGTCCCCGGAGCTGTCCGCGGCCAGGCTCTGGAAGATGAGCGGGATGTCGTCGGTGCCGTAGTCGCTGGGCAGCGCGGCGGAGGCGTCCGAGTCGTCCTCGACGATGATCATGCCGGCCAGGCCGTGCACGGCCTGCTCGGCCGTGGTGCCCAGGGCGTGCGGGTGGTACCAGAGGGTCTTGGCCTCGTCCTTCACCTCGAAGGTGGGGGCCCAGGTCTCCCCGTCCGCGAAGGCCACCTGGGGGCCGCCGTCCATCTTGGCGGGGACGTGGGCGCCGTGAAAGTGAACCGTGGTGTCCGCGCCCAGGCTGTTGGTGATGTCGAGCAGCACGGTGTCGCCCTTGGTCCACTTCATGGTGGGGCCGAGGAAGGACTGGTTGTAGCCCATCGTGTCGCTGGTGACGCCGGACAGCACCTCGGCGGTGCCGGTCTGCGCCTCCAGCGTGAACGTGGTCGTGCCGTCCGAGGTGGTGCCCTCCAGGAGGTCCGGGACGGTGAGCGTGCCGGACGCCGCGGACGCCTTGTCGCTTCCGTTGCTCAGGAACGCGAAGGTCGCACCGGCCGCCCCGACCGCGGCCAGGCCGACCCCGGCCATCCCGCCGAGGAACTTCCGCCGGTGCAGACCCTTGCCGGCCTTGGCCCTGCTGCCCTTGGTGTGCTCCCGCTTGGTGTGCCCGCGCTTGACGTGGGTGCCGTTGTCGCTTCCGCCCGCAGTGGTGTCGGGCTCGGTGATGTCAGCCATGGCCCCGGATGTTTGACGTATGGACTATGTAAGGACTGAGCCGAAGCTGGGGGGAAGCCGCGCGGGCTGTGAGGCCGCCGTGAGCCGTGCGCTCTCTCGACTCCCTTGAATGAAAGCCACGTTGATGTGCGGCAGGTCACATCCACAGTGGGGGACGTATCGGACGCGTACGACGCGGAGCCACCTCACAGCGTGCGCGGCTTGTGAGGTGGGTCACACTTGCCGTCGTATCAGTCCCAGGTACCGGTCCCAGT
Source organism: Streptomyces sp. NPDC001480 (assembly GCF_042894725.1). Taxonomy (NCBI): domain Bacteria; kingdom Bacillati; phylum Actinomycetota; class Actinomycetes; order Kitasatosporales; family Streptomycetaceae; genus Streptomyces; species Streptomyces sp. NPDC001480. The sequence continues at coordinate 36,311 of NZ_JBIAVX010000022.1, read as the reverse complement.
CCCAGAACCGGCCGGGATCCGTGTGGTCCGTCCCCGGCACCTCCACGTGCCCGATGATGTGCTCCCGGTCCACGGGTATGCCGTACCGCCCGCAGATCGCGGCCGTCAGCCGCGCCGAGGTCGCGTACATCGCGTCCGTGAAGGAGGACGCGTGCTCCACGAACCCCTCGTGCTCGATGCCGACGCTCCGCTCGTTGTACTCCCGGTTCCCCGCGTGGAAGGCCACGTCCAGCTCGCGGATCAGCTGGGTCAGCCGCCCGTCCTTCCGCACGATGTAGTGCGCCGCCGCCTGGTGCGCCGGGTCCTGGAAGGCCTTGACCGCGCTCGCGTAGTCGCCCTGCGTGACATGGACGACCACCCGGTCCACGGGATAGTCGTCCGGCCGGTCCGCCCGCCGGTAGTTCGCCGGGGACGCCGCCACCCAGCGCGCCCCCCGGAAGTCCACCGCGCCCGCCACCCGCGACTTCTCCACCCCGGGCAGCCGCCACCACAGGTGCGAAAGCTCCTCGCGGGCGAGCGCGGCCGTGCCCGCGGCGGCCGCGAGCCCGCCGACGAGCAGGGCCCGCCGCCCCAGCCGCCGATCGGAATCGCCCCTCGCCGCACTCACCTCTGTCACCCCCATGTGATCGTCAACGGATATGCGGGACCTCCGGTTCCCACGCCCCCGTACCCTGGAGGGGCTATGACTGACACCCCGCAGCGCACCCGTCCCCTCCGCGTCCTCGCCGCCATGTCGGGCGGCGTGGACTCCGCCGTCGCCGCCGCCCGCGCGGCCGAGGCGGGCCACGACGTGACCGGCGTCCACCTCGCGCTCTCCGCGAACCCCCAGTCGTTCCGCACCGGAGCGCGGGGCTGCTGCACCATCGAGGACTCCCGCGACGCCCGCCGGGCCGCCGACGTCATCGGCATCCCGTTCTACGTCTGGGACCTCGCCGACCGCTTCCGCGAGGACGTGGTCGAGGACTTCGTCGCCGAGTACGAGGCCGGCCGCACCCCGAACCCGTGCCTGCGCTGCAACGAGAAGATCAAGTTCGCCGCGCTCCTGGACAAGGCGCTGGCCCTCGGTTTCGACGCGGTCTGCACCGGCCACTACGCCAAGGTGATCGTGGGCGAGGACGGCACGCGCGAACTGCACCGCGCCTCGGACATGGCCAAGGACCAGTCCTACGTCCTCGGTGTCCTCGACGACCGCCAGCTCGCCCACGCGCTCTTCCCCCTCGGTGACACGGTCACCACCAAGGACGAGATCCGCGCCGAGGCCGAGCGCCGGGGCCTGGCCGTGGCCAAGAAGCCCGACTCGCACGACATCTGCTTCATCGCCGACGGCGACACCCAGGGCTTCCTGGCCCGGCGCCTGGGCAAGGCCGAGGGCGACATCGTCGACGAGTCCGGCGCCAAGCTCGGCACGCACGAGGGCGCGTACGGCTTCACCATCGGCCAGCGCAAGGGCCTCAGGATCGGCATCCCGGCCCCCGACGGCAAACCGCGCTACGTGCTGGACATCTCCCCGGTGAACAACACCGTGACGGTCGGCCCGGCCGCCGCCCTGGACGTGACCGGCCTGACGGCGATCAAGCCGCGCTGGTGCGGCGCCGCCCCCACCGGACCGGGCACCTACACCGCCCAGCTGCGCGCCCACGGCGGCGAGACCGAGGTCACCGCCGAACTGGTCGACGGCTCCCTGGAGGTCCGGTTCACGGAGCCGGTCCGGGGCGTGGCCCCCGGTCAGGCGATCGTCCTGTACGACGGCACGCGCGTGGTGGGCTCGGCGACGATCTCGGAGACGGTACGGGCGACGGCCGGGGTGGCCTGAGCCCGCACCCTACGAGGTGAGGAACTCCGCCAGCACCGGCGCGAGCACGTCCGGGTCGACCATGTGCGTCTGGTCCTCCAGGACGCGGTACGTGCCGTGCGGGGCCGCCTCCGCGACCGTCCGGGTCGCCTCGCGCAGCCAGTCCGGGCTCGCGCCGCCCGCTACCGCCAGGAGGGGAACGGCGAGCGACGCGAGCCGGTCCCCCGGGACCAGGCCGTCGCCCATCACGGCGTCGTCATAGGCCAGGGTCGGCGCGATGGCCTCCATGTCGGCCCACATGGGGGACTGGCGGGCACCCTTGATCACGGCCTCGGCCAGGCCCGTGAGCCTCAGGAACAGTTCGACCGCGTCGCCGCGCCGGCCCTGCGCGAGTGCCTCGCCGAGGTTCCGGGTGTACTCGGCACGCTCCTTCGCGCCCCCCTCGTCGACGGCGAAGGGCGTCTCGTACACGGCCACCCGCCGCACCGGCAGCCCGCTCTGAGCCGCCCGCAGCGCCAGCGCACCGCCCGAGGACATGCCGTAGAGCGCCGCCTCGCCGCCCACCGCGTCGATCAGCGCCGCGATGTCCTCGACCTCGCGCTCCACGGCGTACGGCGCGGTGTCGCCGCTCTCGCCGCGGCCCCGGCGGTCGTACACGACGGCCTGGAAGCGGTCCGCGAGCCGCTGCGCCAGGGGCGCCATGGTGTGACCCGTGGACATCGCGCCGCTCACGAGGATCACCGCGGGACCCCGGCCGGTGGTTTCGTAGGCGATACGGGTGCCGTCGCCGGAAAGCGTCTCCTTGTCCATACCAGTGCAGATTGCCGCACGGTACGGAACTAGTCGGTCATGACACGTCGACTTCGTAGAAGCAAAGGTGGTCCTTGATCTGCGCCACGTCCGGCTTGGGATCGGGGTACGCCCACACGAGGTCGGGCGCGTCCGGCAGCGACCAATAGGAGGCCGTCCCCTTGAAGGGGCACTGGGTGTGGGTGTCGGAGGGCGTGAGGAGGTCCAGCCGGACATCCTCCGGGGGGATGTAGTACCGCACCGGACAGCCGGTCTCCCGCAGCACCAGGGGCCGGTCGGTCTCGGCGAGCACCTGCTCCCCGCGCACCACGCGTACGTGCTGCTCGCCCTGTTCGATGGTGATCGTGTGTCCATGGGCCATACCGGTAGAGCACCGGCGGGCCCCGCCTTCTTCCCTCCCTCGTACCCTGACCGCATGCGAATCTGCGTCTTCCTCTCCGCCGCCGACCTCGACGACCGCTACACCCGACCCGCGCGCGAGTTCGCCGAACTGCTCGGCAAGGCGGGGCACACGCTGGTGTGGGGCGGTTCGAACGTGGGCCTCATGAAGGTGGTCGCCGACGGGGTGCAGCAGGCGGGCGGCCGGCTCGTCGGCGTCTCCGTCGGCTTCCTGGCGAACAAGGCGCGGCCCGGCGCCGACGAGATGGTGATCGCCCACGACCTGGCCGAGCGCAAGAGGCTGCTGCTGGAGAAGGCCGACGCCGTGGTGATCATGGTGGGCGGTACCGGGACGCTCGACGAGGCCACCGAGATCCTGGAGCTGAAGAAGCACGGCCGCACCGCCAAGCCGGTGGTGCTGCTGAACACGGCGGGCTTCTACGACGGGCTGAAGGAACAGTTCCACCGCATGGAGGCCGAGGGCTTCCTGCCCCGCCCGCTGGCCGAGCTGATGTTCTTCGCCGAGCAGCCGGCCGCCGCGCTGGCCTACCTGGAGGAGCACCAGGACGTCGCGTGAGCGGCGGGCGGTGCGAGCATGGCGGCATGGCTACTCATGTGATCACCGGGGCGGGTTCCGGCATCGGCGCGGCCGTGGCCCGCCTTCTGCACGCGCGCGGGGACGAACTCGTCCTGCACGCGCGCGACGCGGGCCGCGCGAAGGAACTGGCGGCCGAGTTCCCCGGCGCGAGGACGCTCGTGGGCGACCTCGCCGACCCGGACCGGCTGTCCTGGGCCTTCTCCCACCAGACGCTCCCCGAGCGGGTCGACTCCCTCCTCCACATCGCCGGAGTCGTCGACCTCGGCGAGGTGGGCGACCTGACCCCCAAGTCCTGGCGCCACCAGCTCAACGTCAACCTGATCGCCCCCGCCGAACTGACCCGCCACTTCCTGCCCCAGCTCCGCGCCGCCCGGGGCCACGTGGTGTTCGTCAACTCCGGCGCCGGCCTCGCCGCCCACGCCGGCTGGTCCGCCTATGCCGCCTCCAAGCACGGCCTCAAGGCCCTCGCCGACTCCCTCCGCCAGGAGGAGCACGGCAACGGCGTCCGCGTCACCTCGGTCTACCCCGGCCGCACGACCAGCCCCATGCAGGCCAAGGTCCACCAGCAGGAGGGCAAGGACTACGACCCGGATCAGTGGATCGCCCCCGAGTCGATCGCCACCACGATCCTCACCGCCCTGGACCTCCCCAGGGACGCGGAAATCAACGACCTGACAGTACGACCGGGCCGCTGAAGCTCCGGAACCAGGGGTGAGGCCTGCTCTTGTCAGCCCCTCTGGGGGAGTTTGAGGACGAGGCCGTTCAGGCCGATGGGGGGTCGAAGGGGCGCAGCTCCCTGGCGGGGTCGAAGGGGCGGAGCCCCTGGGGACGGGAAGGGTAGGGGTGGCGGGGGCGAGACAACCAAGGGCCGCCCCACCTACGTAGGCTTCACCCGTGACCGACACCCCACCCTTCGGCCCCGCCACCGCCATCGGCTCCCTCCCCGGCACCGACGCCCGGGAAGCCGCCAGAACAGCCACCGGCAGCTTCGAGGACTTCCCCTTCCTCCCCGAGCTCCCCGCCCGCGGCCCCGGCGCCGACATGATCGGCCGCACCGCCGGAATGCTCGTCGAGCTGTACGCGCGCGTGGAGCCCAGCGGCTGGCGGATCGGCGACCGGCCGGGCCGGGACACCAAGCGGGCCCGCTCCTGGCTGGGAGAGGACCTGGACGCGCTCGAGGAGTTCACGCAGGACTACGAGGGCCCGCTGAAGGTGCAGGCCGTCGGCCCCTGGACGCTCGCCGCCGCCCTGGAACTGAGGAACGGCGAGGTCGCCCTCTCCGACCCCGGCGCCTGCCGCGACCTCGCCGCCTCCCTCGCCGAGGGCCTGCGCCAGCACCTCGCCGAGGTCCGGCGCAGGATCCCCGGCGCCCAGCTCGTGCTCCAGCTCGACGAGCCCTCCCTCACCGCCGTCCTGCGCGGTCAGGTGAAGTCCGCCAGCGGCTACCGCACCCACCGCGCCGTCGACCGGCAGATCGTCGAGGCCACCCTCCGGGACCTGGTCGGCGTGCACGCGCCAGGCCCCGTCGTGGTCCACACCTGCGCCCCCGACGTGCCCTTCGCCCTGCTGCGCCGGGCGGGCGCGGCCGGGGTCTCCTTCGACTTCTCGCTTCTCACCGAGCGTGACGACGACGCGATCGGCGAGGCGGTGGAGGGCGGCACCCGGCTGCTGACCGGAGTCGTGCCCGGCACGGACGGTCCATTGTCAGACCCTGCCGGTAGCGTCATGGGTGTCAGAACGTTGTGGCGCAGGCTGGGACTGCATCCGGGGCTGCTCGCCCGGGCGGTGACGGTCACCCCGGCGTGCGGACTCGCGGGCGCTTCCCCGGAGTACGCGCGCCGGGCGCTCGCCCACTGCGTCCAGGCGGCGAGATCCCTCGCGGACAACCCAGAGTAACGGGAGGACAACACGGTGGCCGGCGACAAGCAGCAGGCGGAGACGGCAGTGCCCGCCGAGGCACGGGAGAAGCACGCGCAGCTCGCTGAGCAGATCGAGGAGCACCGCTTCCGGTACTACGTGAAGGACGCTCCCGTCATCAGCGACGCCGAGTTCGACGGGCTCCTGAAGACTCTGGAGGCGCTGGAGGAGGAGTATCCGGAGCTGCGCACGCCGGACTCGCCGACCCAGAAGGTCGCCGGGTCGTACCAGACGGAGTTCACGTCGGTCGAGCACCGCCAGCGGATGCTGTCCCTCGACAACACCTTCAACGACGACGACCTCGCCACCTGGGCCGACCGCATCGCCCGCGAGCTGGGCGACCAGGAGTACCACTTCCTGTGCGAGCTGAAGGTCGACGGCCTCGCCGTCAACCTCACCTACGAGCGGGGCCGCCTCACCCGCGCCGCCACCCGCGGCGACGGCCGCACCGGCGAGGACATCACCCCCAACGTCCGCACGATCGCGGAGATCCCGGACCGCCTGAAGGGCGACCGCGTCCCCGACCTGGTGGAGATCCGCGGTGAGGTCTACTTCCCGATGGAGCGCTTCGAGGAGCTCAACCGCCGCCTGGTCGCGGCCGGGGACAAGCCCTTCGCCAACCCCCGCAACGCGGCGGCCGGTTCGCTGCGCCAGAAGGACCCGCGGGTCACCGCCACCCGCCCCCTGCACATGGTGGTCCACGGCATCGGCGCGCTGGAGGGCTACGAGGGCCTCACCCGCCTCTCCCAGGCCTACGACCTGCTGGGGACCTGGGGCCTGCCCACCTCCCGGCACAACCGGGTGGTCGACGACCTCGACGGCGTACGGGAGTTCATCGCGTACTACGGCGAGAACCGCCACTCCGTGGAGCACGAGATCGACGGTGTGGTCGTCAAGCTCGACGAGATCCGCCTCCAGGGCCGCCTCGGTTCCACGGCCCGTGCCCCGCGCTGGGCGATCGCGTACAAGTACGCGCCGGAGGAGGTCAACACCAAACTCATCGACATCAAGGTGGGCGTCGGCCGCACCGGCCGGGTCACGCCGTACGCCCAGGTCGAGCCGGTCACGGTCGCCGGCAGCGAGGTCGAGTTCGCCACCCTGCACAACCAGGACGTCGTCAAGGCCAAGGGCGTCCTCATCGGCGACACCGTGGTGATCCGCAAGGCCGGTGACGTCATCCCGGAGATCCTCGGCCCGGTCGTCGACCTGCGCGACGGCACTGAGCGCGAGTTCGTGATGCCGGGCGAGTGCCCCGAGTGCGGTACGCCGCTGCGGGCCATGAAGGAGGGCGACATCGACCTCCGCTGCCCCAACGCCCGTACCTGCCCCGCCCAGTTGAGGGAACGCGTCTCCTATCTCGCGGGCCGGGAGTGCCTGGACATCGAGCACTTCGGCGGGGTGGCGGCGGCGGCGCTGACGCGCCCGCTGGAGCCGGCCGACCCGCCGCTGGTCGACGAGGGCGACCTGTTCGACCTGACGGTGGAGAAGCTGCTCCCCATCAAGGCGTACGTGCTCGACCCCGACAGCGGTCTGCCCAAGCGGGACCCCAAGACGGGCGAGGAGAAGGTCGTCACGGTCTTCGCCAACCAGAAGGGCGAGCCCAAGAAGAACACCCTCGCGCTGCTCCAGAACATCGAGGAGGCCAAGACACGTCCGCTGGCCCGCTTCCTGAACGGGCTTTCCATCCGCCATGTGGGGCCCGTGGCGGCCCAGGCCCTCGCGCGCGAGTTCCGCTCCGTCGACCGCATCGAACAGGCCACCGAGGAGGAGTTGGCGACCACCGACGGCGTCGGCCCCATCATCGCCGCGGCCCTGAAGGAGTGGTTCGCCGAGGACTGGCACCGCGAGATCGTCAGGAAGTGGAAGGCGGCTGGAGTCCCGCTGGAGGAGACCGGTTCCGGCGAGGACGAGGGACCGCGTCCGCTGGAGGGGCTCACGGTGGTCGTCACCGGCACGCTGGAGAACCACACGCGCGACGGCGCCAAGGAGGCGCTACAGAGCCGAGGCGCGAAGGTGACCGGTTCCGTATCGAAGAAGACGTCGTTCGTCGTCGTGGGTGACAACCCGGGATCGAAGTACGACAAGGCCATGCAGCTCAAGGTGCCGGTCCTGAACGAGGACGGTTTCGGCGTCCTGTTGGAACAGGGCCCCGAAGCGGCGGCCGAAGTCGCGCTTCCGACCGGAGAGTAGCGGTTGAAGGCCGCCCGAACGGCGCATATCAGATGCATACGGGTGGCCGGGGTGCATTCGGGCAACCGTCGACGACCGCTGCCCGTGGAAGCGTTCCGCGGCCTACTGTTGAGGGGTGCGCCTGCCGTGCCCAGCTGCGGTCGGGGCATCCCCCTGCCCGTGCGGAGCAAGGGGAAGGGCTTTCCAACGCGGAGCCGCTGAGGGTTGTCGGGCGTCGGGCCGCGTGGCGTGGGCACCGCCGGTTGTGAGAGGGACGGGAATGGAACCGACCGAGAGCGTCGCTCCGGACTCCCGGCTGCGCCTGCGCCGCATGGCGGACGCATGGCGGGCGAGCCGGTGGCCGGGGCGGACCGCGGAGCGCCCGGGCGCGCAGGGACGCGCCACCGGGCCGCCCACCGCCACGGACGCGCGCACCACCCCCCTACCGCTGGCCGTCGAGCCCGCCGCGCTGCCGGGCGCCGAACCCGAACGCCACCTGACCTGGCCCGCGCTGCACGCGGCCGTCGTGGCGGCCGCCGCCCTCGCCCTGGGCGCCGGTTTCCTCCGCGCGTTCACCGACCACCACGCGCTCTTCCCGTCCGGCACGGTCGGCTGGTCCCTGGCCGTGCTGACCGGTGTCATCGTCGGCCATCTGGTCATGCTCGGCCGCTCCCGCTGGTGGGGCGGCACCGGTTCCGGCGCCGCCCTCACCATCGCCGTCCTGCTGCTGTACGGCTGGGTGCCCGCCGGCATGGTCAGCCTCACCGTGGTCGTCCTGGTCGGCATAGCCCGCCGCCACCGCTGGCGCCAGGGACTGCTGCAAGGCGCCGTGGACATCCTCGGGATCGGCGCGGGCGCCCTGGTACTGGGCGCCTTCGGCCGCGTACCCACCGTCGAGCGGCCCTGGAACCCCGAGAACTGGACCGTCACCACCGCCCCCGAGGTCGTTCTCGTCGCCGTCGCCTACCTCGGCGTCACCCGCATCCTGCTGTGGTACCTGCACGCCCCGCGCGGCGGTCTGCCCACCGTCGCCCGCACCGCCCTGGTCCGGCACGGCCTGGTCGCCGTGGCACTGCTCGGCATCGCCCCGCTGGTCTGCGTGGTCGCCGTCGCCCAGCCGCTGCTGCTCCCGCTGTTCGCCATCCCGCTCATCGCGCTCGACTCCACCCTGTGGATAGCCCGGGCCCGGGCGGAGGAGCAGCTGCGCGATCCACTGACCGGGCTGCCCAACCGGCAGTGGCTCCTGGAGCGGATCTGGACGGCCCTCGACGACGCCGAGCGCATCGGCGCCCGCGCCGCCCTCATGCTGATCGACCTGGACCGCTTCCGGTCGGTGAACGACACCCTCGGTCATCTCGCCGGTGACCGGCTGCTGTTGCAGATAGCGGACCGCCTGCGCCTGGCGCTGCCGCGTGGCGCGGAGGCCGCCCGGCTGGGCGGCGACGAGTTCGCCGTGTTACTGCCCGTCGCCGACTCCACCACGTCGGCGACCCGGGTCGCCCGCGGCCTCGTCACCGCCCTCAGCTCCCCGCTCGACCTCGACGGGCTCACCCTCGTCCTGGAGGCCAGTGCGGGCGTCGCCGTCTTCCCCGACCACGCCCTGGACGCCGAAGGGCTGCTGCGCCGCGCGGACGTGGCGATGTACCAGGCGAAGCGGGACCGTACGGGCGTCGAGGTCTACGAGTCCAAGCGGGACTCCAACACGCCCGACCGGCTGGGCCTGCTGGGCGACCTGCGCCGGGCCCTGGACGCGCACGAGGTCCAGTTGCACTACCAGCCCAAGGTCCGCTTCGACGGCCAGGTGGCCGGACTGGAGGCGCTGGTCCGCTGGGTGCACCCGGAGCGCGGGAAGGTGCCGCCGGACGAGTTCATAGCGATCGCCGAGTCCTCTGGGCTGATGCCCCATCTGACGGAGTACGTACTGGAGACCGCCCTCGGCCAGGTCGCCGAGTGGCGCGCGCAGGGCCTGTGCGTGCCGGTGGCCGTCAACGTCTCCCCGCGCGACGTGCACACCCCCGGCTTCGCGGGCTCGGTGGCCGCGCGGCTGGCCCGGCACGGAGTGCCCGCGGGAGCGCTCCAACTGGAGATAACGGAACACGTGCTGCTGGAGGACCCGCAGCGGGCCGCCGACACCCTCGCCGGACTGACCGGGCACGGCGTGAAGATGTCCCTGGACGACTTCGGCACCGGGTACTCCTCGCTGGTCCATCTGCGCCGGCTGCCGGTCAGCGAGCTGAAGATCGACCGCTCGTTCGTGGCCCGGCTGGCCGTCGACGCGCAGGACGCGGCGATCGTCCGCTGCACGGTCGACCTCGCCCACTCCCTCGGCCTGCTCGTCGTCGCCGAGGGCGTCGAGGACGACGAGACCTGGGAACGCCTGCGGGACCTCGGCTGCGACGCCGTCCAGGGATGGCTGGTGGCCGCCGCGATGCCCCCGGAGGAGACCACCGCCTGGCTGCTGGCCCGCGGACCGCGTGGGTGGCAGCGGCCACGGGCGGCTCTGCCGGCTGCCGAGTGATCCTCGTCTGAAGCGGTTCGCCGAGCACGGTGTACGCCTCGCCCACCGCCGTCAGTGCGGTCCAAGCCCTCTCGGCCGTCGCTTTTCTAGCAATGCTAGCCAATCTGTCGATGCTCTGATAGCTTCGCTCTTGTCCCTAGCGCTGCTAGAAAAGAGACGAGACATGACCGTCACCGCGTACACCCTGGCCGTCGTCCTCGACCTGTTCTGCCTGTTCCTCGGCTACCGGTTCCTGTTCCAGCCCGGCCCCGCGGCCGCCGGTTACGGCGTCCCGGCGGACCCCGGCGGCGACGCCGGCGCCTACCTGACCAACAAGGGCCTCAAGGACGGCACGTTCGGCGTGGTGGGCCTGGTACTGCTGGCCTTCGCCGGGGCGCGCCCCGAGGCCTGGTTCATGCTCTGCGTGGCACTCCTGCCGCTCGGCGACACGCTGATAGTCCTGCGGCACGGCGGTACGAAAGCCGTCGCGTTCGGGATCCACTTCGCCACCGCGGTCGTTGTACTGATCAGCGCCGCCCTGCTCTTCCTCGTCTGACGTCCGTACCGATCACCGGGGGTATGACCATGTCGCTGTTCGTCCCGAAGTTCGACGAGACCGTGATCGTCCGCGAGGCCGAGGCCGAAGTCGTCGGCCGCGCGCCCACCACCGTCCGCCTGCTGGCCGACAGCAGCGCGACCGGCGGCGCCCTGTCCACCCAGCGCGTCACCCTCACGGGCGGCGCGGACGGCGCCAAGCCGCACTGGCACGACAACTCCGCCGAGATGTTCTTCCTGCTCGACGGCGCCGCCGAGATCCTCTCCGGCGAGGACGTCGTCACCGCCGGCCCCGGCGACCTCGTCGTCGTCCCGCCCGGCAAGCCGCACGCCTTCGCCGCCGTGCCGGGTGCCGACGCCGATCTGCTGATCGTCATCACCCCGGGCGTGGAGCGCTTCGAGTACTTCCGCCACCTACAGCGCATAGCCCTCGGCGAGGCCACGCCGGAGAGCCTTCTGGAGGTGCAGGAGCTGTACGACAACCACTTCCTGAAGAGCCCCGCCTGGGACGCCCGCCGGTGACAGGCCAAACCGTTTCACGGGCACGGGGCCCCGCCCCATAGGATTGGCCCCAAACCACACACACTCACCCCAGAGGAACGCTGCATGCCTGGCATCACGCGCGAGGAGGTCGCCCACCTCGCCCGGCTGGCGCGTCTGGAGCTGAAGCCCGAAGAGCTCGACCACTTCGCGGGACAGCTGGACGACATCATCGGCGCGGTCGCCCGCGTCAGCGAGGTCGCCGACCAAGACGTACCGCCGACCTCGCACCCGCTCCCGCTGACGAACGTCATGCGCCCGGACGAGGTCCGTCCCTCGCTCACCCCCGAGCAGGCGCTCTCCGGCGCCCCGGCCCAGGAGCAGCAGCGTTTCAAGGTGCCGCAGATCCTGGGGGAGGACTAAGAAGCCATGACGGACATCATCAAGCTCACGGCCGCCCAGACCGCCGAGAAGATCGCCTCCGGCGAGCTCACGGCCGTCCAGGTCACCGAGGCCCACCTCGCGCGCATCGAGGCCGTCGACGAGAAGGTGCACGCCTTCCTGTACGTGGACCGCGAGGGCGCCCTCGCCCAGGCCCGCGCCGTGGACGCCAAGCGCGAGCGCGGCGAGAAGCTCGGCCCGCTGGCCGGCGTCCCGCTCGCGCTCAAGGACATCTTCACCACCGAGGGCGTGCCCACGACCGTCGGCTCGAAGATCCTCGAGGGCTGGATCCCGCCGTACGACGCGACGCTCACCAAGCGGCTGAAGGCCGCCGACGTCGTCATCCTCGGCAAGACCAACATGGACGAGTTCGCCATGGGGTCCTCCACCGAGAACAGCGCCTACGGGCCGACCGGCAACCCCTGGGACCTCACCAAGATCCCCGGCGGCTCCGGCGGCGGCTCCTCCGCCGCCCTGGCCTCCTTCCAGGCGCCGCTCGCCATCGGCACCGACACCGGCGGCTCCATCCGCCAGCCGGCCGCCGTCACCGGCACGGTCGGCGTGAAGCCGACGTACGGCGCGGTCTCCCGCTTCGGCATGGTGGCGTTCTCGTCCTCCCTGGACCAGGGCGGCCCCTGCGCCCGTACGGTCCTGGACGCGGCCCTCCTGCACGAGGTGATCGCCGGCCACGACCCGCTCGACTCCACCTCCATCGACGCCCCGGTCCCGCCGGTCGTCGAGGCCGCCCGCAACGGCAGCGTGGCGGGCATGCGCGTCGGCGTGGTCAAGCAGTTCCGCGGCGAGGGCTACCAGGCCGGCGTCATCCAGCGCTTCGACGAGTCCGTGGAGCTGCTGAAGGAGCTCGGCGCCGAGATCGTCGAGCTGGACTGCCCGTCCTTCGACCTCGCCCTGTCGGCGTACTACCTCATCGCGCCGTCCGAGTGCTCCTCCAACCTCGCCCGCTTCGACGGCCTGCGCTACGGCCTGCGCACCGGCGACGACGGCAGCCACTCGGCCGAGGAGGTCACCTCCCTCACCCGCGAGGCGGGCTTCGGGCCCGAGGTCAAGCGCCGCGTCATGCTCGGCACGTACGCCCTGTCGAGCGGCTACTACGACGCCTACTACGGCAGCGCGCAGAAGGTCCGCACCCTCATCACGCGCGACTTCGAGAAGGCCTTCGAGCAGGTCGACGTGATCGTCTCCCCGACGACCCCGACCACCGCCTTCGCGATCGGCGAGCGCGCCGACGACCCGATGGCGATGTACCTGGCCGACCTGTGCACCATCCCGACCAACCTGGCGGGCAACGCGGCCATGTCGCTGCCCTGCGGTCTCGCCCCGGAGGACAACCTCCCGGTCGGACTTCAGATCATCGCCCCGGCGCTGAAGGACGACCGGCTCTACAAGGTCGGTGCCGCCGTGGAAGCCGCCTTCGTGGAAAGGTGGGGGCACCCGCTCCTGGAGGAGGCTCCGTCGCTGTGAGCAAGGCACTGAAGAAGGCCAAGGGCTTCAAGAAGTCCAAGTCCGGCCTCTACCTGTCCATGGCCACCACCGCGTTCGGCGCGGTCAGCGTCGCCAAGCAGGCCAAGCTGGCCCGCGCCGAGAGCGACACGCTCCGTCTGGTCGACGCCGCCGTGTCCGCCGCCGCCATCGTCACCGGCCTCGCCATCCTCTACCGCGAGCTGAAGCGGTTGGGCGACGACGACGTCCTGCTGGGCTGAGAGGGAAGTTTCACCGTGACCACCACGACCGACCTGGTGTCGTACGAGGACGCGCTGGCGTCGTACGACCCCGTCATGGGCCTCGAGGTCCATGTCGAACTCGGCACCAAGACCAAGATGTTCTGCGGGTGTTCGACCGAGCTGGGCGCCGAGCCCAACTCGCAGACCTGCCCGGTCTGCCTCGGCCTGCCCGGCGCGCTCCCGGTCGTCAACGCGATCGGCGTCGAGTCCGCGATCAAGATCGGTCTCGCGCTGAACTGCGAGATCGCCGAGTGGTGCCGCTTCGCCCGGAAGAACTACTTCTATCCGGACATGCCGAAGAACTTCCAGACCTCCCAGTACGACGAGCCGATCGCCTTCAACGGCTACCTCGACGTGCAGCTGGAGGACGGCGAGAGCTTCCGCGTGGAGATCGAGCGCGCCCACATGGAGGAGGACACCGGCAAGTCGACGCACGTCGGCGGCGCCACCGGCCGTATCCACGGAGCGTCCCACTCCCTGCTGGACTACAACCGCGCCGGCATCCCGCTGATCGAGATCGTCACCAAGCCGATCGTCGGCGCCGGCGAGCGTGCCCCCGAGGTCGCCCGGGCGTACGTGCGCGAGCTGCGCGAGCTCATCAGGGCGCTCGGCGTCTCCGAGGCCCGCATGGAGATGGGCCAGATGCGCTGCGACGTGAACCTGTCGCTGCGCCCGAACGGCACCGAGAAGTTCGGCACCCGTTCGGAGACGAAGAACGTCAACTCGCTGCGGTCCGTGGAGCGCGCGGCCCGCTTCGAGATCCAGCGGCACGCGGCCGTGCTGTCGTCCGGCGGCACGATCGTCCAGGAGACCCGCCACTTCCACGAGGACACGGGGTCGACGACCTCGGGCCGTGTGAAGGAGGAGGCCGAGGACTACCGGTACTTCCCGGAGCCGGACCTCGTCCCGGTGGCCCCGTCCCGCGAGTGGGTCGAGGAGATCCGGGCCGCGCTGCCGGAGATGCCGCTGGCCCGCCGTACCCGGCTGCTCGCCGAGTGGGGCATCTCCGCCACCGACATGCAGGCGATCCTCAACGCCGGCGCGCTGGACCCGATCGTCGCCACGATCGACGCCGGCGCCGACGCGGCCTCCGCCCGCAAGTGGTGGATGGGCGAACTGGCGCGCAGCGCCAACGAGTCCGGCAAGTCCCTGGACGAGCTGGCGATCACCCCGGCGCAGGTCGCCCGGGTCACCGAGCTGGTCTCGAAGGGTGACCTGAACGACAAGCTGGCCCGCCAGGTCATCGAGGGCGTCCTCGCGGGCGAGGGCACCCCGGACGAGGTCGTCGACAAGCGCGGTCTGAAGGTCGTCTCCGACGAGGGCGCGCTCACCGCCGCCGTCGAGGAGGCCATCGCCGGCAACCCGGCCATCGCGGACAAGATCCGCGGCGGCAAGGTGGCCGCGGCCGGCGCCCTGGTCGGCGCGGTCATGAAGGCCACCCGGGGCCAGGCCGACGCGGCCCGCGTCAAGGAGCTCATCCTGGAGAAGCTGGGCGTCAGCGAGGGCTGAGTCCCCACGTGTACGGCCCCGGAGGCAGGACCTCCGGGGCCGTACACGTCTGTGTCACGACTGCCTACGGCGTCCCACGACCCGGGCGAAGCCGAGCACCCGGCCCCCGTCCGCCCGCAGCAGCTCCACCGAGTCCCGTGCCATCCCCGCCATGAACTCGCTGGGGCTCTCCTCGGCGCACACCTCGCTCCACAGCAGCCAGTCGCGCCAGCCGTCCTGGAGCCAGTCGGCGGTCTCGACGGTGACGGCCCCCGTGCGTGTCCAGTTCCGGTGCCACCAGGCGGGGGAGTGGAACGCCCAGAAACCCGGGTCCCAGTGGGGTGCGAGATGCTCCGGCGGCTCGGCCCCGGCGATCTCCTCCCGCAGCGCCGGCACGGCGACCCCGATCCGCCCGCCCGGCTTCAGCAGCCGGGTCAGCGTGGGCAGATACAGGTCGTTGGTGCCGAAGTACTGATAGGCGTCGACGGAGACGATGGCGTCGAACGTGCCCTCGCCGAACGGCAGATCGTGCGCCTCGGCGTGCACGGGCAGCACACGGTCGCCGACGCCCGCCTCGGCGAGCCGCGCGGCGTTCTCGTCGGACCCGACCCACAGGTCGGCGGCGACGACCTGGACGTCGTACTCCTTGGCGAGGAAGACGGAGGTCATGGCCCGGCCGCAGCCGAGATCGAGCACGCGCGCACCGGGCGGCAGCGTGTCGAGACCGAGCGCGGGGGCCAGCCACTCCAGCAGCCACAGCGCGTGCGGGCCCATCTGGTTCTCGATGGTCCAGCGGACGTCGTAGCGGCTGCTGCGCGGGTAGCGCGGGTGGGTCAGACGGTCGGTCAACGGGTCGCTCGACAGGTCGTTCGATGGCATCGGGTGAACGGGCTCCTCGCCTGCTGCGTACGGAAAAGGTATGCGCAAGAGTTCGATAGCAGTCGAAGCCGCTCCCCGCACCTGGATTGCTCAGCGACAGGTACTACGCTCGCCCGCCATGAGTGGACTTGCTGATTCCGGCACGCGGCCTGGAATAGCCGAGGTGGACGACGTAGAGGACCCCGCGGAGGACGACGTCGAGTTCGAGGACCCCGCGGAGGACGCGCGCCGGGCTCGCTGGACGGCCGCCGGCACCGGAGCCGTGCTGACGCTGGCCGGTGTCACCGCCTCGCTGATGCGCCTGAGCGGGGTGCCGGCCCTGGTGCCGGCCGCGTACGGCGTCGGCGCCGGCGTGTGTGCGCTCGCCGGGGTGCTGGGTGCCAAGGGCCGTACCCGGCGGGCGCTGTGGCTGCTGATCGCGGGCACGATGATCATGGCGCTCGGAGACCAGTTCGACTGAAGTGCCCCGAGGGGTGACAGAGTTCGTGTGACTGTCCTGTGATGTGCCTCCCAGTCGCGCCGGCCGGCCCGTGAACGTGGCGGACCATCACTTTCGCCGTGCAAGAGTTGTCCTCCCCTTGCTCACATGTTCTTTGCGGGCTGTTCCGTTTCTGGACGATCGTTCCCGGCCAAAGACCCACATTCAGTACCTGGGAGCACGCCCGTGGCAGCCCTTGCCCGTTGGTGTGTCCGGCACCGCCTGGTAGCCGTCCTGTTGTGGCTCCTCGCCTTCGGCGGGGCGACCGCGGCCGCAACCGTCACCGGCTCGGCCTACTCGAACGACTACGAGGTGCCCGGCACCGAATCCGGCCGCGCCGCCCAGCTGTTGCGGCAGGGATTCCCGGGTCTGGCCGGCGACGCCGACACCGTCGTCTGGCACACCACCTCCGGCACGGTCCGCGCCGCCGACGTCGAACAGACCATGACACGCGCCCTCGACCGGGTCGCCGGCCTGCCGGGCGTGGCCTCGGTGACAAGTCCGTACGACGGAGAGGGCACCGGCAGGATCAGCCGGGACGGTCACACCGCGTACGCCACCGTCACCTTCGACCGGCAGGCCGAGGACGTCAGCAGGTCCGCGGCCCAGGCCGTCGTACACGCCGCCAAGTCCGCCGAGGCCGACGGGCTCCAGGTCGAACTGGGCGGCAGCGCCATCACGCTGACGAAGTCCGCCGGCGGCCACCTGGCCGAGGCGGCCGGCGTGGTCGTGGCCGCGGTCGTGCTGTTCCTCGCCTTCGGCTCGCTCGCCGCCTCGCTGCTGCCCATCGCCACCGCGCTGGTCAGTGTCGGCACCGCGTACGCCGCGACCGTGCTCCTCGGCCACGCCATGACCGTCGCCGACTTCGCCCCCATGCTCGGCATGCTGATCGGGCTCGGCGTCGGCATCGACTACGCGCTGTTCATCGTGACCCGGCACCGGCGTGGACTGAAACGCGGCCTGGAGGTCACCGAGGCCGCGGTGGACGCCGTCGCCACCACCGGACGTGCGGTCGTCTTCGCGGGCGCCACGGTCTGCATCGCCCTGCTCGGGATGTTCATACTGCGGCTGGGCTTCCTCAACGGTGTCGCCGTCGCCGCCTCGCTGACCGTGGTGCTCACCGTCGCGGCGGCCGTGACCCTGCTGCCCGCGCTGCTGTCCTTCATCGGCCCGCGCGCCCTGAGCCGGCGCGAGCGGCGCCGGCTGGCCGAGCACGGGCCGCAGCCGGAACTGCCCACGGGGCTCGCCGCCCGCTGGTCCGCCTTCGTCGAACGCCACCCCAAGCTGCTCGGCTCCGCGGCCGTGGCCGTCATCGCCCTGCTCGCACTGCCCACACTCGCCCTCCGCCTCGGCACCTCCGACCAGGGCAACGACCCCAAGTCCGCCACCACGCGCCAGGCGTACGACCTCCTCGCCGACGGCTTCGGACCCGGCGTCAACGGGCCGCTCACCCTGGTGGCACGCGTGGACGGCGGCGCCGACCGGCTCGCCCTCGACAACCTCGACGCCACCCTGCGCGCCACCGAGGGCGTCGCGTCCGTGACGCCCGCGCGGTACGCCAGCGGCGGCGACAACGCCTACCTCACCGTCGTCCCCGACTCCGCGCCCCAGTCCCAGCGGACCAGCGAGCTCGTCGACCGGCTGCGCACCGAGGTCCTCCCGCGCGCGGAGACCGGCACCTCGCTCGACGTACGCGTCGGCGGGGTCACCGCGAGCTACGACGACTTCGCCGACGTGATCGTCGGCAAGCTGCCCCTGTTCGTCTCAGTCGTCATCGGACTCGGCTGCGTGCTGCTCCTGGTCGCCTTCCGCTCGCTCGGCATCCCGCTGAAGGCCGCCGTGATGAACGTCGCCGCCGTCGCCGCCGCCTTCGGCATCGTCGTCGCCGTCTTCCAGTGGGGCTGGGGCAGCGAACCGCTGGGCCTGGGCAGGGCGGGTCCGATCGAGCCCTTCCTCCCCGTGATCATGGTGTCGGTCCTCTTCGGCCTCTCCATGGACTACCAGGTCTTCCTGGTCAGCCGGATGTACGAGGAATGGCTGGAGACCGGCGACAACCGGCGGGCCGTCCGCGTCGGCCTCGCCGAGACCAGCCGGGTGATCAACTCCGCCGCGGTCATCATGATCTCGGTCTTCCTCGCCTTCGTGCTCAGCGGCGACCGGGTGATCGCCATGTTCGGCATCGCGCTGGCCTCCGCCGTCGCCCTGGACGCCTTCGTGCTGCGCACCCTCCTCGTCCCCGCGCTGATGCACCTGCTCGGCAGCGCCAACTGGTGGCTGCCGCAGTGGCTGGAGAGCCGTCTCCCGCGCATCAGCATCGAGCCGCCCGAGTGCCGTGTCCCGCATGAGAGGCTCACTCAGGCCGTGGTGGGACTTCAGAAGGAGCAGCAGCGCGATGTACGCGATATCGCTGGGTGACGACGGTGCCGAGCTTCGCCCCCTGGAGACCTGGCACGCCGAGGAGCTCATCGCCAACATCGACCGGGGACGGGAGTTCATCGGCCGCCACGTCGGTCTGCCGGACGTGGTGACCGACCTGGCGGCGGCCCGCGCCTGGCTGCGCTCCTACGCCGACAAGCGCGCCGCGGACGCCGGCAGCCTGCACGGGGTGTGGCTGGACGGCAGGCTCGTCGGCGGGCTGCTGTTCCGCGTCTGGGACACGGCCGGCGGGGTCTGCGAGGCCGGCTGCTGGGTGGAGCCCTCCGCCGCCGGGCGCGGGCTGGTCACGCGCGGCATGCGGGTGCTGCTGGAGTGGGCGTTTGACGAGCGTGGCATGCACCGTGTGGAGTGGCATGTGTCGTCGGCCAACGAACCCAGCATCAACGTGGCGCGACGGCTGGGCATGACCCGCGAGGGCGTGCTCAGGGAGAACGATCTCTACCGGGGCGTGCGCACCAGCACCGAGATCTGGTCGGTGCTCGCCCCCGAGTGGCGTACGGCACGCGCGCGTGCCGCCCACAACGATCATTAAGACACCTCTCAGACAGCGTCCGTACGGTGCGAGGCATGGGAACGAAGACAATGGACGAAGCCGAGACCGGCACCGACGCCAAGAAGGCCGAGGCGACGGCCGACGTCACCAAGACCGATGCGGAGCGGGCCGAGGAGCGCGCCGCCGACCAGGTGACCGCCGAGAACGAGGAGACCGACGGCGAGCAGCCGGTCGGCGTGACCGAGGAGGCGGGCCCCTCCGGTGTCGGACAGGGCGCCGGTGCCGTGGTCTCCGCCGCCCTGGGCGTGGTCTCGCTCACCGGCGGCTGGATCGGCACCGTTGCCGCCGCGCGCGAGACCCTCGTCGGCCAGTTGCAGACCTCCTCGGGCGCGACCGTCGCCAAGCAGATCAAGGAGGTCTACGGCGACGCCTGGCACACCACCGCGCTGTGGGCCGGCCTGTTCGCCCTGGCCGCGCTGATCACCGGCGTCGTGGTCCTGGCCCGGCCCGCCTTCGGCGCCCCCGGGAAGCCGCAGGCCGCGTGGATCAAGTCGGTGGCCTGGGCGGGCGTCTCCCTCGGAGTCATCGGCCTGCTCCTGGCCGTCCTCAAGTACTCCGACGCCCTGGTCAGCCTGCCCTCCGCGGGCTGAACCACCACAGACCCGAGAGACCTCGGGAGCCTTAGGGGACTTAAGGGGCCTTAGGCCGTCAGTGAACGCCTCACGGACGGCCTGAGGCCCCTTACGCGTGTCCCGGCCCCCTCGGACCGCCGAAGATGCGGAACCTTCCCGATGTGGCGCACCCCCCTGGGAGACGACAGTGGAGGCATCACCGGAACCGATCCGGAAACCACCTCTCACCAGGGAAGCAACCATGTTCGAGCTCGAACTGCACCACGCCCGTTCCACCGAACTGTTCCGCCGGGCCGAGGCCGAGCGCCTGGCCCGCGAGGCCGTCCGCGGCAGGCGCGCGGCCCGCCGCGAGGAGGCGGCCCGCCGCGCCGCCGAGACCGAGACCCATACCCGCGGCCCAGGCCGGGACCGGCTCACCCGCGCCGCATGAGGGCGGGGGCGGAGGTGGGCGGCCGCACGGGGGTCGGCCGCCCACTCCCGTATGGTCGTACGACGAATGCGCCGGCGCTGTGGAAAACCCGTGCCACGCCGTCCGGCCCACATGCGATGCTCTGGCCCGTGGAGACCAGATCCGTCAGTCCCGTCTTCGTCGGCCGCACCGACGAACTGGGCGTCCTGAACGACGCGCTCGCCCGTGCCGCCGCGGGGGAGCCCCAGGCGTTGGTGGTCGGCGGCGAGGCCGGAGTCGGCAAGACACGACTCGTCGAGGAGTTCGCCACCGCCGCCTGCCGCCACGGCGCCGTCGTCGCGCTGGGCGGCTGCGTGGAGATCGGCGCCGACGGACTGCCCTTCGCCCCCTTCTCCACCGCCCTGCGCACCCTGCGCCAGGCCCTTCCCGGCGAACTGGCCGCCGCGGCCGCCGGACAGGAGGAGGAACTCGCCCGGCTGCTGCCCGAACTCGGCGAGGCCACCTCCAGCCGGCACGACGAGCAGGGCATGGCCCGCCTCTTCGAACTCACCGCCCGCCTCCTCGAACGCGTCGCCGCCCACCACACCGTCGTCCTCGCCCTCGAGGACCTGCACTGGGCCGACGCCTCCACCCGCCACCTCCTCGCCTACCTCTTGCGCACCCTGCGCACCGGCCGTCTCGTCATCCTCGCCACCTACCGCTCCGACGACATCCACCGCCGCCACCCCCTGCGCCCCCTGCTCGCCGAACTAGACCGGCTGCGCACCGTCCGCCGCCTCGAACTCGCCCGCTTCACCCGCGAGGAGGTCGGCCAGCAGGTCGCCGGCATCCTCGCCACCCAACCCGCCCCCGCCCAGGTCGACGAGATCTTCGAACGCTCCGACGGCAACGCCTTCTTCGTGGAGGAACTCGCCGTCGCCTCCGGCGAAGGCTGCTGCACGGGCCTCACCGACACCCTGCGCGACCTGCTCCTGGTCCGCGTCGAGGCACTGCCCGAAACCGCCCAGCGGGTCGCCCGGATCGTCGCCGAAGGCGGCTCCACCGTCGAATACCGGCTCCTCGCCGCCGTCGCCCGGCTGCCCGAGGACGACCTCATCGAGGCGCTGCGCGCCACCGTGAACGCCAACCTGCTCAGCGCCACACCCGCCGGTGACGGCTACCGCTTCCGCCACTCCCTGGTGCGCGAGGCCGTCGCCGACGACCTGCTGCCCGGCGAACGCTCCCGCCTCAACCGCCGCTACGCCGAGGCCCTGGAGGCCGACCCGGCGCTCGTCCCCGCCGACGCACGCGTGACGCGCCTGGCCAGCTACTGGTACCACGCCCACGACGTCGGCAAGGCCCTGCCCGCCGTCCTGGACGCCTCGGTCGTCGCCCGCCGCCGGCACGCCTACAGCGAGCAACTGCGGCTGCTGGAGAGGGCGATGGAGCTGTGGGACACCGCCCCCGGGGACGTACGGGCCGCCCTGCGCCCCGTCGACTACACCGAGGTCTACCCGCCCTGCGGCTGCGACCCCGCGACCACGCCCCTGCGTTACCTCGACCTCATGGCGGAGGCGGCCGTCGCGGCCCGCTTCTGCGGGGAACGGGAACGCGCTCTGAAGATCGCCAAACGGGCGCTGCGGCTGCTGGAGGACGAGGACGACCCCCTGCGCGCCGCCTGGTTCTGGGTACAGCGCTCCCGCCTGGTCCAGGACCAGGCCCGCGGCGACGGCTGGAAGGAACTGGCCACCGCGCAGGAACTGGTCCGCGGGCTGCCGCCGTCGGAGGTGCACGCCGAGGTCCTCGCCCACGTCGCCAACTGGTCCATGCTGCACGAGCCCGGACCCGACGCCCTCGCCGCCGCCGAACGGGCCCTGCAGTACGCGCGCATGGTGGGCGCCCGGGAGATCGAGCTGCACGCCCGGCTCACCCTCGGTGGCCTCATGGTCGACGCGGGCGACACCGAAGCCGGGCTCGCGCAGATGTACGAGGTCAAGGAGCAGGCACTCCAGGAAGGCGTCACGCGCGTCGCGGGCCGCGCCTATGTGAACCTGCCCAGCGAACTGGGGTCCGTCGGCCGCGCACGGGAGGCCGTCCCGATCCTGCGGGAGGGGATCACCTTCGCCCGCAAGTACGGCCTGCTGGACACCGAGGCGTGGGTGTGGGGCAACCTCTCCGCGTTGCAGTACGGGCTCGCCCACTGGGACGAGGCCACCGAAGCCGCCGCCAACGCGCTCGCTGTGGGACACAGCGCCAAACCCCGGGGCGTGGGCGCCCTCCGCCTCGCCGACCTCGCGCTCGGCCGGGGCGACATCGCCGAGGCCGGCCGCCATCTGGCCACCGCCCGCGCCCACTACGGTCCCCACGACCCCATGCCCCAGCACTGGCTGCCGCTGGCCCGCATCGCCATCGGCATCGCCGCGGCGGAGGGCAGACTGCTCGACGCCCGCGCCGAACTGCTGCGCGTCGTGGAACCCGGCTTCCCGCCCGGCACCCACCGCTACGCCTGGCCCCTGCTGCTGGCCGCCGCCACCGCCGAGGCCGACGCCCGCGCCCTGCCCGCCACGGCGGAGGGCCGGGCCGAGTTCCTCGCCGGTCTCACCGAGGCCGTCAGGAAACTCACCACCGGCCTGCCCGTCTGGCACGCGTACGAGAGATGGACCCGCGCCGAGCTGCTGCGCGCCACCGGCGAGGACACCGCGGACATCTGGTCGGAGGCGGTCACCGCCTTCGAGTGCCTGGAGCGCCCCTACGACCTCGCCCGCGTCCGGCACCGGCTCGCCCAGGCCCTGCTGTCCGACGGCGGCGACGACCAGCGCGACCGCGCCGCGGAGCTGCTCCGCCTCGCCGGGGCCGTCGCCGACCACCTGGGCGCCCGCCCGCTCGCCGACGCCGTCGCCCTGCTCGCCCAGCGCGCCCGCCTCACCCCGGCCCGTGCCCCGCGGCCGGAACTCGCCACCGACCCCGCCGCGGCGCTCGGCCTCACCAGCCGGGAGCGGGACGTCCTGCGCCTGGTGTCCGCCGGCCGCACCAACCGCCAGATAGCCGAGGAACTGTTCATCTCCCCGAAGACGGCGAGCGTCCACGTGTCGAACATCCTGGCCAAGCTCGGCGTCTCCGGACGGGGGGAGGCGGCGGCGGTGGCACACCGGCAGGGGCTGTTCCCGGCCGAAACCGCCACGTCCCGATCGACCGGGTGACGCTTACGCTGTAGGGGACTTCGGCTGAGGGGGACTGCGTGTTCAACGCCTTCGAGGAACTGTTCGCGCCCGGCCGCAAACACACCCGCGACGAGCAGAACCGGCTGGAGCTGACCCGGGAGGACGTCGGTGACGGCGACCCTGGACGCGGGCCGATAGATCTCGGCTCCGGAAAGGTCGTCGTACGGCTGCCGGAGCGCTCCGAGGAGGAGTCCGCCGGGGACTGACCGTGCCGGGGCGCGAGGGCCCGGCCCTACTTCACCTCCAGCTCCAGAATCCGGTCGTCCCCGCTCTTGGGCTTGCCGCGGCCGTCCGTGTTGCTGGTGACCAGCCACAGCTTGTCGCCGCCCGCCGCCGCCACGGTGCGCAGCCGGCCGTACGTGCCGGTGAGGAAGGCCTGCGGGTCCGCCGAGGCCTTCGTGCCGTTCAGCGGGATGCGCCACAGGCGCTGCCCCTTCAGGCCGGCCATCCAGATGACGCCGTCCACGTAGGCGATGCCGCTGGGGGAGGCGTCGTCGGTGTGCCACTGGGCGATGGGGTTCTGGTACCGGGAGTCGTCCGACCGGCCCTCGGCGTCGGGCCAGCCGTAGTTGCCGCCGGGCTTGACCGCGTTCAGCTCGTCCCAGGTGTCCTGGCCGAACTCCGAGGCGAACAGGCGCTCCTTGCCGTCCCAGGCGAGCCCCTGCACATTGCGGTGCCCGTAGCTGTACACCGGGGAATCGGGGAAGGGGTTGCTCGGGGCCGGTTCGCCCTCCGGGGTCATCCGGAGGATCTTGCCGCCCAGCGACTTCTTGTCCTGGGCCAGGCCCCGCCGTCCGCTCTCGCCCGTGCCCGCGTAGAGCATGCCGTCCGGGCCGAACGCGATCCGGCCGCCGTTGTGGATGTAACCCTTGGGGATGCCCTTGAAGATCGTGTCGGGGGCGCCGAGCTGTTCGCCGGCGGGCTTGTGCTCGTCGTAGAGCATGCGGACGATGCGATTGTCCGATGCCGAGGTGAAATAGGCGTAGATCATGTGGTCCGAGGCGTAGTCGGGGGAGAGGGCGATACCCAGGAGGCCGCCCTCGCCGGCCGGGGAGACCCCGGAGACCTTGCCCAGCTCCGTCTTCCGGCCCGTCTTCTCGTCGACCCGGACGACCGTCCCGTCGTCCCGGGAGGAGACGAGCAGACCGCCGTCCGGCAGGGGAGCGAGGCCCCACGGCGACTTCAGGCCCTCGGCGACCGTCCGCACCACCTTCACCGTGCCCTTGGCGGGCGGTGTCCGCTCGGCCGTCCGCCCCGAGGGGGACGCACCGGACGACACACCGGACGACGCTCCCCCCGCCGTCGTGCTCCCGCCCCCGCCCGGCGACGACCCCCCGTCCGAGGAGCAGCCGGCCGCCAGCAGGAGCGCGGCAGCGGCCAACGCGGCCGTCACAGCTCGACGTTGCACGATCATGGTCCCTTCACAGTGGCGGTTCCAGCGGAACCTCCACTGTCCCTCACCCACCGCTCACGAGGGCAGGGTTCCCCCTCCGCGCCCCCGCATCCGGGCGCGGGGCACGCTCAGTCCCACGACCCCCGTGCCGCGGGCAGCGCCGCCACCTCCGCCAGGTCCTCCGGGGTCAGACGGAGCCCGGCCGCCGGGGCGTTCTCGGCCACCCAGCGCTCCTGCTTGGCGCCGGGGACGGCGACGACGTGACGGCCCTGGGCCAGGACCCACGCCAGGGCCACCTGGGCGGGGGTCACCCGTTCACCGTGCCGGCGCGCGATACGGCGCAGGCCGACGACGATCGGCTGGTTGGCGGCCATCATCTCGGCCGTGAACCGGGGATGTCGGGCCCGGAGGTCGTCCCGCTCGAAACCCTCGCCCGGGGTCAGCGTCCCGGTCAGGAAGCCGTTGCCCAGCGGCATCGCGGCCAGGAAACCGACCCCGCGGGCCTCGCACCAGGGCAGCAGCCCCTCCAGCGCCTCCGGTGACCACACCGACAGCTCGGCCTGCACCGCGCTCACCGGGAAGACCTGCTGCACCCGCTCGAGCTGGCGCAGCGTGGCGTCGTGCAGACGGCGGCCCGAACGCCGGCCCGCCCGCGCACCCACCGCGCACAGGCCCAACGCCCGTACCTTTCCGGCCCGGACGAGCTCCGCCATCGCACCCCACGTCTCCTCGACCGGCACCTCGGGGTCGGCGCGGTGGAGCTGGTAGAGGTCGATCACATCCGTCTGGAGGCGTCGCAGCGACGCGTCGCACGCCCGCTTCACATACCCCGGGCGCCCGTTGGCCACGATGTGCTGCTCGCCGACCAGCAGGCCCACCTTGGTCGACACGAAGGCGTCCGCGCGCCGCTCCCTGAGCACCCGGCCCAGCAGCAACTCGTTGGTGAAGGGCCCGTACATGTCGGCCGTGTCCAGCAGCGTCGAGCCCAGGTCCAGCGCCCGGTGCACCGCCCTGACCGACTCCTCACCCCGCTGCCGCGACCCGCTGTACGCCCAGCTCATCGGCATGCACCCGAGTCCGACGGACCCCACAGCGAGCGCCCCCGCGCCGATCGTCCTGCGCTCCACCTGCCGTGAACCTCCCTCTGACCGGCCCCCAACCTAACCTCTGCGCTGTCACGCGCCTGACCTAGGGCCTCCCCGGCGGGCCCTGCCGAGACGCGGGGGCTGGCACGCCCATCTGCGGCGTTGTCGTCAGTTGCCGATTCCCCCACTCTCGACTTCGCTCGAGCGGGAGGGACCCCCATCGCATCGGCGCCTTCCTCCGCCTCGCAGCTGCACGCCCCAGCCCCCGCTCACCCCAGCTGACAAGGTGCCGCTGATTTTCTCCGGCCTGACCCGCGGGGAAGGCCCTAGCCTCCAGAGCATGACTGCTGACGTGTGGCTCCCACTCCCGGCCGAGGAGATCGAGGGGCTCCCCGAGGAACTCCGCTACCGGTTCTGGAACGGGGAGGAGGAGTTCCCCGCGGACCCGGCCGACTGCGCCTTCTATGTCGTGCCCTATATGAAGCCCAGCGCCCTGTGCGTACGCCCGCTGCCGTACATGCGTTCGCTTCAGGTCGTGCAGACACTCTCCGCCGGCGTCGACAACGTGCAACGGGGCCTGGACCAGGTGCACCCGGGCGTACGGCTGTGCAACGCGCGCGGGGTGCACGAGGCCAGCACCGCCGAGCTCACGCTCGCGCTGATCCTTGCCTCGCTGCGCGGCATCCCCGACTTCGTACGGGCGCAGGACAAGGGGGAGTGGCGCGCCGGTTTCCGTCCGGCCCTCGCCGACCGGACCGTTCTCATCGTCGGCTACGGAGCCATCGGCGCCGCCATCGAGGACCGGCTCGCACCGTTCGAACTCGCGCGGGTGGCGCGCGTCGCGCGCTCAAGGCGCACCACGGCGCGCGGTCCGGTGCACCCGCTCACCGAACTGTCGTCCCTGCTCCCGGAGGCCGATGTCGTCGTCCTGTCCACCCCCTTGACACCGGAAACCCGGGGCCTGGTCGACGCCGATTTCCTGGCCCGGATGAAGGACGGGGCACTCCTGGTCAATGTCTCCAGGGGGCCCGTCGTGGACACCAAGGCGCTGCTCGCGGAGCTGGACAGCGGGCGCATCACCGCCGCCCTGGACGTCACCGACCCGGAGCCGCTGCCCCCGGCGCACCCCCTGTGGCGGGCACCGGGTGTGCTGATCAGCCCGCATGTGGGCGGCCCCACCTCGGCCTTCCTGCCGCGCGCCAAACGGCTGCTGGCAGACCAGTTGCGCCGTTTCGTGAACCGGGAGCCCCTGCGCAACGTGATCCTTACAACAGGCTCCTCGGCAGGGGCGTAATCCGCTTCGCGTACCCTCCGCGACCTTGTGGACGCAGTGTGTACGCGCCTTTCTGTTGATCGTCACGGAGCGTAGAGAAGCTATGTCCCTGAGTGACGAGACTGGTGTATCGTCCCGACAGGGGCTGCGCCGCGGACCGTTCGGCGCCGGGGATGGACATTTCAGAATTTGTGAGGGGGGCGACGGGCGATGCACGGCCTATGGACGAACGATCCGACGCGGCGGAGCCGCCGACGGCGACCCTGGCGCAAGGTCACGCGCAAGCGCGGCCACCACACCAGCCACCACCGCACCAGCCACCACCCACGGACCGGGAGGGCCCGGTGAGCCCCCCGCCCGTGACGACCCTCGACACGGCGCTGCGCCCGCAGCGCCCGTCGGGGACGCTGCTGCCCCGTCCGCCGGTCTCCGGCGACGGCTCACGCCTGGCCCACCAGCTGGCCCTGGCCCTGATCTGCGCGGGATACGCCGTCGGTTCCGCGTTCGGCTGGGGCTCGAACGAAGTCGCGCTGTTCATGGGCGACTTCGGGCTGACCGCCGCGGCCGGCACCGCCGCGGTCTCCTGCTTCCTCTACGCCCGCGGACCCAGGGTCCGCTTTCGATCCGCCTGGCTGCTGTTCGCCCTGTCGTCGGCGATGGCGGCCCTGGGCAACGCGGTCTGGGGATGGTACGAGGTCGTGCTGGACCAGGCCGTGCCCAGTCCCAGCTACGCCGACCTGTTCTTCCTGTGCTTCGCGCCGCCCGCCATCGTGGGCCTGCTGGTCCTCGCCAAGCGCCCGGTGAACAAGGCGGGCTGGATCTGTCTGGCGCTGGACGCCTGGCTGATCGGCGGCTCGCTGCTCACCCTGTCGTGGAGCCTCGCGCTCGCCCAGGCCGCCCGGTTCGAGGGGCCGAGCGTGGCACACGCCGCCCTGTCGCTGGCGTACCCGCTGCTCGACATCGCGCTCGTCAGCATGGTGCTCGCCCTGCACTTCCGGCGCGCACCGGGCAACCGCACGGCCGTGAACACGGCCATCGGCGCGCTCGCCCTGACCGTGCTGTGCGACGCCCTGTTCACCTCTCCGCTGCTGCACAGCAGCTACCACTCGGGCCAACTGCTCGACGCGGGCTGGTTCGCCGGCTCCCTGCTCCTGGCGTACGCCCCCTGGGCCGCTCCCCGGCACCAGGGCCAGCAGAACGCCGAGCGGGACCGGTGCGCCGTCGACGGCCACACGCGCGTGGTCCACGAGCACGTGCCCGGCCAGCGCGGCGGCGGCCACTCCAAGGCGGCGGCCACCGCCCCCGAGCCCGCGCCGGGCGGTGACCACAGCCGGTACCCGGCGGGCCCGCCCCTCACCGGCTCCCTGGCCGCGCTCACCCCGTACCTGGCCGCGGCCGTGTGCACGCTGGGCATCCTGTACAACGTCCTCGACGGCCGCAGCCCCGACCACGTGGTGCTCATCACCGCCGGCTGCGTGGTGCTCGCACTCGTCGTGCGCCAGGGCATCATGCTGCTCGACAACATCACCCTCACCCAGGAACTGGCACAGACGGAGAACCACTTCCGCTCCCTGGTGCAGGGCTCCAGCGACGTCATCATGATCGCCGCGCCCAACGGCATCCTCCGGTACGTCTCGCCGGCCGCCGCCGGCGTCTACGGACGGCCCGCCGAGGAACTGGTGGGCACCGAACTGGCCGGTCTCATCCACCCGGAGGACCTGGGCTGCGTGGTCCACGAGGTGCGCCGCTTCCTCGCCGCCAGCCCGCTCGAGGAACCCACCACCCGCATCGAGTGCCGCTTCCGGTCCGGCGAGGGCCGCTGGCTCAACGTCGAGTCCACCGTCAACCGCCACCACGGCGGCCTCATCTTCAACAGCCGGGACGTGACCGAGAGAGTGCGGCTACAGGCGCAGCTCCAGCACAACGCCGAACACGACCCGCTCACCGACCTGCCCAACCGCTCCCTGTTCACCAAGCGCGTGCAGCAGGCACTTTCCGGCCGCCGCGCCTCCGACCGGGGCGACCGTCTGCGCGGCACGGCCGTCCTCTTCATCGACCTGGACGGATTCAAGGCCGTCAACGACACGATCGGGCACCAGGCCGGGGACGAGCTGCTCGTCCAGGCCGCCCGCAGACTCCAGGACGCGGTCCGGCACGGGGACACCGCGTCCCGGCTGGGCGGCGACGAGTTCGCGGCCCTGATCGTCGGGGACGGCACCCGTGACCGTGCCGCCCGGGAGCGGAACATCCTGGAGCTCGCCGACCGCCTCAGGCTGACCCTCTCCCAGCCCTACCTCATCGACGGCAACGACGTCCGTGTCAACGCCTCCATCGGCGTCGCCTTCGCCGAACCCGGCCTCGGCGCGGGCGAGCTGCTGCGCAACGCCGACCTGGCGATGTACCGGGCCAAGTCGGCCGGTAAGGGCCGCGTCGAGCTGTACAAGCCCCAGATGCAGCAGGACGTGGTACGCAAGGCGGAGCTGGCCACGCGACTGCGTGCCGCGCTGCACGACGGCGAGTTCGCGCTGCTGCACCAGCCCGTGGTGTGCCTGGAGAACGGCCGGATCACTTCGGTCTCCGCACAGGCGCGCTGGCGCTCCTCCCAAGGGGTGCTGTTCACCCCGGCGGAGTTCCTGCGGGTGGCCGAGGACAGCGACAAGACCGCGGAACTCGGCCGCTGGATCCTCGAGGAGGCCGTGGAGCAGGCCGCCGAGCGGACCGCGACCGGGCTCTGCGTGCCCGTGTCCGTCCGGATGAGCGCCCGGCGGCTGCTGGACCGCTCCATGCCGCTCGGCTCGGTGGAAGCCCTCCTCACCCGGCACGGACTGCCCTCCGGCTCGCTGGTCCTCGAACTGTCCGACACCGATCCCCGGGTCAGCCTGGACGAGCTGGAGCGGCGTCTGACCGCCCTCAGCCGGCTCGGCGTCCGCATCGCGCTGGACGGCTTCGGCAGCGGCTACGCGGCGATCACCGCACTGCGCAGACTCCCCGTCGACGTGCTGAAACTCGACCGCGGCCTGGTCGAGGGCGTCGTGGAGTCGGCACGGCTGCACAAGATCACGAGCGGGCTGCTCCGCATCGCCACCGACCTCGGGCTCCAGTCCGTGGCCGAGGGCGTGGACCTGCCCGAGCAGGTCGCGGCGCTGCGCGCGATGGGCTGTACGCACGGGATGGGCATGGCCTTCTCCGGGCCGCTGGACGAGTACCGGCTGCGCAGAGCGCTCGGATCCGGCCATTATCCGCTTCCGCACGCACCGGCCGAGCCGGCGCCGGCCTTCGCGGGCGGTGCGGCGGGGGTGTACACCAGTGGTGTCACCGGCGGTGTCTCCGCGGTCTTCGGAGGCGGCAGTGCCCTACGCTCACATAATGAGACTCCCGTCCCACCCACTTGACACGTGGTGCGGGTCGGGGGGAGGGTCAGTGCCATGCGCACCCGAATTCTCGTACTTGGACAGCGCGTCGGCTGAGCTGGGGCCCACCGGAGGACGATCCGGAAACCCCAGCGACCCTCACCGGCGCGCTCCCCTCGCTTGCCTTACGGCACGAGGGGTTTTTTGTTGCACAGGCACCTGCCGTACAGCAGTCGTACACCGCACAAACCTCGCAAAAACCCTCGCAAAAACCTCAGCATCGAGAAGAGAATGCCGATGACCGAGCAGGCCACCGGGGCCCACCATCCGCAGCCGCGGCCCCGTTCCGGAGGACAGTCCACCCTCGTCGAGCACGTCACGGGTGCGCAGTCCCTCATCCGCTCGCTCGAGGAGGTCGGGGCCGACACGGTATTCGGTATCCCCGGCGGCACGATCCTTCCGGCGTACGACCCGCTGATGGACTCCACCAAGGTCCGCCATGTGCTTGTCCGGCACGAGCAGGGCGCCGGCCACGCGGCCACCGGCTACGCGCAGGCCACCGGCAAGGTGGGCGTCTGCATGGCGACCTCGGGACCCGGCGCCACCAACCTGGTCACCCCGATCGCCGACGCCAACATGGACTCGGTGCCGCTGGTCGCGATCACCGGGCAGGTGGTGTCCTCCGCGATCGGTACGGACGCCTTCCAGGAGGCGGACATCGTCGGCATCACCATGCCGATCACCAAGCACAGTTTCCTGGTCACCAAGGGCGAGGACATCCCGCGGGTGATCGCGCAGGCGTTCCACATCGCCTCGACCGGCCGCCCCGGACCGGTCCTGGTCGACATCCCCAAGGACATCCTCCAGAAGAAGACCGTCTTCTCCTGGCCGCCCGTCATGGACCTGCCCGGCTACCGCCCGGTGACCAAGCCGCACGCCAAGCAGATCCGCGAGGCCGCCAAGCTGATCACCTCCGCCAGGCGGCCCGTCCTCTACGTCGGCGGCGGCGTCATCAAGGCCCAGGCCACCGCCGAGCTCAAGGTCCTCGCCGAGCTCACCGGAGCGCCCGTCACCACCACCCTGATGGCGCTCGGCGCCTTCCCCGACAGCCACCCGCTGCACGTGGGAATGCCGGGCATGCACGGTTCGGTCACCGCCGTCACCGCGCTGCAGAAGGCCGACCTGATCGTCGCCCTCGGAGCCCGCTTCGACGACCGCGTCACCGGCAAGCTGGACAGCTTCGCCCCGTACGCCAAGATCGTCCACGCCGACATCGACCCCGCTGAGATCGGCAAGAACCGCGCCGCCGACGTGCCGATCGTCGGGGACGCCCGTGAGGTCATCGCCGACCTGGTCCAGGCGGTGCAGAAGGAGCACGCCGAGGGCCACAAGGGCGACTACACCGCCTGGTGGAAGGACCTCAGCCGCTGGCGTGAGACGTACCCGCTCGGCTACGACCAGCCCGAGGACGGCTCCCTGTCCCCGCAGCAGGTCATCGAGCGCATCGGGCAGCTCGCGCCCGAGGGCACGATCTTCACGGCGGGCGTCGGCCAGCACCAGATGTGGGCCGCGCACTTCGTCCAGTACGACAAGCCCGCCACCTGGCTGAACTCCGGCGGCGCCGGAACCATGGGCTACGCGGTCCCGGCCGCGATGGGCGCCAAGGCGGGACAGCCGGACCGGGCGGTCTGGGCGATCGACGGTGACGGCTGCTTCCAGATGACCAATCAGGAGCTCACCACCTGCGCCCTGAACAACATCCCGATCAAGGTCGCCATCATCAACAACGGCGCCCTCGGGATGGTCCGCCAGTGGCAGACCCTCTTCTACAACCAGCGGTACTCCAACACCGTGCTGCACTCCGGCCCGGGCGACGAGCCCAAGGGCCCGAGCGCCGGCACCCGCGTCCCCGACTTCGTGAAGCTGTCGGAGGCCATGGGCTGCCACGCGATCCGCTGCGAGTCCCCCGAGGACCTCGACAAGGTCATCGAAGAGGCGAACTCCATCAACGACCGCCCGGTCGTCGTCGACTTCATCGTCCACGAGGACGCGATGGTGTGGCCGATGGTCGCCGCCGGCACCTCCAACGACGAGATCATGGCCGCCCGGGACGTCCGCCCCGACTTCGGCGACAACGAAGACGACTGAGCCAGGAAGAGCGAAGAGGAAGACCAGACATGTCCAAGCACACGCTCTCCGTCCTGGTGGAGAACACGCCGGGCATCCTCGCCCGGATCGCCGCGCTGTTCTCCCGCCGCGGCTTCAACATCGACTCGCTCGCCGTCGGCGTCACCGAGCACCCCGACATCTCCCGCATCACCATCGTGGTGCAGGTCGAGGACCTGCCGCTGGAGCAGGTGACCAAGCAGCT
The DNA here is from genome assembly GCF_042894725.1 of Streptomyces sp. NPDC001480. Taxonomy (NCBI): domain Bacteria; kingdom Bacillati; phylum Actinomycetota; class Actinomycetes; order Kitasatosporales; family Streptomycetaceae; genus Streptomyces; species Streptomyces sp. NPDC001480. The sequence goes on along the minus strand of NZ_JBIAVX010000022.1, from coordinate 3,445 downwards.
CAACAAGCTGGTCAACGTGCTGAAGATCGTGGAGCTGGAGCCCACGCAGGCGGTCCAGCGCGAACTCGTCCTCGTGAAGGTGCGCGCCGACAACGAGACGCGCTCCCAGATCGTCGAGATCGTCCAGCTCTTCCGCGCCAAGACCGTCGACGTCTCCCCGGAGGCCGTGACGATCGAGGCCACCGGCAGCAGCGACAAGCTGTCGGCCATGCTCAAGATGCTGGAGCCGTACGGCATCAAGGAGCTGGTCCAGTCCGGCACGATCGCCATCGGCCGCGGCGCCCGCTCGATCACGGACCGGTCGCTGCGCGCACTCGACCGGTCGGCGTAACCCTCGTCGGTGCGGCCGGGTGACACCGGCCGCCCGTATTGCGAGATCCCGAAACCTCCCTCCCGCCCGCCGTCATACGGTGGGAGCAACACCTGCACACCAAGGAGAGAACCCAAAGTGGCCGAGCTGTTCTACGACGCTGACGCCGACCTGTCCATCATCCAGGGCCGCAAGGTCGCGGTCATCGGCTACGGCAGCCAGGGCCACGCCCACGCGCTGTCGCTGCGCGACTCGGGTGTCGACGTGCGGGTCGGTCTGCACGAGGGCTCCAAGTCCAAGGCGAAGGCCGAGGAGCAGGGGCTGCGCGTGGTGACGCCGTCCGAGGCCGCCGCCGAGGCCGACGTCATCATGATCCTGGTCCCGGACCCCATCCAGGCCCAGGTCTACGAGGAGCACATCGCCCCGAACCTGAACGACGGCGACGCCCTGTTCTTCGGCCACGGCCTCAACATCCGCTTCGGCTTCATCAAGCCCCCGGCCGGCGTGGACGTCTGCATGGTCGCCCCGAAGGGCCCGGGCCACCTGGTGCGCCGCCAGTACGAGGAGGGCCGCGGCGTTCCCTGCATCGCCGCCGTCGAGCAGGACGCCTCGGGCAACGCCTTCGCGCTCGCCCTGTCGTACGCCAAGGGCATCGGCGGCACCCGCGCCGGCGTCATCAAGACCACCTTCACCGAGGAGACCGAGACCGACCTGTTCGGTGAGCAGGCCGTCCTCTGCGGTGGCACCGCGGCGCTGGTCAAGGCGGGCTTCGAGACGCTGACCGAGGCCGGCTACCAGCCGGAGATCGCCTACTTCGAGTGCCTGCACGAGCTGAAGCTGATCGTGGACCTCATGTACGAGGGCGGCCTGGAGAAGATGCGCTGGTCCATCTCCGAGACCGCCGAGTGGGGCGACTACGTCACCGGCCCGCGCATCATCACCGACGCCACCAAGGCCGAGATGAAGAAGGTCCTCGCCGAGATCCAGGACGGCACGTTCGCCCAGCAGTGGATGGACGAGTACCACGGCGGCCTGAAGAAGTACAACGAGTACAAGCAGCAGGACTCCGAGCACCTGCTGGAGACCACCGGCAAGCAGCTGCGCAAGCTGATGAGCTGGGTGAACGAGGAGGCGTAGGCTTCCCCAGAGGGGCCGGAGCGACTGCTCCGGCCCCCTTGGCCTTTGGTTTGGCCAAACCGTCCTGCCACGGACGGGTGATCTCTCCGCAGAGGCGTAAGACACCCCCTGTCACGCCACTACACTGCTGCACAACACGCGTCAGGCCCACAGCGTCGTGCGTCTACCGCGGCTAGCCACCCTCCACCGCCTGCGGCCGTCGGGACGGCCGTCCGCATTGGACTTGTGAGGACCTCACGTGAGCTCGAAACCCGTCGTACTCATCGCTGAAGAGCTTTCGCCCGCGACCGTCGACGCGCTCGGCCCGGACTTCGAGATCCGGCACTGCAACGGCGCCGACCGTGCCGAACTGCTGCCCGCCATCGCCGACGTGGACGCGATCCTGATCCGTTCCGCCACGAAGGTCGACGCCGAGGCGATCGCCGCCGCGAAGAAGCTGAAGGTCGTCGCGCGAGCCGGCGTCGGCCTGGACAACGTGGACGTCTCCGCCGCCACCAAGGCCGGCGTGATGGTCGTCAACGCACCCACCTCGAACATCGTGACCGCCGCCGAGCTGGCCTGCGGTCTCCTCGTCGCCACCGCCCGCCACATCCCGCAGGCCAACGCCGCGCTGAAGAACGGCGAGTGGAAGCGCAGCAAGTACACGGGCGTGGAGCTCGCGGAGAAGACCCTCGGCGTCGTGGGCCTCGGCCGCATCGGCGCGCTCGTCGCGCAGCGCATGTCCGCGTTCGGGATGAAGGTCGTCGCCTACGACCCCTACATCCAGCCCGCGCGCGCCGCGCAGATGGGCGTCAAGGTGCTGTCGCTGGACGAACTGCTCGAGGTCTCCGACTTCATCACCGTGCACCTGCCCAAGACGCCGGAGACGCTCGGCCTGATCGGCGAGGAGGCGCTGCGCAAGGTCAAGCCGAGCGTGCGGATCGTCAACGCCGCGCGCGGCGGCATCGTCGACGAGGAGGCGCTGTACTCCGCCCTCAAGGAGGGCCGCGTCGCCGGCGCCGGCCTGGACGTGTACGCCAAGGAGCCGTGCACCGACTCCCCGCTGTTCCAGTTCGACCAGGTGGTGTGCACCCCGCACCTCGGCGCGTCGACCGACGAGGCGCAGGAGAAGGCCGGCATCGCCGTCGCCAGGTCCGTGCGCCTCGCCCTCGCCGGTGAGCTGGTCCCGGACGCGGTCAACGTCCAGGGCGGTGTCATCGCCGAGGACGTCAAGCCGGGCCTGCCGCTCGCCGAGCGCCTCGGCCGGATCTTCACCGCGCTCGCGGGCGAGGTGGCGGTCCGCCTCGACGTCGAGGTGTACGGCGAGATCACCCAGCACGACGTGAAGGTACTGGAGCTGTCCGCGCTCAAGGGTGTCTTCGAGGACGTCGTCGACGAGACCGTGTCGTACGTCAACGCCCCGCTGTTCGCCCAGGAGCGCGGTGTCGAGGTGCGTCTGACCACCAGCTCCGAGTCGGCCGACCACCGCAACGTGGTCACCGTGCGCGGCACGCTCGCCGACGGCGAGGAGGTGTCGGTCTCCGGCACCCTGGCCGGCCCGAAGCACCTCCAGAAGATCGTCGCCGTCGGGGACTACGACGTCGACCTCGCGCTCGCCGAGCACATGGTCGTCCTGCGGTACGAGGACCGGCCGGGCGTCGTCGGCACCGTCGGCCGGATCCTCGGCGAGGCGGGCATCAACATCGCCGGTATGCAGGTCGCCCGCGCGGCGGCCGGCGGCGAGGCGCTGGCCGTGCTGACCGTCGACGACACGGTGGGCTCCGGCGTGCTGGCCGAGGTCGCGGAGGAGATCGGCGCCACGTCGGCCCGCTCCGTGAACCTCGTCTGACCCGGTAGGGACACAGCGGTAGGACACAGCAGTACGAAAGCGCCGGGGGGGGGGGGGGACCCCCCCCCCCCCCCCGGCGGGGGGGGGCCCCCCCCCCCGGCGGGGCCCCACCCCCCCCCCGCGCCCCCCGGGGGGGCCCCCCCCGTGTTGCCCCCCCCCCGCGCGGCCGC
>NZ_JBIAVX010000021.1:0-132158 GCF_042894725.1 Streptomyces sp. NPDC001480 | reverse complement strand
GCATCGACGTCCTCTTCGCCATGCTCCGAGACGGAACCTTCTACCAGCCGCCCACCCCGGCCACCGCTTGACGAAAACCATAGGGGCACCTTTTCAGGGCCCGCATGTTCACCGAGTCGATCGCGCAGCGAGACCAGTCCAGGTCGCCGCGGGAGCCGAGTTCGTCGAGGACCAGGCGGTGCAGCTTGGCCCACACGCGGGCCTTCGTCCACTCGGTGAAGCGTCGGTGAGCTGTCGCGCCGGACGGCCCGAACGAGGCGGCCGGCAACTGCTGCCACGTGCAGCCCGATGTCGCCACGAACACGATCGCTGCCAGCACCTCACGGTCGCCGTGTCGACGCCGGCCACCACCCTGAGGTCGCGACGGCGCCTCCGGCACCACCCGCTGGAACAGCTCCCACAACTCGTCCGGCACCAGCCGCTCAACGATCCTCGACACGACCAGCAGCTTACCCAGCCAAATGAGATGATCTCTAAAGGAAGGCTCATGACGTGGCGGCGTCTTCGCCGAACAGCGGTACCTGCGCCACGTCGACGTCCGTGCGGACGCGGTGGGGCCGGGCCGGGTGCCGCCACCGCCCGGAGCTGTCCCGGGCGACGTCGACGGCCACCTCCATCACCACCTCGGGCTGGACCAGGTGGACCTCGAGGGTGCGCTGTGTTCCCCAGCCTGCTGAGAAGGTCCATCCCTCCCACGGGTGCGTGCCCGTGGAGGGGGTCAGTAGGTCGGCCAGGGCGCGGCCGGTGGTCTGGGACAGGGTGGTGCTGCGGCCGACGTATTGCAGGCGGCCCGCGGTGTCGTAGCGGCCCAGCAGTACCGCCCAGGGCGTTGCGAGGGAGCCGGTGACGGCGCCGATCACAGCCTCGGTGGTGGCCCGCACCTTGTATTTCCGCCAGGACCGCACGGGCCGGTAAGGCTCATCCAGCTGCTTGAAGCACGGTCCCTCCACTCCGGCCGTCGTCCACTCCAGCCACCCCCTGGCGACAGCCGGGTCGGTGGTCGACGGGCACAGTGTCAGCGGCGCCTGCAGGCCGTGGTCCGCGAACAGCGCTTCAAGCGCCGCGCGCCGCCGCTTGTACGGCCAGCCGGTCACGTCCGCGCCCGCATGGACCAGGTCGAAGACCACGTAGTGCGCCGGCCACTGGCGTGCTGCCTGGGCGGCGCCGGCCCCGCGGCGGGCGAGTCGCTGCTGTAGCCGCTCGAACGCCAGATGGTCCTGCTCCCACACCACGAGCTCGCCGTCGAGTCCGGTGTCCGCCGGCAGCTGCGCGAGGGCTGCCGCCCGGATCTCGGGGAACGACGCCGTCATATCCGTCCCCTGCCTCGAGCGCAGCAGCACCCGTCGGTCCGCGTACGCGGCGAGCTGGGCGCGGTAGCCGCCCTTCTCCAGACTTCGGCGTGTCTCATGAGACACGCGTGTGTCGATGAGATGGTCCCAGGCCCTGCGACTTGCGGGCACGAGTGGGAGTGGCCGTGATTACGGCGCAGCAACTGGAAGCTCAGGACCCATGACTTGGTGCCTTTGAGTCCGGATGAGCGTGAGCATCATGACCGCGCCCGCTACCACGGCCGCGGCATGCAGGAAGGCCGCGACGGTGAGGTTCTCCGGCAGCGACGCATCGGCAGGGTCTGCGATCGCCACATATACGGTGAGGGGCAGCTTCCAGCCGCTCCAAGCGAAGAGGGAGCCTGTCCCCAGCCAGCCAAGCGTCACGGGCACCCAGCGGGGCAACCGGGTAGGCCAGCTACGGGTGAGCGACCATGTGGCCGCGGAAGCGATGACCGCCCACAGTCCGCATACGGCGTTCAGCACGGACCAGTTGGCGTTCCTGTCGGCAGGATGGGCGACACCGGTGGGGCCGCCGATCGCCCAGTAGAGCCAGACCATACCGATTGCCGCCCCGACGCAAACTGCCCACAGAGTCGTGCGCGACCTGCCCGGCTCGAGACCGTTGCCTGGGCCGGCGAACGAGTTCGGCCAACGCCGTCGAATGTATGCGGGAAGGGCGATCACCAGACCCAGTCCCATCCCGACGAAGCTGATCTGGATCAGCGCTGCTTCCCAGGCTGGCATCGACGAATCATGGCTGGAGCGTGGCTGCTTATCATCGGACCCGCCCAGCAGCGAGTCCAGGAGGGCATAGGGCAACATGGCAACGAGGAAGCCGGAGCCCACCCAGGCGGCAAATGCCACCAGCGGGCCCGGTAAACGCATTCCCCAGGGCCGTACGAGAGCGAGAGCCATGGTGATCCCGATACCGGCCATGCCGATCGTCACGGTGTTCAGCACCACCCACCCAGCCAGGCCGAATCCGTCACCGATCGGCAGCAGCCCGGCGACCGCACCTACCACCCATGAGACCTTGATCAACGTGTAGGGCATCATTACCAGCGCCGCCCCGTAGGCTGCCACGAGCCCCGCCCGGTCCAACCGGCTCATCAGGGTTCCCCTCTCTGCCGTGGGAACCCACCCTCGTCCACCGTCTTGCCCACGGCATCATCCCCCAGTCGCATCCCTCATCCGCCACCAGGCTGAGTACGGATGAGACAGATTCCATGCGTCTGGAGAACCGTCCCACTTCGGCTCGGCCGCCCACCCGGCGGGCAGCACAGGACTGTCCACGGCCGCGGTCAGCATCGGCTCGGGCAAGGACCATGTCATGCGGCGAGGTTCCACAATGCTGGCCGACCGAACTCGGTGGATACGCGACAAGCGTGAGCGCATAGAGCTTGCACAGCAACAGCTCCGCGCCGACTTCATCGCAGCCGTCGCTCGCAGTGCAGACATCGTCTGGAACGTCGCGCACCAAGACCAGCCTTCAACCGAGGACGGTAACCGACGTGCTCGCGAAGTCTTCCGAGAAGCGGACCTCTACACCTGGCGCTATCGGGTTGCCCTTTCATCCCCACCAGAGATTGTCGCTGGTTGCGAAGCTCTTCTGGATGCCCTGCGCCGCTACCGTGAAACCGTTGCCGCAGGCGAACGGACCGGCAGCACGCAGTACCGCGAGGCCAGGGGCGGGTACTTTGCAGCGGTCGCCGAGGCGATCAACGTCCTTCGCGGCAGTCAAGGACCGCTGCCCTTCTCGATTCGGCAGTCGGTACGCCGGGCTGGCTCCAGTGCTTCCGACCCTGCCGGACGCTAGGCCGTCACGGAACTGCGGACAGAGCCGTTTTCAGGAAGCGCCATCATCGTGCTGCTCCTGATCCTGGTCGGCCTGGTCCTCGTCGTCGCCTCGGGCCACGTGGTCCACCGCCGTCCGGCGCTCGCCGTTCCGTTGACGGTCGCCTGGACTGCTGCCGGCGTCTTGGCCGCCGTCGTGTTCGGGATCGTCCAGGCCGGAGGGCGGTGAGTGCCGGGCACAGAGGCGGCCCCGGCTGCTCTGGCCACGACGGGCCGGGGCCGCTCCTCACCGTCCGGCGGGTCAGTGGGGCAAGGTCTCCGTACAGGGCGGCATGGAGCGCGGCAGCGAGTTCACGGGCCCTGGGCTCGGTCTCGATGTCGTACAGCGCAACGTAGACAGGGCCCGCATGTGAGTCAGGGCGGATCTCCCGGGAGCGGACCAGGTGTGCGACCGCGGCACGAAGGGCGCCGACGACCGTGTCGTCAACGGCGTGGGCCAGGCCCGCGGTGAGCGTGTCGGCCTTCACCGTCCACAACTGCGCCTGGCATTCAAGAGCGATGAACACCGCATGCTGCCGCTTGGCCTGCTGGTAGAGGGCGGTGTACGTGCCCAAATCCGTGGCATCCGGGATCAAATCAGCGGGGCAGGGAGTCGGCAGCGGCTGCATGGGGGCATCGTGCCAGCCCGGCTGGGCAAGGTCAGCGTTGACGCAGAGCGTGTCCTCCCATGAGGCCGGAGGCACTGAGGCTGCCATGAGTCGCTCAGGAGTGCCCTTGCCCACCCCCAGCGGCTGCAAGACGCCCACACGGGCATCCACCACTCCGTCCCCCAGCCCGATCACTCAACGTCATGCGTCACACCATGGGATCCGGAATGGCTGTTGACCGTCAGTTGACGTTCTGGGCAGTACCCGTTTCGGATCCGTGGTGCATCGTCAGCCCAGGTCGGGAGCCGAACGCATCCGTGTCGGGCGGCGGGACCCGTCTTACTAGAGTGATCCGCATGGACATGCGGAGGGTCGTCGCAGTGCTGGCCGAGGAAGCTGAACAGCAGATCCAGGACCAGGTCTGGGAAGTAGCGTCGGGCGAACGCGAACTGGCTCTGCAGACCGAGGCCGGCCTGCGTGACGTTGTCGGCCCGCCGGATGTCCAGGAGGCATTGCCGCAGATAAAACGGCTCGAACACCTGCGGGAAACGCTCGCCGTTTTGGCGATCTCCCTCGCCCGTACGCACGGCCGCCTGGCCTGGTTTCTCCGGGGCTTTGAACGCGCTCGAACCGGTCCTGCGTTGGCGTGCCCTGCCTGCTGACCGTGGCGGCACCTTCGGCACTGTCCTGCCGACTCCTGAGGAATACACGGAGGCGGAGGATGCCGTCCGCCGACTCCAGGACGTCCTTGCGCAGATCGGCCGAGGCAGTCCGAAGAGCTGGCCCCAGGGCTGATCCGCTCCGGGCTGAGTGGCGTTGTAGGAGAGTGGTGTTCGGGCCGGCGCGGGTCAAGCGGCTTGCCACGGAGGGCCGTCTCGCCGCGACCGGCGAGGAAGACGTATACCGGCTCTTGCCCGCCCGGGCCGGGATGGGTGACTGACCATGACCCGCACACCGGCTGCCCTCTTCTTTCGCTTGTCATGAGTGGCAAGGCGCTCACGGAAGTACACACCGCTGGCTTCCGCCCCCGCCGGGCCATCCCCCCAAGGCAGGCGGGCTGAGCCCGCGAGGCATGGCAGCGATGGCGGCGCATCACCCGCCGCGCAGTGATTGCCCACCGCCCACTGTCACCAGCTCCCGGCTGCGCAATCGTCGGCGCGGTTGCGCAGGGCTGCGCAACGCTGTGACCTGCGGCGGTTGGGTTTGTGGTCGGGGTCCCGTGTCTCATGGTCGCTCTCGTGGTCGGGTGGTGCGCATTGCCGTAAGGGCGGTGTGCTGGTGCGCGATCGCTGTGCGGGGGTGGTGCGCAGTGATTGCGCAGGGTGTGTACGGGTGTCGGGTCTGGCTCCAGGGGACGTGCCGGTCGGGGGCGTGGACGGGCCGCCACACGGGCGCGGAGGGGCCGTTGCCGAGCAGGTCGGTCATGGTCACTGCCAGGGCGGGGAAGCCGCCTGATTCACGAGGGACGTGGTGGTGCCGTGCTGCCGCGGCTCCGGTGTTCCTCCCCGCCGACCGGACAGGCCCTCGGGGTCAGGGGACTGGGTTGACCATCGCTGCTCCATGCCCCGCAGTGGCCGGTCGAACCAGGACCTGATCTGGTCCAGGTGCCCGACGTCCCAGTGGAATCAGTGCCGTGCAGTACGACTCCCCGGGACGCGACAACCGCGCTGGGCGGCCCGCCGTCGGCCCGTTGGCGCGCTGGCAGCGTGCAGCCTGACGGTCATGGCGATCATCTCTCCGGGTGAACCACCCAACACAGGAACGGTTCCTCTGGCATGTGCCGCTGGCGTAGGTGCTGTCCTGGCGCGGACATGAGCCCGAGGCGTCGGCAACCCCCGCCGACGGATTCAGGCACCCATGTCATTCCTGAAAGGAGAGCGACCTTCCGTGGTTACCAAGAAGCTGCCCAAGGGGGCGCAACTGCTGACCCATGCGGTCAGCGGCAGGCACATCACCCCTTGCCGCAACGCCGACTCAGACCTTCAGGTCCGCCTGTGGCGTCAGGAACCGACGACGACTGCGAAGACCGCGATGTGGGAGATCCTTCCGATCTCCTCCAGCGAGAACAAGCACCTGGTCCGGATCAAGAACGCCGGATGGAACCGCTGCCTGACATTGAAGAACGCCGAGCTGCGTGAGCCGGTGACGTTCGCCGAACGCGACGATGACGACGAAGGCCAGACCTGGCTGCTCATCCATGTTGGGCGCGCCCAGGCCGACTTCGTCATCGCTTGTCCGAGCAAGCCGAACCTGGTGGTCTCACCTCGTGAGGGCCTGCAGATCAACGCCACGCCGATCGAGGTCGAGGAGTACGGTCCCTGGACCGACCAGCTCTGGCGCTGGCGTACACCTCGCACCTGACGACGCTTGACTCCGTCCCCTATGCCTGCCCTTCCCGGCGGCTCCTGTTGCCCACGACAGCCACCGCAGAGTGCCTTCCTGGCGATCTGGTCAGCATCATCCGGACTCATCCAACACGGCGGGACAAAACGCCGCTGCGGGCGCACAGTGAAGGAAGGACTACCTGCAGCAGGAGGCGGTCGTGATCGTCCTCGGCATCATCTTGCTCGTCGTCGGTTTTGTCACCGGCATCTCCATTCTGTGGACCATCGGCATTGTCCTCGCCGTGATCGGCGCCGTTTTGTGGATCCTGGGCTCTGTCGGCCACGCAGTCGCCGGCCGCCGACATTACTGGTGAGGACCGGACTCTCCACGTGGCACGTGTTCGCTCCGAGCCCAGCACCTGATCAGGGCGTCCGGGCGGGCAGTTGCCTCATCTCCGCCAGCGGCAGTCTGCACCTGCGGAACTAGAAGACGGTCTGCTCAGCGAGGGTGACCGTCTCGAGTTCGGGAAATATCTCCACCGGCCGTCGCCGGCCCTCTGTGCTCCTAGGATTGCGAGGGTGACGGCAAGAACCAGTGACATTGAGAAGGCGGCCGGTGTGCTGCGCGCCGGCGGGCTGGTGGCCCTCCCGACCGAGACCGTCTACGGACTGGGCGCCAACGCCGAGGACCCCGCTGCCGTCGAGCGCATCTTTCAGGTCAAGGGACGTCCGCCCTCCCACCCGCTGATCGTCCACATCGGTGGTGGGAAGTATCTGGATGACTGAGTGAAGGACGTGCCCGCGACGGCCCGCCTGCTGGCCGAACACTTCTGGCCTGGGCCGCTGACGCTGGTGTTGCGGCGCGGTCGCCGGGTGCCCCTGGAGGCGACCGGTGGCCTGGAGACGGTCGCCGTGCGCGTGCCTGACCACCCCGTCGCGCTCGCGCTGCTGGCGGCCTTCGGTGGCGGTGTCACGGCGCCGTCCGCCAATCGCTTCGGCCAGGTCAGCCCGACCACGGCGAACGATGTCCGTGCTGAGCTCGGCGACGCCGTCGACTTCGTGCTGGACGGCGGCCCCTGCACGGTCGGTGTCGAATCGACCATCGTCGGCGTCACCGGTGATGCCCCGATCATCCTGCGGCCTGGCGGGGTGACGCGCGAGGACCTCGAAGCGGTACTGGGGTGCCCGCTCGCGGTCCCCTCGACCAGCCACGTCCGGGTGCCGGGGCAGCATCCGTCGCACTACGCTCCGCGTGTGCGGGTCGTCCTCGTCGAGCCGGAGAAGATCGTCACCGAGGCGGAGCTGGCGCAGGAGCTGGGCCACCGGGTGGGCGTCTTCCTTCCTCCCTCGATGGCCGGCGCCCCGGTGAAGGCGCACGCCGTGGTGATGGTCCCGTCTTCGATGGGCGCCTACGCGCGCGGGCTGTACGGGTTCCTGCGCGAGCTGGACCAGCAGGGGTGCGACCTCATCGTGGCCTCACTGCCGGTGGAGGAGGGGCTGGGACTGGCGATCGCCAACCGGCTGCGCCGCGCCGCGGGGGCCCCGGCCTACCGTGTGACCAGCACCGGCGCCAAGGCGTCTCCTGCGGCCGCGGCAACTCACGCTGAGCAGCCACGGCCGTGGTGGTCACGAGGCTGCGGGGACTGTGGCGTCGAGGCCGCGGGCGGCGACGAGTTGTGCGCTGCCGTCGGCCAGGCGGTAGCGCAGGCCCACCACGGCGGCCTGCCCGGCGGCGACCTTGCCGGCCAGGACCCGGGAGCGGTCAAGGAGCAGGTCGGCGGTGTGCCTTATGTGCTCGGCGAGGATCTGATCGGGCTCGACCTGGCCGGCGGCCCGCGCGGCCAGCACGCTGGGGGTCACCCGCTCGACGACGTCCCGGACGTACCCGGCCGGCGTCATGCCGTTCTCCAGCGCGGCGCACGCGGCACCGACCGCGCCGCACGAGTCGTGACCGAGGACCACGACCAGCGGGCAGCCCAGCACGTCCACGCCGAACTCGATGCTGCCCAGCACCTCCGGGCCCATGACGTGGCCCGCGGTACGCACCACGAACAGGTCGCCCAGGCCGCGGTCGAAGATGATCTCGGCGGCCAGCCGGGAGTCGGAGCACCCGAACAGCACGGCGAAGGGCTGCTGGGACGGGGCGGTCTCCGCGCGGCGGACGGCGTCCTGGTTGGGGTGCTCAGGGGCGCCGGCGACGAAGCGCCGGTTACCGGCCAGCAGCAGCTCGAAGGCGTCGGAGGGCGTAGGAGTGTGGATCTCGGTCATGGCCGCAGCCTACGAGCCGGACTGTTCGTTGGCAGCGCGTGGATGCTCACAACGGCGATGCGCAGCCCTGTACGGCTCGCTGGAGGTGTTCACCACGCAGTGATGGTGTTCCTTGCCGTTGTCTACTCCGGCCCAGATCTCGGACACGGTGACCTCCGTCATCTCGTCGTCTCACAGCGGTCCCGCAGATGACCTCGCCGACGTTGTCCTACACAGCGATCGAGTCGCGTATCCCGATTGGCGGTCGAGTCGTCGCGGGGCTCCGGGCGGCCAAGTCATTTGAGCCATCACACGGCGACAAGCTGACAGCTATACCCGGACCCCTAGGTCTGACGATCTTACGAATGACCACCCTCAGACCCACGCTTGGAAGGTAGGACAAGCTGACTGGACAGCACCCGCTATGGTCGGCGACGACCACCGAGCCGAGGCCGTCAGGTGTGGGTGGGGGAGTAGCGCGTCCGAGCCGTTTGTTCGGCGGTGGCGTGCCGTCGCGCCTGGCGGGGTGTGCTACGGGAGACGAGGCGCAGCAGTTGAGGACGAGGCGGTGCTGCGTTACCTCGTGGCGTCGGCGTTCGCGAGGTGAGGCTCCTGGGTGGCCGGCTTGCTGGTGCGTTCGGTTTCGTCCTGGACGAGGAGGGAGAGCAGGGAGGCCACGGTGAGGCCGGCTTCGGCGGGGTGGCGCAGTACCTTGTCCGGCTCAATGCGGTAGGTGTTGGTGCGCCCTTCGCGGGTGTGGGAGAGGTATCCGTCCTGCTCGAGTTCCGAGATGATCCGCGAAACGGCGCGCTCGGTGAGCCGGCAGCGGGCGGCGATGTCGCGGATGCGGACGTTCGGGTCGTCGGCGATGGCTGCCAGTACGCGTGCGTGACTGGTGATGAACGTCCATCCCGTGTGGGACTCGGGCACTCCTACCATGCCCGGCATTTTAGGGGACGACTGTTGCCTGAAGCGAGTTGCATGACATACTTTTCAGGTAACTGATGACGTGCTCCCTTCGGGGAGAGCCACAGAAGGAGCCCGACGGTGCCCTGGGAAGAGGCAGTCATGCCGACGCTTACGAGCAGCACCGGCGGGATGCCGGCGTTGGAACAGGCCACCGGGCATGCCGCCCATGGGGCGGCGGTGCTGCAGTACGAATGGCACGGGGTGCCGGTCGTCGCCGCGCGTGGCGAATATGACATGGGCTCGATCGCGCCGTTGGCCGACGCGCTGGAGGTCGCGACGAGGAAGGATCCGAAGGTGATCCTGGACGCCTCTGGCGTGACCTTCGCGGACTCGACCTTTCTGAACCTGCTGATCCTCACCCACCAAGCAGGCACCCTGCGTGTCGTCGCGCCGTCACCCCAGGTCCAGCGGCTCTGTGAGATCACCGGTGCCGACAGTTTCCTGGAGATCCGAGGGACGCTCGAAGACGCTGTCGTCTCGTGATGGCGGTTTGTGCCTGATCAGCGTCCTGCCGGAACTGCACGAACCGCGGACCCTCCGTCCGACGGTCAGACGACGCTATCGGGTGCCGCGTTCCGGGCGGCTGGTGCGCAGTCGGGCGCTCAGGAAGCGCAGGCTACGACATCGGGCGGACCTCGCAGCCCACCGCCACCCACCAGGGCGACGGGCTGGAGCTGTACGGGGTGCGGATCACTGTGCCGGTGCACTTCGCCCCGCCCGACAACCGGCCCACCATCGGTGAGCGGGACACCTGCCGGCCATGGCTGGCCCGCGAGCTGGAACTGCTGCGGCCCACGCTGCGGGCGATCCTGGTGCTCGGCGCGTTCGCCTGGCAGGCGCTCCTGCCGGTGCTCACCGACGCCGGCTGGCAGCTAACGTCGCCATTCCTCTCCCGCCCGGTAAGTGCGCAGGTCGCGCCGCCACTCCGGCGGAGTCTGCGCTTTGGGGCCGTCGCTTTGGGGCCGTCCTGCCCCTGATGCGAGGGCAGCCCGTACCGGCAAGAACTGGCGTGCGAATGAGCGTGGGTAGATCCTGACCGTACGGAGCACTTTGCGTGCCGAGAGGCAGTAGAGCGAGCGGATGAGACCCATGGACCCGTGCGACCCGTGCGAAGCGGTACTTCTCGAAACTTCAGGGGATCCGTTCGCTTCCGCCGACGCTGTTGTGGCCCTGGTCGACGAGCATGGCGCCCTGCTGAATTGCAGCCCAGGGATGCAGCGACTGCTTGGGTACGGCCCGTCGGAGTTTCAGGGGTTGCGCTGGACCGACCTCCTGGCGTCCGAGGCCGATGTCGCCCGGTTCAGAGAGTGCTGCCGCAAGGACGAGGCGGTGTTCCTCACCTCCGTCCACTTGCGCCACCGGGACGGCGGCGGGGTCGAGGTGCGGTTGCGCGCGCACCGTCTGGACGCTTTGGACGGCGAGCCGCAATGGCTCGTCCAGACGGAGACCGTCGAGGCCGCGCACCTTGGCGACCTCCGCCGTGCCCTGTTGAGAGGGCTGTTCACCGAGTCGCCGTACATCATCGACGTCTTCGACGATCGGCTGCGCTTCCTGGCGCAGAATCGCTCGCAGCGTCGCGCCAGTGGCTTTGCTTCCCAGGTTGTCGGGCGCACGATGCGGGAGGCGGCACCGGCCGGTCTCTTGGACATGGATGCTCTGGAGGCGCGTCAGCGGCATGTGCTGACGACCGGCGAGGCGTTGATCGCCACTGAGGTTCACGGGCATGTCCCGGAGTCCCCGAGGCGGGACGCCGTCTGGTCGGAGACCATCGTCCCGTTGCGCGGCGGCTCGGGGAAGGTGGTCGCGCTGGCACACCTGGTGCTCGACGTGACGGAGGAAGCCCGGGCACGTGAGCGGCTGCACCTGATCAACGAGGCCAGTGCCAGGATCGGAAGTGACCTCGACGTCATGCACACCGCCAAGGAGTTGACGGACGTCGCCGTACCCCAATTCGCCGACTACGCCTACGTCAATTTGCTCGACACCGTCCTCCGGGGTAGGTACCCCCATACCGGCACCGGCGTCGAGGCGGTACCGCTGCGCCGGGCGGCGCAGTCGGTGCGGCCCGGCGGGGTGGTGGATCTGGGGGTGACCAATGGAGCGATCGACCCCATCGCCTCCGCGCCGGACTCCCGGAGCGCTCGGGCGCTGGCCAGCGGCGCGCCCCTGCTGCTGACGGGAGACGAGCTGTACACGGAGTTCGTGACAGCCGACCCTTACCGGGCGGCGCTGACACGCGAGCGGGGTGTCCGTTCCTGGCTGCTGGTGCCGATGTACGCTCGCGGGGCGGCGCTGGGCACGGTGGTGTTCATCCGGCGCGCGCAGGACGATCCGTTCGATGCCGAAGACATCCTGCTGGCCGAGGAGTTCGTGGCGCGCGCCGGAGTGTGCATCGACAACGCCAGCCGCTATACCTACGAACGGACCACGGCCTCGGCCCTGCAGCGCAGCCTTCTGCCGCAGCGCCTGCCCGACCTCAAGGCGGTCGAGGCCGTCTCGCGTTACCTGCCCGCGGGCGGTGAGGCCGTCCTGGGAGGTGCCTGGTTCGACGTTATCCGGCTGTCGAGTGCCCGGGTGGGCCTGGTGGTGGGGGACGCCGCGGGAAGTGGACTGCGCTCGGCCGTCACCATGGGTGGCCTGCGCAGGGCGGTGCGTACCCTCGCCGACCTGGATCTATCACCGGAGGAACTTCTCACCGGGCTGGACGAGCAGGTCCGGCGATTCCAGGACGATCAGGGGGCAGGGCCGGACGGGGCAGCGGGAACGACGTGCCTGTACGCGGTCTACGACCCTGTCTCACGCCGGTGCGCCCTGGCCGGCGCCGGCCATCCCAGGCCGACACGGATGACCACGGACGGCCGGGCGACCTTGATGGACATGCCCGTCGGCCCGCCCCTGGGCACCGGGGGAGTCCCGTTCGAGTGCGTCGAGGTGACGCTGGACGACGGCGATGTGCTGGTCCTGCACACTGCCGGCTTGTCCGAACCGCAGAAGGACGGGGCCGGGGCCGACCTCGAAGTGCTCGGTGAGGTGCTGTCCGCCCTCGGGAGTGTCCGGCGTTCCCAGCCGCACAGGCCGGCGTTCGATCTCGGCGAGTTCTGTGACGCCATCCTGTGTCGGATGCTTCCGAACCCCCCGCAGAAGGACGTGGCGCTGCTGGCCGCGCGGGTGCACGGGCTGGAGCCGGACCTCCACGCCGCCTGGGAGCTGACCGACGAGTGGGAGGTCGTCGGGCAGGCACGCGAGATGGCATCCCGCAAGCTGGACGACTGGGGGCTGGGCGAACTGGGAGACACGACCCAACTGCTGGTCAGCGAACTGGTCACCAATGCCATCCGCTACGGCCGGCCGCCCATTCGGCTCCGGCTGATCCGTGACCGCAATCTGATCTGCGAGGTCTCCGACAGCAGCAGCACCTCGCCGCACGTGCGGCGCGCCCTGGAGACAGACGAAGGAGGACGCGGACTGTTCCTGGTCGCGAACCTCGCCGAGCTGTGGGGTACCCGCTACCACGAACGCGGCAAGTCCATCTGGGCCGAGCAGTCCCTCGAGGCGCTTCGCCTGTGATCGGCGCGTCCGTGCTGTCGCCGACGCCTCCCTGCGACCGCGTAGCGAGGAGGCGTTGGCGGGGCCCGGGAGATCTCGGAGCCGGGCCGGCGACTGGTCGAGCCGCCGGGCCGGGGATACGCCGAGCCGTCGAGCCGCCCGGGACGGCGGCTCTCCGAGCCGTCGGCCCGCCACTCAGCCGAGCCACCGGGCAGGCGATCTGCCGCTCGCCGTGCCGGTGAGTCGGCCGGCGGGTCCGCGGCCCGGCGCAGTGCTCTCATCGACCGTGAGATGCCGGACGGCGCGCGGGACGTCAGGGACCGTTGCGCCGGCCGGCTCGTGCTCAGTAGTGCTTCCAGGTCGAGGTGAAGGAGTCTCCGCTGCTGGAGAGCGCCGACACCACGGCGTCGGTAGTGCCGCTCTGTACCATCGTCACCGGCTTTGCTCCGATACCGTAAAGCGTCTTCCCGTCGATGGAGGCACCGGTGAAGGTGACGCTGCCGAAGTTGGCCAGGGGCCAGCGGCTCCCGTTGCCCTGCGTCGGGGCCTCGGCTATCACTTCGGCGCTGCCGTTGGTGGCCCCCTTGTAGTGAGCGAGTGTCTTGGTCGCGGTCCAGTTCTGGGTGCTGTCGGTCAACTTGACGGCGTAGTCGTTGTTTTGTGGAGCTGAAGACGACGGACGCAGTGAGTTTGTCGCCGGGCCTCACGACATCGTTGGTGTAGATCGACTCGGCGTCCGGGTAGTCCTCGTACCACGCGAAGTAGCGCGGGGTGGCGCCCGCGGAGCCGCACTCGGTCTGTATGCCAGTCTGCTCGACGGTGGAGGAGCCGCCGATGCCGTCGAGCCCGACCCAGACGGACACCGCTCCCTTCTGCGTACAACGGGAGTGTAAATCTAACGGCGGATCCGACGATCATGGGAGAGACGTCAAGTGACTGACACAGGCAGCAGCATGCGTCCAGCCTTGATGAACCACACCGAGCCCGCGCTGGTGGATACGCCCACCCGGCGGGCAGCGGCTGCGCCTTTCAGACCACTCCTACGCAGTTCGAAGTACTTCTTCGGCACCGACAGCGGCAACCGGTTCGGCGGATACTTCGGCACGGGATCGACTCCTTCCAGGAGTCGCAACCACCGATAGAAACCGCCGACCTTCCCAGTGGCCAGCCCTACGGCGTTCGTCGGCTTCCCGTGGCCGGGTGTGGACCGGGCGCATGCGCGGGATGGCGTTCTTGATGGGTATGCCCCGGCGCGCGATGTTGTGGGCGTGTTTGTCCTCGACGAGGAAGCGCGCGTGGGCGGTCTGCGAGTGGAGGGCGTCGAAGGTGACCACCGTGCCGTGCAGGTTGAGCGGGGCAAGCAGGGGCTGGAAGACGGTGATCTCGTTGGTCGTGGCGTCCACCTCGCGCTGGGTGGTGACCAGGCCGGTCCCCGTCATCGCGGCGAGCAGATGGACCTGGGTGCCGTCGGTGCGGCGGGCACCGCGCACGGTCTTGCCGTCCACGGCGAGGGAGGGCAGGGGCCGCCGGTCGCTGTCGTTCTCCTCCTGGCCGGCGGCGCGTTCGCGCCCGGCGAGCCAACTTCCGACGGCTGTATCCAGCGCGTCGCTGTCGATGCGTTGGAGGACACGACGCACGGTGGCCTCGGCCGGGGCGACGGGGCCGCGGCCCGGCTCCCGGCATGGGCCACCGAGCCGTACCAGGACGTTGGGCGGGGCGTCGGCGGCCCACTCCGCGATCGCGGCCAGGGACTTCGCTCCGGCCAGGACCGCGCACGCGGCCAGGGAGAGGACGAAGGTGAGCGGGTGGCGTCGGCCCTGGTCCCGGCGGGGATCGGGCACCTGAGCCAGGCAGGTCAGCAGGCCGGGGAGGTCATCGGGGACGGTCGGCGCGGTGTCGGCGAGTTGGCCCAGAGGGCGCGGGATGAGCGAGGATGAGCGGGCAGGCACGGTCTTCCGTCGTGGTGATCAGGGACTCGACACCTCGTGATCACCGGGAGTCGTGCCTGCCTCCGCGTCAGCCCCCGCCGACCACCCCGCAGTCCTGCCCCAGCTCCTGAAGCCCCAACAACCCGGATGCACCGCCGGAACGACGCCGCCCTGCCCGCGTACCCCGTCGGTCACCGTCATCGTGGCGCCGACGGGGTACGCCCGTCACCCGCGAGCGGAGTGCGACTTCAGCGGATGCGGTGCTGCCGCCAGAAGGGGCCGAGGTCCCTGTGCGTCATCGACTGTGCGGCCTTCTTGAAGTCGACGGTGGTGGAGACGCCGTACCAGTGGTCGTGGGCGTACTTCTTGATGAGGCGCGCCATGGTGCCGGCCCCGAGGACGTGCTCCAGGTCGGCCAGGACGCAGGGGCCGATCCCGTACACGACCTGGAAGTACTCGCCACGGTGTGTAGACCAGTAGGCCATCGAGTTGGTGAGCGCGGCGGTGGCGCTCGGCCAGGAGTCGTCCGGCGAGCACTCGAACCCGTCCCAGCGGTAGTAGCGCGCGTTGGCGTACTGAGCGAAACTCTCGTCCAGCCAGGGTGAGTTGTACTCGTCGTTGCCCACGACGCCGTACCACCACTGGTGGGCGATCTCATGGACGGTGGCGCCGCCCTCCTCCTCGGTGCCGAGGATGACCAGGCCGGGGTACTCCATGCCGCCGGCGAACCCGGGGGTCATCACGAGGTCTATCTCGCCGTACGGATAGCGGCCGAACTCCCTGCCGAACCGGTCGATGGCGGCGACGCCGTCCTTGCGGTTGAGGCGGACACCGGCGGCGGGCGTGTTCGGCGACCAGTACGACTTCACGCGCACGCCGTCGGGCGAGGTCTGGGTCGCGGTGCGGAACGGGCCCGCCGCCCATGCGAAGTCCCGCACCCGCTTGGCGACGCTGTGGGTGACCGTACGCCCGGTACCGCCGGGGCGGGTCCATGTGCTGCCGGTCGCCGGGACCTTGAGGGCGGACGGGTGGTCGAGGCGCACCCGGAAGTCGCTCGCCAGGGTGTAGAAGCTCTCGCCGTACGACACATACGGATCGAGGTGCCATCCCCTCGCGTCGTGCACGGCGAGGACCGGCAGCGCGTTGCCCAGGAAGCGGAACGCGCCTTCGCGGCCGAAGCGGTTGTTGCGTGCGGGCACGGTGAGGGCCACGTCGAAGGAGACGGCCGTCCGCTCGCCGCGTGCGAGCGGCCTCGGCAGAGTGATGCGCAGCGCCGTGCACTTCACGCCGGGGCGGCCCGGAGTGCCGCCGCGCACGTGGGAGACGCGGACGGGGGACGGTCTTCCGGATGTCCCGCAGCCGTCCTCGCCATTGCCCCACAGGCGTATGTACACCTCACGCAGGGGGCGGCTGGAGGCGTTGCGGAAGGACACCGTCTGCCGGCCCGCCCAGTGGGAGCCGTCGGCGTCTGCGCGCAGCTTCACGTCGTAGCTGGGGTGGTCGGGCGTCGCGGGTTCGGCTGCTCTCACCGCGGCGCCGGGCGCCGGGCCGGACGGCGTGCCGGCCTCGGCCACGGTGGAGCCTGCTGTCGCGAGCAGCGCGAGCAGGGCGACCAGCAGACGGCGACCGGTTCTTGAGGGGCCCGTGGGCGACGCAGGCAACGAAGGCATGGCAGACGACATGACAGATGACATGCCAGCGGATCTTGTCACAGGGTTCCCCACGGCCGACACAGGCCCGCGCGAAGAGGGGAGGTCGGCTCCGCTTGGGCGGCGAAAATGCCAGGGTACGCAGGGGATGTTCGCTGTACGTTGGCGCACAGTAAGGATCCCGGTTCACTCGGGGATCTCTTGTCCGTGACGTACGCGGGCACCGCTTTCACCTGCTGCTCGCTTCGGGTGGCCGGCCGGTGCAGCACGGCTGGTGGAACCGCTCTGAGGTGGCGTGGGACAAGTTCCGACGCTGGGTCGGCGAGTACGGCAGCATGCCCGGCGCCCCCATCACTCTCACCGACCAGGACACCGGTGAGGTGCTGGCGTCCTGGCCGGATCAGAGGTAGGCCGGGGCGGCGGCTACTCGCCATGCGTGCGCACCCGGGACCGGCACGGAAGGGGCTTGTCTTACTGGGCCAGCGTCCGGCGAGCGCACCGCCTGGGTCGTCCAGCATCGCGATGCGGGCGGTGATGCGTTTACCGACCGGCTCACGTTGCGCCTCGAAACCGTGGGCGATGGCCATCACGATCTCCAGGCCGTGCTGTCCGACCCGTCGGGCATCCGCGGCCCCCCGCCCGACCCTGGACCTGCTCATCCCGCTGGCACGGGCGCACCACGTCGCACTCGACCAGCTAGTGGCGGCACCGGCCAGCGGTGACCCTCGGGTGCACCTCCGGCCCCTGCAAAGGAGCGCGGCAGCGTCCTCGTGCCCCTGACGCAGTACCCGGGCCGCGTGCAGGTCTTCAAGCAGGTACTGGCACCCCGCCAGCCTGAACTGGTCACCCACGAGGGCTACGAATGGCTCTACGTCCTCGCCGGTCGGCTACGCCTCATCCTCGGGGCGCAAGACTTCACGCTGCGGCCCGGCGAAGTGGCCGAGTTCGACACCACCGAGCCACACTGGTTCGGCCCCGCGGACACGAGCGCCGTGGAGATCCTGCACCTGTTCGGTCCACGAGGAGACCAAGCCATCGTCCGCGCCAGACCGTCCACCACCGATTCCGCCCCGCCGACCGCCCCAGACCCACCGTCAACAACGTCATGACCGGCAACAACTAGGGCGACCGGGCGGCGTCTCAACGAGATCATCGAAAGCGTCTCCTGCGGCTACGCCTGTGACATCTCGTGCGCGAGCTTCGCGTGTCGGCGACGCGGGAATCGTAGGGTTTCGGCCGTCGTCGAGACCGAGTCGCTGAGGAGCGCCCTTGCCCGCCCCAGCGGCTGCAAGACGCCCTTGCGGACATCTACCACTTCGTCCTACCCGCCGGATCACTCAGCATCACGTGCCACGCCTCAGGAGGCGGACGTTGATATCGAACTTCCACAACCGTCACCGGGCGCGTGCTCGCGTATCGGCGCACTGCGCATGTGACCAGTGATTGCGGTGAGAAGCATGCCCGCCGACCGCCCTGATGGCGCGGGCTTCATAGAACGTTTGCCCCACGGGGAATGGCAGGTGGGGGTGGGAGTGTGCGGCGGTGGGAAGACTCGAGACCGGCCGGCGCCCGCGGGTGTCGGTCTTTCGGGGAGCCGGGCGTTGCCCCCATCCCGGGCATCCGGCCCCCTGCCATCGTCGTAGACCCCCTCTTCTCGGGGGTGCTTCGCCTTTGGGCTCATCAACCCCCGGAAGGGGGGCGCGCCCACCATGAACATCACCACCGCAATCGACGGCACCTCCGCACGCATCACACTGCGTGGGGACATCGACTTCGACACCCTGCCCCCGCTGCGCGCCGCCGCCGACGCGCTGCCGGCACACGTGACCGACCTGCTGTGGGACCTGCACCACACGCCTTTCATGGATGTCGTCGGCCTCCTCCTCCTCTTCGACCACACCCCTGTTGACGGCCCGGCCCGCCGGACGACCGTGACAGGCCTGCGCCAGCAGCCGCTGCGACTGCTGCTCCTGGCCGCCGGCCTCAGCCCCGACACCTTCGACCTTGCCCGCCTGCTGCCCGATACACCGCCCACCGACTTCCAACAGGCGGTACCAGAGCGGCCCTGATGAGGACGCCGGACGCCATCACGGCAGTCCCCTTGGGAAACGACACAGCACCGTACTGGTCGCTGCGATCAACGAGTGGCTATGACCTGTGACGTCAGGTCAGGCTACGGCGTGCTACAGCGAGAAACTCCGCCTTGAACGGCTCCAGGCGCTCGGCCAGGCTCCCCTCGTCACGCTCCTGCCAGACCGCTTGATTAAGGGCGCGGGCGTAGGCAGTCACCGGTGAGTGAAGGCCAGGGGCACACAGCAACTCGATGCTCTTCTCGGCTATTCGAAGACCGTCCATCGCCGGCCTGGCCGTCACATACCAGTCATCACCGACTTCCCATTGCGGCGGCCGAGCATGCGCCACGCCCTCAGCCTCCAGCGCGCACCGGATGAACTCCAGCACGGTCCTGATCTGCTCGGCACGTCGCTCATCTGCCCGCGCCGTAGCCCGCCTTTGTTCTTCAGCCCGGTCAGCCGCCCGCTGGGTCGTGCGCTGGGTCAGATACGTCAACGCACCACCTACAGCCACACCGACCATGGAAATCACTGGGGTCAACAGGTCTCCTGCCACGGCCGAGTTCTACCAGCACCTGCCCACCGACCGCTGCCGACCTTGCGAGACGGGCTTGTATGCCCAGATGCTGAACCGCTCCAAGACCCACTTCCGATACACGCCCAGAGGGATGGCCGTCCAGCCGCATCCTCCTCGAGCCTGTCCACTCTTGGCTGTCGGCGAGCATAGGCGGCTGTCTGATCGGTCCATGCCATAGGCGTGGTGTTGTTGCGTCTTGGGCCTGGTGAGGGGCGGTAATGCTCCGGTGGGCGGGGCTGGCATCGCCGGCCTGGAGGGAGGAGGCTGGGGGAGCGAAAAGCCGCACATGCCTGGGAGTGGCCGGCATGACGATCCTCCTGGGCGGGGCTGAATTCCCGCAGCTGCGCCCGTTTGAGTCGGCGGACGAGGCGGGGGGTGCTGGAGTTGCTCGCGGCGGACCGGCGGCCGGGCCAGCCGGCGTGTTCTACGCGGATGCTTGCCGACGCCGTGGCTGGCCGCTCGGCTACTGACCGCGCCGGGCGGGCCGCGTTGGAGGGGCCGGTCGTCACCACGGTGCTGTGTGGGCCCGGCGGCGGTATCGCGGGCGTCGTCTGCTGCGCCGGGCGCCCCAGCGACGGCCCGCCGTTGTTGCTGTGGTTGCACTGTCGTGAGGACTTCTCCACTGCGCAGGCTTTGATCGCCCAGGCGCTTCAGTGCTGTGCTGCCGGGCCGCTGCATGCCTGCACGCTGGCGTGTGCTCTGACCCGGGGCCTGGTCGGTCTGCCGGAGCGCCACCGTTGGGTCACCGGGGAAGCTCTTCGAGCCGCGGGTTTCACGAGCTGTGGCCGGTGCCGCTACCTGCGTGCCGAGCTGCCCGTCGCAGGCCTGCCCCACCTCGCCGGCGTCCAGATGAACGACACCGCCGCACCGCCGGGCAAGCACCTGGAGGTCCGTCGCCGCGGCCGCGTCCTGGCCCAGGCCTCCCTGGAGAGTCCCATCGGCGACGGGGTCGGCTTGATCCGTAGCGTCACCGTCGCCCTGCACGCCCGCGGCCAGGGCCTGGGTCTGGGCCTGCTCGGCAACGCGCTGGACGTTCTCACCGCCCTGGGCGCCCGCGAGGCGATCGTCTACCTGGACGGACTCCCCGCCGACCCGGAACGGGACCCGGTCGCCGCCCTGCGCACGTACGCGGCTTCCGACTTCACCGAGGTCGATCAGCTGTTCACGTTCACCAGGACGCTGGCACCGCGTTAGCGGGCGTGGGCAAGATCCACCCACTGGCGCTCCTCCTGACCGCGGGCCAGGCCGCCGACAGCCCGCAGTTCATCCCCGTGCTGAAAAAGATCCGGGTCCGCAGGCCTGTCGGCCGCCCCCGCACGCGACCGGACGCCGTCGCCGGGGACAAGGCTCACTCGTCCCGCGGCAACCGCGCCCACCTGCGCGGCTGCGCCCGCGTGGCCGTGACAGCGATGGCTGCGCATCACCCGCCGGGCAGCGACTGCGCGCCGCCCACCGTCACCGGGTCCCGGCTGCGGAGTCGTCGACGTGATTGCGCAGAGGCTGCGCAACGCTGTGACCTGCTGTGGTCGGGGCTGCGGTCGGGGCAGCGCGGCTCATGGTTGGGCTCGTGGTCGGGGTGGTGCGCATCGCCGTACGGGCGGTGTAGCGGTGCGTAACCGCTGTGCGGTGGTTGGTGCGCAGCGATTGCGCAGGGTGTCTACGGCTACCGGTTCTGGCTCCAGGGGACGCGCCGGTCGGGGTTGTGGACGGGCCGCCATACGGGTGCGGAGGGGCCGTCGCGGAGCAGGTTGACCAGGGGCACGGCCAGGACGGGGACGTGGCGCAGGAAGCTGGACGGGCGAGGGCGGCGAGCTGGTCGGCCCGGTCGGTCGCTCGGGTCGCTGCCGCAGCCGGCCCGCCGTCGAGGGCGGCGGTGATGCGGTCGGCGAGGTCGTCGTGGTTTGCGGTCCATGGGGCGCCGGTCTCTGTCCTCTGACACGCGTTCTTGACCGAACTGGAAGCGTCAGTTCCTGGAGTGCGGCCGGCCCAGGCCGGCCGCCGGGAAGCCCAGTTCGCGCAGTGCGGATCAGTGCCGTTCGAAAGCCAGATCTCGCGGCCGCATGTGCTCGCGTGGCCCCGCCGCCCGCAGGACCACGTCCAGCACTCGCGCCGGGTCGGCCGCGTAGGCATGTGAGAACCATGCCATGTTGGCCTCCACCACGGCCCAGCGGTGGCCTGGGCGGTACGGGTCTAGCAGTTGCCCGACGTCCACGACGACGGCACTCGGCAGCGTGTGCGCGGCTGCGGTGGCCAGCCGGTCGGCGAACTCCGTGATCTGTGCGGCGGTGGCCCTGTCCGCGCGGTCCGTACCGAGCGGGCGGGGGTCGAGCCGGCCGAACACTGCGTACCGGCTCGCCGTGGCGATCCGGCCGTCCAGCAGGAACAGCCGGTACTCGGCCGCGAAGGTCACCACGTCGGACAGCAGCACCGGCGTTGCGGGGTCCAGGGCGGAGGACAGTTGGGAGCCGTCGCTGTAGACATCGGCCGGGAAGGACTTGTCACGGGGCGGCTTTACGAAGGTCGGCTGGTCGATCGCCCATGCGTCCGCGATGGTCCCCGCCCGTACCTGGCGGCCGGTGAACTCTTCCGGCAGTTCGGCGAGCCAGCCATCTGCCGGCTCCAGCAACGCGAACCCGAGCTGGCCTGCCAGCCGCGCACCCGCGACCGGTCCGCCGTACCAGTACGCAGGGCCTGCCAGGCCGGGCTCCTCCGCCGCCCTGACCGACATCCCCCGGCCCGCCGCCTCGACGGCCAACAGTTCCATCGTCGACGTCCGCCGCCCAGGCATGACCAGCACCGCGAATCCCTCCCGCACTCCGCAAAACCGCCACGCTAGCCCCACCGTGCCCACCACCGCAGCCGAGAATCCCCCGCCGCAGGCCCCCAGACGGGCCAGGGAACGAGAGCCACAGCTCGAGATCAAGTGACAGAAGCCGACCTTGGTCAAGATCACCTGGCAAAAGGTCAAGATCGCCTGTCACACGACAGCCCCGGCCGAAGACGCCGACGCGGAGGACGATGGAGTGATGGGCGAGCATGACCACTACCAGGACGACGTCGCCGAACCGGCGTAACCGCCGCGCCCTGCACGGCATGGGTGGAGGTCACCAATGATGCCCGCCGGGACGTGGATCTGGAGGGGTGGACGCTGTCGGACGAGGACGGCGGGCTTCGTTCACTTCTAGTGACAGCGTTTGTTGGCGAGTTTGGACAGCGGTTGGGCGGCCATCGAGCCCGTGTTGTTCACGAGTTTTGACGGCGTGGAGGGTGTCGTGTGTCTGTGGCCAGAGTATCCGTGCGTTGTCTGACGCAGCTGAGGCGTAGACGGCGAAACCGGGCCATGGAGCTTTCTGGCTCTGGAGTTCGACTCCCTGGCAGGGCAAGATCGGGCACATGTCCAGCCGAGATGAGATCGTTCTGCCGCCAAGCATTCGGTTATCAGGAGACGGGATACTGCTGCGAGAGTGGGCTGAGTCCGACCTGTCCGCGTTGGTTGAGCTTTATGATGATCCCGAGATCGACCGCTGGACTCCGGTGCCCTCTCCGTTTGACTCCAGGGCGGCGCGTGAGTACCTGACCAAGGCTCGCGAAGGCCGCGAGGAAGGGCGCAAGAAGGCGCAATTGGTGATCACTACCGACGGTGAGCAGCCGCGCGGTGAGGTCCTCTTCTTTCGCAGCGAGATCGACGCGCGGGACGTCGAGCTCGCTTATGGCGTCGGCAGCCAACATCGGCGGCAGGGCCTGGCCTCACGAGCTGTCAAGTTGATGGTTGGCTACGCCTGTCGCCAGCTGGACGCAAGGCGCGTGCTGCTGCGCATCGAAACGGGGAACTCCCCGAGCGTGGCTGTCGCTCGCGCAACTGGCTTTCAGCTCACCGACGACGATCCCATCACGCGCGAGGCTAAGGGCCGTCAGGTGACATTGCTTACCTGGTGTTATCAGAACGGCGGAGCAGATTCCCTCTCGACTTGAGCGGCTGGGGCGCCTCGTCTTCAGCCCGCCTCGGCTTGTTCAGCACGTGCCCGGGTGCTGGCAAGTCGGTGGTCACCGCCGCTGGCGCGGCGACGTCGGAGCAACTGGTCATAGGGCGTCACCGAGGGCAGCGGCCTGGTGTCCGGCGGCAGGTGGTGCAGCTTCCACTCGTGCAGGAACGTCGCCGTCGCCGTCGCCTGCCCGGACGGTGCGGACGGCGACGCTGACGTCGGCTGTTCGTCCTCGCTCTGGGCGGCCTTGCGGGCCTCCAAAGCGACCGCATCCGCGGTCAGGGGCCCCGGCCCGCAGAGCGATCGCGAGGCCGGCGACTACGTGCTCGTGCGCGATGTGCCGGCCCAGCAGCAGTACCTCGATCAGGGCACGGGTGCCCTCCGTATCGCCATGAGCTTTGACGGCTGCGGCTCAGCCCCAGCACCTGGGCGACGGCGGCCTTCAAGTTGTCGTAGCGGACCTTGCTGCGAGGGACACCGCCCAGCGTCCGCAGCGCGTGCACGTGACCTTCGAAGAAGGCTTCCTGGCCGCAAGAGGCAAAGACGCGGTGCACGGCCTTGCCCGAGTACGACAGCCGGAAGGAGAACAGGTAACAGGTGACCAGTTCGCCGGCGAGCCGCACGCTCACGTCGCCGAAGTCGACCTCGGCCTCTATGCCGGGTGGGTGGGTCTGCGGGACGAACGCCTCGATGGGGGCCTTGCCCGACTCCACCAGGATCTGTGGCTTCCGGTCCGCGACGTAGCGGCGGACCATCGGGTAGGACACAGCGGCGCCGTGCTCTTCGACCAGGCGGTGGAAGAGCCTAGTGACCGTGTGCCGCTGCTTGCGCGGTGCGTCAAGGTCCACCCGCAGGATCCCGTCGATCACCTCCTTGTACGGATACAAGGCCGAATGCCGCGGCGGTAGCTTCTTCCTGGGCTCCGGCCAGACCGAGTCCACCGCCTTGCGGACCGTCCGCCACGACACGTTGTACTTGCGCTCGATCTCCCTCATCGCCATGCCGTCGCGGTGGTCGCGCCGGATCGCGGCGTACAGCTCGACCTTCGACATCTGCGGCATGACCAGGGCCTTTCACCAGGAGCATCTCGATGCTGCCGTGGCAAGAACCCCACTGACTTCAAAACTCGGGCTCTGGCCCAACTTCTGTGAACCCACGTCACCCCGGTTCCTGTCCAGTTCGGGGTAAGTCGTTGACCTGCCGGTTTACCGGGACCAGCGCCCTCGGACGGCGAGTAGCGATTCAACTTCACAGAAGTTGGGCCAGAGCCAAAACTCGTGAACATCACCCGACCGTGGATCTGGGTGCCTCCCAAACCCGTGCACAACTGACGACGCAACTCGTGAACAAAGCCAGACCGCCTTGCCCGGCACCGTGCACCAGGACCAGCGCCGGCCGATCAACCTCGTCAGCCTCCAGAACATGCGTCCCCATGATCACAAGATCGCAGCCCCATAGGCGCCAGACCAGCCCCGGCCGCAGCCCGGCGAACATATCCGGGGTCAGAGCACTAGATTCAGGTGTCCAGCACCTATGGGGAGGAGGGCAAGGTCATGAAGGTCTTCGGTAAGGCTCGTCTTCGGTGGAACCCGGGCTTCTGGTGCGGATCTTCGATAGTCGCGGGCACGGTGCTCGTACCTACCTGGTTGTGGGGAGCGTTATCCGGTGGCCTTGACGTGGCGGAGACTTGCACTCTCGGGAAGGGACAACGCTTTGACGAGAGCTACCGGCAGGGGATTGGTCCGCAGCCCTCGGGGCCGTTCCCTTTGCATAACATGTGCAACGCCTCGTATGACCTAGTTCCAAGCTGGGTGAATCCGATGCTTGCCTGCCTGGCTGTCATCGTCACAGGGTCTCTGATCGCAACCGTCGTGACGGGCGTCGTTCAGCTCAGGCATGTGATCTCCGAGCGCCGAAGCGGCGAGAGGCCAACTGTCTAGTAGTGCTTGGTCAGGTGGATATCGGCTCTGGCATGTCGCGCTGACAGGTGGGGCAGGCGCCGGTCCAGACCGCGAGGAGTAACTGCAGTTCGCGGGCGACCTTGTAGAGGCTCAGGCCGGCGCCGTCCCTTTTGGGGACCGGGTGATGCGCTGGAGGGTGCAGAAGGCGTGTGCGACGGAGACCAGGGTGACGTGGTGGTGCCAGCCTCTCCAGGTGCGGCCTTCGAAGTGGGCAAGTCCCAGGGTCTGCTTCATCTCGCGGTAGTCGTGCTCGATGCGCCAGCGCAGTTTCGCGGTGCGCACGAGGGTGGCCAGCGGGGTGTCGGCGGGCAGGCTGGAGAGCCAGAACTGGACGGGTTCGGGCTGGTTGGCGGGCCATTCGGCCAGCAGCCAGGGCACCGGCAGTTCCGGGCCGTCGGCTGCTTTGCGGATCTCGCGTCCGGCGGGACGGATCCGCAGGGCCACGAACCGCGAGTACATGCGCTTCACCCCGCTGCGGCCGCTGCCGGGCCGGGATCCTTCCCGCCATTGCACCGGCCGGGCGGCCTGCTTACCGGCCTCGATGACCAGCTTCTTCACCGTCTGGGCCGCCTCGGGGTAGGTGGGCTGGGGCCTGGGGCCGCGGCCGCCGTAGGGCGGGGTGTGCGGCCGTGCCGTTTCCGGGTGGGCGGTGGTCGTGGTGGAGATGCCGACGGCGTAGGTGAGCCCGCGTTCTTCCAGGCCGAGGCGGAAGGCTGCGGTATCGCCGTAGCCGCCGTCGGCGACGACGAGCGGGACGTCGATGCCCCACGACCTGGTCTCGTCGATCATGTCCAGGGCCAGCTGCCACTTCTCGACATGGCCGACGTCGGCGGGGATGCCGCACGTGGTGTGGCGGGCCACCTTGCCCGGATCGATCGGCCTTGGGCGAGGCGGGATCCCAGCTCTCGGGCAGGAACAGACGGCAGTCGACAGCAGCCGACGCATCGTCGGAGGCCAGGTGCAGGGACACCCCGGCCTGGCAGTTGGTGACCTTGCCCGCGGTGCCGGTGTACTGCCTGGCCACGCACGCCGAGGCGTCCCCGTCCTTGAGGAAGCCGGTGTCATCCACGATCAGCCCGGTCGGTTTGATCACGTGCTGTATCCGCCAGGCGAGGCGGGCGCGGACATGCGCCGCGTCCCACGGGCTGGTGGTGATGAAGTTCGCCAGGGCCTGCCGGTTGCCGTCCTCACCCAGGCGGGCGGCCATCGGTTCCACCGGCTTGCGCCGCCCGTCCAGCAGCAGGCCCCGCAGATAGACCGTTCCCCACCGGCGTTGATCCGCCCGCGCGAACGGCTCGAACATCTCCGCCGCGAAGTCCTCCAGATCACACCGGACCGCGGCCAGCTCCCCACCCATCACAACAGGTCAACGGAACAAGCGATCAAACGGACACGCCACCGGCGAGTGGACCTGACCAGGCACTACTAGTGCTGCATTCCTCAAAGGAGGTACACATATCGGCGTCGTAGAGAGCGGGTTGGTGGTGCGGTTCGACCCCAGATCCAGGGACAGGCACGGGAGTTGAGCTGGTCGGTTGCGAGGGTCGTGGCCTGGGCGATGTCGTCGGGGGTGGCGAATGACCGCCCGGCGAGGGCGGCCTTGCGGAAGATGCCACCTGCACCACCTTCTCGGTGCCCCCCTATGTTTTAGAACCAGCCGACAGCAGCACCGTTGCCGGCAAGCGGACCCTGCACAAATGCATGGAATGGGGCCCCGAGAGCGCGGACACCGACCTGCTGGACACGGGTACACGGCCACCTTGCCCGCGACGAGCAAGGCTCGGTCCACTCGGTGAACCGCCGAAAGGCCGTCCCGCCCGACAGGCCGAAGCGCGCGACGCCCGGGGCCCGCCCCGACAGGGCAGGTGATGGAGGGTGCCGGCAGACATGAGCGATGTCGTGGACACGCGCGCCCCCCGTAGAAAGGTCCCAGTCGATGAACGCCGGAACTGTGAGCCGCGAGAGCACGGGATCGATCTGACGGGCCGCCTGGGCATCGCCTCATGCCGGGTACAGGGGCCGCCGCTCCCTGGTGAACCGGCGCAGGGCCCCGGGCAGCGGCTCCACGCCGATGCCGGGGGTGTCCGGGACCGGGAGATGGCCGCCGTCGAGGACGAACGGCTCGGTGATGTCCTCGGCGAAGTAGCGGGAGGAGGCGGAGGTGTCGCCGGGGAGGGTGAATCCGGGCAGGGCGGCCAGAGCGAGGTTGGGGGCGCGGCCGATGCCCGTCTCCAGCATGCCGCCGCACCACACCGGCACCCCGTGCGCCTGCGCCACGTCGTGGACGCGGCGGGCCTCCAGGTAGCCGCCGACCCTGGCCGGCTTAACGTTGACCACCCGGCAGGCGTCCATGGCGATCGCGGCGGCGGTGTCCCGTGCGTGGTGCAGGGACTCGTCCAGACAGACCGGGGTGCGCAGCCGCTTTTGCAGCTGGGCGTGGCCGTGCAGGTTGTTCTCCTCCAGCGGCTCCTCGATCAGCAGCAGCCCGTACTCGTCGAGCCGCCGCAGATGCTCCACGTCCGCGAGGGTGTAGGCCGTGTTCGCGTCGACCTGCAGGGGCAGCGCGGCGTCGAAGCGCTCGCGGACCGCGCGGACGGGCTCGACGTCCCAGCCCGGCTCGATCTTCAGCTTGATGCGGACGTAGCCCTCGGCGAGGTAGCGCTCGACGTCGTCCAGCAGCTCGGCAACGGAGTTCTTGATGCCGACGGAGACCCCGGCGGGCACTCGGTCCCGTACGGCGCCCAAGTAGGTGGCGAGCGGCATGCCGTAGGCCCGCAGCTCGGCGTCGAGTACCGCCGTCTCCAGGGCCGCCTTCGCCAGCTCGTGCCCCTTGACCTTCGCCAGCGCCGGGGCCAGTGCGGCCGTGGTGAGGTGCGGCAGGGCGGCCGCCCGGGGGAGCAGGAAGTCGCGCAGCACGATCTCGGCTCCGGCGACGAACTCCGAGCAGTACAGCGGCTCCGGGTCGGCGGCGAACTCCGACCAGCCCTCCGCCTCGTCGGTGACGACGTGCAGCAGGAAGGTGTCCTTCGTGGTCATCGTGCCGAAGGAGGTGCGGAAGGGGGTCACGAGCGGGATCGCGACGTGCACGATGTCGACGCGTTCGAGCTTCACGCCGCTGCCTCCTCGTGCGAGAGCGTGTACCAGCCGTCGCGGGACATCCCGGTGGCCCGGAACCCCTCCTGGAAGGCATCGAGGAACACCTCGCGCACGGCGTACCGCCAGCGCAGCGCCAGGGCGGGCTCCGCGGCGCGCAGCTTGACGACGTCGTCGGGGACGCGGCACCACAGGTGCCGGCCGTCCGGGTCCCGGCGGGCGAGCGGGCCGCCGTCCGGAGCCATGCGGACGACGGGCCCGTGGCTGTCGACGCCGGACGGCTCGCTCGGCGCGGTCAGATCCCAGGTCACCGTCAGCCGGTCGCTCTCGTCACCGTCGTTCACGCCGTCAGCCATGGGGCCGTAGAAGTCGACCAGGTATTCCGTGCCGACGGCACCCAGCTTGACCAGGTTGAAGCGGGCGTTGCGACCGACCAGCGGGTCGAACGTCCAGCGCATGGTGCGGGCGCCGAGCCCGGCCGCCCAGTCCCGCTGGGCCTGCTTCACCTGCCGTCCGAGCCCCCGGTCGGCAGCGGCGACCAGCGAGTACGTGCTGCGCTCGGGACCGGGCACGGCCACGGACGCCCCGGCGAGGCGCGGGCCGTCGTAGGCCGCGTGCACGGCACCCCCGGCATGCACCAGGCTGTGCAGGACCTCGGGCGGATAGGGCGGGGCGGTGCGGGGGGTCTGCCAGACGTCGCTGAAGTAGTCGGACACGGCCGCGAACCCCGTGACGTTGTGGACGGTACGGATGGTGACTCCTGCTGTCATGGCACGAGTGTCGCCAGGCGACGCACCCGCAGTGTTGTGGGAGCGGCCAACGGATGCGTACTGTCGTTTCACCATCAGCCAATCACCTCCCCAAGGACCCGCCATGGACGCCTGCACCCTCGGCGATCTTCTGGACGTCGTCGGCGGCCCCACCCTGCGCCTGCACACCGCCCGGGCCGGTTGCGGAGCGCCGGTCACCGAGGTCCTGCTCTACGACGGTCACACCCCGCTCCCTCGGCTGCCCGGAGCGCTGCTGTTGGCGGTCGGAACACGGGCGGCGGACGCGGGCCCGTTGCTGCGGGCGGCCGCGCAGGCGGAGCTGACCGGCGTGGTGGTGCGGGGGGCCGACGGCCCGGTCGCGGAGGCCGAGGACCACGGCGTGGCGCTGCTGTCGGTCGCCGAGGACGCCGCCTGGCACCATGTCCACCTGCTGCTGGCCTCCGCCATCGCCGCCCGGCCCGCCGCGGCCACCGCCGATCTGGGGCTCGGCGACCTGTTCGCGCTGGCCGACGCCATCGCCACGGCCACCGGCGGCGCCACCGCCATCGAGGACCCACGCCAGCGGATCCTCGCCTACTCGACCGTCTCCGGGCAGCCGGTGGACGAGGACCGCCGGCAGGGCATCCTCGGCCGCCAGGTGCCGGCCAGCGCGGACAACACCGAACAGTACCGGCGCCTGTTCGCCGCCGACCGGCCGCTGCGGCTGCCCGCGCTGACCGGCTCGGACCTGCCCCGGCTGGCGATGCCGGTACGGGCCGGCGGGGAGACGCTGGGCTCGGTGTGGGTGGTCGACGGCGGCTCGCTCGCGCCGGACGCGGAGGACACCCTTGCCCAGGGCGCCACCACGGCCGCGCTGCTCCTGCTGCGGGCGCGTGCCGCCCGGGAGCTGGCCCGGCACCGGGGTAGCGACCTGCTGCGCCGCCTGCTGGACGGCACGGCACCGGACCCGGCGACGGCCGCCGCCCGCCTGGGCGTCGGCGGGCCGGCCCGGGCGGCCGCGTTCGTCCTGGACTCCGCCGCGAGTGTCCCGGACGCCGAGCGCACCGCGCTGCGCCTGCTGGACGTCGTGCGCCTGCAGTGCGAGGCCCGCTACGGACGGCACGCGTGCGTGCTGCTCGACGGGGTGGTGTACGCCGTACTGCCCGGTCTTGGCGAACGGCACAGGAAGCTGGCCGAGGACATCGTGGCTCGGGCCGGGCAGGCGTTGCGCGTGCCGGTGCGGGCGGCGCTGGGCGAGGTCGTGCCGGGCGCGGCCGGGCTGCCCGGCTCGCGGGCGGACGCCGACCTGGTGCTGCGGGTGCTGGACGCCCGGCTGCCGGTGGCCACCGTGGACGAGGTCCGGCCCCGGGTCACGCTGCTGCGTCTGGCCGAAGTGATGCGCGAACACCGGGAGTTGAACGCGGGGGCGTGGCGGCGGGTGCTGGCGTACGACACCGAGCACGGCACGGAGTACGCCCGCACGCTGGTCTGCTGGTTCGACGCCGGTTGTGACATGGCGGGCGCGGCGCGACTCCTCGCCGTGCACCCCAACACCTGCCGCTACCGCCTCCGGCAGCTGCAGCAGCACGCCGGGGTCGACCTGGACGACCCCGACGAACGACTGCTGCTGTGGCTTCAGTTGAGGGCGCTCGCGGGGCTCAGCTCAGCCACGCCCTGAGCCTGCTCTCGCACCGCTCGAGATGTTCGACGGGGACGTGCTCCCCGGCCGTGTGGGCGAGCGACGGGTCCCCGGGGCCGTAGTTGAGTGCGGGCACGCCGAGCGCGGCGAAGCGGGCCACGTCCGTCCAGCCGAGCTTGGCCCTCGGCTCGGCGCCCAGCGCGCGGGCCAGCCCGCCGATCCGGTCCAGGTGGGGCGGGGCCCCGGGAACGACCTCGGTGACGCGGACCTCGTACTCCGGGAACAGTCCGCGCACGTACGCCTCCGCCTCCTCGACCGAACGGCTCGGTGCGAAGCGGCAGTTGACGGTGACGACGCACTCGTCGGGCACGACGTTCCCGGCGACCCCGGCCCGCACGGCGACCGCGCTCAGCCCCTCCCGGTACTCCAGCCCGTCGATCACCACCCGCTCGGGCGTGTGGTCGTCCAACCGCTGCAGCACCCGGGCTGCCTTGTGCGCGGCGTTCACCCCCTGCCAGGCGCGGGCGGTGTGCGCGCGGGCGCCCTCGACCACGATGTCGGCGGTCAGGGTGCCCTGGCAGCCGGCCTCGACGCCGGCGTCGGACGGTTCCATGAGGATCGCGAGGCCGGCGTCGGCGAGCAGGGCCGGGCGCTCGGCGCCGATGCGGGCGAGCCCGTTCCTGTCGCCCTCGACCTCCTCGCACTCGTAGAAGACGTACGTGACGTCGCGGACCGGCTCCAGGATCCCGGCGGCCAGCCGCAACGCCACGGCGACCCCGCCCTTCATGTCGCAGGCGCCGAGCCCGTGCACGCTGCCGTCGGCGAGCCGGGACGGCAGGTTTCCGGCGGCCGGGACGGTGTCCAAATGCCCGGCGATCAGTGCCCGTTCGGGGCGGCCGAGACCGGTGCGGGCGACGACGGAGTTGCCGACCCGCCCCACAGTGAGGTGGGGCAGCGCCCGCAGGGCCGCCTCCACGGCGTCCGCCAGTTCCGCCTCCCGGCCGCTCTCGGACGGCAGGTCGATCAGGGCGCGGGTGAGGGTGACCACGCCGGCGGTGAGGTCCAGGGAGTGGGTCATGCGAGGTCCTGCTGCCGGTCAAGCCTGGAGTGCCGGATGCCGTAGAGGCCGTAGAGCACGAGCCCGGCCGCCATCCACGCCCCGAACGCCGCCCAGGTGTCGGTGCCGAGGCTGCCCAGCATGTAGACGCAGAAGCCGACCCCGAGGAGCGGGGTGAACGGGGAGAACGGCACCCGGAAGGAGCGCGGGGCATCGGGGCTGCGCCGACGCAGCAGCACGACGGCCAGATTGACCAGCATGAACGCGAAGAGTGTGCCGATGCTGGTGGCATCGGCGAGGCTGCCGAGCGGGACGAGGGCGGCGAGGACGGCGATGAACGAGGAGACGATCACGGTGTTGGCGCGGGGCACACCGGTGCGCGGGTGGACGCGGGAGAACAGCGGGGGCACGAGGCCGTCCCGGGACATGGCGAACAGGATACGGATCTGCCCGTACTGCACGGTCAGCACCACGCTGGTGGTGGCGACCACGGCCCCGATGGACAGCAGGATCGGCCACAGGTTCCCACCGCCGACGGACCGCACCAGCACTTCGCTCAGCGTCGCCTCCGTCCCCGCGAACTGCTTCCAGGGCATCGCGCCGAGCGCGGCGACTGCGACGAGCACGTACAGGGCTGTGACGAGGACGAGGGACAGGATGATGGCGCGGGGCAGGTCCCGCTGCGGGTTTCGGGCCTCCTCGCCGGCCGTGGAGGCCGCGTCGAAGCCGATGTAGGAGAAGAAGAGGGAGGCCGCTCCGGAACTCATCCCGGCGGCGCCGAGAGGAAAGAGGGGATGGAAGTTCCCGGCCCGGAAGGCGGTGAACGCGACCGCGCAGAACAGCACGAGCGCGGCGATCTTGACGGCGACCATGACGGTGTTGGCGACGGCACTCTCCCTCGCGCCGCGCAGCAGCACCACCATCGCGAGGACGACGATGAGGGCGGCCGGAATGTTGAGCACGCCGCCCGTGCCGGGCGGGGCGCTCAGCGAGTCGGGAAGGGTCACGCCGAACACGAGACTCAGCAACTCGTTGACGTACTGCCCCCAGCCCACGGCGACGGCGGCCACCGACACCCCGTACTCCAGGATCAGACACCACCCGCACACCCAGGCGACCAGCTCCCCGAGGGTGGCGTAGGCGTAGCTGTAGGACGATCCGGAGCCGGGGATCATGCCTGCCAGCTCGGCGTACGACAGCGCCGAGAACAGGGCGGTGACTCCGGCGAGGACGAAGGAGACGACGATGGCGGGCCCCGCCTCGGGCACGGCCTGCCCGAGCACCACG
The DNA here is from genome assembly GCF_042894725.1 of Streptomyces sp. NPDC001480. Lineage (NCBI taxonomy): Bacteria > Bacillati > Actinomycetota > Actinomycetes > Kitasatosporales > Streptomycetaceae > Streptomyces > Streptomyces sp. NPDC001480. The sequence goes on along the minus strand of NZ_JBIAVX010000021.1, from coordinate 99,305 downwards.
AAGATGCCGGTGCCGAGGGTCGCCCCCACGCTGAGCAGGGTCAGCTGGGCGACGCCCATGGTCCGCTTCAGGGGGCTCGCCGCCGCTTCTCCGACCAGCGTCCCCATGGCCTGCCGCCGGGTGAGCCGGCCGGTACGTGTTCTCTCCTGTCCGGCCGATGGCCGGGTCCCCACACTTCCCATCACACCGCTCCTCCGCCTCCGGGTTTTGTCTGGCCCTTGATGATGCGGAGGGGCGAAGACCCACGGTTGTACGGATCGGCCAAAGGTGCGGCGAGCACATTGGGCAGAGGGCCAAAACAGCCCATCCGTCGGGCCCGGCAGCCGGCGCTGGCAAACGGCAGCGGTGCAAGGGCCGGTGCCGAAGACGGGGAGAGGTGCCCGGAGTGGGTCTTGGGCCCACTGGGCCAGGCGGTCTCTGTCCACCCAGCCGATGTGGTGACGCCGGCCCCACTCCTTGGCGTCGCGGGTGACAGGGCCGTTGGTGATCACGACGGCGGCGTGTGCGCCGTGGGCGGGCCCTGCTGTTCCCTTGAGCTGGTACATCACCTGAGAGCCGACGCGGGTGTGTTTGGCCTGGACGACCAGGCGTCCGATGACGTCCGCGCCCTGGTCGCCTGCACGGCCGACCTGCCGGGCCGTCCACCCGTCCCTGATGAGCAGATCACGCAGCGCGTACTCGAACTCCCGGTCACCCAGCGCGTCCAGGTCCGCCAAGGTCAGCCGCAGCCGGGCCAGGCGCTGGGCCTGCTCCCGCCGGCGGCGGCCCGCCTGCACCGCACGCCACAGCCCCCAGACCGCGAACATGGCCGCCGCCGCGGCGAGCAGCGGCCACCACCGCACTACCGCCTGACCGGCCGCTACCGCCGCTCGCGCCACCACCCATCCCACAGCCGCCGCCACCGTGCAGGCAGCCAGCTGCTCGGCCCGGCCGCGTGGGCAGCGCACCCGGAACGTGGTGCGGCCCATCAATGCCCCGCGGGGGCCGGCGTCGCTAGGGTGGCCGACGGCCCGGGCGCGGGTGTGCTGCCGGAAGCCGACGCGCCGAAGCCGAAGACCTGCCCCCATAACCAGACCACGGCGATCAGCCCGGCGATCAGTCAGCCGCTGAGTTTCTTGCCCTGCGGGCGCGGGTTGCGCCGCAGGTGCCGCCGAACGAAGTGGTACTCCTCAGGTGCCTTGTCCACCGCTTCCTCCTCCGGGTCATCGCGGGCCGTCAACCTCAGCTCTCTGACGAGGAATTGCTGTAGCAGCAGGCACCGACAAACCACCTAAAATGATCAATGCCCGGCACGGCGCCACCATCCAAATCCGCCAGCCGTCCGTCACCCGCCCCAGGAGCGATCGCCGATGCCGGTCACACCGGGCGGCCACCCTGCCCACCAGAGGAACACTTCCACGCCGGCCACAGACGCCGCTCGCAGCCAGCCCGCCGGCAAGCCCCGCCCCTCGCCACAGGCTCCTGTTCCCCGGCCGCCTCTCTGCAGCCCGTCAGTAACCCCAACTACCCCAGTTACACCGCTCGATTGACAGACCCATCACGGCCGCGAGGCTGCCCGGCACGATGCCCTGGCTGCTCGCAGAAGGAGAAGACGAACGAGCGGCGTCGGGAGCGGGAGCGCGGTGAGCCGTCCGTCCGCTGCATTCGGCAGGTTGATCGGTCAGCGGGGGCCGAGGGCCATGACGGCTGATCACCCAGGTCTGGCTCGATTGTCGCAAAATGGGGTCAGATCACGGCATGTGACTCTAGTCTGCGTATATGGGTGTTCCCGCGCGGCTGCGCATCACCGCCGACGAGGTGGCGTTCGAGCATGTCGGCGTGATGTCGCGGCACCGCCCAGGCGGGGAACGGGCCGAGATCGACGCGGAGTTGCGGGCGGTGGCGAAGGCGCGGCGCAGGGCAGGCGTCGGCACAGTAGCGACTGACGAGCCGGTCGAGCGATATGTGGCAGCCCTCGACCGGCTCGGCAATCGGCTGGGAGAGTACTTCCTCGCCGGGGACGTCGGCGCCGCTCTCGGTGTGGCGTTGCGAGCGGGGGAAGTGCTGCGACTCGCGGTCGAGGTCGAGGACCCCGTCCTTGCCGACCTGCCGTGGGAGATGACGGTACTGCCAGGGGAGTCGGAGCCGTTCGCGCTCGACCGGCGGGTGCAGGTGTTCCGCGCGTTGTCGGCCCGGTCCCAGATGGCGACGGTGCCGACTGCTGGGCCGTTACGGATCCTCGCCGTCGTCGCCAGCCCTGAGCTCGGCGGCGTGACGCGGTTGGACTACGAGGCCGAGGTCGACCGGCTGCTGTCTGCGACCGATCCCGCGGTGCACGGTGGTCAGGGAGCAGAGTTCGAGAAAGAGGAGTGGGGTTCCCTCGCTGCGATCGAAGCGAGGTTGCGTAGTGGAACGTTCCATGTTCTGCACGTGACGGCTCACGCCGCACCCGGGTTGCTGGTACTGGAGGACGACGAGGGTTACCCCGACTACGTGTCCACCGCCCGCTTCGCCGCATCCTTGCTGTCCTCCGGACACGTACCACCCCTCGTCGTACTTTCGGCGTGCTCTACAGGGTTGGGCATGAAGGCTGGTAGCGAGGACTCAGATGAGTTCCGGGGGATGGCCAGGGAACTGATCCGGCACGGGGTACCGACCGTCCTGGCTATGACCGCTTCGGTAAATGACCTCTATGCGACCCAACTCGCGGGCATGTTCTACCAGTTACTTGCCGCAGACCCCGCCGTCGATCCGCTGACGGCATTCACCCAGGCCCGCCAGGACCTGGAACAGGCGAGAGCGCAGGCCGAGCGGACGGCACCGGGCTGGGCACAGGTGGAGTGGTGGGTGCCGACGCTGTTCGCCGGTGCAGATCCCGGCCCCCTGTACATGCCCGCCGAGCGGCCGGTCACCCAGCGAACGGCCCGTATTCCCTTCGTCGGTCGACGCGCCAACCTCCGTACGTTGAAGCGAGTCCTCGAGTCACAGGAGCCGCACGTAATGCTGCACGGCCTCGGCGGCAGCGGGGTGCGCAGCTTGGCCAATGCGCTCGCCGAACGGATGTCTGGAGCGCCGCAGATTGTCCGTGTCCGCTGCGACAGAGGCGTCGGCGGTGTCCTTGACTGCATCGCAGGTGCGTTGGGTCTGGCTCCGTGGCTAGGCGTCGGCTCTTGGTTCCGTTACCTCGACGCAATTCGGCCGGTGCTGCAAAACGGCCCGGTACTGCTGCTCGCCAATGTGCCCGACGCCGCGCTCCTGCCACCGAGGACACCCGGTGAAGCCGACTGGCTACTCGCCGACGAGCAACTCTCCTGGTTCTTCACCGCCTGGACCCAGCTCACGCCGACGACGCCGCTGGTTCTCACCGCCCGGCGGCGGTTCGCGCTTCCTGGTACCCCGCGAATACACCGGCATCAAGTCGGACCTCTGCACCCTGTCGAGGCGCGCTTGCTCGCCCGACGGTTGGCGACCCTGGATGCTGACGCGCAGAGCCGAATCCTGCGGGCGGTCGGCGGACATCCGGGCATTTACCAGCGGGTCGCAATGCGGGCCAGTCAGGGGCCGCTGGTTGGGAATGGCACGGTGGATCGACTTATTGAGTCTGCCATCGACGAGGCAGCTGATGTGGCTGGTCTGCCCGATCTCCTCATGGACGCTGACTGGCGGCTGCTGCTCGATGTAGCGGTGTTCAGAAAGCCGGTCGGAGCCGATGCGTTCGAGGCACCGGACTCCGGTGTGCCTCTCGGCACCGCGCTGGACCGCCTCTGTGCAGCGGGCCTGGTCGCCCGGGCGGACGACCGCTACCTCGTCGACCGCTGGTTGGCTGGTCTTCTGCTGTGGATGTGGCCGGCTGATGTGGCCGACGCGCACCTGCGTGCCGCGGCCTATTGGCGAGGTGACGATGCGCCTGGAAGCCCGACCGCCGCGCTGCTGCAGGTGCGCCACCACCTGAAGGAGGCGGGCGAACTGCGTGAGGCCCTGCTGGTCAACGACCAGATATGCCGGGCGATGGCGGACCTTGGCTGGTGGTCGGATGCGCACTTCTTCTACAAGGAGGCGCGCGGCTGGGTCCGCACGGGGTCCGCGGACGCGGCCCGCATTGAGCGGGGCATTGGTGACCTTTGGGTCCTCGCGGGCGATGACACGGAGGCACAGCGGTATTTTGACGTGGCCCTGACCGCGTTCCGCCGGGTCGGCGATGAGGCCGAGATCGTCGGGACTTTGCGTCGGCTCGGCGTCCTCGCCATCCGTAACGGTGAGAAGAGTGAAGGTCAGAAACTGCTCACACAGGCACGGGACCGCGGCGAAGCGCTCGGCGCGACACACGGCATAGCTGAACTCTACCGGTACTTCGGTCTTGCCGACCTTCAGCAGGCGAACTACACAGGGGCCGAGACACAACTCCGCCGAGCGCTTGCGTGCTATGAAGCAGAAAAGGACCACCGGTCCTCCTGCTTGGTGTATATCGACATCGGGGACCTCTACCGTGCGCGCAAACTGCAGTACGAGGCCAACGCCGCTTATGGGAAAGCCCTGTCAATCGCGAGCACCCATCCGTCGGCTGCGTTCGCAGCTGCCAGCATTTTTCAGCGCTTCCTGCCGGCCCACCGCCTGGGCGCTCGGGGACCAGTACCGCATCCGACGGCACCCAGGCGCCGGACGTGGACTGAGGCAGCCCATTCCGTCCTCGATGGCTAGAAGACATCGACACCCGTCATCGGTCAGGGACCCCTACACAGACCCGCGCGAGGCTCTTGCGAATGATCACGTCACAGGCTCTGACAGCGTTCGCGGCCTGGCGTTCTTCGCCGAGGGCCGCCAACGGCGGAACCCCGCTCCACGGGGGAGGAGCGGGGTTCCGCCGCGCCCCGCGAAGCCGATCGCGGGGTACCGTTCTGGTGTCGAAGCAGAACAGGAGCCAGTATGCACGCTCTGCCCGAAGACCACATCGGCGTGCGCATGGCGCGGCTGCGCCGTGAACGCCATCTCACTCAAAGGGCCGTCACGGACCTGACGGGAATCCCGTACAGCACGTACACGAAGACAGAGCAGGGTGTCATCGCTGCCACCCCCCACGTGATCGCAGCTTTCGCCCGCGGCCTGCGAATCGAGGTCGCCACGGTGGTGGGCCAGCCTTATGCCGACGATTTGAGGGCCGACGAACTCGACGTTCTGATAAGGCCTATCAGGGAGTCCCTGGACGTCTATGACCTCGGGGTCGACCCGGATGTCCGACCGCGGCGACTGGAGGAACTACGCGACGACGCCGAGGCCCTCTTGGTGGCCGTTCGCGCGGGCGAGATCAAGAAGGCCGCCAGCAACGTCGCTGGTCTGATCACGGAGGGCACTACTGCGGCCCACTCGTTGAAGAGCACGGAGGGGTGGCTGACGCTCGCGTCGTTCTACCGCACGGCTTACGACGTGGCTACCAAGCTTGGGTTCTCAGACCTCGCCCAGCTCGCACTCGCCCGCATGGACTGGGCGGCGCAGCGAGGATCCGATGCTGTCCTCGGCGGCATGAATCAGTACCTGCGCGCGCTCTCTTACCTGCGGGAAGGTAAGTTCGAGATCGGCCAGCGCCTCGTCGCAAGGGGACTGTCCACGCTCGGGCAGGCAGATGAATCCCATGAACGCAAAGTCGTCACCGGACAGCTCCACCTCGGCGGCGCTGTGATGGCCGGCCGCGCACACGACCAGGACAAGGCACTGTCCCACCTGCAAGAGGCCGAGCGGATCGCCGGGATGACCGGGGAAGCAGTCAAGGTCCATTACCTCACCTTTGGCCCCACTAACGTTCAGGTTCACCGCGTCTCTGTTCTCGCCGAACTCGACCAGTACGGCGAAGCGGTCGAGGCCACCACTGACCTCACCATCCCTCAGAATTGGCCCAGGTCCAGGACGAGCCACCACTACGCCGAGGTCGCTCGCGCGCAGATGTGGACCAATGATCTGGAAGGCTCCTTCAAGAGCCTTCTTCAGGCGCGGAAGGCGGCCCCGCAGCAAGCTAAGTACCACCCCACCGTGCGGGAGACGTATGCCGGACTTGAGGCGGCCCACCGCCGACTGCCGGAGAGCTTCCTGTCGTATGGATCGTGGCTGAGCAGCGGAACCGGGCAGGTTGCCTAACCGCCAGTTACACAACGTCAGGCTTTGGCCCCAACTATCAGTAACTCGTGATAGTTGGGGCCTAGTTATGGGCCCACTATGTCGTCACTGGCCTTTTCGACATGGAGCCGACCATGACGACCCCCCTCGCGGACCAGGAGCGCACCCGTCGATGCGCCCCCGGCGCCGCCGATGAACCAAGAGGCTGCGGACGCGCAGGATTAGCCCTCGAGATGTCCATCGAGCGCCACCCTGACCCGGACAACGGCGGCCTGTCCGAGGTAGACAGTGCATGGCCGCGGCGGCTTCGCCGCATCGTCCGCGCTGGCCTCACCCACTGGGGCCGCCCCGACTTTGCAGAGACAGCGGAGCTGCTGCTCACCGAGTTGGCGACCAACGCCCTCCGCCACGCCAGCGGCGTTGACGTCGGCGTCCGCGTCTACCTCCAGGGCGACCACCTCGTGATCGAGGTGAACGACGGCTCCCCCCATCGCCCCGTCCGCCGCTGCGCCGGCCCCGCCGAGGAGAGCGGCCGCGGCCTCCTCCTAGTCCAATCCCTGGCCGACGCCTGGGGCGTCAGCGACGACGGCACAACGACCTGGTGCACCCTCTCCCCGACCGAAGGACCCCCCGACATGGAACCCGCCGCGGTGACCGCTCCGGTCCTGAGCCAGATCCCCGTGCATCTCCCAGCCGATCCCAGCGCCCCGGGGTTAGCCCGCGTCCAGGCTCGCACACTGCTCACCGTGCTGAACTGGCCTGGCAATCACCACCTTGCGATCGACGTCCTGCACGTCCTCACCGACAACGCCGTACAGCATGCCCTCACCCCCGGGAAGGCCGGACAGCACCTCGGCGCTTGCCTCAGCATCACTGAGGCCCACGAGCTACTCATCGACGTCACGGACCCGAACCCCACGTTCCCCGACTTCGACAAGGCCATCGCCGGCGAACTTGGACGCGGCCTGCGGGAGATCACACGCCAGGGCGTGACCCTCACCTGCTTCGCCAGCCCTAAGGGCAAAGGCAAGACCGTGCGTGCCACCATGTATCCGGGACAGGTGGACCTGTGAGCGCCGCGACCGTGCCGACCGGCGCCGACGTGATGCAACATATGATCGAGTCCGCCGGCCCGGCCCACGCGCCGGCCGCCGACATGGCAGATCTCGCCGCGATGATCCGCACCCTCATGGCGGTCGAAGCCAGCCGTGACACCCGGATGCGCCTCGGGGGAAACCTCTTCGATGTCGTTGTCACCAGCGCAGGTCTTCAAGCACGTTCAGCCGTGGCCCTCATGGACCAGGTCCAGGGCGGCTGCGGGCCCATCATCGAAGACCCCGACAACGGATGGTTCTACTGGCTGGTCCCGCCCGGATCCTGCCTCCAGTGGGAGCCGCACGCCCACGCCGTGTGCCTGGGAGCTCCGCACACGATGACTCTGCCGTCCCTGAACCGCAGAGTTCCGCCCGGCCCGTACTGGTTGCGGCCGTCGGCAAGCGACCGGCTCGTCCCCACGAGGCCTCTCCGCGACGTGCTAACGCAGTTCCGGCCCGAGCCGACTCCGCATGCCAGGTTCGCGGCCCGGCTCCGCATCACCGCTTGAGACTGCTCGTCGACGGGAACACCTCCAGGCGTCGACGCGCACGGCCAGATTCCTGCAGTCGGGGCGGATCCCGTCCCGACTGTGTGGAGGACCTCCGCCTGATTGGTGGCCCGGGTCGACAAAGGTCCCAGGCCACCGGACAGGGCAAGACTCCCGGCGCGGGGCGGACTATCCCAAGCATTCCCCACGGCTCGGACACCACCCCGCGCCGGGAGCAAGACACGCCGGTCGGCCACAAGCCTGAAGGACAGGCGGCCGGCGTCGGGCGGGCCCGCGAAGCCTCCCCGGCTCCACCTCTGCAGCGGGCCCGCCCAACCACCTTGCAACTGCGACTCAGAGGAGCATTTGGATGTTCGTCCACTCCGACCGTCTGCCCACGAGCACGGCGGTCCCGCAGGGCACCACGACCCCGGTCCCGTGGGGCATCAGCCGCATGGCGCCGTACCCGACGATGGCCCCTGGCTACGCCCGGGTCGAGCTGAACGCGGACACCCAGACGGCCGTGTTCTTCGACAGCTCCGGCCAGGTGATGGAGATGCCCGGCCACGGCACCAGCACCGGCACCCGCCCGTCGACGGGCACCAGCCCCGACGGCAACGGCAGCACCCAGGACAGCGACACCGGGAGCGACAGCGACCAGTGAGTGATCCGCGTCCGGTGTTGGTCGTCACCAGCCTGTACGACCCCACCGCCGATGTGGTGATCAGCGAGCTGCACGACCGGGGCATTCCGGTCGTGCGGTTCGACTCGGGGGACTTCCCCGCATCACTGTCGGTGGAGGCAGAAATCACTCAGGATGGCATCCAGGGGCGCCTCAGCACCCCGTCCCGCACTGCCGACCTGGCCAACGTGCGCGCGCTCTACTACCGCCGCCCGACCGGCTTCGCCTTCCCCCATCTCGACGAGCAGGACGCACGGTTCGCCATCACCCAGGTCCGCTACGGCCTTGGAGGCGTGATCGCGTCCCTTCCCGACTGCCGGTATGTGAACCACCCGCACTACATCGGTGACGCCGAATTCAAGCCCTCCGGGCTCGCCGCTGCGGCGCATGCGGGCCTTCGGGTACCGGCCACACTCATCACGTCCAGCCCCGACGCCGCCAAGGCCTTCATCAAGCGCAATGGCCCCGTGATCTACAAGCCCCTCCACAACCCCGTGTATCAGGTCGACGACGTTTCCTCCGTCGTCAAGATCGCCGAGGTGGCCACCGAGGACATCGACGACCGCGTCGCCGGCACCGCCCACTTATTCCAGAAGCTCGTGCCGAAGACGGCAGACATCCGCGTAACCCTCATCGGACCCAGCACGTTCTGCGTCCGCATCGACTCCGACCTCCTGGACTGGCGGACCGACTACAGCCGCCTGCACTACACCCCCGTGCCAGCGCCGGCGGAGATCGAGCTGGCCCTCCACGCATACATGGACCACTTCGGGCTCCTCTTCGGCGCTTTCGACTTCGCGCTCGATACCGAAGGGCGATGGTGGTTCCTGGAATGCAACCCGTCCGGTCAGTGGTACTGGCTGGAGCCAGAGACCGGTCTGCCGATGTGCGCAGCCCTGGCCGACCTACTGGAAAGGAAGCCGTGAGCGACCACGAACAGCACCTCCGGCAGCTCATCGACAGCATGACGGCCAGCGGCTCCCTGCGCACAGAACCGTGGAAGCATGCCGCCGCGGCCGTGCCCCGGCACGAGTTCCTCCGCAGCGGATTCTTCCGCGTGGTTCCCGGCTCATCACCCACCGCCTGGGCCCCCGTCCTCGAGGACGGGGACGGCTGGCTGTCCGCCTGCTACGCCGACGAATCCCTTGTGACGCAGATCGCCGGAACGATCAAGCCGACAGACATCCGCGGCGAGATCATGCGGGAGCCGACCAGTTCGAGCACACTCCCCTCGCTCGTGCTGCGTATGCTCGAGGACCTGCAGGTGAAGCCGGACATGAAGGTGCTGGAGATCGGCACCGGCACCGGCTACTCGACCGCAGTGCTCTGCGCACGCATGAGCGGCGGGAACGTCACGTCCATCGAATACGACCAGGACGTGGCCCAGCACGCGCGGGAAGCCCTCGGCCGGATCGGCACGTTGCCTACCCTCCTGACGGGGGACGGCCTCCTCGGCGATGACGAAGGCGCACCGTACGACCGGATCATTGCCACCTGCGCAGTACGCACGGTGCCCGCGGCCTGGATCGAACAGACCCGGCCCGGAGGGCAGATCCTGACCACCATCGGCGGCTGGCTCAACGCCTCCGAGCTGGTTCGTTTGACCGTCCACGAGGACGGCACGGCGTTCGGGCCGGTGCTGGGCGGGCACGTCAGTTTCATGCTCGCCCGCCCACATCTGCCGCCCCCGCTCGGCCTGCTTCCCGACATCAGCGCGGGCAAAGAGCGCGAGGCCATCGTCGGCGCCGATGCCCTGACGGACTGGACGACCCGGTTCGTCGCACAGTTCGCCGTGCCGACCGCGCAGCACCTGAAACTGCAACAAGGCCAGCAGGACGAGGACGTCCTGGTCGACGTCGAGACCGGCTCATGGGCCGTGTTGCAGCAGGAGGACAGCCGCTGGATTGTCCGGCAGGGCGGTCCTGAACCTCTCTGGGATGCCGTTGAGGAGCACCTCGGCCGCTGGCATGCCGCTGGGACACCGGCGGTGGAGGAGGCAACCGTGCGCGTCACTGCTCAGGCCCAGACCCTTCACTGGTAGGCCCCACGCCCGGCCCCGCTCGTCCGCCCCCCCGCGGCGGATGGACGGGGCCTTCCGCTGCACGTGATCTATGTGGGGCGTAACACCTGGGGCAGGCGCAGGTGTGCTGGTCCGCGCCCGGCTCGACGGTGGGGCACCGGCGGACGTCCTTCCGTCCCGGCGTAGCGGGAACCGCTGAAGGCGTGCGTACCGTGTCCGGCACTCTGCGGGATCTTCGGCCACTCGCAGCGTGACGTGCTGACTGTCTCGATCCCGACTGCACCCGGCCCGGCCGTTCGGCTGAGCGGGGAGCCGTACACCCTGCTCGCAATCGTTGACGCGAGTGCGCAGTGGCTGCACAACGCTGTGACCTGCCGTGGTTGGGTCTGTGGTCGAGGTGGCGGGGCTCATGGTCGGTCTGAGTGGTCGGGTGGTGCGCATCGCCCTACGGTCGGTTTGGTGGTACGCAATCGCTGCGCGGTGGTTGGGGCGCAGCGATTGCGCACTACGGGTGCTGGGTCTGGCTCCAGGGGACACGCCGGTCGGGGTCGTGGACCGGGCGCCACACGGGTGCGGAGGGGCCGCCCTGGAGCAGGTCGACCAGGGGCACTGCCAGGACGGGGACGCGGCGCAGGAAGCCGGACAGTGCCGGTTCCGAGGCGGCTGCGTGCAGGGCGCGGATGCGTGTGGGCCTACCAACGGCCTTACACCTCAGATGCCCAACGACAGGCCGCGTTCCCCGACTGGCTGGACTGGTACAACTACCACCGACCCCACACCGGCATCAGCGGCCAAACCCCAGCCAGCCGCGTCACCAACCTGTCCGGTCAGCACACCTAGCGCCTTGTGGTTGGAGTAGTGGATGGGGCCGGCCGTACAGGGCACCTGCAGATGCCGGCGCCTCTCCGGCTGCTGCCCCCTTGCTGGGCGCACCGGTGGGGCACGGTGGCCCGTCGGTGTGCCGGTGCTGGGGATGGCCATGGACGTTTCACTGCAGGATGTCGGCGGTGCGGGCGTCGTTCAGCCAGTCAGGGAATTCGTGCAGTAGCTGTTCGAAGAGTTGGTGGTCGGGGATGGCTTGCGGGGTGCGGCCGGCGTGGAAGAAGCCTGCGTTGTCGACGATGCGGCGGGCCGGGACGGCGAGGGTGTCCAGCTTGCACAGGGATGCGAATTCGTTGTCGTCGGGGTCGCCGAAGCCGATGAACTGCCAGAACAGGGGAAGGCGAGCGGCCTTGCACAGGTAGCGTTCGGCAGCTGATCTGCTGGTGGGGCCGCCATCGGTCTGGAAGATGACCAGGGCGGGGCAGCGGCTGCCGGATTCCATGTAGTGGTCGATGACCTCGTCCATGGCCCAGTGGTAGTTGGTGCGCCCCATGTGACCAAGGTTTTCGTGCAGTTTGTTGATCCGGCCGCGGTGTTTGCCGAGCGTCAGGTCTGTGGATCCGTCGACGTCGGTGAAGAAGAACACCACCGGAACGGTGCCGTCGTCATCGAGGTGAGCGGACAGCGCCAGAACCTGCTCGGCCAGGTGCTGCATGGTGCCGTCGCGGTAGTAGGGCCGCATCGATCCGGAGCGGTCCAGTACGAGATACACCGCAGCCTGCACGTCTTCCAGCCCGTGCCTGCGCACGCTGGTACCCGCCGTCTTGTACAGATTGACCAGATCAGGTGCCCTTTCCTGCATGGCGCCGGGCTGCGCGAGCGTCCCCTTGCGGAACTCAGACCGAGTGCGGGCCTGTGCAAGAGGACGGTCCCGCGTCGGACAAGGACGGCGTTGCTGCCGCCTATGTCCAGGCGTCATCCCGCTGCCGCGCGCTCCTTGGATGGTGCTCGGCGTGCGGTCGGAGCATCCAGGTGGACCACGACGGTGGTGTAGAAGCGGTGCACGGCGTCGTCGACGCTCCGGATGAAGCCTGACTCGGCGTTGCCGCGTCCGCTTCCCATGCTCTTGAGCAGGGACAGGCGGAAACCGGTGATCTTGGTGCCGTTGTCCTTGGGGAGCAGGTCCGCCGGTTCGGGGCGGAGCCGCTCCAGCGTCCCGCGTGGTCCTCCGGTTTCGCTGTCGACGAGAGTTTCGACATGCAGGTCCGCCGGGGCCTCGGCCAGGCGCCGGACGAGCCGCTTGGCCCAGCTCAGGGGGTAGCCCTGCTCGGGGGCTGGAATTTCGATGGAGGTGCGCAGTTTGCCGGTGCGCAGGTCGGCGCTGACGGCCAGGACGCCGGGGGTGCCGTCGATGCGCAGCTCCGCCTGAAGCCGCCCGTCGAGGCAGAGCTGGTCTGCGAGGCGGTTCCGGCGTTCCTTGGGATCCGTTCCGCGCTTGGCGCGCTGAACGGGCAGTACCTTCTGCCCGAGTTCACCGCCCAACCTGAGGCAGACCTGGCGGATGAGCCGCTCCCAGCTCTCCACCACCTCCAGGGCTCGTGCATCGCCCTGGCAGAGAGTTTCGTCGTCGATCCCGTTACGCACGGGGACCCAGGCCGGGCCCATGTTCTGAAAGCCGTGGCAGCCGGAGTTCTCGTGCTGCAGGTAGTGCAGCAGTTCCTGCAGAAGCCAGGCGTGTGCCGCGTTACCCACCCCCTCGTGCCTGATCAGCATCTGCGCCTGGTAAGCGACTTCGGCCCAGGACAGGTGCCAGAGGGCCACCTTGTGCTTGCGCCGCTTGTCGATCTTGACGTCGACGAGCGGAGTGCCCTCCAGCGCAACATCGTTCGTCAGCGTGATCACGGCCTCGTAACCGCGACGCGCGGCAATGTCCATGTACGCCTGCACCTGCTCGGCTTTGAGCGCATTGCCGTTGGTCTTCGTCTCGACCAGCGCGGTCCACAACTTGCCGGCCCGCTCCACGCGGATCACCCCGTCCGGACGCCGCGGACTGTCACCATGCGGCAGAGAGACCTCCGTGAACGTCTCCATGCGACCCGCCGGAGCCCCGAACCCGGCGGTGAGCCTCCTGCTGAACTCCGGAACCTGCGCCATCACCGCAAGCAGCACCGAGGTGGCACGCATCTCACGGTCCCGGTCGCTCTTGAGTACCGAGACCGGGAAAAGCCTGGCCTGCTTCCAGGCATCGTTCTCCGCCAGCGTCTTCTTGACCGTCTTGGGAAGAGTGACCTTCTTCTTCGCGGTGCGAGGGCGAACGGCCGGTTCCTTCGGCTCCGCGATCTCACCCTCAGGCCGACGAGGAGCAGGAATGGCCTCCAGCGTCGCCTGCCGGGCCGGCTCCTCGATCGGCGCCGGACCCGGCGCATCCGTCTGCGCGTCGCCTTCTGCGCCGTCGAGTGTCTCTTCTGCCTCCGAGGGCGCGTCGTCCTCGACATCGACCCCGAAGTCCGCCGCCAGCCCGGCAAGACCGGTTTCGTAGCCCTGCCCGACGGCACGGAACTTCCATTCTTCCCCCCGCCTGTACAGCTCACCGAAGATGACCGCCGCCACGCAGTCGGCATCATCGACGGCGAACCGCAGGAGGCTCTCACCGGCTGCATCGGCCAGCGTGATCCTCACATCCTCCAGCTCACCGAAACGGGCTCCGTCGTACCTACTGGCAGCGATGACGATCCGGTCGATCTCCGACGGTACCGCGGTGAGATCGAAGCTGATCCGGTCCTCACTACCGTCCGCCGTCGGCACCTTGCCCAGCAGCTGCACGCTTCCATCGGCGGCTACCGGATGGTTGTAGAAGTAGAAGTCGCTGTCGCTGCGCACCTTGCCGCTCGCGTCCAGCAGCAGGACCGACACATCCGCGTCGCCCTCCCCGCTAGGGCTGACCCAGCCCAGACTGACGATCACTGAACCGACGCTGTCGCTCAGATCCGACAAGGCCACATTTGAACCCTTGATCATTTCCTGCACAAAGCCCCCCAGGGCACACCTTGGGTATGCGGAGAATCCCGCCCCAACTGTCCGTTGCGCAACACAGAGTGACGAGTCACGCGGAGAAAACTGTAATACGCACAAAGCTCAATGGTGGAGGTTCCGTGCGGCCGGGTGTGCAGCAAAGGGCTCGGCACTGAGTCCCGTCTGGTTCCCGAGCACGTCAGCGGATGAGGCCGGCGAGCAGGCGGTGGGTGTGCGGGGGTCGGGGCGTGGGTGCCGCCGGTGAGCAGGACGCGGTAGATGTCGGAGGCAGGTGAGCTGACCAGGGCGGTGTCGTGGCTTTGATCGGGATGGGCTGTTCAGTGGCCGTTGCCGAGGGGGTGATGGACATCCGGTATTGCGCCAGTTCGGCCAGTGTCAGCCGGTCTGCGCCGCCGGTGTCCACGTTCCGCATCGCCACTGCTGCCCTTCGAGGATTGTGCGGCGTCGATCTTGTCCGGCCGCTGCGCGTACCGTCCAGGCCAGCAGTCGGCCCCGACCAGAGCCCCGACCGTGAAGGGCCGACCAGCGTGACGATGCGATAACCCCGCCCCCGACCACGCCCGCAACCCCACCGGCATCCCCTCCGACAACCCGGCTGACAACTGTCCGCCCTCACCGGGCGCCTGACGATGTATCCGCAGGTCACCACGGCTTTCAGCCGTGGTCGGGTAGGCCGACATCCATACCTTTCCTGTCGTGGGGCTGAATTGGTCATTCGTAGGATCGGTGGCCCCAGGGCTCCTGGGTATGGCTGCCTGACATGTGCCGTGGTTGTGGCTCAGGGGGATTGGCCGCCCGGGGGCCCGCGACGACTCGGCTGCTGATTGGGATGCGCGAAACGAATCGCTCGTATGGACGTGACAGCGAGGTCGTCTGCTGGGACAGCACAGAACAGCGATGAAGGAGGGGCCGGTGCCGGAATTGTGGGTGGGGACGGATGCGGGCAAGGCTGAGCACCACTGCACGGTGATCGACGCCGATGGCACGAAGGCGCTTTCGCGCCGGGTGCCGAACAACGAGGACGAACTGTTGCAACTCCTCGGTGATGTGCTGGATTTGGACGACGGCGGTCTCGTTACCTGGGCGGTAGACCTGAACGCCGGCGGCGCCGCGTTGTGGATCGCGCTGCTGGTCAATCACGGGCAGCGGCTGTTCTACATCCCGGGCCGGACGGTGCATCACGCCTCCGGCGCTTACAAGGGTGACGGCAAGAGCGACGCCAAGGACGCCTTCGTCATCGCTGACCAGGCCCGCATGCGCCGTGATCTCAAGCCGCTTCAGGAGACCAGCGAGATCGCGGTCGATCTGAAGATTCTTACCTCCCGCCGCATGGATCTGTCCGCTGACCGGACCCGGGCGATCAACCGGCTTCGCGCGCAGATTCTCGAGTACTTCCCGGCCCTGGAGAGGGCTTTCGACTACAGCGCCTGCAAGGCGGCGCTCATCCTGCTGAGTGGGTATCAGACCCCGGCTGCCCTGCGCCGGACCGGCCGGGCCCGGTTGACGACCTGGCTCAAGAACCACGGCGTTCGCACCCTGAACATCGCCAAGAGCACCGCAGACGCCGCGGTTTCTGCCGCGGAGGCCCAGTTCACCAGCGTCCCCGGGGAGAAAACCGCTGCCAGGATGGCCCACACCCTGGCCAGGGAAGTGATGGCTCTTGATGAAGAGATTTCCGAGCTCAACGCTTTCATCGAGGGCCGGTTCCGCGAGCATCCCGATGCTGAAGTGATCACCAGCATGCCGGGCATCGGTGACATGCTCGGTGCCGAGTTCATCGCCGCGACCGGGGGCGATATGGCTGCCTTCGGCAGCCCGGACCGGCTCGCCGGCGTCGCCGGACTTGCTCCGGTCCCCCGGGACTCGGGCAAGGTCAGCGGCAACCTGCGCAGGCCCAGACGCTACAGTCGCCGACTCCTGCGAGTGTTTTACCTCTCCGCTCAGGTCGCATCTGTCCGCTGCCCCCGGTCCAAGGCCTTCTACCAGCGCAAACGCGCCGAGGGGAAGTCCCACAAGCAAGCCGTCCTCGCACTGGCCCGACGCCGGCTGAACGTGCTCTGGGCTCTGATCCGCGACCACCGAACCTTTGAAGCCAACGCGTCCCGCCTCGCTGCCGCAGTGGCATGACTCCGTCACAAGGCGTCACCACCCCGGCTTGACACCATCATTGGGAATCCCCCTCTGCACCCCCACAACGGCCCCCACCCAGGAAGAAAGAGGAAAAGGGGAGGGCGAGCGTGGTGTCGTGTGGTGGAGCGGCCGGGGGATCGGGCGGCCCTCAGGGGTGTTGCGCGTCGGCGGGGCCTCCGCGCTCAGCGCGTGACGAGTCGGCGCGCCATGGGAACCTGGCGTCGGCCGCTTCGGCCCTGCGGCGACGGTCGGCCACTGGACGCCCACCCAAGCTGGACGACGCCCAGGTCGAGACGGTCCGGGCCGCGTTGGAGCAGGGGGCCCAGGCTCATGGTTTCGAGGCTGACCTGTGGACCCTGGAACGAGTCGGTGCGGTTGTCACCCGGACAACGGGGGTGACGTTGTCGAGGGCGTCGGTGTGGCGGTTGCTTACCGACCGGCTTGGATGGAGTTTGCAACGGCCCGAGCGGCGGGCGGCCGAGCGGGACGAGTCGGAGATCGCCCGTTGGGTCGCGCATGAGTGGCCGCGCATCAAAAAGGGGCCGTGAACACACGTGCCTGGATCGTCTTCCTCGACGAATCAGGCGTGTCCCTGCTTCCTCAGATCCGCCGCACCTACGCGCCCCGAGGGCGGACTCCTCTCCTGCGGCACCGCCTGAACTGGAAGCGCGCGTCGATGGTCGGGGCTTTGGGTTATCACTCCACCGACCCCGATCGCGGGGCCCGCTTGTGCTTCCACCTCAAGCCCGGCAGTTACGACACCGCCGGGCTCATCGAGGTCCTGCAACAGGTGAAAGTGTTCTACCGCGGCGAGCGAGTGGTCTTGGTCTGGGACGGACTGTCCGCCCACTGGAGCCGGGCGATGCGGGCCTGGGTCGCCGAACAGGACTGGCTCACTCTGGAGCGATTACCTGCCTACGCTCCCGAGCTGAACCCGGTGGAACTACTGTGGTCCTCCCTCAAGAAGCGTGAACTCGCCAACCTTGCCGGCGATCACCTCGCCGATGTCGCCGACGCCACTGGGCAAGGCATCCACCGCATCAACACCAACCCCCAACTCCCATGGTCATTCCTCGCCCATACCGGCCTGACCATCCACCCACCACACCCACCGAACTTACGAAAAGATCAGTAACGGTAGTTCGTTAAATCCGGCGGTAGAGGTCAATGCCGTGTCCGTTGGTGACCGCGTCGATCAGGGCCTGGAGCTCGGGGGGTGGGTCCGTGTCCGTCCAGGCTCGCCACCATCGGGTGAGGGTGACGGCGGGGGTGAGCCAGGAGCGGATGGCCCGTAAGGC
Source organism: Streptomyces sp. NPDC001480 (assembly GCF_042894725.1). Taxonomy (NCBI): domain Bacteria; kingdom Bacillati; phylum Actinomycetota; class Actinomycetes; order Kitasatosporales; family Streptomycetaceae; genus Streptomyces; species Streptomyces sp. NPDC001480. Next base: position 81,654 of record NZ_JBIAVX010000021.1, on the reverse strand, counting down.
CTTGGGCCAGCAGGGCTGTTGGGGCTGGTGGGGTAGGGCTGGGCCCCCTCTCTGGCTCCTCGTGGGGGCAGGGGTCCGGCGCGGTGGCATCGATGGGTCCGGGTGGGGCGAACCATTGGTCCCAGCAGAACGAGAAGGCGCAGTTGACCAGGGTCTGGTGGCGGCGGATGGCGCGGTCGGAGCGGACTTGGAAGTCGGCCCAGCCGAGTTCGTCCTTGATCTGTTTGTAGCTCTGCTCGATCCACGGCCGCAGTCCGTAGAGGCGGACGATCTCGGCGAGGTCGGCCGGCGAGTGCGGGCTGGTGGTGGCGTGGGGTGCGTCGGGGTGGGGCAGGTTGGTGGCCAGGTACCAGGTGGCCTTCTCCGGCAGGCCGGCCGGGTCGGTTGTGGCCACGACCAGCCGGCAGGATGAGTCAGGTCCGTAGCCGCCCAGGCGGGCATCGGCGGCCCACCAGGTCTCGGTGTGCCCATCGCGGAAGTGACGCTTCACGGGTGTCCAGTCGCCGGGACGCCTGGCATCCTTCCAGGCCAGGGCATGGGCGGCTTCGATGGGTGTGTGCGGCTGGTCGGCCCGAGCCCAGGTGCCGCGGTGCGGCTTGAGCGCGACCACGTAGGCCAGGTCGGCCTCGCGCAGTGCGAGATACCAGTCGTCGCTCACGGAGTAGGCGCAGTCGGCGACCACCGCCCGGCAGCCGAAGCCCGCCTCCTTCCCGCGGGCCGCGAGGGCAGCAGCCAGCTGCGGTTTCGTACGGAAGGACGGATCCGAGCGACCACGGGCGAAGTGGTGGGCAGGGGTGTAGGGAGTCGCGTGCAGCGGGTAGTACACGCGGCCGTCGGTCCACACCGTGGTCACCGTGACGATGCCGTTGTCCGTCTTGCCCAACCGGCCCAGCCACTGCCGGCCCACGTGCGCGGTCGCCGTGCCGTCCTTGCGGTCCCCGGAATCGTCGATCACGATCACCCCGCCGTCGTGCGGAGCCGTCGCCGACTGCTCGCGCAGCAGCTCAAGCCGCCGGTGGTTGACCAGCTCGGCCTCCCAGGGCGACTCGGACAGGAAGAACTGCAGCCGCTGCACCCCCGGCATCCCCGCACCCGCCACCGGTTCGGCCCCTGCCAGGCAGGTGATGGTCTTGTTCCGCTCCCGCGGCGCCAGCAGCCCGGTCAGGTACTCGCGAAAACCCCGACGCTGGGCGAGACTGAAGAAAAGGTCGTCGAACCGTGCCGCATACTCCTCCAACGGCCCCGGCGCAGGCGGACACGGACGGCGAGCGGTCATCTTCAGCCTCCAGCAAGGCAGTTGACTCCTACCACCGGCCTACGACCAACCCGACCTGCCGTCAACCCACACCACCACCGGATTTAACGAACTACCGGTAAGTGGTCGGCTCCGGAAGTCCTTCGGGGGTTGACTCGAGCACTCGTCTTGTGGAGTCCAGGTAGCGGAGCGGACGTGCCATCTCGTTGCGCATGACGCCAGCGTGGCCCATCTGTACCCAGCTGGGAGATCCGGATGCGGAACCGGTCTGTGGCAGCGGATGCGCCCAGTTTCCGTCCACGGTTTCCGGGCTGGTTGGCCACCGCGGGTCAGCTGCGCACCGCAGCCAGGCACTCGTCATATAGGTCCATGATTTCGCCCTTGCCGCCGTTGGCGACCCACGTCATCGACGCGGCATCCAGGCATGCGAACGCCGTCGCGATCACCGCGCGGGCCCTCGCACCCTTGTTGCCGGTAGCTGCGTCCATACGGGTCTCGATGAGCGGCAGCAGGTTCTCCTGGAACCGCAGTCGCTTTTCGAGCCAACCGGCACGCAGCGAGGCGGTGTTGTGCAGGAGGCGGAACCGTTCCAGGGCGTGTTCTCGGCTGTCGTGCAAGGCCAGTACGGCAGCAACCCCTGCGCGCAGGGCCTCCCAGATACCGGCATCGGCGGGCTGTGCGCTGATCGCGTCCATCAGGACCTGCCCGAACCGGTCCTGGGCGCCGCCGAGAAGGTCCTCCTTGGTGCCGAAGTAGCGGAAGAGGGTGCGCTGGGAGACGCCGGCCTCCCGGGCGATCTGGGCGATGGTCGTCTCGTCGTAGCCCTGCTCGGTGAACAGGCGCAGCGCCGTCTCGAGGATCTCCTGGGAAGCCAGCTGCCGTGTCCGGTCCCACAGCGTGGTCGGTGCGGCCGTCGCTGACTTGGCTTCCTGCTTCATGTCACCAGACTAGCCCAGCACTGCCAGTCCGACAGTCACATGGCGCTTGGCAGTCGCTGTCAGATTGTCATACACTGCCAGGGCGGTGCAGCAGCACCGCCCACTGCCCCACGGACAGAGCCGCCCCCCCCGCCCAGAGGTACGCAAAGGAGCGCATCATGCCTGCACCCACAGCTTTGATCACCGGTGGAACCAGCGGCATCGGCAAGGCGACCGCCGAACTACTCCACTCCCGCGGCTACCGCGTCATGGTCACTGGCCTCGGCAATGTCGCCGACGCCGGACTTCCCGAAGACGTCACGGCCGTCCGGGCCGACGTACGGTCCCTGCCGGACATCGACCAGGCGATGGACCAGGCACGCCGACAACTCGGCTCCCTCGACCTGCTCTTCCTAAACGCGGGCATCTCCCGCCCCGGCCCGATCGAATCAACCGACGAAGACGCCTTCGACGCCCTGTTCGACATCAACGTCAAGGGAAACTTCTTCACCCTGCAAAAGGCGCTGCCGCTCCTCAACGAGGGCGCCTCGGTCGTGTTCACCGTGGGCGCCGCCGAAGGGCTCGGGGCCGCGATGACAGCGGCCAAGGGCGCTCTGCTGCCCCTCATGCGGTCCCTCGCGCTCGAACTCGCCCCCCGTCGCATCCGCGTCAACGCGGTCAGCCCGGGAATGATCAACACCCCTGCCTACAGCAAGATGGGTGTCTCCCAGGAAATGATCGACTCCTGGGCCCGGGACGTCCCGCTCGGCCGCGTCGGCGCTCCCGCCGACATCGCCGAAGCCGTGGCCTTCCTCGCCTCGGACGCCGCCGGCTACATCACCGGTGACAACCTCACCGTCTCCGGCGGCATCGGTGTTCACTCCAACGCCTGACGAGTGCTGTGGCCCTGGCGAGCCAACGGCCCGTGCGGGAAGCCCGGCCCCGTCCCACTTCGTTCTCCACCACGGATAGATGGGCCGCCCTCCTTCCACGCCCGTGTGCTCCGCCGTGCCCTTGGAACTGACCGCTGCCGAGCGCCACCGGCTCAAGAAGATGGCCTACGGCCACGAGACCCCGCACCAGGCACACCAGCGGGCGACGATCGTGCTCCTGGCAGCACGAGGCCGCAGCAACACCCAGATCGCCGCCGAAACCCACCTGCACGTGGACACCGTGCGCCGCTGGCGCGGCCGATTCGCGGCCGTGAACTTCGACGGGGGGTGCATGGCCGCGGCGCAGTGGGCGCGGGCGCCTGCGTACGGCTCGGCGTCGGCGAGAGCACAGCCATGACGCCGTGCTGCGCGCCCCGCCCCGCCCGGCCCCCGCATGCGCGCCTGCTGGCTCTCCCCCACACGCAGGAGGCCCTGCGAACCGGTGGCTGGGCGGGCCCGCCGGGGCCGGGTCGAGCGGGCGATCACCCACGGGCAGCAGCTACGGCTGCGGCGATCTGGGCTGGACCGACGGGATCCGCTGGGTGAAGAACAGGGCGATGAGCGCGGCCAGGGCCAGGATGGCGAGCGCCGCGCGCAGGCCGTCGAGTCTGGCCTCGGCGTTCGCGTTCAGCGCCGCCTGGGACAGCTCCGGGTTCACGCCAGCTTCGTCGAGGGCGGTCTCCAGTTGGGCATCGGACAGGAACGGTGCGCCGCTCTGTAGCTGGACGGTCGCCTGGCTCGTGATGCTGTCGGGGACCGCCGGGTTCGCCTCGATGGTGGTCAGGAAGGACGTCGTGAGTGCGGCGATCATGATCGATCCGGCGAGTGCCGTACCGATCGAGGCACCGAGGTTGGTGACGGCGTTCTGGACGCCGCCGACTTCCGCGCTCTGCGCCTGCGGCACCGCGGAGACGGTGACCGACCCGAGCTGGGAGGCCAGCGCCCCCATGCCGAGCCCGATCAGCAACAGCGGGACGGTGACGACCTCTGCGCCGGCGGCCAGGTCGAGCGCGGCCATCAGGACCACCGCTCCCGCCAGCAGCGCGAAGATCCCCAGCCGCACCACCCGCCGCGGTGAGACGTCGGGGAGGAATCGGGGGATCAGGACGGCTGCCGCCAGCAGGCTCACCGAGAGCGGCAGGAGACGGGCACCAGTCTCCAGCGCCGACAGGCCCAGGGCGACGGACAGGTAGAGAGGGACGATGAAGAACACGCCCATCTGCACGAGGTACTGGAAGAAGAACATCGTCAGGCCGCCGGTGAGCTGCTGGTTGCGCAGCATGCCGGGGTCGACGAGGGGATCCCGGCCCCGCTCGACGACCTTGGCTTCCCAGCGCAGGAAGATCCAGAGCAACGCCAGACCCGCCAGCATCAGCCACGTCGTTAGCGACACCCCGAGCCACGCGGGCGTGTCGGGTTTCGGCTTGAACCAGCCCCACTCGTCGGACCGCAGCACCCCATAGACGAAGATCCCGAGTCCCAGCGCGGAGAGGACCGCGCCCACGAAGTCGATGCTCCGGCGTTCGCCGGGCGGGGCGTCCGCGATGCGGCGCGCGAGTACGAGAATGCCGAGCACCACCACGACCTCCCCGGCGAAGACCCACCGCCAGGAGAAGTACGTCGTCGCGATGCCGCCGATGAGCGGCCCGACGGCGATGGCGATCGCCCCGGCCGCAACGACCAGTCCGTAGGCGGCGGGGCGGCGTTCGACAGAGAAGTTGCCAGCGACGAGTGCGACGATCGCGGGCAGGATCAGCGACGCCCCGACCCCCTCCAGTAACGACCAGCCCAGCAGCAGCACGGTCAGGTTCGGCGCGAGCGCCGTGGTGAGAGAGCCGGCCCCATAGATGCAGCAGCCGATCATGAACGCGCGCCTGCGTCCGATCAGCGCCCCGACCTTGCCGCCGGGGATCATGAACATCGCCATCACCAGGGTGTAGGCGGTGACCGCGCCCTGGATGCCCGTCACCGTAGTGCCCACGTCCTCAGCCACCGTGGCGATGGAGACGTTCATGACGGAGCTGTCGAGCGCCATTAGGAACTGCCCGGACGCGAGCGTCACCAGTACGACTCGCGACTTCGCCGACGCCGAACTCTCGGCCGTGCCTGCCGGGGATGCCATGGAAGCATGCTCCCAGCCGCTCACCGGACCGGAGGGACGACCCGCCGCGCCGTCAGCCGGACAGGGGCGGCGCCGCGGCGGCCACCGCGACCGGGGCGGCGCCCGCCGCCCTGCCCGTCCTCAGGCGCAGATGGAACCGCTCCTGCAGCGTCGGCGTTCGCAAATCTCCGCTGCTAGCCAGAAGTCCCAGTCGGCGAAGTTCAGCAGCCGCCGGACCCGTCCGGGCAACGCTGGGCGGTGCCTCCCGAGCCATCCGTCTAACCAGGACAAAACCCCCGGCCGCAAACGCGGTCGGGGGCTTTCGTGCGTCAGGCGCGGGACGCATCGAGCGGCGCCGGTGTCGGCGTGAGCCAGGCATGCCGCAGTTCGTCCTGCGGGTAGATAAGCCTCGAAATGCCGGAACCGGGGGGAACATGGCAGACTTCTGGACGATCATCACGGCTCTATCGGCAGTTGCCGGCAACATCGTGGCCGTATGGGTGGCCATCGCGAGCCTCAAACGAGCAGACGCTGCCCTCACTCAAGCCCAAGAGATCGCAGAGCGACAACTGGAAGCCCAAGACGACTTCGACGGCGCCGCCGCATGCATCGCTTGGCGAGAACAGCTCATAGCCTTGCATGACCGCGGCCTCAGCCCCGAACAGATCCGCCGCATCATGCTCCTGGAGCCCGGCGGCGAAGGCTACGAACCCGGAATGGGCCGCATCGACGCCATCCTCCGCGACATACCCCGCCAACGACCTACGTGAGCCCACAAAGCCTCCGACCGCAGCTTGCGGCCGGAGGCTTGTATCCTCCCCGCCGACGCGGGGGTGTTCCGATGTGCGGGGTGTCGTCGGCTGCTGTGGTCGTGTCGTCTCCGCCGACGCGGGGATGGTCCCATGGGACGTCGGCCGAACGGGCCGCCCCAATACTGCTCCCCGCGCCCGCGGGGATGGTACGCAGGCGGTTGACCGCGCGGGTGCGGTCCTCCACCAGGTCGGCCCGGCGTCCGGTCAGCAGCTTCAGCTCGATGGCGGCCTCGTCGCCGGGGCGGATGGGCCGCAGGTCGCGGCGCATCCTGGCCTGGTCGGCGATCACGTAGGCGTCGCGGGCGTCGGTCTTGCCCTCGCCGCGGTAGCCGTCGGAGGCTGGGTTCACCAGGCGGCCGGGCATGTAGAGGACCTCCTGGCCGTGGTTGATCAGCAGGGCCAGCAGCAGCGCGGGCTCGCCGCCGGTCATATCGACGGCCCAGGTGACCTCGCGGCCGTCGGCAAGGTCCAGGACGTCGCCCATCAGTTTCAGCAACTCGGGCTCGTCGTTGGCGACCCGCCGCGACAGCAGCGTCTTGCCGTCCACGTCCAGCGCGAGGCCGTGATGGTGGCCCTTCCCGCTGTCGATCCCCGCCCATATCCGGCTCATCGTGCTCCAGACGTACGTGTTCGTTCTGTGCGTGCCACGGACGACCTCGCCGGCATTGCTCTACACAGCGACTTGTTCGCACTTCCTAATCGGCGGCCGAGTCGTCGTGAGGTGCCGGGCGGCGAAGCCTCAAGAGCCACGAGACGGCAGCCGACTGATAGCCACACCCAGCACCCCTGGGCGACCCAACCCTACGAATGGCTCGATCAACCCGATCAAGAAGGTAGAGCTTCCTAATGAAGCTTCTATGTCCCGTCAACCCCCAATTCAGCCGCGGCGGCGTTGTTGAGGTGTCGGTAGAAGCGTCGGGCGAGGTATCGCTTGAGGCAGCGGCGGATCTCACGGTCTGTCTTGCCCTCTGTGCGCCGTCGGTCGGAGTAGGCGCGGGTCTGGGGGTGATGAACCATGCGGACCATGGCGATGACGTTCAGGGCCCGGTTGAGACGCCTGTCGCCACCGCGGTTGAGTCGGTGGCGGGTGGTATTCCCCGAGGATGCGGGTATGGGGTTCACGCCCGCGAGGGCGGCGAAAGCGGCTTCGTCACGGACCCGGCCCGGGTGGGACCAGGCGACCAGGACGGTGGCGGCGGTGACGGGACCGATGCCGGTTTCCTGGAGAAGGCCGGCGGCGGGGCTGGCGTCGAGGAGCTCGCTCGTCCGGTTCATGTTGTCCGAGAGCTCGGCGTCAAGGGTGAGGATCCTCTTGGCGAGCCGGACGGCTTCGGTGCGGGCGATGGTGGTTGCAAGGTCTTCCTCGCGGGGGCGCCAGCGGGCGATCTCGCTGATCTTCTTCACGCCGAGGGGACGCCGGGCATCGATACCGAGGTCGGCGACACGCACGAGGGCGGTCAGGGCGTTCACGGCCCGGGTCCGCTCACCGGTGAGTTCGTCGCGGGCGGTGAGGAGGATTGGCCGTGGCCTGGATCTACGGGGACGTGGTGCATCACGACACTGAACGACGGCAGGAAGGCGACGCGTTCGGATTGTTCGAGCGGTTCCGTGGCGCCGTGCCACTCGTCGCCTGGGCCATAGTCGGGACGATCGAGCTTCTGAACTACATCCGTGCACTCCACGAGGACGGCGTCCTGCAGCTACGGCAGGAGGTTTTCGAAGAGCGGGTCGCGCTGAAGTCGACGACGTTGGAATACAGCGGCGAGATGTATTTCGCTCCTGTCGGAACGGAACCCCCGACCAACGCGAGTACCTCGCCGCCCAAGGAGTGGGTCCGGCTGGGTAATGAAGCCGACCTCGCGCCCTTCCAAAACAAATTCGGGGGACAACTGATGCACGCTGTTCGTTCACCTCACATGCCTGTGCTGCCCTCGCCTGAAGAGATCGAAGCCGCCCGTACGCCCGCCGGCGGCTGGAAGCGTGACCAGCTCGCCGCCTGGGGTGTCCCGTGGCCCCCGCCCAAGGGATGGAAGAACGAGCTGACCGAGCGCTGGAAGACCGCACGCCAGGACGACGCACCGCCGCCCCTGCCCAACTCGGCTCCGGCCGACTTCGCACAGGAGGCGCTCGACTTCGGCTGACCCGACGACAGCGGAGGTCTTGCCCTCCATGACGGCACTGCCGCTCTCCAGGCCGTGCGCTGGGCACGGCTTGCGCAGCCGCCACGTGCCGTAAGCCACCACGGCACGTGGCGGCTGCTTGCGGCTCCCCGGATCAGGTAGAGGCCGCCTTTCGTGCGTACTCGAGCTGCAGAGCAGCTGTCTTGAGGACAGCGTCGGCGGTCATGCCAGGCTGTGGCCAAGTGATGCTGACGGTGGCTCCCACGCGGATGCCTTGTCCGCGGTATTGCATGGGTTGTGTGATCTCATTGCGCAGTCGTACTGTCATATCGTGCGCACCGGCCTCGTCGATTCCGTTGGCGAGTACGCCGAACTCGTCGTCAACGAGCCGAGCCACCACGGCTTTCTCGGGGACCACTTTGGCCAGTCGCCTGGCCACTTCCGCCAGGACGGCATCACCGGCTTCTCGTCCGAAGCGGCTATTAACTGAGCGTGTCCCGTCGACGTCGACACAAAGAAGAGCCAGACTTGGTGATGCGTTTTGAGAATCGCGGCCGGTGGTGACGGCGTGGCCGCGCTGCTCCGGAGCCTGTGCCAGCGTCTGTGCCACAGTGCTGGCCACGGATTCACCGAGGCGGGCGTCCATGTGGGCGATGAAGCCATTCCGGTTGGGTAACCCGGTGAGAGCGTCGTGGTTGAGCTGATGCACTAGTGTGATGCGCCAGAAATCCTGAGGGTTAGTTACTACCCTGTTGTCATGTCGCATTCGGGGCCTTCTGCTGTGGCGATCACGCTGTCCGAGGCGGAGCGTGCTGAATTGGTACGCTGGACGGAAATGCCGCACCGGCGCTCGGCCGAGAAGGCCCGTATCATCCTGGCGTGTGCTGACGGCATGTCGAACGCGGGTGTCGCACGGCTCGTCGGTGTCCAGGCCAAGACGGTCGGCAAGTGGCGTCGAGCTTTCGCCGCAGAGCGGATGGCCGGACTTGAGGACGCCGGCTGGATCGGCCGGCCGAAGGCCGACCTGATCCTCGACGATGCTGAGCGCAGACAGCTGCAGCAGTGGGCGCGGCAGGCCAAGACCGCCCAGTTCCTCGCGTTACGGGCCAAGATCGTGCTGCGCTGCGCGGAGGGCGGGACGAACCAGCGGGCCGCGGCCGACCTCGGTATCGACAGGTCGACCGTGGACCGCTGGCGGGCCCGGTTCATCACAAAACGCTTGGATGGTCTGCAGGACGAGCCGCGCTCGGGCCGGCCGCCTTCGATCCTCCTCGACCAGGTCGAGGAGGTCGTCGTGGCCACCCTGGAGTTGCTCCCGGACCAGGACACGCACTGGTCACGGGCCTCGATGGCCCAGCGCACCGGCCTGTCGAAGTCGACGATCGGGCGGATCTGGAAGCGGTTCGACCTCAAGCCACACCTGCAGGACTCCTTCAAGCTGTCCACCGATCCGCAGTTCGTCGCCAAGGTCGTCGACGTTGTCGGCCTGTACCACCACCCGCCCGAGAAGGCGGTCGTGCTCTGCGTGGACGAGAAGTCCCAGATCCAGGCGCTGGACCGGTCCCAGCCGGTGCTGCCGATGATGCCGGGCATGCCCGAACGCCGCACCCACGACTATCTGAGGCACGGCATCACCAGCCTGTTCGCCGCCTTCAACATCGCCGACGGCAGCGTCATATCGGCACTGCACCGCCGTCACCGGGCGATCGAGTTCAAGAAGTTCCTGATCCGGATCGACAAGGCGGTGCCCGCCGGGCTCGACGTGCACCTCGTCTGTGACAACTACGCCACCCACAACACCGCCGAGATCCGGACGTGGCTCGGCAAACACCCCCGCTTCCACGTCCATTTCACTCCCACCGGCTCCTCCTGGATGAACCAGGTGGAGCGGTGGTTCGGCCTGCTGACCGACAAGCTCATCCGCCGCGGCGTCCACACCTCCGTGAAGGCACTGGAAGACGACATCACTGCCTGGATCGACACCTGGAACGAGAACCCGCGGCCCTTCACCTGGACCAAAACAGCCGACGAGATCCTCAACTCCCTCGCCGACTACCTCACCAAGGTCGGAACCACCGGGCAGAAAACAGAGCAGAACTAACCCTCAGGATTTCTGGCGCATCACACTAGTGCCGCCTCAAGCAACGTTTGCCCTGTTCACTACCTCGCGGAGACGGTCGTCGGCGGCATGCTTGTTCCGCCAGATGATGTAGCGACGGATCATGCTTCCCTGCTCCTTGTGGCTGGTGTGGTCGGTGCCATCCAGCGCGAAGTAGCGCAGGGCGGTGAACTGGGCCTCGATCCGGTTGAGCCAGGAACTGTTGGTCGGGGTGTAGGCGATCTCCACGTTGTTCGCCGCCGCCCACGTCCCGACTCGCTGGCACCGCTTCGTCGTCAGGTGCGGTGAGTAGTTGTCGCAGACGATCGCGATGCGGACGTCCGTCGGGTGCAGCGAGCGCAGGTAGCGGCAGAACTCCAGGAACTTCGACCTGTTCTTGGTCTTCTTGATGTGCCCGTAGAGCTGGTCTTTGGCCAGGTCGTAGGCGGCGAACAAGTGCCGGACCCCGTGTGGGCGGGTGTAGGTCGCCCGGCGGCGGGGCCGGGGATCTCGGTTGGGGTCCTTGTGTCTGCCGCCGCGTTCGGCCCAGTGCCGGCCGGGGTGCGGCTGGAGGTTGAGCGGCCCGAACTCATCGACGCAGAAGATGACTTCGGGCTCGTCTTCCTCGGGTATGACTTCACCGTCGGCGATCGCGTAGAGGTGTTCGACACGGGCTTTCTTGGCCTCGTAGTCGGGGTCGCGTGAGGTCTTCCAGGTCTTCACGCGTTGAAATGAGACGCCCTCCTCGCGGAGCAGGACCCGAAGGCCCTCGTGGCTGATGTCGTCGACCACCCCCTCGGCGACCAGGAAGTCGGCCAGCTTGGCCAGGCTCCAGGTCGAGAACGGCAGGCCGTGCTCGGCCGGCTTCGACTTGGCGATCTTCTTGATCTCCCGGCGTTCCGGGAGAGTGAAGGTCTTTGGCCGGCCGCCCTTGTACTTGGGATAAAGCGAGTCGAAGCCGTCCGCGTTGAAGTTGTGGAGCACGTCGCGGACACGGTCCGCGCTGGTGAACGTCACCTCGGAGATCTTCGCCACCGGCATGGCCTGCGCGGATAACAGCACCATCTGAGCCCGCCGCCAGGTCACCACCGAACCAGTGCCTCTGCGGATGATCCGCAGCAACCGTCTGCCCTCGTCGTCATCAATTTCCCGGACCCGCACGCGTTCAGCCACGTGATCATTCTGGCCGTCTGGTGCTTCCCGGCGCAGCAACTGGGCGACACATCACGACAGGGCGAACATAGCTTGATGCGGCACTAGTTGCAGCTCTCGACGCTTGCGCTCCTCAATGTCCTCGATGCTGATGAGCAGGAAGCGGGGACCGTCTGCGGCATCGGCCACGACGCTCGTGCGGAGGCTGACCCAGACATAGGTGCTGTCGCGGCGGCCCAGGCGCAGTTCGGCGCGTCCACCCTCGCCGGTGCCACTGAAGAAAGCCTCCATGTCCTCAGGGTGGACGAAGTCGGCGAAGGAGTGCCTGCGGATCGCGGAGGCCGGGCGGACGTGGTGCGAGCAGCAGGCGGAACTGCTGCTCGCACCGCGGTCTCGGCCACCTGCGGCAGGCAGGACCGGTGGAGGCGGACGAGCTGGCCGGGTTCGCCAGGACCGTGACGACTGGCCGGTGCGCTGCCGTCGTGCCTCCCCAGCCGGCCGGGCGCTGAGCTACGGCCGCAGGACGAGCTTCCCGGCGGCGTGACCGCTCGCGCTCAGCTCCTGCGCCTTCGCGGCGTCCTCCAGCAGAAGGTTCTGCGCGATGCGCACCGTGAGCTTGCCGTCGGCTGCGAGGCGGGCGTACTCGCCGAGGCGGGAACCGAACGGGGCGCCGGGGCCGGAGAAGGTGACGCCCAGCTCGGCGGCCTTCAGATCGGCGATGGTGATGATCCGGTCGGTGCCGCCGCGCAGGTCGATCGACACCTCCAGGTCGCCTGCCCCCGCGGCGTCGTACACGGCGTCGATGCCCTGCGGTGCGGCCTCGCGGACCCGGTCGGCGAGGCCGGCGCCGTAGGCGACCGGGATCGCGCCCAGCGAGCGCAGGTAGTCGTGGTTGCCGGGGGAGGCGGTGCCAATGACCGTGGCGCCGCGGGTGACCGCGAGCTGAACACCGACGGCGCCGGCCACACCCGCGGCTCCGTGCAGCAGGAGTGTGTCGCCTTCCCCGACGCCGAGGGCGTCGAGTACGCGGACCGAGGTCTCGACGGCGACGGGCAGTGCTGCGGCGAGGTTCCAGTCGAGGTCCGCGGGCTTCGGGCCGAAGTCGACGGCCAGTGCGTGCTCGGCGTATGCGCCGGTGACGGTCCAGCCCAGGACCTCGTCACCCACCGCGACGCCGGTCACGCCTTCGCCGACCTCGTCGATGACGCCGGCCGCCTCCACGCCGGGGATCACCGGGAACGGCGGGGCTATTTGCGGCCTCCACCCGTTGCGGATCTTGGAGTCGAGCGGGTTGACCCCTGCCGCCACGACCTTCAGCCGCACCTGCCCGGGTCCGGCGTGCGGCTCGTCGACCTCTTCGAGGCGGAGGACTTCCGGGCCGCCAAACTCGGTGTAGGTGATCGCCTTCATGTCCTGCTCCAGTGCTCGTCGCTCTAGGTGAAAGATCAACTTGGCCGGGACCGGTGGCGGCCGCACCGGCACTTCGACTGGTTCCGGCTCGGAGGCTCAGGAACCAGCCACGTTTGTGGGCGCGGTCCAGCCGGTGGATCGGATCCACTCGGCCAGGTCGAGGGTGGCCGGCTCGATCGCCCGCACCACCGCAAGATCCGACGGGTGTTCCGCCGCCTTCGCGAACTGGCGGAACATCGCCCTGTCGAGGTCGCTGGGAAGCACGCTCAACGGGAGGGCCTCGTACCGTGCCGGGAGCCCGGCGCGCGCGCCGAACGCCGCGGCGACCTGAGGGCCCGTCAGCTCGTCGCCGACGAGTTCGACGGCTCCGCCGGGTGCCTCCGCGGTGTCGAGCAGGAGCGCGGCGGCGACCCGGCCGACGTCCCTGACCGAGATCATCTTCAGGGCGACGTCCTCCGGCAGCGGCAGCCTCAGCACGATCTCTCCGTGCTCCAGGCTCGGTGCCATCTCCTCCATGAAGGGGGCCGGGCGAACCATCGCGGCCCTGAGGCCGGACTTCCTCAGGTGCTCCTCGATCGAGTGCTTCGAGTCATGGTGCGGCACACCCCGCTCCCGGTCCGCGCCGAAGACCGAGTTGAACACGACGTGCGGGACGCGTGCCGCGACCGCCGCGTCGACGAGCGCGGTGCCGATGCGGATCTCCGTCTCGACCTCTTCGAGGTTGTTCGCCTCCGGGGTCATGAAGTAGAACGCCTCGACCCCCGTCAGCGCGGCGGCCAACGACGCCGGGTCGTCGGTCCGGATGGCCGCCAGCTCGACGCCGCGGGCGGCCAGCGCCTGAGCCCGGTCGGATTGCGGGTTGCGGACCAGGGCCCGCACCGGGGCCTTGCGGGCCAGCAGCGCGTCGACCACCGCCCCGCCCTGTCGCCCCGTCGCGCCGAAGACTGCGATCGTGCCGGTCGTCTGTGTGCTCATCGCTGCCACCCTTCACTCAGGGCGTGAGCGAGGTGAGCACGACTCCGGTGTTGACCTCGGCGGTGGGGGGAGGACGACGCGGGCGCGACATCCTCGAGCTTGATCTGTTGTGACATGTCTCCACGATGTGTCTGCGGCGCCAGGCGCACCACCGGTATCGCGCCAGGTTCTCCCGATAACCCGCCAGCTGCGGGTAGCCTCGATCGCGTGTCCGACCCCAGCGGCGAGCCAAGCTTCTGCACCGACGATGCGCCGTTGTCGGCGCCGCTGGCCCATGGCGCCCACGTGGCCGCGCACTTCCACGACTACGGCCAGCTCCGCTACGCCGCGCGTGGGGCCCTGGTCACAGCCACCCAGGTGGGCACCTGGGTGGCGCCGGCCAGTCGGATCATGTGGGTGCCGCCCTTCGCGGTGCACAGCAGCAAGGCGTACGGCGAGACGGACATCCGGGTGCTGTCGCTGCCCGTGACGCTGACCGGACAGCTGCCGGCCGAGCCGTCGGTCTTCGTGGCGAGCGCGTTGCTGCGCGAGGCCTATCTGGCGCTGATGAGCGAGGGCGAGCCGCTGGAGAGCCCCCGTGCGCGGCTGCTGATCGACGTCGTATTCGCCGAGCTCGCCCGCGCCGCACAGGAGCCGCTGCGCCTCCCGGAGCCGAGCGACCGGCGTCTCAAGGCGGTCACCGACCTGCTTCACATGGACCCAGCAAGCCCGGCGACCCTGGCCGAGCTGGGCCACCGCACCGGCGCCAGCGAACGCACCCTGAGCCGACTGTTCGGCAGCGAGCTGTCGATGAGCTTCCACCAGTGGCGCACCCTGCTGCGCACCCAACGGGCGCTGATCGAGCTCAGCGACGGCGCCTCGGTCACCGACACGGCGATCCGGCTGGGCTGGTCGAACCCCAGCAGCTTCATCGACGCCTTCACCGAGCTGGTCGGTCAGACACCCGGCCGCTATCGCTCGTCGGCTCGGTCCTCCCGCAGCTCCCATGGGTGAGAGCGCCGCCCATCACGGCCACCGCATCCCGATCGCGGACAGCTGCTCCACCCGCTCCGGGGACAGCGTCGCGGCCCGGCTGCGCTGGTTCCCGATCCACGCCCCGAGCCGGGGCTCCCGCTCCTCCTGGTCCTCGCCGACGATCCGTTTGACGTGCTTCCTCGGCACCCGCAGGTGCCCCTCGCGCTCGAAGAACTGCTTGGCGGCCTCGTAGTTCAGCGCCCACTTGTCGGCCTGCGTACGGCGCGGCGGCGGCTTCTCGTCCTCGGCCGCGCGCTTGATCCCGAGGACCTGTTCGCACATCCACTGCTGCACGGTCATCAGGTTGTCCCACCCGAGCCGGACCGAGCGCACCCACCGCCCGAGGTCCTCGCCTTGGTGGACGACGTTGCCGGGCTCGGTCGGCAGCGGGTGGCCGGCCTTCAGGTGGATCCGGGTGAGGTGGAAGGCGCGCTGCCATTCCACGGGCCAGGCTGGGCACCACGACGGGGCGATGTCCTCCAGTTGCTCGCGCCGCTCGTCCGACAGCGCGCCGGCCACCGACTCCACCGGCAGGCCGTCGGCACGCCGCTGTTCGATCTCGGCAGCCTTCCGGGCCGCGGCCCTGGCGTTCTTCAGCCAGATGCCCACCCGGTAGCCCTGGTAGGTGGCGTCGAGTGGGGCCAGGAGGTGGCCTGCCTCGGCCGCCCACCCGCGCGCCGCTGCGAGACCTTCCTCCCACGCGACGTCGAAGTGTGACCACACCATGCCTAGCTTCGCTAACTGCTCGATGCGATCCTCGTCCATGTCGCCGCGGGCGTAGAACCGCCGGTTGTCGGCGGTCCACTGCCCGAGCGGGAAGTTCGCGAGTGAGGCCGGCCACCCCTCGGCCTCTACCGTCTGGTCTTCACCGCCGGGCACTCGGTACGTGAACGGCACTGCGCGCTGGCGCCCACGATGGTTTTACGATCTGGCCTTCTTCACTCGAGTGACGCTTGGTGGGCATGCCGTTACGGGTGAGGATCTGCAGGGCGTCGTGAGGGCTGACAGCGCCGTGGTGGATGGAACCGACCATATGCAGATGTCGTCTCAGTGTGCGGTGATCTGCGCGTCCTTGATGTGTCGCCGTGTTGCTTCCTGGAGCGGGCCGTAGTCAGCGGACTTCTTGACGCGCCACGCGAGGTCCTCGTGTGGTGTGCGGGTCGGCGAGGAGTCGGCGTGTCTCATCTCGCTCGACGGGGTGGCATCGCTTGCCGCCCTGCAGGAGGCACTCTGACGGGCCTGCGCGGGCGGCTGTCCGGCGCTGATGTGGGGCAGCGGCGGGCAGGGCCCGCTGCACAATATTCTCTGTTGCGCCGTAACGTCTGGGCCTTTGGGTGAACTGCATGGTGTCGACGCCGTTTGTGGGAGCTGCCATGAGTTCGATCGCCATCGCCGATTATGCACTGATTTCCGATCGTCATTCCGCCGCGTTGATCAGCCGGGACGGCTCGGTCGACTGGTTGTGTTTTCCCCGTTTCGACAGTCCCTCGGTGTTCGGGCGGCTGTTGGACGAGG
The DNA here is from genome assembly GCF_042894725.1 of Streptomyces sp. NPDC001480. NCBI lineage: Bacteria > Bacillati > Actinomycetota > Actinomycetes > Kitasatosporales > Streptomycetaceae > Streptomyces > Streptomyces sp. NPDC001480. The sequence goes on along the minus strand of NZ_JBIAVX010000021.1, from coordinate 65,353 downwards.
AGGCCGGTCACTGGTCGATCCGGCCGTCAGCGCCGTGCGAGGTATCACGGCGCTATGTGGAGCGGACGATGGTGCTGGAGACGACTTTCCGGACCGCTTCGGGGACGGCGGTGCTGACCGATGCCCTGCTGGTGGGGGCGGACAATGGCGGCCATCGGCTGGGGATCGGGGTGCCGCGGTTGCTGGCGCGCAGGCTCTCCGGCGTGGACGGGGAGGTACCGGTGGAGGTGGTCTACCGTCCCCGCCCGGAATACGGGCTGATCGCGCCCATCCTCTCCCCGACGCAGGGAGGAGTGACCTCCCGGGGAGGAGCCGAGTGGCTGGTGCTGACCACACCGACCCCGATGAGCTTCACGGACGCCTCCGCCCACGCCGCGTTCACCGTCCAGGCGGGCGAGTCGCTGTACTACGGGATGCACCGCTCCACGCTGGAGGAGACCCCGGCTCATGTGTGGCCCCAGGAGGAGCTCGCCGACCGGTTGGAGGCGACGATCGCCGCGTGGCGGTCCTGGTCCGACCTGCACCAGGCCTACGACGGACCCTGGCGGGAGCTGGTGCATCACAGCGGCCGAGTCCTTCAGGCGCTCTCCTTCCAGCCCAGCGGCGCCATCGTCGCAGCCGCCACCACCTCCCTCCCCGAGGGCGTGGGCGGAGAGCGGAACTGGGACTACCGCTTCACCTGGGTACGTGACGCCTCGCTGACCATGGAAGCGCTCTGGGTCGCGGCCTGCCCGGACGAGGCGCAGGAGTTCTTCTCCTTCCTGGCGACCGCCGCGCCCTCGCTGACCAAGGACCGGTCTTTGCAGATCATGTTCGGGGTCGGTGGCGAACACGACCTGTCCGAGCGTACCCTGCCGCATCTGAAGGGCTGGAGGGACAGCCGTCCGGTCCGGGTCGGCAACGGAGCCTGGAGCCAGCAGCAGATCGACGTCTACGGGGAACTGCTGGACGCCGCTCACCGCCTGGCGGACCAGTTGCAGCGCATCGACGACGACACACGTCGGTTCCTCATCGCCTGCGCCGACACCGCCGCCGACCGTTGGACGGAGAAGGACCAGGGCATCTGGGAGGTGCGGGGCGACCCCCGCCACTTCCTGTACTCCAAGGTGATGTGCTGGACGGCACTGGACCGGGCCATCAGCCTCGCACCCCGCCTCGGCGCGCCGCAGGACAAGGTGGCGGCGTGGCGGCGCACCCGCCAGGAGATCCACGACACCGTGCTGCGAGAGGGCTTCAGCGAGGAGGCAGGCGCCTTCACCCAGTACTTCGGCTCCACGGCTCTTGACGCATCGAACCTGATGATGCCGATCGTCGGGTTCCTGCCCGCCGACGACCCCCGGATGCGCGCCACCATCGACGCCACCGCCGAGAGGCTGACCGACGACGCGGGACTGGTCTACCGCTACCGCACCGAGGGCGGAGTGGACGGACTCGCCGGAGAAGAGGGCACGTTCCTGCTGTGCACCTTCTGGCTGGCCCAGGCCATGGCCCTGTCCGGGCAGACCGAGCGGGCAAGTGGCGTGTTCGAGCAGGCGGCTTCCTACATCAACGACGTCGGTCTGCTCGCCGAGGAGGTCGACCCGGCCACCGGTGAGCTGCTGGGGAACTTCCCCCAGGCCTTCAGCCACATCGGCCTGGTCAACGCCGCCTGGGCGATCAGCCAGGCGCGCCGGCCCATCGCGGCCTGAGTGGACAACCGGGCCTTGAAGGAGGCCGCACCGTGACGGGATGGCGTGAGATGGCGGCCGAGTTCGCCGGCACCGCTCTGCTGCTGTTGCTGGGCCTCAGTGCGGTCGTCGTCGGCTTCGCTTCCCACTCGCCCGTGGTCGCCGCCGTTCCCAGTGCGGACCTGCGCCGGCTGCTGACCGGGGTGCTGTTCGCGGGCTCGGCGACCTTGATCGTCTACTCCCCGCTCGGCCGTATCAGCGGAGGGCACATCAACCCGGCCGTCACCCTCGCCTTCTACCGGCTGGGCAAGATGACCGGGCGCAGCGCCGCCGGCTACGCCGCGGCGCAGGTCGCGGGAGCGGTCCTGGGGACGGTGCTGGTCCTGCTGCTGTGGGGCAGGTGGGCCACCGACGTGCAGCTTGGTGCGACCGTGCCCGGGACCGGGGGTGTCTGGGCCTCCCTCGCGGCCGAGGTCGCTGCCACGTTCTTGCTGGTGGCGTTGATCCTGAACCTGGTCGACCGGCCCCGTCTGATGCCGTACACGGCTGCGGCAGCCGGGCTGCTGGTCGCGACGCTGGTGTTCGTCGAGGCGCCGGTGTCGGGCACCAGCCTCAATCCCGCGCGCAGCCTGGGACCGGCTCTGGTGGGCGGCACCTGGACGGGGTTGTGGGTGTACCTGATCGCCCCGCTGGCGGGCGCGCTGGCCGCGGCGGTGCTGTACTGGCGGCGCCGCCGGACGGTGGCGTGCGGAAAGCTCATCCACGACGACGCCTACACCTGCCCTTTCCTGGACTGCCGCTACACCCCGCCGGAGCGGCGTGTGCGCAGAGTGCGGTCCTTGCGGCCGCCCGCTGACAGAAGCCCGGACAGACCGTCGGCCGCCGGCGAGGCGGTCCGGCACAAGCCTGCCGTCGCCTGGCTCACACCCACGGACGCCGTCCCGACACCCGTCCGTGACCCGAGCCGCTCACCACAACCGCAACCTGGCCGCAGACGGGCAGGCCGTTCAGCAGCGGCGCCCGGTGCGGCCGGTACCGCCTGTGAGAGGAACACCAACACCATGAAGGCCATCGGCGTCTCTCCCGGAAAAGCCGGCAGCGCACACCTCATCGACGTCCCCAGGCCCGCAGTGGACGACATCCCGCACGGCCGGGGAGTCATGGTCCGGATCCTGCGCCTGGGACTGGACGGCACCGACAAGGAAATCAACGCCGGAGAGTACGGCACCGCCCCCGCCGGTCAGGACTACCTGATCACGGGCCACGAAAGCCTCGGCCGCGTGGAGGAAGTCGGCCCCGCTGTCACCGAGTTCGCCCCGGGCGACTACGTGGTCGCCCGGGTCCGCCGGGCCGGGGACAGTCTCTACGACCTGATCGACACACCCGACATGACCACGGACGACGCCTACTACGAGCACGGCATCAGCCGGGTAAACGGCTTCCTGACCGAGTACTACGTCGAAGATCCCCGCTACCTCATCAAAATTCCCCAAGGCCTCCAACACGTGGCCGTGCTGCTGGAGCCCACCAGTGTGGCGGAGAAGGGCATCATCGAGGCCTACGAGATCCAGCGCCGGCTGAAGGTGTGGCAGCCGCGCCGTGCGGCCGTCCTCGGCGCGGGCACCATCGGACTGCTCGCCACCATGATCCTGCGCAACCGAGGCCTCGAGGTCACCACCTTCGGCCTGGACGAGCCGCCCTACCTCAACTCCGACCTCGCCGAGGCCATCGGCGCCACCTACATCAGCACCAAGCAGCAGTCCCTCGCCCAGAACGCCGCCGAGACGGGCGGCTACGACCTGGTGTTCGAGGCAACCGGATACTCGCCCATCGTCTTCGACGCCATGTGCCATCTCGTCGCCAAGAACGGCATCCTCGTGTTGTCCAGCGTCACCGGCGGCATGCGCCGCAGCGAAGTCCCCTCGGACGCGATCAACCTGGACTTCGTCCTCGGCAACAAGGTCATGTTCGGCACCGTCAACGCCAACCGCGAACATTTCGAGGCAGGCGTCCGGGATCTCGCCGTCGCCGAAGCCCAGTACCCGGGCTGGCTCTCGCGCCTGCTCACCCACCCCGTCCACGGACTCGACCACTACGACGAGGCTCTCGCTGCGCTCGGTGCGCCAGGTGCCATCAAAGTCTTCGTGGAGATCGCCGAAGCCTGAACGATGTGCCGGGGGTGACGGCCACAGCCACGCCACCCTCACCGGCTCGGCCCGCAGGTTTGTCAGCAGGCCCGCTCACATGGCTTCGCCCATCCTCGAGTGATCCATCCGGGCACGGGTCTCGGGCTTGGCCCGCTTTCGCAGCAGGGCCAGCGCGGAGACCGGGAACAGCAGCACCGACAGCAGACCCGCACACACCAGAGCCGCCGCCGTGACGGGTGTCATCAACCCGGAGGCCACACCCACCTGGGTGGCGGTGACCAGGAACGGCAGGGACGTGGCCTGGAGCAGCGCCACCGCCAGCGACGAGCGGTTCCCCAGCGAACGGCGGTACAGCAGGGCCGGCACGCCGCGCACGACCAGCAGGGCCAGCAGGAACACAGGAACCCTCAGCAGCGCCGAGGGACTCGCAAGAAGCCCGCGAAGATCAAGCCGCAGGCCGCTGGCGACGAAGAACACCGGGATCACGAAGCCGTACCCGATGGCTTCCAGCTTGATCCTGAAGTGCGGGTGGGAGGCGGAGTCACGGTCCACCAGGCCCACGACCCCGCCCGCGAGGAAGGCCCCGAGGATGCTTTCCAGGCCGAACTTCTCCGCCAGAGCCACAAACGCCACCAGCAGCACAACGGCCGCCCGGACCCGGATCTGCGCCGTGGTGTCCTGCAGACGCAACAGCACATCACCCACCCGCATCGAGCGCCCCGCCAGCCCGACAGCAACTGCGGCCACGGCCACCAAGGCAGCGAAAGCGACCAGCAGCACCACGCGGCTTCCGGTGCTTCCGCCGGAACCGGAGAAGAACAGCGACAGCAAGAGCACCGCTGCGAAGTCCGCCACGGACGAAGCCGCGATGGTGATCTGTCCCAGATCGGTGTTCACCCGTCCCGCGTCCTGAAGTACGGGCACCACCAGCCCCAGCGACGTGGCGGACAGTGTCACCGCGATCAGGACAGGGCTGTGCACCCAGCCCACCGCGCCGAAAGCCACCCCGGCCGCAACACCGAGCACCACGGTGATCACGTAGCCGAGCAGCGCGGAGCCCAGCAGGCGTCCGCGTAGCCGGTGCACGTCGATCTCCAGGCCCGCCAGGAACAGCAGGAAGGCCAGACCGAGCAGGGCCACGATCTGCACCGGCAGGTCGGCCTTGATCCAACCCAGGCCGGACGGTCCCAGGACGATGCCCGCCACGATCTCCAGCACCACCGCCGGGATCCGCACCTTGGGAGCGAGCCCGAGCAGGAAGGGAGCCAGCAGTGCCACGAGAGTGACCGCGAAAAGATTCACGAACGACACGTCAGGCATGCCGGAACCCCCTTACACCCCGCACTGCTCCAGCAGGTGCAGCCACACCTCGCTCACCGTCGGGAAGGAGGGCACCGCGTGCCCCAGCACCTCCAGCGGCACCCGGCCCACCACCGCGATGGTGGCAGAATGCAGCAGTTCCTGAACGTCCTGGCCCGTGAAGGTGGCGCCGACCACGATCCGCCGCTCGGTGTCCACCACCAGCTTGCTGGTGCCACCCAGCCCGTTGCCCCGCACATACGAGCCGGGCACGTCGCCGGTGCCGTAGCTGACGGTGCGCACCGGCAGTCCCTGGTCGCCTGCCTGCTCCTCGGTCAGCCCCACGGCGGCGACCTGCGGGTCAGTGAAGGTAACCCTGGGAACCACGTCAGTGGCAGTGGGCTCGCCCTTGCCGATGATGACGTCGGCCGCGATCCGGGCCTGGTACTTGCCCATGTGGGTCAGCAGCGCGCGGCCGTTGCAGTCCCCGATGGCGTACAGCCAGCCACCGGACACGCCGGTCGCCCGCATGTGGTCGTCGACGTCCACGAAACGGCCCGGCTGCAGGCCGACGCTGTCCAGCCCCAGATCGGCCGTCGCCGGACGGCGTCCCACCGCGACCAGGATCTCGTCGGCGACCAGTTCCCGGCCGTCGGCGAGCGTCGCCTCCACCGGCGCGTCCGCGGCCTCCCGCCACACTTTTTGCAGCAGGACACCGGTGATGACGGTGATGCCCTCGGCTTCGAAAGCTGCCCGCAACTCCTCGCCGGCGAACGGCTCCTCCCGCGGAACCAGGCGATCGGTCCCCTCCACCAAGGTGACGTCCCGACAGCCCAGCCGATGAAACCCCTGCGCCATCTCCGCACCGATCGCCCCGCCACCCAGCACCAGCAGACGCGGTGGGATCTCCTTGGCCGCTGTGGCGCCCCGGTTGTCCCACACCCGGATGTCCCGCAATCCGTCGACAGGCGGGATGGCCGCCGCAGTACCCGTGGCCAGCACCACAGCCCTGCTCGCCGCCAGCCGTGTCGTATCACCGTCCTCGGTGGTCACGTTCACCACGCGCTCCTCGGCCAGCCGCCCAGTCCCGCGCACCAACGTGATGTTCCGGTCGGCGAGCCACTTCGCCTGCCCGGTGTCCTGCCAGTGACTCGTCATGTAGTCGCGCTGGGCGAAAGCGGACTGCGCGTCCACCCGTCCGGTCACAGCCTCAGCGGCCCCCGGCACCCGGCGGGCGGCCGCCACTGCGTCCCCCGGGCGGAGCAGCGTCTTGCTGGGAATGCAGCCCCAATACGAACATTCCCCGCCCACCAGTTGCCGCTCCACGACCGCAACCGACAAGCGGGCATCGGCGCACCGACCCGCTGCGTTCTCACCCGCCGGTCCCGCCCCGACCACCACGACATCCACCTGCAGCTCGCGCATGTTCGGCCTCCTTTACACGAACGACCCGTCCGGTTGTGTCCCCCCACCCCAGCCAGGCGTTACAGTCGTCCCTCAGCCGGCTGCACCGGATGCGGCACATCGCCAGGCCACACGTACACGCGTGGCCTGGCTCTTGGCCGTTTCACCGGCGACACCAAACGCCTGGTGATCGCTGACGGCCTCGCGGTAGCAGCGCTGGCCGGATACGCGCTGGTCTGCTTCCAGTCCCAGAGGCTGTGCCCCAACCCGACGGTCAACGAACCGCTCCCCATCGCGACAACCACCAGCACCGCACACCAGGCCCCCACTGACGCACTGCGGTCTTGACCATCGGAAGACTGGTCACTGGCCGCCCAGGCTCCCGGAAGTGTTCGGGTTTCCTGCGTCCTGAGGCTGGAGCGCCTCCCCGCGGAAACCGGTCCCGACCTGGGGGTTCCGCCTGACCACTGCCGACTCTCACGCACCCAACATTGACTTCGGTCACGACTCCTGGCTCACTATCGAGCCCTAGTGATCCGGCGGTGCTGTCGCTTCACCTACGCCCGCAACGGTATGCAGCCTTTTTACTCGGCATACGTCTCATAACGCGGTGGCGTTCCAGTCGCGGAAAGCAGTGAGCAACCGTCTCTGGGCCTCCTCGGAGAGCGTCTGGCGCGGAATGCGGCCCAGCATGCTCAACGTCTCGCGCATCTGCTCCAGATAGGTCTCACAGCCCTCGCACTCAGCCAGATGTTCCTCGAACCGCAGGCGCGACCGTGTATCGAGCGCCCTCTCGAGGTAGTCCGTCACAAGTTCCACGAACTCGGCGCAACTGAGACCCTCCGCCTCAGCCATCGCGTCACCCCACCACTGCGGATCGAAAGTACTCCTCGATGCTGTCACGCATCCGCGCACGCGCCCGGTGCAGCAGGACTCGCTGATTCACCGCGGAGAGATCCAGCATCCAGCACGTCTCATCCGCCGAGTACCCGTAGACATCCCGGAGCTCGATCACCTCTCGCTGCCTACGCGGCAAGCTCTCCAGAACCCGTCCCATCCGCTGACGAAGCTCGCCGGACAGCACCTCGTCCTCCGGCATCACAGGCCACCGCTCGGGAAAGACCCGCCAATGCCCGGGCCACCGGTCCTCCGGTCCACGGAATCGGTCGGGCGACACGGTAGGACCTGCCTCATGGCAATCCAGCAGGTCCGTCGGGAGCACTCTGCGCTCCCGAAGGGCGCAGGACTTCGCTTTGTTGACCAAAATCCCGAGCACCCACGTCCGCAGCGCAGAGCGCTCCTGGAACCCGTCCAGCCCCGCCAGCACGGCCAGCCACGTGTCCTGAACCACGTCCTCCGCCGACTGCGATGTTCTCACGTACACCCGCGCCAGCCTCAGCATCCCCGGAGACCACGAGGTCATGATCGACACGAAGGTGACCTCGTCGCCTTCCCGCAGGCTGTGGACGGTGAGTGCATCGGCTCTGTCGGTAACCACGGCAGCTCGCCTCGCACAAGTGGAGTCGTCCAGCTCCAATTCGACGCTAGACCCCTCCGTCCCGGCTGTCATATGGGGGCCGGGGATCCGCCCACGGTGCGGATGCAGCACAGGCGGCGGCGCGGTGCTTGGGGCCCCATGTCCTCCGGCACCGCCAGGAACACGGCACCAGGGCGCTCGCTCTGCGCGGTCTTGAACGCCTTGCGTGTCATCTCCGGCACGGCGTTCGGGCACTCGATGCGAGCCGCCCACTGGGTGACGGGAGCGAACATCGATACCAGGTCGATGACCTGGTGCGACTCCTTGTGGATGCGCCGCAGCGACCCTTGGGCGGCCAGGGCCACCATCGGTGCACTGTTGGTCGTGGCGTCTGCTGTACCGAGCAGTAGATTGATCGCGCCGGGCCCCAGCGTGGCCGAACACACCCCGGCCCGCCCGGCCAGCCGGCCGTAGATCTCCGCCATGAACGAGGCGGCCTGCTCGTGGCGCACCAGGATGTACCGGATCCCGGACCCGTTCAGCGCGTCCACGAAGCGGATGTTCTCCTCGCCCGGGATCCCGAAGACGTACTCCACGCCCTCGGCCTGCAGACAGCGCACCAACAGGTGTGCGACGTCGTCCACTGCTGCCGTGTTCCGCGCCTCGGTCGCGCCTTCGGTGCCCATCGGACGAACGTAGGCATGCTCACCTGCCCCGGCCACTCGTCCGGCGCTGAACGGGGTGCCCTGTGGCAGGCGTCGACCCAGGCCTCAGCTCACGCATCGGGGCGACCGGCGCCATTCGGGGGCGCTGCGGTGGCGGCTGCCACGGTCGGCCCGCACGGTGGCTCTGGAGTGGACGTGCCGCCGCACCGCGCGGCAGGGCTTTGGAAGGAACGTGTGACCGCTTCGTCGCCCGCCACCGATGCACCGCCGACCAGGGACTGGTCGAACTGCGGCAGATCCTCTCCCACGTCACGGCGGACACCGGCTGCGTCCAGGGCAGCGAGGAGGACGAGGGCATCCGACGCCTGGAGGACTTGTGCGACAGGGTCGTGTCGGCTCTGCTGCCTGATCGCGAACAGACGACGGACGACGCCGGCCTGCTCATCGTCCGTACCCGATGTGCCGCTGCCCGTGATGTCGCTTCCTGTAGCCTCTCGAACGATCCTCGGGCAGCCGGACAGGCCCGCGAGTACGTTCGCGAACAGCTCGATGCATGGGGCCTCGGTGATCTCGTGCTCACGACCGAGCTGGTGGGCAACGTCGTCCGGCATGCCAAGGGTCCCGTCCGCCTCAGTCTGCTGCGCAGCCGATCCTTGACATGTGAGGCGTATTCGTTCGCCCGTGCAAGTTCAGGTGTCCTGATACGTCTGCGGCGCTACCTGCCACCCGAGGCTGCGCGGAGGGCGGGGAAGGGCGTATGGACATCCCGGACAAGTAAACCGAATGGCTCGGGGAATCTTGAACCACGTGAATGGTGATGGCGGGCGCACTCCCGATGCTCGCCCGGAGCCGTCGACCGGTCACTGTACGCGGTCTTCCATTATGCGAGTCTCGGAGTCGGCGCCAACGTGAGCCTTTCTCACCAGCGGGGGCACCTACCGCGCCGGTGCCGGTGGCCTGAGGACGTCTCCCAGGACTGGAGAGCGATCCCCCGGTAATGAGCAAGGGGTGACACGCATCGCAATCGTCGTCCTGACTCTTGTCGCAGGCGTTCTGGCGTTCCTGGCCGCGGCCTGGATCTCCCCCTGGTGGTTGCTCGTCGCCGTACCGGTGATGCTGCTGGCTTTGCTGGGGGCGTGGGATCTGCTGCAACGCCGGCATTCGGTGTTGCGCAACTATCCGGTCCTCGGCCATGCCCGCTTTCTCATGGAGCGCATACGTCCGGAGTTGCAGCAGTACTTCATCGAGCGGAACTACGACGGGCGTCCCTTCGACCGGGACGTGCGCAGCATCGTCTACGAGCGCGCCAAGGGCACGGACGCGGAGGAGCCGTACGGCACCGAACGGGACGTGTACCAGCCTGGTTACGAGTTCCTGGTCCCCTCGATGGCGCCGCGACCCGTGCCGAAGGAACCGCCGCGCGTGCGGATCGGCGGTCCGGATTGCGGCCGGCCCTACGACATGGCACTGCTGAACGTCTCCGCGATGAGCTTCGGATCGCTCTCCGCCAACGCCGTCCTCGCGCTCAACGGGGGCGCGGCGGCAGGGGGGTTCGCGCAGGACACCGGTGAGGGCGGGCTGTCCGAGTACCATCTGCGGCCGGGCGGCGACCTCGTCTGGGAGATCGGCACCGGGTACTTCGGCTGCCGCACGCGCGACGGTGACTTCGATTCCGCCGAGTTCGCCGACAAGGCCGCGCACGAACACGTCAAGTGCGTGTCCCTGAAGCTGTCGCAGGGCGCCAAGCCCGGTATCGGCGGTGTGCTCCCGGGCGCCAAGGTGAACGCCGAGATCGCCCGGGTCCGGGACGTGCCCGAGGGACGGACGGTCGTCTCCCCGCCGTACCACCGCGTGTTCTCCACCCCGCGTGAACTCGTGCGCTTTATTGCCCGCATGCGGGAGCTGTCCGGTGGCAAGCCTGCCGGGTTCAAGCTGTGCGTGGGCTCGCGGCGTCAGTTCCTGGCCGTGTGCAAGGCCATGCTGGAGGAGGGCACGGCGCCCGACTTCATCGTGGTGGACGGCGCCGAGGGCGGGACCGGTGCGGCGCCGCTGGAGTTCGCGGACCACGTGGGTACCCCGCTCACCGAGGGGCTTCTCGCCGTGCACAACGCCCTCGTGGGAACCGGCCTGCGCGGCCGGATCAGGATCGGCGCGAGTGGCAAGATCGCCACCGGGACCGACCTGGTCAAGCGCATGGTGCAGGGTGCCGACTACGGCAACGCCGCGCGGGCGATGATGTTCGCTGTCGGCTGTATCCAGGCGCAGCGGTGCCACACGAACACCTGCCCCACCGGCGTCACCACCCAGGACCCCCGCCGCGCCCGCGCACTCCACGTCCCGGACAAGACCGTGCGCGTCCAGCGCTTCCAGGAGGCGACCGTGGCCAGCGCGTTGCAGATCATGGCGTCCATGGGCGTCACCGGCCCCGCGCAGCTGCGTCCGCACATGCTCCGCCGGCGCGTCGACCCCTTCACCGAGCGCTCCTACGAGGAGCTGTACGAGTGGCTTGAGCCCGGGCAGTTGCTCGCCGAGCCACCGGCCTCCTGGGCGGCCGACTGGAAAGCCGCAGACCCCGACCGTTTCACCGTCTGACCTGGAGGTCTCACGTGGCACGTACTGTTGCCCGCGTCATCGTGGACGCGCTGAGCGAGCTCGGCGTGCGCCAGGTGTTCGGCGTCGTGGGAGACGCCCTCAATCCCCTGACCGACGCCATCCGCACCACCGAGGGCCTGGAGTGGGTGGGCTGCCGGCACGAGGAGGCGGCCGCCTTCGCCGCCAGCGCCCAGTCGCAGCTCACCGGAGCGCTCGGGGTGTGCATGGGCACCGTCGGGCCCGGTTCCGTCCACCTCCTGAACGGCCTGTACGACGCGGCCAAGAGCCACGCCCCGGTCCTTGCGATCGCCGGCCAGGTACCGCTCGCCGAACTCGGCAGCGACTACTTCCAGGAGGTCGACAATGACGCCCTCTTCGCCGACGTGGCCGTCTTCCGCGCGACCGTCACCTCGCCCGACCAGCTGCCGCAGATGCTGGAGACGGCGGTGCGCCACGCGCGGGGCCGCAAGGGCGTCGCCGTGCTCACCGTGCCGGGCGACCTGGGCGAGCGGGAACTGACCGCCGACCGCCCCGCCCGGTTCTCCCTGAACACCCCCGTGAGCCGGCCCGACGAGTCGGCCGTCCGCCGCGCCGCGGACATCCTCGACCGCTCCCAACGCGTCACCCTCCTCGTCGGCGAGGGAGCCCGTGCCGCCCGCCAGGACGTCCTCACCCTCGCCGGCCGCTTGGCCGCACCCATGGTGCTCACGCTGAAGGCCAAGGCCGGTTTCGAGGGCGAGGCCAACCCGTTCCAGGTCGGCCAGACGGGCCTGATCGGCAACCCGGCCGCGGCGGCGGCCCTTCAGGACGCGGACACTCTGCTGATGCTCGGTACGGACTTCCCCTACCGGGACTGGTATCCCGAGGGCCGGACGGTGATCCAGGTGGACACCGAGGCCACCCACATCGGACGCCGAGTACCGGTCGACGTCGGGCTGGTGGGGGACACCGGCGCCACTGTCCGCGACCTCCTGGAGCATGTCACCGCCGCGCCCGCCGGGACCGAGGGTGCACGCGACCGCTCGCACCTGGAGAAGGCACGCGAACGCTTCGACCAGTGGCGCACCGGTCAGGCGCGGCTCGCCGACCCTTCGCACGACAAGGGCCTCGTGGGCCGTATCCGCTCCGCGCTGGACAACCGCGGCCACGACATCCGCCCGGAGGCCCTGGCCGCGGCTGTCGACCGGATCGCGGCTGACGACGCCGTCTTCACCTCCGACACGGGCATGGCCACGGTGTGGCTCTCGCGCTTCGTCGAGATGCGCGGCGAACGGCGTCTCATCGGCTCGTACAACCTCGGCTCGATGGCCAACGCCATGCCCCAGGCTTTGGGCGCCCAGTGCCTGGACCGCGAACGGCAGGTCGTCGCCTTCTGCGGTGACGGCGGACTGAGCATGCTCCTCGGCGACCTCATGACCCTGAAGACGTACCGCCTTCCCGTCAAGCTCGTCGTCTTCGACAACCGCCGGCTGGGCATGGTGAAACTCGAACAGGAACAGGCCGGACTGCCGGAGTTCGGCACGGTGCTCGACAACCCCGACTTCGCCGCCGTGGCCGAGGCCATGGGCATCACCGGCATCCGCGTGACGGACCCGGCAGAGGTGGAGAGCGCCGTGCGACGCGCCTTCGGCACTCCGGGGCCGGTCCTGCTCGACGTCCTCACCAACCCCGACGAGATCGCCGTCCCGGCCAAGCCGACCGTCGAGCAGGGCTGGGGGTTCGCGGTGGCCAAGATGAAGGAAGTCGTCCGCAGCCACGGAGAGCCGAGCGGGAACTGACAGCAAACCGTGCATGCGGAAAGGTTCACCCAGGCCGTACGCAGTCGATGGCCCTGGGTACAAGGACGTCGCACGGGATCCAGCCTTCTCGGACGATTTCGAGGGCGCAGTGCGAAGTGCGTCGGCCCAGCGTGGTTGCGAGTCGGCGCGTGAAGGCGTCGGGTGGAATATGGAGGGCCCGGGGTCAAATCGGACCAGGGGGCGGGTCCTGAGAGACTGGCGGGCATGGACATCGCTCGCAGGAACAACGTGACCGTCACCGGCAATCCCCCGACCTGAAGAGCGTGGCGGCGCCGACTCCGGTGCTGGAGTGCACCCAGGACGTGATCGCTCCCCGGGAGGTCGGTGCCTTCGTCCACCAGGCGATCCCGGCTCGAAGCTGGTCACGCTGGATGCGACCGGCCACTGCCCGCACCTGTCCGCCCCCCAGGCCACCAACCAGGCGATCATAGAGTTCCTGGCGGCCCTGCGGTGATGTGCCGCACCGGACAGCCCGAACCGCACGAGGCCGGCGACGAGACGGTATCGACTGCGGCGTTGTCAACGTCCGCCTCACCACATGGGACACCGTCTTACAACGGCTAACACAATGAGCTCAGTTGTCGGTGGGTGATCAGGCAGCAGGCGAGTTTGAGGAACGCTTCGTGGATGTCGGCCCGGCGTTCCCAGCGGATCCGCAGGCGCCGGAAGCCGTGCAGCCACGCGAAGCTCCTTTCGATCACCCAGCGGTAGGTGCCCAGGCCGGTGCCGTGTCGTGTCCCGCGGCGGGCGATGGCCGGCACGATGCCGCGGTCGCGGACCTGGTCGCGGTAGATGTCGTGGTCGTAGCCGCGGTCGGCGAAGAGCGAGTCGGGTTTGCGGCGGGGCCGTCCGACACGGCCGCGGACGGGCGGGATCGCGTCGAGCAGGGGTAGGAGCTGGGTGACGTCGTTGCGGTTGCCGCCGGTCAGCAGGACGGCGAGCGGGGTGCCGTGCCCGTCGGTGATCAGGTGGTGTTTCGAGCCGGCCCGGCCCCGGTCGACCGGCGAGGGGCCCGTGTGGCTCCTCCTTTTAGGGCCCTGACGTGGGAGGAGTCGACCACGCAGCGGGACCAGTCCAGCCGAGAGGCTGCGTTCAGTTCGGCCAGCAGGACCTCGTGCAGTCGTTGCCAGACGCCGGCCTCGTTCCAGTCCCGCAAGCGCCGCCAGCAGATCATGCCCGAGCCGAAGCCCAGCTCCTTCGGGAGGTACTCCCACTGGATCCCGGTGTGCAGTACTTAGAGGATCCCGCACAGCACCTCCCGGTCCGGTAACGCCTTGCGGCCCGGGTACCGGAAGCGCCGTTCGCGCTGCGGCAGCAGCGGCTCCAGGCGATCCCACAGCTCATCCGACACGATCCACGGCGACGTCCCCACACCGGACCGAACGCTCAACTCCCACCCCGGACACGGCCATCAACGCCGAACCACCTCATTGTGTTAGTCGTTGTTACTCCGCTGAGTTCCGCGCCCGCGCCATCGCGCTGATGCAGGCGGGCGCCACACCGCCCGACTCCCTGGCGGCCCGGCGGCTTTCGTCGGCCAAGGCAGGGTCCTGGGCCTTCCGGGGACCGGCGAAACCGGGTAACCGGTACAACCTTCATACGGGTGACAGCCTCCCCATTCCTCCCGCAGAGGGATGAAAATGTCCCTACACTGCGGCGCGAGAACGGTATTGGGGGGCCGCATGAAGCCGTTGGCGCCTACCGACCCTCAGTCGGTCGGCAGGTACATGATGCTCGGACGGCTCGGCGCGGGTGGCATGGGCCTTGTCTACCTGGGGCGTTCCCCGGGTGGGCGGCTGGTGGCGGTGAAGGTCGTCCACGACGAGTTGGCGTCCGACGAGGATTTCCGTACTCGGTTCCGCCAGGAGATCTCGGCTATGCGCCGGGTCGGAGGCTTCTGGACGGCCACGGTGGTCGACGCCGATCCCGACGCCGACGTGCCGTGGCTGGCGACCGCGTACATTGCGGGGCCCTCGCTCGAGGAGACCGTCCGCACCTGCGGTCCGCTGCCGCCCGACAGCGCCCGGGTCCTCGCCTGCGGTCTCGCCGAGGCGCTGGCGGCGATCCATGAGGCGGGTCTGGTGCACCGGGACCTTAAGCCCTCGAACGTGCTGCTGTCCGGCGACGGCCCGCGGGTGATCGACTTTGGTATCGCCCGGGCGATGGCGGACAGGGGGCTCACCGGCACCGGGCATGTGATCGGCACCCCCGGCTTCATCTCTCCGGAACAGGCGCAGGGCAAGCGCGTCGGTCCGGCGAGCGACATCTTCTGCGTGGGCCTCGTGCTCACGTACTGCACCACGGGCAGTGGCGCCTACGGCACCGGGGACTCGCTGCAGTTGATGTACCGCGTGGTCCACGAGTCGCCCGACCTGCACGCGGTTCCGGCAGAACTCCGCGACGTCGTCATCCGTTGCCTCGTCCGCGATCCGGAACAGCGGCCCGACGCGGCCAGCTTGCTGGAACTGCTCGGACGCCCCAAGGGTCCGGCCGCCGATTCGCCGGGCGGCTGGCTGCCCGACCAGGCTACCGTTCTGGCCCGGCGCTACGAGCACGAGGCGAGGCAGGCCGGTGCGGCACCACCCGCCCCGTCCGTGCACGAACCCGCCGGTCAGACGGCCGTATCGGCCCGCTCGACCGCCGTGACCACCTCAACGGATCCGACACCCGCGGCCGCCGGGGCGGGCTATGAGTTCCGCGGCAATGTGTGGCAACGGTCCCTGGTGACCGTGGGCGTCCTTGCCGGCCTCGGGGTGACCCTGGCACTGTCCTTCCCCAGCTCCGTAGTGGGCACGCTGCTGGTCGGCGTCATTGCCGTGGTGGCGGTTTCGAACCTCGCCGCTCTCGTCTTCGCACGCAGGGACCGGATCCGTATCGGGCCGTCCGGCATCGAGGCCCGCGCAAGAGGGTTCCGGGCAGCGTTGCCGTGGAACCTGGTCGAGCAGGTGGCGGTCGTCCGGGTGCGCTCCCGGCTGTTCGTCGTGGTCTGGCCGGCGACGGGAGCCATGATGCCCGCGGGTGTGCGTCGCGGGTCCCACTTCGGCGGCGGCTTCCGGGTGTTCACCTTCCCCGTCGCGAACGCCGCCCGTCGCGAGACGCACCTGCTGGAGGTCACCACGGCCCTCCGGCGGTTCTCGGGAGGGCGCTACCAGCCGTGAGGCCGCCGGCGATCACCTCTCGACAGGCAACAACAGACCACGGCACAAAGGAATCGGCGTGCATACGCACAACGAAACAGGAACCGGCATGGAACTCGTTCTCTTGGTAATCGTCGTGGCCGTGACGGTCCTGGTCATCGTCGCGGTACGCGCGATCCGCCGCCGCAGCGCGGCGAATCGTTCGACGGCGTGTTTGATGTGCCACGGCACCGGGCGGCGCGGGGAACCTCTCGCGGCCTGCCCCAACTGCGGTGGACGGGGGTCGTTCTGAGGCGGCGCCCGGTCAGCCGCGGCACATCCGGCATGCGACAACGAAGTTTGATCGGTGCTCGAGGGGCCGGTCCGCGGATCAACGAAGTCGTCGGATTCGCTCTTCCGGCCCCGCGGGGCCGGTGGCCCCGGCCCGCGCGGCGGCTGCCGCCTCCAGCAGGGACCAGCCGTCGATCTCCACCACCCGCCGCCCCTCCGGCTGCCACCCGCGGGCGGATGCCACGTCGAGCAGGGCTCGGACGGCGCCAGGTTCGTGCAGGTTCAGGGAGGCACCCCTCACGTATCCCACGTCTCCAGAACCCAGGGGAGCCCCGCCCGGGACGTACCGGCCCGGACCCTCGGTGAAGACGATGCGCAGTGGGCCGCCAGTGCTGGCTGGCTGCGGGTACAGCGTGAGGGTCTCGCAGCAGGACCGTCCGCTGTCCGCCACCGTGTGGCTGTGACGGAGCGTCCACAGATACGTGCGCCCGTCGGCAATCAGCCGACGGGGATTGTTCGTACGGCGCGGCATGGAACCGAGGGTACGCAGCCTGATCCGCAAGCCCCTAGCGGTGGCCAAACGTCGATGAGGCGAACAGGACGGTCGCCAAACTTCGCCGCCCTCGAGGACCCTGGCGCCTTCGCTGGATGCGGCGCAGCATTTGCATGGGCCCGCATAGCACAAGGCTGCTGCACGGATAGCAGGCCGGCCCTAGCCGGTGCCTGCTGCGCGTCAGTCAGCAGGGCCATGGGCCCGCCCCGGCGGCTGCATGACACCGCAGTTCTGCGATGTCCCAGGCGAGATCCATGCACGGCTGCTGCATACAGCGCCGTCGATCAGGCTTTGGCGACGTGGTACCGGCCGGGCAGGGTCCGCCGTCCCAGGCAGCCACGGCACTCCATCAGGTGCAGCACAGCCCCCCTCCTGCCGCCCCAGAAAGCTGCGCGGGGAACCCTTGCCCCCGAAGGTGTTGCAGCTGCCGCAGAGAGGCCCGCGCAAAAAGGGCCAAACCGGTGGCCTCTCCGTGCAGACTTCCGGCTCGGGGCTCCCTGTGTCGACTTTGAACAGCTGGTGCGTCACTGTCCTGTCCGAGCTCGCCACGGAGCGTTCTGATCAGGGTCTGGTCGGTGTTTCTATCTGCGTCAGGTGGTAACCGAGGGCAGTTGCGACGTGCTCAACGCTCTGCGCCGTCCGCAGGGTCTGAATCAGGCCGGCACGCCGCAGGACCGCGGCGTGCCGACTGGCAGTGGCGTTTGATATGCCGAGCATGGAGGCCAGTTGCCGCCCGGTGATTCCTCCGGACATGACGATGCTCTCAAGTGCCTGCGCTCTGCTGGTGCCCAGGAGCGGTCGCAGGGCTGCCCGCTGGCCAGGTCCGATGCGCGGCGCTGGTCCTGCGGGGATCCGGACGGTCAGCTGATCGCTGGAGGGTTCGGCCAAGGTGACCTGTCGGCTGAGGGCTACCGCCTGGATCTGCAGGGACCGCTGGCCGAGTTCAAGGTCCGCGTCGAAGGCCGTCGCTAGTTCCAGGACGCCGTGACGGAACCTGATTCCGTGTCCGAGTTGCTGGAGCATTGCCGAGGCGCCACTGCCGACGTAGATCTGGGAGAGGCCAACGGCCCGGGCTGCGACCGCGGATCGGATGCCCGAGCGGTATGGCTCAATGGCGGTGCTGCGAAGGTGGGCGACGGCGTTGGCGAGGACGCTGCGGGCCCGTTCCTCGCCCTCAGCGAGGGCCTTGGTGAAGGGCGTGGGACTGCGGCGGGCGAATAAGTGGGAGAGGTACAGGCGGCTGACACCGTCAGCGAGGTCCGGCGAAATGCTGCGTGTGTAGAGCTGCACCAGCGGGTCCCGAGGCTGCCCACTGCGGGCGTAGGCCTTGCCGGCTGCTGTCAGTTCGGCGTCGTAGTCCGGGCGGGCGCAGACACTGACGCTGCCTAAGCCTGCGGACCCGAGATGAATCCGTATCAAGGTTGGCCCCCTGTGCACTTGACGTCCCCATCAGGGCTTTTGCGCGTGCAGACGAAAGCTACCCGTGGCCGAGTGCAACCGAAACGATGCGTACACACCACGGCGCGACGCAGGCCGACGCGACCTCGCCCTGCTTGCGGCTTCTCAGCGTCGCGGTGCCCAGAGCCAGATCCTCAGCCACAGACAAGGACGAACCATGAAACCCATTGGACGGTTCGTCGGCACGCTCAGCGCCGGCGTCACCCTGTTCGCGCTCGCGTTCGCCGCCGTCCCCGCTCAGGCGGACCCCGTAAGCCCGGCGGCCCTCGGCGCCACGCCGGTGCGGATCGCGTCCCCCGCCGGGGCGACCACGCTGCCCCGGGCTGCGCAACGCGTCGCGCCCGCGGCTACTGCCTACGGGCCCTACCTCGTCAAGAACGTCGTCACCGGCAAATGCATCGACATTCCCGGCTACGGTGCTGGGACGGTCAACGGGCCGGTCAACGAGTACACGTGCAACGGGACGTCCGGCGACAACCAACTGTTCTACTGGGACTATGTCGGTAACAGCTCCAACGGCTACGCGCTCTACAACCTCCGCAACGTCAAGGACAACCTGTGCCTCGACGTGCCGAACTACGGCAGTGTGAACGCCGGCACCAAGGTCAGCGAGTTCTACTGCAACCAGACGACCGGCGACAACCAGCTCTATGCTCAAGTCAATCGCGGCGACGGCTTCTGGCTGGTCAACCTTGCCAGCGGCCTGTGCCTCGACGTCGACGGCGTACGCACCGGCGGCGACAACGCCCGGCTCACGCTGTATTACTGCAGCGACAACGACGACCACCACTGGACGATCCCGTAAGCGGACATCTTCGGCCTCCGAGGCAGGGGATGAGCATGGGGAGGCGCGTCGCCTGCGCGGTGAAGCCATGGGCGCCACCGCGCTGATCCTGTTCGGCGGACCGGTTGTCATCGGAACGGCTGCGGGGTATCTCAGCGGTGGCCGGCTGAGCAGGCTGCCGGACGTGCGGCTGCGATGGCTGTGGCTGCTGTGGCTCGCGGCCGCCGTACAGGTCACGCAGTTGGCTACCGCCGGCCTTCCCAGCGCTGCCGGACGCCATCTCAGGGCACCACTGATTGCGTTGGCCTTCGCCCTCGCCCTCCTCTGGCTGGGCGTCAACGCTCAAGGCCAGACCAGGCTGTTCAAGACGGGCGTGGGACTGGCACTCACGGGCGCCGTTCTCAACGCACTGCCGATCGCCGTCAACGGCCGGATGCCCTACAACCCCTCCTCGGCGGCCGTCGCCCGGCTGCGTACCGGATCCCAGACCGCCAAAAACGTGCCAGCCACTCGCAACACCCGTCTGCTCGCCCTGGGAGACACCATCCCCGTTCCACCTCTGCACGCCGTCGTCAGTATCGGCGACGTGCTCCTGGCAATCGCCGCGGCCCTGCTCGTCGCAACTGCCATGCACCACCCACTCAACGCGGCTCGAGAAGGGAACCAGCCATGTCCCACACCCTCACCTGGCAGCGCCTGACGCTGACCGCGTTCACCCTGGCCTCGGTCGCCGTCCTCCTCTACACCCTCGGCGCCCCCGACGTGACCGGCGGCTGACCAGTCGGCTTGCTGCACGCCCAGGCTCCACCCTCGTCCGAACATCGCACCCCGACACTGCCGCCCTTGGGAGTGTCTGAACAGACCGAGCCCCACCCCGCCATGAATGAGGGGTGGGGCCATGGCTGTTGGGTTCCATAAGGATCGCTCCGAAACGCTATGGGCTGGCCCTCGGGGAGGATCGGAACGGCCAGTAGCAGGAGCGTCATCTGCCAGTGAGCTGGTTCGGAACGCGGCCGGAGGCGCGGAGCTCCTGCAGGTCCGGGATGTGGTTGTAGAGGGTGCCGGGGCTGACCCCGAGGAGCTTGGCGATCGAGGTAATCGAGTTCTCGGGGTTGGGCAGCATGTCGCGGGCGGCGCGGATGATCTCGGGGGTGGCCACGGTAGGCCGACCGCCGACCCGGCCGCGGGCGCGTGCGGCGTCCAAGCCCTCGCGGGTGCCGGAAACGATCAGCTCGCGGATGAACTCGGCGAGCGCGGCGAAGACGTGGAAGACGAGCCGGCCGCCGGGGGTGGTGGTGTCCAGGCGCTCGTGCAGCGAGCAGAACCCGATCTCCCGGCGGCGCAGTTCACCGACCATGTTCACCAAGTCCTTTAGGGAGCGGCCGTAGCGGTCGAGCGCGGGGACCACCAAGGTGTCGCCGGCGGCGAGGAAGGCGTGGCAGGCCTTGAGCTCGGGCCGGAGGTCGTCCTTGCCGGACTTCTTGTCGGCGAAGATGCGTCGGCACCCGGCGGCGGTGAGTGCGTCGATCTGGCGGTCGAGCTTTTGCTCGCCGGTGGAGACCCGGGCGTAGCCGATGAGGATCTCGGTGCGGTGGGCGGGTTCGGCGACCAGGAGGTCGAAGACGTCGGGCTCGGAGGGGGTGCTGGTCACGCCCGGGATTCTGTCAGAAAACGGTGTGCCGGAGTTCTTGAACAAGCCTGGTTTTTGAAGGAGTTTTTGAAGGCCATGAGAGGCCGTCGGGCGGTCCGGCTGCTGGTCTTCAACAAACGGTTTGTTGAAGCCTTTGTTCTATCGGCGCGCGCCTGAAGGTGTTGGGGCGAGGACTTGATGGCCCCTGGGCATCAACGCAAGCCAGCGGGGTCGACCCCGGGCCACCGGGTTTCCCGGATCTGATCTTGGAGCGCACACAGGTTTCTTGCCATAACTGATTTGTGATGCAAAGCTGACTGGGTGACAGACGCTTCGATGCCCTCGCAAGGCACGCCTCACGAAGTCCTCGCCGGTCTCGGTGAATTGACCCGCAAGGTCCGAGCTGCTCAGCGCGGCACCTGGTTTCCTCTCCTGCTGCTCGGCGCGCTCACGCTGGGCGGCATCCTGGTCAACCGCTTCACCTTCCACGTCGAGACCGTTCCCTGCCCGGCAACCGCCCCCGCCGCAGGCATGGGCTGCACCGTGGGGGTGAAGCAGGGTTCGCCGTACTACTGGGACCTCGGGCTCGCCCTCGCCTACGTCGCGACGGCGTTCTTCTACATCCGCCGCTCCCGCGACCGGGGTGTCGGCACCCCGGTCCGGCCGTACATTCTCACCGGGGTAGCCCTGCTTGGCCTGGTGGCCGCCACCACGTTCTGGGCCACCCGTCACGGGCTCCCGCAGCCCGGCGACCCGATCGACTTCTGGGGCCTGCACCTCGACCCCACTTCCGAGGCGACGGGGTTCGTCGGAATGCTCGTCGGTAACGTCACGGCCGTCGGACTGCCGCTGCTCGTACTGTCCTGGGTGGAGCGCAGCCGTGCCCTGCTGCTGCTCGCCCTGGCGTACCTGGCCCTCTTCCTGGTGCCGTTCCTCACCCGCTTCCAGCTCTTCCAGTTCATCCCCGTCACCTCCCCCTGGTCCGCCGCGCCCCGCCTTGGCCTCCAGGCCGTGCTCCTCCTGCTCGGCGCCCTCGGCTTCGGCCTGGCCGAGCGATCCCGTCGGCGCGACGTCTCATGACCTCCGAGCCCGATCAGCATCCCGTCAACGGCCTGAACGACGTGGTCCACCAGCGCGTCCGTCTCGGCATCCTCACCGTGGCCCACCAGGCACGCCGGGTCGAGTTCGGCTTCCTACGCACGGCACTCGGCCTCACCGCCGGAAATCTCAGCCAGCATCTCGCCGTCCTGGAGAAGGCCGGACTGGTCGAGATCGAGAAGGGCTACGAGGGCAAGCGCGCCCGCACCTGGCTCTCCCTCACCCCCGCGGGCGAGCGCGCGCTGCGCGACGAAGTCACCCAGCTCAAGCGACTCATCCAGCAGATCGAGACACCGGCCAAGAACCCCGGGGAGGACATGTGACCACCACACCGGCCAGCCCGAGAACGGACCTGACGCGCCGGCGCATGCTCACAGCCGCGCTGGCCGCCAGCGTCGGCGCCGCCGTACCGATCAGCGCAGCGCGCCAGGCATGGGCGGCTTCGACCGCCACCGGCCCGGTACAGCTCACACTGCCCGCCCCCACCGGGCCGCACCCGGTGGGCACGGTGCCGCTCCACCTCGTCGACACCTCGCGTCCGGATCCTGTGGCCGGCCCGGGACATCACCGCGAGTTGATGGCCAGCGTCTGGTACCCCGCTTGCAAGACGAGGGACCTGCCGCGTGCGCCCTGGATGACCCAGGGTGCGCTGCGGGCATTTCTGGCGGACGCCGGCTTCCCCCTCGATCCCGCCCTCGGCCCACTCACGGCCGCACAGGTGGGCGCACCCGTGCACCAAACGGGCCATCGCCTGCCCGTCCTCGTGTACTCGCACGGCGCGGGCAGCCATCGCGGCGACCACACCATCATGGTTCAGGAACTCGCCAGCCACGGCTACGCCGTGGTCACCGTCGACCACACGTACGACACGTTCAGCGAGTTCCCCGACGGCCGGCTCACCGTTCCGGCAGAGGTCCCGCCGTTCCTGGGGCCCCGGGACTTCGCCACGGACATCCGGTTCGTGCTCGACGTCGTCGAGGGCCTAGCCGCCGGGCACAACCCCGACGTCGACGGCAGGCCACTGGCCCAGGGACTGCTCGGCGCCCTCGACCCGCAGCGCATCGGCGCGTTCGGCTGGTCGAAGGGTGGCACCGCCACCGCGCTCACTATGCTCGCCGACCAGCGCGTTGGCGCCGGGCTCAGTATCGACGGTCCGATGCAGCCGACCATCACCACCGACCTGGACCGGCCGTTCATGATGATGACCGCTTCGTTCACCAGGGCCGCCATGCCGGACGTCGCCGAGTTCTGGACACACCTTCGCGGCTGGCGCCTGAACATCAAGGCCGACGGGGCCATCCACAAGACGTACGGCGACGACGCGACACTGATCCCGCAAGCGGGCAAGGTCCTCGGCATGACCAACCAGCAGATCCAGGACATGATCGGCGCCCTCGATCCGGACCGGGCGGTCCCGATCCAGCAGGCTTACCCGCTCGCGTTCTTCGACCTACACCTGCGACACCGCCGGGGACATCTGCTCGACGGCCCGAGCGCGGCCTTCCCAGAGGTGAAGTTCATCCCATGAGAAGCATCGGACCGCGCAATGCGCGGTCCGACCAAGACCGCCAGGAATGCCGTTGACATCCGGGCACGGCCTTCGCAAGGCCGGCTATCCGCGCAGCCCTTCCATCGCGCGATCGGCGCTCCTACCGCTCGCCGTCGTCCTCCCCGCCGGTCGAGGGTTCACGTAGCGGCCTGCGGCCGGCCTCCTGCGGGCGGAAAAACGCGTAGCGGCCGAGGAAGTTGATGTGGTCGAACTGCAGCGGTGACAGGCGAGCCAGCAGGTCGTCGGTGACGGGGAAGCCGTCAGCGGCGAGCTGCTTGGCCGCCCGATCCAGGTAGAGGCTGTTCCACAACACCACCGCATTCAGGGCCAAGCCAAGGGCACCGAGCTGGTCCTCCATACCCTCGCGGTAGTTCTGCCGCAGTTCGCCGCGCTGACCGAAGAAGATCCGCCGTGCCAGGTGGTGGTGGGCCTCGGTGATATTCAGCTGCTTGCCGATCATGCGGCGGTAGCCGTCGTCGGAGATGAACTGCAGCAGGTGCAGGGTCTTGAAGATCCGGCCGTAGTGGGCGAAGGCGTCGCCCAGGCCGGTCGGGCGCCCGTCCCGCGACAGCATGCGGATCAGGTCATGGCCGCGGACCTCACCGAGGGTCAGGGAGCCAGCCACCCGCAGCATGTCGCCCCAATGCGCCCGGACCCGGTCCAGACGCACCGTGTGCCGGGAGACCTCCTGCAGCGGCCCGTAGTCCGCGCTTGCGTGGGTGCGCCACAGGCGGGCGTCAGAGATGTCGGCGATCCGCGGCGAGAACTGGTAACCGCAGATCGCGATCTCGTCCACCAGCTTGTCCTCGACCCACTCGACAGCCGAGGCGTTCTCGTTGTCCGTCATGCCATGTCCGTCCCAGCTGACCAGGGCCCGAGCCTGGGCTCCGGCCAGCCTGTCATATCACGGACTTACACGATCTTTCAGACACGCTCGGGCTGAGCTGGGCCGCTGCCACCTCACGTTGACGAGTGCGGGCCGGTCGGTCATGCACGGCTGGTGGGAGGCCTGGTCGACGGCAGAGCGGATGTTCTGACAGGCGGGATGCACTGCGTGGCCCTGGCAGCGATGGCTGCGCATCGCCCGCCGCCACCGGGTCCCGGCTGCGCAATCATCGACGCGTTCGCGCAGCGGCTGCGCAACGCTGTGACCTGCTGTGGTCGGGCCTGTGGTCGGGGTCCCGGGTCTCATGGTTGGGCTCGTGGTCGGGCGGTGCGCATCGCCGTACAGGGCGTGTGGTGGTGCGCAATCGCTGCGCGGTAGCCGCTGCGCAGCGATTGCGCAGGGTGTCTACGGGTGTCGGGTCTGGCTCCAGGGGACGTGCTGGTCGGGGTCGTGGACGGGCCGCCACACGGGTGCGGAGGGGCCGTTGCGGAGCAAGTCGACCAGGGGCACTGCCAGGACGGGGACGTGGCGCAGGAACCCGGACAGTGCCGGTTCCGAGGCGGCCGCCCGTAGGGCGCGGATGCGTGTCTCGATGCCTGCAGGGCCGGTGGCGTCCAGGACGAACAGCAGGCGCGGGAACAGGGGGTAGCGGCTTCTCCAGTCTTCTTCTGGGAGCTGCTGCCCGGCGGCCGGCCGTGGGCGTCGCCGAGATCAAGAACGACCTAACGGAGTCCTACTAGTGCTGTGACCGGGAAGGTTCGTCGGGTTGGTGGTCATGGCGGTTGGATGTGGGGGTGACGTCCGTCCGACCGCTTGGGGGTGTGGTGGCTGAGCCTGTCCGTGTGCGCAGGTTGACCGATCAGGAGGGGCAGAAGCTGCAGCAGATAGTGCGCCGGGGCAGCACCAGTTCAGTGCGGTACCGGCGCGCGATGATGCTGCTGGCCGACGACCTTGACGACGTTGTGGTGCAGGACGGCACCGGCGTCGTCCAGCTCCGTGTACGCGTTCACTGCCAGGGTTCCGGGTGCCAGGTGCTCCATGGCTTGGGAGACAGCGTCGATCGCGGTGGGGGAGATGAACGGCTCGTCGCCCTGGACGTTGATGTACGCGTCTGAAGGCAGGCGTTCTGCGCACTCCGCGACGCGGTCCGTGCCGGTGAGGTGCTCTCCGGTCCGCATGCACTCGATGCCCAGGCGGTGACACGCCTCCTAGATGCGTTCGTCATCGGTGGCGACCACCACCCCGTCGAGGCACTTTGCCTCCAGGCATCGCTGGTGGACATGCCACAGCAGGGGTTTGTCCCCGAGCTGCGCAAGGGGCTTTCCTGGAAATCGGGAGGCTCCCCAGCGGCAAGGGATGACCGCTATGCGGTGGCGGCGCGCGGTGCTCGGCGGTGCGGCGGTGGTGGCTGCCACGGCGTACTCCCGTCGGTGAGTGTCAGGAATGAGTGGGGCCGGGGAGGAGGGCCAGCTTGGCGTGGACGGTCGGCGAGGCGGAGTCCTCGAAGGACCGCCACTCGTAGCCGCTGACCTCTTCGGTTTGGAGCTTCACGGTGTGTTCGGCCCGCAGGAGGAAGGCCCAGCGGAAGTCCACGTGCTGGTGCGCCGGCTCGCCCTCGCGGGGTTGGCGACGATGTCGTGTACGTCGATGTCCAGCGGCACGGTCTCGAAGCCGGGGAGCGGGACGACGGCGTCGCGAGGAATGCCGGCCTCCTCGCCCAGTTCACGAAGGGCGGCACCGGAAAGGTCTTTGTCGCCTGGCTCGTTGTGGCCGCCGGGCGCGAGGGCCTTGCCCGTGGCGTTGTGCTGAATGTGGAGCACCTGGTCGTTGCTGTCGATGACGATGGCGCTGCAGGTGACGTGCGTGGGAAAGGTCTTGCGGCTGGTCGGATCGTCCTCGCCGGTAAGGACGACGAAGAGCGCAGCCAGGGCCTCCCACTCGGACGGGTGGCGGGTGAGGTACGCCTCAACGGTGGCGCGGATGTGGTCGGGGGAAGGCGGCATGGGATCACCTGTCGAGTAGTCGAACCAGATCCTGGCGATGGCCTGGCGGTGGGGTGCGGGCATGTGGTGGAGACCGGACGTGAAGCGGCCGTGGCTGAGGGCCGCGGGGGAGTCGTGGGAGAAATTGGGAGTTAGCACGCAAGCCGGGTACGGTCGAGAGCGGGTTGCACGAAGGGCGCCTGACGGGTGAAAACCCAGGTCAGGCGCCTTTTTTCATGTGTCTAGAAGAAGCCCAGCCTCTTCGGCGAGTACGACACCAGCAGGTTCTTCGTCTGGTGGTGGTACAGCCCTTGTATGCCCCTGGCCAGTACTGCGGGAAGTGTCCCGGGGCCCAGCCATCGGCCAGTGGGCGGCTCCGACTGTCGGGCGGGCGCCGGGACATGGACGGGTGAGTCGGCCCGGCGGCACCGGCGGACAGTCAACTCCTTTTGGACACGCAGCGTTTACATGCGTTCGACCCGTCGACCGGCGGGACTTGTTATGGTGTTACTCATTGGTAGCAAGCTGAGTGGGGGCACGGGGAGACCTGTGGCCATCTCGCCGCCGGGCGAGTGGCGAGACGGATGACCTGGCAAGGGGGCCGGGTCAACGGCTTCTGCGCGTGGGCATCACGCGGCCATCGAACTCCAGTTCCCTCACCCGCTGACCCGGACAGGTGGGACTGGACACATGGCTCGTTCCCTGGTCGAATTACTGACCGAAGACGCCCAGCAACAGCCCGACCGTACCGCCTACCGGTACCTCGTCACGGGCGACTGCGACGGGGACACCCAGGAGATCTCCTACGGACAGCTGGCCCACCGCTCCCGGGCCGTCGCCGCCTGGCTTCAGGACCGCGGCCTGGCCGGCTCGCGCGCCCTGCTGCTTTATCCGCCCGGCCTGGAGTTCGTCTCCGCCTTTCTCGGCTGCCTCTCCGCAGGAGTGGTCGCCGTGCCGGGCGTACCCCCGCAGGGCCGGTCGCAGAACCACCGCGCTCTCATCCGGATGAAGCGTCTGCTGGCCGACTCCGACGCCAAGGTGATCCTCGGCGGCCGCGAAGTCATCCGCGCCGTGCGCACACGGACCGAGCACCTGCCCGAACTGGACACGGTCCCCAGCGTCGCCACGGAGGACATTCCCGACGACGCGGCCGGCTCCTGGCACGCCCCCGACCTCACCGCCGACTCGGTGGCCTTCCTCCAGTACACCTCCGGCTCCACCTCCGCCCCGCGCGGTGTGGTGGTCACCCACGGCAACCTGCTGGACAACGAGCGGATCATCACCGAGCGGATGGGGCACACCCCGGACGCCCTCGCGGAACACGACCGGGAACTGATCCTCAGCTGGCTCCCCGTCTACCACGACATGGGCCTCATGGGCCCGGTGCTGAACACGCTGTACCTGGGCGCCACGGCCACGCTCTTCTCGCCGCTGCACTTCCTGCAGAGCCCCGATCGCTGGCTGACCGCGATCAGCCGTTACCGGCCGCACACCAGCGGCGGCCCCAACTTCGCCTACGAGCTGTGCCTGAAGCACGCCACCGCCGACCTGGTCGACAGCCTCGACCTGAGCGCGTGGAAGGTCGCCTTCAACGGCGCCGAACCGGTGCGCGCGGCCACGCTGCGACGGTTCACCGAGACCTTCCGCGCGGCCGGCTTCCGCCAACAGGCGTTCTACCCCTGCTACGGCCTGGCCGAGGCCACCTTGATGGTCACCGGCGGTGCGGTGGACGCCCCGCCCACCCTGCTGGAGGCAGCCGAGACCGGCCCGCACGCCGGCGAGGCGGACGCGGCCGCCGTGGGCTGCGGCCGGCCCGGGACCGGGATCACCGTGGTGATCGCCGACCCTGAGCGGCAGGAGGAACTGCCCCAGGGCGAGGTCGGCGAGATATGGGTCGCCGGCGCGAGCGTGGCCAAGGGCTACTGGCGCAACGCCCTGGCCACCCGCGAGACCTTCCGCGCCACCCTGACCGGCCGCGAGGGCCGCTTCCTGCGCACGGGCGACCTCGGCTTCCTGCGGGACGGCGAACTGTTCGTCACCGGCCGCCTGAAGGACCTCGTCGTCATCGACGGGCGCAACCACTACCCGCAGGACCTGGAGCTGTCCGCGGAGTTGTCCCACCCGGCACTGCGGCCCGGCTGCACCGCCGCGTTCTCCGTGGACGCCGGCGGTCCGGAGGGCGAACAGGTCGTCGTGGTGGCCGAGGCGGCACCGGAGGCGGCCGGCGAGGCCGAGAAGATAACCGACTTGGTGCGCAGCGCGATCGGCGAGGCCCATGGCCTGTCGGTGCGGGACGTGCTGCTGGTCCACCCCGGCACCATCCCGAAGACGTCCAGCGGGAAGATCCAGCGCCGCGCCTCCCGGGCGGCCTACCTCGACGGCACCCTCGCCTTGGTCGACGTGCCCGTCACGGGATGACCCCACCGCGGCCGGCGCGCGCCCGCGCCGGCCGCACCTCCGCCCTCCGCGGCCGTTCACCCGTCGACTTCACCCGTCGACTTCAGCCGTCCGTCACCCCGATGTCAGCCGTACGCCGCTGCCGCACGCGGTCGTGCGGAATCCGCCCGCACCACCGTTGCTGAGGACACCTGCCCAGATGCCTGCGAACGAGCCCCGGAAGCAGTCCACCATCACGCCCCTCACCACCGCCGAGGACGTACGGGCCTGGCTGGGGTCGGCTGTCGCCGAGGCCGCCGGACTCGACCCGCTGGCCGTCGACCCGAACCGACCGATCGCGGAATTCGGGCTGGGATCACGCCAGTTGGTGACGCTGGCCGCCGAACTCTCCGCACGGACCGGCCGACCACTGGAGCCGTCGCTCGTCTTCGACCACCCCACGATCGCCGCGCTGGCCGACGCGGTCCTCGGCGAGCCGCCCGCCCCGGCGGCCGGACCGGCCTGTGCCGAGGCTCCGCCGCGGGCGGCGGACGTCGACATCGCCATCGTCTCCATGGCCTGCCGCTTCCCCGGCGGCGCCGACGACCCCGAAGGGCTGTGGCGGCTGCTCGCCGCCGGCGAGGACGCCATCTCCGAGGCACCGGCGGACCGTTGGGACACCCAGAGCCTCTACGACCCCGACCCCGAGGCCACCGGCAAGGCGTACACGCTGCGCGGCGGCTTCCTCGACGGCATCGACCGCTTCGACGCCGCCTTCTTCGGGATCTCGCCCCGCGAGGCCGACGCCATGGACCCGCAGCAGCGGTTGCTGCTGCAGAGCAGCTGGGAGGCGATCGAGCAGGCCGGGATCGTCCCCGAGACCCTGCACGGCAGCTCCACGGGCGTCTACATCGGCCTGTACGACAGCGGATACCTCGCCTCCGCCTCGCTGGCCCAGCTCGACGGGCACGTCGGCACGGGCTCGGCGACCAGCGTGGCCTCCGGGCGCATCGCCTACACCCTCGGTCTGCAGGGCCCCGCGGTCACCGTCGACACCGCCTGCTCCTCCTCCCTCGTCGCCCTGCACCTGGCGGCCCGCGCGCTGGCGGCAGGGGAGTGCGACCTCGCCCTGGCGGGCGGCGCGAGCCTGCTGGTGACCCCGCGGGCACACGTGGAGTTCAGCAGGCTGCGCGGGCTGTCGCCGTCCGGGCGGTGCAGCCCCTTCTCGGCCGACGCGGACGGCGTGGTGTGGGCCGAGGGCTGCGGCGTGGTGCTGCTCAAGCGGCTGGCCGACGCCCGCCGCGACGGCGACCGGGTGCTCGCCGTCGTCAAGGGCTCGGCCGTCAACCAGGACGGCCGCAGCCAGGGGCTGAGCGCCCCCAACGGCCCGGCGCAGGAACAGGTGCTGCGCGCCGCCCTCGACGCCGCCGGACTCGCACCGGACGACGTGGACCACGTCGAGGCGCACGGCACCGGCACCCGGCTCGGCGACCCCATCGAGGGCCGCGCACTGGCCGCCGTCTTCGGACCGGGCCGCCCCGCCGACCGGCCTCTCGGCCTCGGCTCGCTGAAGTCCAACATCGGTCACACCCAGGCCGCCGCGGGCATCGGCGGCGTGATCAAGACGGTGCTCGCCCTCGAGCACGAGCTCATACCGCCGTCCCTGCACGCCGAGACCCTCACGGAGCACATCGACTGGGCGCACAGCGGCCTGGCCGTGCACGGCAGCGCCCGGGCGTGGCCGCGCGGCGGCGACCGCGTGCGGCGGGCCGGGGTGAGCGCGTTCGGCATCAGCGGCACCAACGCGCACGTCGTGCTGGAGGAGGCACCGCAGGACGCCGTCGCACCGGCCGGGGCGGAGGCGGAGCTGCCCGGCCCGACCCTCTTCCCGCTCTCCGCCCGCACGCTCCCCGCGCTCCAGGGCCAGGCCGCTCGCCTTCACGCACACCTCGTTGCCCGGCCGGAGTTGCCCCTGCCCGCCGTGGCCGCGACGCTGGCCCACCACCGCACCCACTTCGAGCACCGTGCCGTCGTCCAGGCGGCCGGCCGGGACGAACTGCTGACCGCGCTGCGTGCCCTCGCGGAGGGCCGGCCCGATCCCGGGCCGACCGCTGGCCCCCGGCGGACGCTGCCCGCGGGCAAGGTGGCCTTCGTCTTCCCCGGCCAGGGCGCCCAGTGGGCCGGCATGGCACGTGACCTGCTCGAACGCGATCCCGTGTTCGCCGACGAACTCGATCGCTGCGACGCCGCCCTGCGACCGTTCACCGTCTGGTCCGCGGTGGCGGTTCTGCGCGGTGAGGCGGGAGCCCCGTCCCTGGACCGCGTGGACGTCGTCCAGCCGGTGCTCTTCGCGGTGATGGTGTCCCTGGCCGCGGTGTGGCGGGCCCGTGGCGTCCGGCCGGACGCCGTGATCGGGCACAGCCAGGGCGAAGTGGCCGCGGCCTGCGTCGCCGGCGCGCTCAGCCTCAACGACGCGGCCGCGGTGGTCGCCCTGCGCAGCCGCGCCCTGACCGAGCTGTCCGGCACCGGCGCCATGGCCGTCGTCGCCCTGCCGCATGCCGAGGTCGTCACCCGCCTCGAGAGTCTCGGCGGCCGGGTCTCGGTCGCCGCCGTGAACAGTGGCCGGGCGACCGTGATCGCCGGTTACGTGGAGCCGCTGGAGGGGCTGCTCGCCGACCTCGACCGGGAACAGGTCTTCGTCCGTCGCCTCGACGTCGACTACGCCTCCCACAGCGCCCGGGTCGAGCCGGTCCGCGCGACGATCCTCGACGAGCTCGACGGCGTGACCACGTACCCCACGTCGGTCGTCTGGTACTCCACCGTCACCGCAGAGCCGGTCACCGAGGAGCTGGAGGCCGACTACTGGTACACCAACCTGCGCGAACCCGTCCGTTTCGGGCCCGCGGTGGAGCGTATGGCGGCCGACGGCTACCGCCACTTCGTCGAACTCGGCACGCATCCGTCCCTGCTCACCGCTCTCCACACGATCGGCGAGGAATCCGGCCACGAACTGGTCGCCGTCGGCTCCCTCCGCCGCGACGAGGACGGGGCCGCCTGCCTGGACCGCGCCGCCGCCGAACTGCACGTCCACGGACGGCCGTTGGACTGGCGGCGCCTGGTCGCCGACACCGTCCGGGCGGACCTGCCGACCTACGCCTGGGACACCTGGCGCCACTGGATTGAACCGGAGTCCGCCTCGATCGGCCCCGGCCTGTTCGACCGCGCCGCGCATCCGTTGCTCGGCGTCCAGTTGCAGTCGGCCGACGAGACCCGCTGGACCTTCCGCAACGAGTGGTCCCCGGCCACCGCCGACTGGCTGTCCGACCACACCGTGTTCGGCCGGACCGTGGTCTCCGGCACGACCCTGCTCGAGCTGTGCCGGGCCGCCCTCGCCGTGGCCCGCCCGGACGACCCGGCCGACGTGACCGACCTGCTGTTGCTCGCACCCCTCGTGCTGCCCGCGTCCGGCACGGTGGAGGTGTCCGTCGAGGTGGTCACCGCCGGCCCGGCGCCGGAGGTCACCGTGCACAGCCGCCCGCGCGGCCAGGAGGCCACCGGCTGGACCCTGCACGCCACCGCCTCGGCGGCCGGGGCGGCCCCGGTGGCGGGGCGGCCGCCGGTGTGGCCTCGGGCGGCGGAGCCCGCCTGGGGCCCGGACACCTACGAGCGGCTGACCGGGCTCGGCCTCGGCTACGGCCCGGCCTTCCAGGGCGTACGAGAAGCGGTGGTGACCGGCGCCGGCGAGCTGCTGGCCCGGCTGTCGCTGCCGTCCGTGGCCCACGACCTGGCCGACCCCTACCCGGTCCACCCGGCGCTGCTGGACGCCGCGCTGCACGTGGCCGCGGCCCTCGAAGGGGGCGCCGCCTCCGACGGCCGGGTGCTCCTTCCGGTCGCCGTGGGCCGCGCCGCGCTGTCGCACGGCGGCGCCGACGACCTCACCGTGTCCCTGCGCCGCACCGGCGCCGCCGGCACGGATCCCACGCTGGACGTGACGCTGTGGGACGCCGACGGCTTCCCCGTGGGCCGACTGGAGGGGGTACGGCTGCGGGCCGCGAGCCCGGCGGATCTCGCTGGCGGTTCGGGCAACGGGCGGCACCTGTACGAGGTGGCCTGGACGGCCGCACCCGAACCGCCCGTCCAGGCACCGACCGGTGACTGGACCGTCGTCGGCGACCCGTCCGACCCCGACGTCGCCGCGGCCCTGCGCGGCCTCGAAGCCGCTGGGATCCAGTGCCGCGACACGGGTGGCGAGGTGCTCCTCCGGTTCTGGCCACAACCGGCCGAGGACGCCGAACCGGCCGCCACCGCACGGGAGACGCCGGAGGCCGCGCTGGCCGAACTGCAGACACTCGCCGCACAGGCGGAGCCACCCGCCCGGACCATCTGGGTGACCCGCGGCGCGGTCGCGGCCGACGAGCGGGACACCGTGCCGGGCCTCGGCCTGTCCACGCTGTGGGGTCTGGCCCGCAGCGCCCGTGCCGAGCATCCGGACCTCGGGCTGACACTGCTCGACCTCGACGACACCGATCCCATGGCTGCCCTGCTCGCCGCCGTCGCGCACCGGGACGAGCCCGAACTCGCCGGGCGCGCGGGCACCTTGCTCGTGCCCCGGCTCGTGCGCGCCCGCACCGCCGACTCACCCCGCGCACGGACACCCGTCGACGGCACCGTACTGATCACCGGAGGCCTCGGCGCCGTCGGACGCCACATCGCCCGGCTCCTCGCCGAACAGGGCGTGCCCCGCCTGCTGCTGACGTCCCGGCGCGGAGCCGACGACCCGCGCACCGCCGAGGTCACCGCGGAACTCACAGCGCTCGGCGCCGCGGTCGAGGTGGCCGCGTGCGACGTCGCCGACGCCGCTGCCCTGGCCGACATCGTCGGTTCCGTCGCCGGCGAACTCCGCGGCGTCGTGCACTGCGCCGGCGTCCTGGACGATGGCGTGGCCGCCGAGCTGACCCCCGAACGCCTCGCGCGGGTGCTCAGCCCCAAGGTGGACGGCGCCGCCCACCTGCACCGGCTCACCGCGAACTCACCGCTCGACCTGTTCCTGCTGGTCTCCTCCGCCGCCGGTGTCGTCGGCAACGCGGGCCAGGCCAACTACGCCGCCGCCAACGCCTTCCTCGACCAACTGGCCCACCACCGCCGCGCCCTGGGGCTGCCCGCGGTGTCGATCTCCTTCGGCGCCTGGGCGGGCGAGGGCCTCGCCGCCGAACACGCCGACCTGGCGCGGATGGCCCGCCTCGGTCACCGCGCCCTGACTCCGGAACAGGGCCGCGACCTCGTCGAACTCGCGCTGCGCCGGGACGCCCCGCACCTGGTCGCCTGGGCGCTTGACCTGTCCCGCCTGCGCGAGACCATGGTCGGCGCGAGCGGCGGTGCGGCCGCGCTGTGGCGCTCCCTGCTGCCCGCGCCCCGCACCGGGCAGGACGGCGCGGACGGCCTGGCGGACCGGCTGGGCCGGCTGCCGGAGGCCGAGCGCGCCGACCGCGTCCTGGCCCTGGTCCGCGAGGAGGCCTCCCGCGCCCTCGGTCTGCGCTCGGCGGAGTCCGTCCGGCCCGACCAGCCGCTGCGCGACCTCGGCATGGACTCGGTGACGGCGGTGGAGCTCCGTAACCGCATCGGTGCCCGCCTCGGCAGCCGCCTCCCGGCCACCCTGCTGTTCGACCACCCCACCCCGGCCCGCCTCGCCGGGCACCTGCTGGCCACCGTGATCGCGACGAGCGGGCCCGCCGCCCGCCGTCCCGCGCCCGCCGCGCCGCACACCCGCACCGCGGCGCACGACGAGCTGGTCGCCCTGGTGGCCATGGCCTGCCGCCTGCCGGGCGGCGTCGGCGACCCGGAGGAGATGTGGCGGCTGGTCGCCGAGGGCCGTGACGCGGTCGGCCCGTTCCCGGCCGGGCGCTGGGACGTCGAGTCGCTGTACGACCCCGACCCGGAGGCGCCGGGCAAGTCGTACGCCCGGGAAGGCGGCTTCCTGGACGACATCGAGTCCTTCGACGCGGGCTTCTTCGGCATCACCCCGAAGGAGGCCGCCGCCATGGACCCGCAGCAGCGGCTGCTGCTGGAGACCGCGTGGGAGGCGCTGGAGCGCGCCGGGATCGTCCCCGCCGAACTGGCGGGCAGCACCACAGGCGTGTACGTCGGCATGTTCGGCAGCGACTACCTGTCGGGCTCCCGGCTCGACCAGCTGGACGGGTACGTCGGCACCGGGTCGGCGCTCAGCGTGGCCTCGGGCCGGCTGGCGTACGCGCTCGGCCTGCACGGCCCGGCGCTGACGGTGGACACGGCGTGCTCGTCGTCGCTCGTTGCGGTGCACCTGGCGGCGCAGGCACTGCGGTCGGGCGAGTGCGACCTGGCGCTGGCCGGCGGTGTGACACTCATGGTGACCCCCCAGACCTTCGTGGAGTTCAGCCGGCTGCGGGGCCTGTCCCCGACCGGCCGCTGCCGCTCCTTCTCCGACGACGCCGACGGCGCCGTCTGGGCCGAGGGCGCCGGCATGCTCGTCCTGAAGCGGCTGAGCGACGCGCAGCGGGACGGCGACGAGGTGCTGGCGGTGCTGCGCGGCACGGCCGTCAACCAGGACGGCCGCAGCCAGGGCCTGTCCGCGCCCAACGGCCCGGCGCAGGAACAGGTGATCCGGCGGGCCCTGGAGCTGTCCGGCCTCGAACCCGCCGACATCGACTACGTGGAGGCGCACGGCACGGGCACGACGCTGGGCGACCCGATCGAGGCCAACGCCCTGGCGCAGGTCTTCGGTGCCTCCCGCCCCCGGCACCGCCCGCTGCACCTGGGCTCGCTCAAGTCCAACCTCGGGCACACTCAGGCCGCCTCGGGCATCGCCGGACTGATCAAGGTGGTGCAGTCGCTGCGCCACCAGATGCTGCCGGCCACCCTGCACGCCGGCACACCCAGCCGGCACATCGAGTGGGACGGCAGCGGCCTGCACCTGCTGCAGGAAGCCGTGCCCTGGCCGGCGGCGGGGGAGCGCGTCCGGCGGGCCGGCGTCAGCGCCTTCGGGATCAGCGGGACCAACGCCCATGTGATCGTGGAGGAGGCCCCGCCGTCCGCGCCGGAGCCCGGCCTCGCAGGTGAACCTCTTTCCGGCAAGCGGCTGTTCGTGCTGTCCGGGCGGAGCGAGGCCGCGCTGCGCGGACAGGCCGCACGGCTGGCCCGGCACCTGACCGGTCACACCGCGCTGCCGGACGTCGCCCACACCCTGGCCCGGCACCGCAGCCACTTCCCCTGGCGGGCGGCGGTCACGGCGGGCGACGTGGACGAACTGCGCGCCGAGCTCGATGCGTTGGGCAGCGGACGGGCGCAGCCGGCCACGCCGCGCGAGGAGGAGACGGGCAAGGTGGCCTTCGTCTTCTCCGGGCACGGCGGCCAATGGCCGGGCATGGGCCTGGAGTTGCTGGCCGGCTCGGAGGCGTTCCGCGAGGAGCTGACCCGGATCGACGAGGCGGTCCAGCGGCACGTCGGCTGGTCGGTGCTCAACGCGCTGCGGGCACCGGAGGAGTTCTCCCCGCTCCACCGGACCGAGTGCCTGCAGCCGGTGCTGTTCGCCGTCAACGCGGCGCTGGCCGCCGCATGGCGGCAGCTCGGAGTGGCCCCGGACGCCGTGGTCGGACACAGCCTGGGCGAGATCGCCGCCGCCTACAGCGTGGGCGCCCTCGGTCTGGACGACGCCGTGGCCGTGGTGACCGGGCGGGCCCAGGCCGTCGTCCCGCTGGTCGGGCAGGGCGGCATGGTCGCGGTGGAACTGCCGCGGGCGCAGGTCGAGGAACTGCTCGCCCCCTACGCGGACCGGCTGTTCGTCGCCGCGGCCAACAGCGCGGGCTCCACGGCCGTCTCCGGCGCCGCCGACGCACTGGCAGAGCTGCGCCGCCGGCTCGAGGAGCAGGGGATCACCGTACGACGGCTGTCGACGCCGTTCGCCTCGCACACCCCGCTGATGGAACCTCTGCGCACGGAGTTGCTCGACCGCTTCTCCGGTATCCGGGGCGCACAGGCGTCGACCCCGCTGTACTCGACGGTGCTGGCCGAACCCGTCTCCGGCGACCGGCTGGACGCCGACTACTGGTACGACAACCTCAGGCAGCCCGTCCGTTTCGCCGACACCGTCCGGCGGATGCTGGACGACGGCTACCGCTACTTCGTCGAACTCAGCCCGCACCCCTCTCTGCTGTCCGCCATCGAGGCGGTGGCGGCCGAAGCCGGGATCGACGTGGCCGGCGTCGGCTCGCTGCTCCGTCAGCAGGACGGACCCGACGCCCTGCTCCGCGGAGTCGGCGAGTTGTACGTCGCGGGGCACACCCCCGACTGGCGGGCGCTGTTCCCCCATGGCCGCCGCGTCGATCTTCCGACGTACGCCTTCGCCCGCGAACGCCACTGGCTCACGCCCGCCCCGGCCGCCGCCACGGGCTCCTCACCGGTCCTCGGCACGCACGTCCAGTCCAGCGACGAGCCCGACCGGCATCTCTTCCAGAGCGACATCGACCTGCGGGACAGCCGCTTCGCCTATCTGAACGACCACCGGGTGGACGGCGAGGTCTGGCTGCCCGCCGCTGCCTTCCTCGACATGGTGCTGGAGGCCGCCTCCGCGGTGCAGGACGGGCGCCAAGTCCACGTGAGCGACATCGAGTTCGCGCAGCCGTTGCGGATGGATCCCGAACGGCCCGTACGGGTGCAGCTGGTGCTGCGGCCCGCCCGGGACGGCTTCCGGTCCTTCACCGTCGCCTCCGCTGCCGCCGGTGAGCGGCGCCCGCGGTGGGAGCGTCATGTCAGCGGACGCGTCGCGGTGTCCGGCGAGCAGCCCCCGGCCGACGTGCGACCCGACGGCGTCCGACCCGACGACGTGTGGTTCGACGAGGTGCCGCTCGCCACCATGCGCGAGCGGTGCACGCAGGACGTGGACCTGCCAGCGGTGTACGCCGGGCTGACCGCCCTCGGCATCGACTACGGCCCCGCCTTCCGGGGCCTGGAACAGGGCCGCCGCGGGAACTCGACGGGACTGGGCCGACTGGCCGCCAGGGCCGCCGCAGGTCACCTGCTGCACCCCGCGGTCCTCGACGCCGCGTTCCACACCGCCGCCTTGCCCGGGGACGCGCCCGAGGGCCGGGCGTTCGTGCCCGCCGGGGCGGGACGGCTGCGGTTCACCGGCCTGCGCACCACGCCCGCCTGGGCCGGCTGCGAACTGCGCTCCGTATCCGGCGACATGGCCACCCTGGACCTCAGGATCTGGGACGAGGACGGGCAACTCGTCCTGGAGATGGAGGGGTTCCGGCTGGCCGCGCTCTCGCCGCTGGACGGCGCCCTCCTCGAGACCCGCTGGCACCCGCGCCCGGTGGCGCAGGAACCGCCGGTGAAGGGCTGCTGGCTGATCCTGGCCGACGACACGGGGGTGGCGGACGCGCTCGGCGAGCGGCTCGGCACCTCGGTGCCGCACGTGGTCGCCCGCAGGGGCAGCACCTTCGCCGTCGAGGGACCGGGACGCTACGTCCTCGATCCGGCCGATCCCGACCACCTTTCCCGGCTGCTGGAGGAGGCCTTCGCGGGCGGACAGCCCGAGCAGGTGGTCCAGCTGACCGCCCTCGACGCCCCGGCGATCGGCGACGCCGGATCCGCCGAGCAGGCGGCGCGGCTGTGCTGCCTGACCACCCTGCACCTGGTGCGCGCCCTCGCGTCCCATCCGCAGGGCCGGGCTCCGCGCCTGTTCGTGGTCGTACGCGGCAGCCAGGCCGCCGGTGACAGCACCTCGGTGACCAACCCGCAGCAGGCGCTCGCCTGGGGCTTCGGGCTCACGGTGGCGCAGGAGTACCCGGAGCTGTCGACCACGCTGATCGACCTGCCGCCCACCGACGGCGTCGACGCCCTGTGGACCCAGCTCAGGCACACCGACGACGAACGCCTCGTCGCCCTGCGCGACACCGGCCGCCTGGTGCCGCGCCTGGCCCACACCCGCCCGGACGACGGCGGTCACGGTGAGACCTCCGTGGACGGTGTGCACCTGATCACCGGCGGTCTGGGCGGCCTCGGCCGCGTCGTCGCCGAGCGGCTGGTCCGCCGCGGGGCCCGCCGACTGGCCCTCATGAGCCGGGGCACGCCCGACGCGGAGGCCAGGACCTGGATCACGGGTCTCGAAGCGCGGGGAGTCACCGTCCACTTGGCCCGCGCCGACGTCGCCGACCGGGGGAGTCTCACGGCCGCCCTGGACGCCGTGCGGCACGCCTGCGGCCCGATCGCCACGGTCGTGCACGCGGCCGGTGTGCTCGACGACGCCACGGTGGCGAACCTGACCGACGAACGCGTCCTGCGCGTCCTCGCCCCGAAGGTCCTGGGCACCGCTCTCCTCACCGAGCTGATCCCGGAGGCCCGGAACCTGGTCCTGTTCGCCTCCGCGGCCGGGCTTCTCGGGTCGGCCGGGCAGAGCCCGTACGCGGCGGCGAACGCCTTCCTCGACGCCTGGGCACACCACCTCTCCCGCTCCGACCGCCGGGCGCTGAGCCTGGACTGGGGTGCCTGGGCCGGTGTCGGCATGGTCGCCGGGTCCGGCACCCGGGCCGCCGAGACCAGCCGCTCGGGCCTGGTCGCCTTCTCTCCGCAGGAGGGCGGCGAGCTGTTCGAGCGGGTGCTGGACACCGCCCGCCGCCAGCTCGCGCCGATCGCCCTGGACCGGGACATGCTCACGCTCGTCCCCGACGCCGTGCGCACCCGCCCGATCCTGGGCGACCTGGTCACCGTCCCGCCGGGCACGGCCGCCTCGGACGACCTCGTCAAGAAGGTGTTCGCGGCGACGACCGACCAGGACCGGGCCACCTGGCTGGAGGCGTACGTCCGGGCCCGGGTCGGCGAGGTCTCCGGGGGAGTGGTCGACGTGTCGGCGAGCACGGCCCTGAAAGAACTGGGCCTCGACTCCCTGATGCTGGTGCGCCTGCGCAACGCCTTCGTCCGCGAACTGGGCGTGGAGATCCCGGCCGCTGACGTGTTCGCGGCCTCCGACATCCGCGGCCTCGCCCGGGCCCTGGCCGAGGGCCTTCCGGAGCGGGGCGCGGTGGCGCAGGAGGAGTCCGGCGAACTCGCGGATGAGGTCCCGGAGACCGAACGGCGGCCCGCGACGCGCGACGTCGTACGACTGCTGCGCAGCGCCCGGCCGGACATGCCGGACGCGGCACACGGCATCGGCCTCGCCGTACGGCTGACCGTGCCGACCACCCCGGAGACGCTCGCCGGCATCCTCACCCGACTCGTCGCGCGACACGCGGCCCTGCGCACCGCCATCGTCACCGGGGAGGATGGCGTCCGGCAGCTGCGCGT
Organism: Streptomyces sp. NPDC001480; assembly: GCF_042894725.1. NCBI lineage: Bacteria > Bacillati > Actinomycetota > Actinomycetes > Kitasatosporales > Streptomycetaceae > Streptomyces > Streptomyces sp. NPDC001480. Next base: position 25,267 of record NZ_JBIAVX010000021.1, on the reverse strand, counting down.
GGACCGGGAGCCGGCGGAGCAGGTGCTGCGCTTCACGGTCGTCGACGGCCCCCCCGACGCCGCCGAGCGCCTGCGCGCCCTGCTGGAGCCGCCGTTCGACCTGGCGAGGACACCACTGTGGCGGTTCGAGCTGCTGGACGGCGGTGCACACGGCCAGATCCTGGTGTTCGGCGCCCACCACACGGTCAGCGACCTGCAGTCGCTGCTGCTCGTGGCCGGCGAGATCGACGCGGAACTGTCCGGCACCCCACTCGACGCCACCGCCACCAACCGCGACGTCGCCCTGCTGATCGCGGCCCAGCAGGGCGGTGAGGGCGCGGGCGCCGAGTGGCGCGAGCACTTCCACGGCAGCGAACGGCTCGACCTGGAGCTGGCCCGGCCGCGCCCGGCGACCCGGTCGTACCGGGCCGGCAGCGTGACCGTGACGATTCCCGACGGGCTGATGGAACGGGTTACGGCGGCCGCGAGCAGGCTGGCCGTCACTCCCGCCGCCTTCTGCCTCGGCACGCTGACGGTGCTGCTGGCAAGAAAGCGGCAACGGGAGCGGTTCGTGCTCGCCGTGCCCGTGGACACCCGCATCCACGCCGACGCGTACGACGCGGTGGGCTTCTTCGGCGTGCCGGTGCCGTTCCCGGCCGAGGCCCGCGCGGGCGAACGGGTCGCCGAGGCGCTGCACCGCACCGACGCGCGCCTGCAGCACCTCCTGGCCAAGGGCGCCATGTTCTCCGACGTCCTGGCCACCCTGGCCCGGCAGGGCCTGCACCGGGAGAACGCACCGCTCGTCGAGGTCTACTTCAACTACGTACGCTCCTCGCGCCGCCTCGCCCAGCTGGAGGTGCTGCCGGCCGGCACCGGCTACTCGGATCTCGACCTCATGATCACCATGACCCCGGACGCGGCACGCATCCGGCTCGACCACAACCTGGACATCCTGGACGCCGCGACCACCGCCGAGCTGGGCGAGGAGTTCCTGAAGCTGCTCGCGGAGACGGCCGAGAACCCGGCGGTGCCGGCCCGCACCGGCACCCGGGCTCCCGCCGGTATGGCGCCCGCGTCTCGCCGGTCCCTGGCCCTCGCCGCCACCTTCGCCCTCGGCAACCTCCCGCTGATGTGCGCGGCGGCCGTCGAGGACGGGACCGGGGACGGCGCGCCGGCGATCACCGAGGCGCCGTACCACCACGTGCTCGCGAGCCTCCAGGACCCCTCGGGCGTCTTCGCCGACCCCTCGACGGCGGTGGGTGCGGTGTTGCTGCGGGCGGTGGACCTGGAGCGCTTCGGCCCGGTCGACGACGCGCTGCTCGCCGAGCTGCGCGCCGCCTACCCGGCCGCGCTGAAGGCCCTGTCCGAACGCACCGGCAAGCCGCTGATCGTCGGTTTCCTGCCCGCCGCCCGTCAGGAGGACCGCCTGCGGCAGTGGGAGCGCGAGGTCGCCGCCGACCTGGACGGCCTGCCCGGCATCGCCGTGCTCGGCCCCGACGAGTGGACCCGGCGCCATCCCGTCGGGGAACTCTTCGACGAGCGGACCGAGCGGCTGGCCCACCTGCCCTTCACCCCGCCCTTCCAGGCGGCCGTGGCACTGCGGCTCGCCGAGGTCGTGCGCGCTGCGCTGCGCCCCGCGCCCAAGGTGATCGCGGTGGACGGCGACGAGACCGTGTGGGGCGGGGTCGCCGGCGAGATCGGCCCCGAGGCCGTGGACCTGACCGGCCCGCGTGCTCTGTTCGCGCGCAGGCTGCTGCAGTGGCGCGAGGCCGGCGCGTTGCTGGCGCTCGTCAGCAACAACGACGAGGCCACGGTCCGGGCCGTCCTGGACCGCCCGGACAGCCTGCTGAAGGCGGAGCACTTCAGCGTCCAGTCGGCCGCCTGGGAACCGAAGCCGCGCCGCCTGGCCGAGGCCGCACGCACACTCAACCTCGGCCTGGACAGCTTCCTGTTCCTGGACGACAACCCGGCCGAGATCGCCAAGATGCGCTCCGCGCTGCCGCAGGTGCTCTCGGTGACCTGCCCGTCCGCGGACGAACTGGAGGAGTTCCTCGGCCGGTTGTGGCCACTGGTCCCCGCGCCGGCGACCGCCGAGGACGCGCTGCGATCCCGGTTCTACGCACACGAGCGGGAGCGGGAGGCCGTCCGCGAAGCAGCCGGGTTCGAGGAGTTCCTCGCGCAACTTCAGCTGGAGGTCGACATCCGGGCGTTGTCCGAGGCGGACGTGCAGCGGGCCGAGCAACTCGTGCGCCGCACCAACCAGTTCACCCTGCACCACCGGTCGGCCGACGGCGGCGACGTCGCCCGGTGGCGGCAGCGGGGCGAGGTGTGGACGGCGGCGGCCCGGGACCGGTTCGGCGACTACGGCCAGATCGCGCTGCTCGCGCTCTGTGCCGAAGGCGATCAACTGGATGTCCTGGGCTGGCTGATGAGCTGTCGGGCGCTCGGCCGAGGGGTCGAGGAACGCCTGTTGCAGTGGCTGGCCGACCGTGCCGAGGAACTGGGCTGCGCGAAGGTCCGGCTGACGGCGGAGCGCACGGAGCGCAACGTGCCGGCACGGCGACTGGTGGCTGCGCTCGGCGGCGGTGACCAGGACGACGAGCGTCTGGAGGCCGTGGTCGCACCGGACCACCTCAGGGCGTTCCGGTCCTGGGAGCGGAAGTGAGGACGTCGGGAGCAGGTGAGGACTTCACCGGAAGCAAGGACCTGGCCGGAAAGCAACGGAAAAGGACGGGCACATCGTGGAAAGGCTTTCATGCGTGACGTGACGCAGGACTCCGGGCAGCGGGCGACCGCCGAGGCGATCGAGCGCGGTGGCGGCGGGCTCGGCGTGGACGACCTGCTGGCCAGAGTGATGCAGGCCGCCCCCGGCGCGGACTCCGGTGCCGCCCCCGCCCTGCCCATCCGGGACGTGGACGACGTGGCCGCGGCTATCGCCGCTGCGGCGGGCCGCTACCTGCCCGCGGGACACCTGTCGCCCGACGCCGACTTCTTCGACGCGGGGGGCACGTCCGTGCACGCCGTGGAGCTGGTCGCCGAGCTGGAGAGCGAGCTGGGCATCGCGTTCGATCTGGACGAGGTGTTCGCCGACGCCCGTCCGATCAGCCTCGCGCGGCGCTGGATGGAGACAACCGGGACCGAAGCGCCGAGCGAGGCCGCCGCGCCGGCCGCGCACGCGGCCACCCCGGCGCCCACAGCCCAGGGCGCTCCGCCGGTTCCGGCCGCCGGCACGCTGCCGCCTTCCGGCGCGGGCGCTGTCGTGGTCCCGGCCTCTGGCGCGCCGGCGGTTTCCGGTGCGGGGGCTGTCGCGGACCCGTTGCCTGGCGTGTTGCCGCCGTCTGCTGGGGGCGCTGCTGTGGCCTTGGCCTCTGGCGCGCCGACGGTTTCCGACGCGGGTGCTGCTGCGGTATCGGCCGCCGGCCCGCCGGTGCTTGCCGCTGCGGGTGCTGTCGCGGTTCAGGCCGCCGGTACGTTGCCGCCTTCCGGCGCGGGCGCTGCCGCGGCTCCGGCCCCCGGCGCGCTTCCGCTCTCCGCGGCGAGCGCTCCGGCCCACGCTCCGCACACCCCACCGGTGCTCCGCCCCCGTGTCGGCAGTGGCGACGAACGGTATGCCAGGGCCCGTCGCGAGGACCTCGACCAGATCCTCGCCGATCTGGCCCTGGCCGACCGCCTGCCGTTCGCCGACGTGCCCGAGCCGCTGCCGCCCCGCCGGATCCTGCTGACCGGCGCCACCGGCTTTCTCGGCAGCCACATGCTGCTCGATCTGCTCCGGCACAGCGACGCACATGTCTATTGCCTGGTGCGCGCGGCCGACGAGGAGGCGGCCGTCGCCCGGCTCGGCGAGGCACTGAAGAGTTACCGGCTGCCCTGGTCGTCGGAGGTGCGGCGCCGGGTGACCGTGCTGTCCGGCGACATCCGGCGGCCGCGGCTCGCCCTACCCGACGAACTGTGGCACACGCTGGCCCACGAACTGGACAGCGTCGTGGGTGTGGCCGCTGCCGTGGACTTCCTGCGCGGCTACCAGTCGCTGCGGGCGAGCAACGTCCTCGGCGCGCTCACCCTCGCCGAACTCGCGGCCACCGGTCGGCCCAAGCCGCTGCACCACATCTCCTCGATCGCCGTCTTCAACGAGGTCGGCATCACCGCCATGGGCGATGACGACCCCCTCGCCCACGTCGACCGGCTCGTCTCGGGCTACGACCAGTCGAAGTGGACCGCCGAGGTCGCCCTGCGCCGTGCCCGCGACCACGGCCTGGTCGTCACCGCGCTGCGCCCCGGCGGCATCGGCGGTCACACGAAGACCGGCGCCTACAACCCGCAGGACCTCAGCAGCGGCCTGATCTCGGCCTTCGGCCGCTTCCGCACCGTCCCCGCCTTCCGCTACCTGAACGCGGCCCCGGTGGACTGGGTGAGCCGGGTCGCCGTCGCCGCGATCTGCGAGCCCGACGCCTGGGGCTACGACTACAACCTCACCGGCGTGCCCAACACCCTCGACGACGTCGTCCGTGACATGGCGCTCGGAGGCATGCACGTGCGCGTCCAGGACTGGGACGAGTGGCGCACCGACGCCCTGGCCCGCCTGGCGGCCGACCCCGTGCCCGAACTGGCCTTCCTCACGCGCGTGCTGCAGAGCCCCACCGCTCTCAAGCTGTGCGAGGCGACCCTGAAGGGCCCGGCGGCCAAGGGCGCACGCACCGCCGCGCTGGTCGAGGCGCTCGGGCTGCCACCCGCGGCCCGCTACGACGCGCAGGCCCAGCTGAGGACCTTCGAGCGGCTCGCCCAGGACGGTCTCGCCAGGCTGCCGCACCCGGACGACCAGCCCTACCTGTGGTTCCCGGAGACGACAGAGGGCAGAGTGGGACCGGTCGGCGCCCCCGCCGCCAGCCCTTGCTCCATGGCGCTCACCCTCTCCATCGCGAGCATGTACCAGCTGGTGAAGGAGCGCCGGGTGGACGTGACCGGCGAGGTCGTCTGCACCGCCGTACATCCCGAGCCGCTGACCGTCGAGCGCGGCGACATATGGATCCGCCCCGAGGAGGGGATACCGCAGCAGCACGGGCTCAGGCACCAACTTCTGCGGTACCGGCTGTGGTTGCGCGACACCGACGGCGGCCACTGGTGGCTGGAGGGCCACAAGTACGCCCGGGCCCGCCGCGACCTGTGGCGGCAGACCCGCGCGCTGACCGTGCGGATCGGCCGCGAGGGCGAGGCGGCGAGCCTGGCGGGCGAGGTCGTCGTGCCCGCGGACTCCTACGTCCGCGACCAGATCGACGGCATCCAGGTCGACCCGCGCCTGACCAGCCAGGAGAAGCGGGCCGCCAAGCTGACCTGGCTCGCCTGGTTCGGCCTGGAGATGGGCCGTGGCCTGCTCGGCCCCTTTGCCCGCGCCGCCGCGGACCTGCTCGACCTGCGCCGCACCCCGACCCCCACGGAGCACCACCGATGATCTTCAGGACGACCACCTCCCGCACCAGTCGGCCGGCGCTGCCCCGGGTCAGGACCACCGCGGCCCTGCGCCCGCTGCACCACGGCCTCGACCCGGCCCGCGTCGAGGAGATCCCCTTCCGGGCGGACGACGGCGTCCGCCTCGGCCTGACCCGCATCCACACCGGCGCCACGGACCGCCCCGCCGTGCTGCTCCTGCACGGACACACCGCGTCGGCCGACATGTTCCTGCTGCCGGAGACCCGCAACCTGGTCGACGTCCTCCTGGACGACGGCTACGAGCCCTGGCTGCTCGACTGGCGGGGCAGCTGCCGGCTGCCGTACAACGAGACCGGCCAGAGGTACACGTACGACGACGTGGCCCTGTACGACATCCCGGCGGCCGTCAGGCACGTACGCGAGCGCACGGGCGACCGCCCGCTGTTCGTGGTCGCCCACTGCATCGGCTCGCTCACGCTGTCCCTGAGCATGGCGGCGGGCCTGGTGCCGGGCCTCGCCGGTGTGGTGTCCCAGGGTGTGTTCCTGACGCCCAAGCTCGCCGGCCGCACATCGCTGCGTATGTCGCTGGCGGGGGAGCTGCTGAAGACGCGGATCGACCACATCCCGGTCGACTTCCGCAAGGTGGGCCTGTGGTCGAAGTACACCCCGCTGTTCGCACTGGCGTCACGGAAGGCGAGCTGCCCGGACCCGACCTGTCAGATCCTGCACAACTCCGCCTGGGGCACGGGCGCCTCGCTCTTCGTGCACGAGAACCTCTCCGAGACCACCCACGCCCGCCTCGCTGACCTCCTCGGCCCCGCGCCGCTGTGGATCCTGCCCCACCTGCGCCGCATCGAGCTGGCCCGCAGCGTGGTCCGCTGGCACGAAACCGATCACCGCTACCGTGCCCTGCCGCCCAACGCGCTGGACGCGGCCGACCGTATCGACACCCCCGTGCTGCTGCTCGCGGGCAGCGAGAACGGCTTGTGGCTGGACTCCCAGCGACTCTGCCACGACGTACTCGCCCATCGCCAGCCCCAGTTGGACGTGTCCTACACCGAGATCCCCGGGTACGGCCACCTGGACACGTTCCTGGGCCGGGGCGCCGCCTTCGACGTCTTCGGTCACATCCTCGAATTTCTCGGCGGACGGGGGTGACCAACGGCCGGTCGGGCGACTACGGAACTCGCGCGCAGACCCACAGGTCCGCCACACCCCCTCCCGTCACGCGACGTCAGCCTGCAGCGGGGACGGGTGCCACCGAGCTGCTGGGCGTCTCGCCGGGCAGTCCCCAGGCGCCAGCGCCGGCCCCAGCTTGTTGGCGAAGGTCCGCGGGGTCATGGACTACGTCACGCAGCTCGAGCCGCGCGGGCTGCCTCTGTTCATCAGTTGCGATTCTGGCTCACCTTCCGTGATGCTGCCCTCCAGCGAGGTACTCGGCAAGCCTCGTGCCGGGGTCGCCGGCCACTTGATGCGCGGATCGCCCTGCCGGCCATGTCGAGATCCCGTCGTCCGCCCACCGCGGCACGACATGGAAGTGAAGGTGCGGCACCGACTGTTCGGATGCCGGGCCGCTGGCGCTCAGGATGTTCACGCCTGAGGCGTCCAGGGCTGCCCTCATAGCACCGGACACACGCTGGACCAGCGCAACCGTCGCGGCGAGGACGTCGCGTGGGGTGTCGAAGACATCCGCGTAGTGCTGTGTGGGAACAACCAGAGCATGTCCGGGCGCCAACGGATCCAGCGGCAGGAACGCGCAGGCCTCGGTCTCATACGCCACCCAGCGCGCGGAGTCTTCTTCGATGAGTCGGCAGAAAGTGCAATCCACGTGGCGCGAGCTTGCCACAGGTGCGACGGCATTCCCCCGGCGCCCTCCCCTCCCGGACCACCGCGGACCTCGCAACCAACCCCCTGAGCCGGCGCATCGCGCCGGCTCAAGGGGTCTCGAGAGACACTCGGTGGTGCTGATCTGGTTGAAGATATTGGAGTAGGCGTAGCCGGTGGCCTTGTCGTACCCGCCGACCTCCCAGAAGGACGGTTCCTGGACTCGGTTGGAGGCGGCGAAGTTCTCCAGCGTGGCCGCGTCGGACTGAGAGAAGTTTTCGTCGTCGTCGTTCTTGCCGGCGATCGGCGTCAGGCCATCATCCGGTACGCCTGCGGGGTGGAAACGCCGTAGATGGTGGCGGGTTGCAGGGCGGTGGCCTGTGCGGCCGATTCGGCGTCGGCGAACGCGTTGTGTCCGTCGCCGAAGTCCATCGTCATGAGGTTGACGGTGCTGACGTTGACCCCGTTGTTCTTGGCGTCCTGGAGGACTTGGGTCTGCGCGGAGCGCAGGCCGTCGGGGGCGACTGCGAGCGTGTAGTCCACCTGGACCGACGGGTTTTGTGCCTGAAGCGCGGCGAGCGCCTGGTTGCGGCGGGTGTTGGCGGCCGTGTCGTCGAGGGTCGCGCCTTCGATGTCGAAGTCAAGCCGGGTGACGCCGTAGGTGTTGACGATGTTGGCGTAGGCGGCGGTCAGGTCGGAGACGGAGGTGCAGGTCTGGGCGAGTTCGCCGCCGGCGGCTCCGCCGAAGGAAATGATGACGTGTCCGCCGTTGGCCTTGAGCGCGTCGGAGGGCACAGGTACCGAAGCTGCCCCGTTCACCGTCAGTTCCCCTCGTACCCGGTGACTGTGCCGCTCTGACTCGCCGACGAGCTCAGTAAGTCCGTGGCGAGCAAGATGCGGTGGAGACTGATCGGATGGTGCGGCGACAGCGATTCGCCCTGTGCCCCAGAGGCTGGCGCCCATGATCTACGGCCGGGCTGTCACACGACTGTTACGACCTCTTAGTCCTGGCGGCGTTCGTGCCACGCGAAGACCCGGTCACAGGCCGGATCAAGGAGGGTGTCGTGGACGGCGAGCTGTGTGCCGCGGTAGCCGGCCAGCCCGAGCAGGGCGAGGTGGATGAGGTCAAGCAAGGTCGCCCCCTGGCGGAACGTGTGCTTCCGTTCTGGTCGGCGGAGCATGATAGGCCACGTCACCGAGTGGTCCTGTGGGGGCGAACGCTCAGGTCAGCCACGGAATTCGATCACGCCAGGCTGGTGGCGTGTGCAGGGTTCCGAGCGGGCACAGGCGGGTGTCGGCGGAAGTGCCGATGCAGTGCCCGGGCGGCGCAGGCGTACACGCCCTACCCGCCGGCGCCGCCGGTCACGAATCCCTGACTTCTCACCTCTGTCACGGCTATCGTGGCTGTGCCGCTCGTCTCGGCCCGGGGGGACACCGTGTTGGACTTTCTAGAGCAGATACTGCCGCTCGTCAGCGCAGTGCTCGGAATGGCCTTTGGGCTGAGGGAGTTGTCCGCAGCCAGGAGGCGGAAACTATCGGTCCGACAGGTCCGCGACCACGCCCCCGAAGGCGAAACCGCCAACGAAGGCAACTCCCCCAGAGCTGAAGTCGGCCGTCACATAGCGTTCAACTTTGACTTGCCAAGGGATACCGACGTGATCACCCAACGGGCCGGGGAGGAGTCATCGCCCTACGACCTGTGGGTTTACGAACCCTTCCCGCTCGTGAACGAGGATGAATACGAGATCGAGGAGGCCGCCGAGGAGGCCGCCGAGGACGCGGCCCGGCGTGCGGCAGACGAGGACGGGGATCGCCCGAGGGCGGAAGACGCGGCCCTGCTGGCGCAGGCCCTACGCCGGGCATGGCGCGAGCGCATGCAGGAAGCGGCCTGGGGATCAGATGCCGAGGCCGCCCATCTCCCCCTAGGCGCCTCCTCTTGGCCATGGACTCGGAAGGTGTGGATCGAGGCCGTACAGGCGCGCGCCGCCGCCCAGAAAGCGGCCCGGCGAGCGGCAGACGAGGGCGCGGACCTCCCCCCGGACGAGACAGGTCCCCTGTCCACGGATGATGAGCAACTGGTCGCGATGGACACGGCCGACACTATCAATCTCACCCTGGCGCGGTTGCTCGTACGTCTCGGCCCACCACCTCTGGGAGCAAACGGGGGGGACCTCGCTCCCGTGTCGAGCGGTGACGGAGGATCAGCGCGGTGAGTAGTGAGGCACAGTTGCCTGCCGGGCAGCCTTCCGGGGATGAGACCGTCCTGTCGGCGGGCGCCCGCATCGCCATGCAGTGGCGAGATCTTGGGGCCGAGCAACTGGGAGCTGCGCTGCGCGCTATGGAGCCGGAGCTGCGCCGGGAGCATCGTGAGCGGATGCTGGTCCTTGAGTTGCAGCGCGAGGCAGAGCAGCGGCAGCACGAGGACCGTCAGCGGGAGCGGGCGGACCGGCGGCACACCGTTGAGCTGGTCGTGGGAGGGGTCATCGCGCTGGCCATGCTCGGAAGCGGCGTGTACGTGGCCCCGACGAACGGGTGGCTGTCCGCACTCCTGTGTGGTCCCAGCCTGCTGGCTCTCGTCAAGGTCTTCGTCCTGCGGCGCAGCGACCCGGAGGATATGCGGGCCGTATCGCTCGCAGGACGGATCGCCAGCAACGCCGCTGCCCAGGTCCAACAGCCGCAGCAGCAGCCGCTACCTCCCCAGTCGCCGCCTGTCGTGTAGAGGAGGCACAGGCGCGCATGCCCTGCCCGTCGGCACCCCTCCCGCCCCTGGAGCTCCCCCGGAAACTCCTGCCGCGCCCCGTACGCCTGCTTCTACCGTGGGCGTATATCCCCGGCAACGGCGAGATAGCCCGCAACGTCCTGACGGCCCGTCTGGAGGCTCTGGAGGCACCGCCGCTGCTCCTGGTGGAGGTGCCAGCCGAGGACGGTGGCCTGGACCTGCTGATCTACGACGAGGACGGCACCCTGGTCGACGTGTCGTATGTCCCGGCCGACGAGACGCCGACGGGTACCCCGTGCGGGACCCGCCGCGCCTCGGTCTGACGGGCCCGAAGGGCCGCCCGCCGAGTCGTAGCGTCCAATGCCGGTGCGGTTGTCTGAAACGACCTCCCGCGGCGTCAACATCTTGGCAGGATTCCGGCATGCAGACCGTGCAGCCTTACCCGCCTGGCACCCGCTGGTTCTTCAAGGGCCGCGCCGGGCACGAGCAGACCGAAGAGCTGGCCCTGTATGCGGAGCCGGCCAACAGCTCCATCACCGATGACTACCTTCCCGAGGAGATCAGCGCCGGGGAGTTGTGGCGGTTGTGGGCGAAGGACGCCAACAGCTACCACGAGCGGTGGCCCGAGCACTTCCGGGTGGGTGAGATTCCCATCGTGTGGACGGTGACCAGGCCGTCCCTTGACGGGATTTTCGAGCTGGCGCCGCATACCCACGACCCGCGCGACCTTCCCGGGCAGCCCTTCGGCGGCGTGAAGCGAGAGAACTTCCTCACCTGGTACACGCACCCGGTGCACGCCGACACCGAGGAGCGGCTGAACTGGCTGCGTCTGCCGGTCGTTGACCGTGGGTGGAACGCCACGGCCGTGCACAAGGGCGGCTTTATCCAGGAGGCGACCGGTTGGAAGCCGTCGCCGCTCCAGCCGACGATGAACGTCGTGGAGATCGGGCAGGCGGCGGGGCTCTGGGTGCCCGAGCTCGCCCGCTCCTGACCTCGAGCTGGGGCGCTGCCTCCTGCCCGCCCCAGGCGTCAGCGTGGGGCACCCGTGCCGGTCTTGGTGGCGGGCAGGCAACCCCCGGCCACGCGCCCCGGGTTCGGGCCGCCCGCGTCCGGCCGCCGGGCGTGCCAAGCAGGCGGCCCACCCAGACGTAGTCGTGACGGTGGCCTGCGACCGACAGGCGGAGCGCTTGGCACCGAATCTGAAGCGGGCGCCGCGGCTGGTGCTGCCGGACGTCGACGCCGACTTCGGCGAGTTCCAGGAGGCGTGCAGCCGATTCTACAGTCACATGATCAGCCGCAGGTCATCACCGTATTTCCCATTCGCGGCTTGTGCCGTTGTAACGGACGCGAGTATTGCTTCGCTTAGTTGACTGCGTGTAGCTGGCAGCTCCCTCGACGTTGGCTCCGTTGCCATTGATGGTTACGGTGAAATCGCCATTGCTCTTGATCTCATGGGTCTCGCCGTCGAACGCGTTTTCGGGGAGAGTGACTATTTTTCCGGAGGCCGTGACCGTGACGAACCGCTGGTCCGCCGTGATCTTTGCACTTGTAGCCGTTGTGACGGTTGGGCCGTTTGAGGCGTAGAGTGTCTCGAATACAGGAGCAGCGAAAGAGACCTCTGTCACGCCTGCCGTGCCTTGTGACGGCGTGTACGTCACTTTCAAGCCGTCGATTCCTGTGATTTTCTGCGCCTTTCCGTTGTCAAGCTCTTTGATTGATATGTACTGCCCGACGGCTAGATTGCTCGGCGAGCTGACGAAGGTGAGGGTTCCTGGGTGGTCGACCTGCCCCTTGGGTAGCGCAACAGTCGTGAAGAGCGTGCCTGCGGAGACGCATCTGCGCGCGAAGCGCTTTCCCCCATTTTTCGGATCTACCTCCCACGCTGGATTCTCGCCTTTCGGATCTGCTTCCCACACGGTGTCGCCGACCTCATAGGTAAGCGGTTTGTTGGTCCGCTGCACCGCCGGCAGCCCTCGCGACGCAGTGATCCGGACCTGCGCGTTCCCGCCGATCCCGCCAATTGTCGGGAGGGCTAGGCCGAGGTATATTCCGTTACCGAACCACGGAGCGGGAGACCGAGGGTTCCCGAGTGTCGTGGGAAAGCGCATGAATTCAGTTTTGCCTACATTATCGTTCTGCCAGATCAGCCACGGGTCGGCGTCGCCGCCATACCTGAGTTCCGACTTCTCGAAGTACTCTTTTTCATTACCGGGGGGGCCGAGGATCTCGAAAGAAAGGAGACCCATCCTCTTTTCATTGAATTTTTCCCCGAGTCGCGATCTGACACTTCTTTTGGAGTCTTTCCTGTGATTGAGGTATTCAAACGGTGCCCTTGACGCCACTCCGCCTGTGATTTCGAAAATGGGGCTGATGTCCGGGACTCCAGCTGTCAGGTTGCTCCCGATGGACATGGGAGTCCCCTCGAAGGAACAATTTAGCCTGCCTTCGTTGTAGCAGTGCAAAAAGGTAGCGAGGCAGCCGCTTCCGACGGTTTGATAGTTATACACTCCGTTATCAATCGCGTGGCAGAAGGCGTAGGCCGTACCGCCTATTCCTCCGTTGTCATAGAACCCGACGACACGGTTTTGGAAAGCGTTGCAAAGTAGCACGCGGCAGTGTCCGCACTCTGTACCTTCGAGGTGGAACCCGTGATGATTATTCATAGCGAAACAGTTCCACAGGCTCGAGAGCAAGGGCTCCCCCGAATGATCAGTTGCCCAGCCGTAGAGGTGGAACCCGTTCCCGCCAAAATTCTCGACTGCCACACACTCGGCGTCGAAGACTATGGTTGAGAAGACCCCGTGCCCACTTGTTGTTGTCGTGCGGTCGAGGCATGATATGGTGAAGTTCTTTAGCTTCGTTCGCTCGGCGCTCTGCGCAGGTCCGCCTGGCTCTCCCACATCTGTAGACTTGAGACGGAGGCCGTCGACGTCCTTGGGGAAGAGCAGCCACGTTCCCGGATTGCTGCGGCCGTAGACTCCTGGGGCGTTTAGTGTGGCGCGCGCATCGCCTACACCTTCGAGGTGCACCGTCTGTGCGATCGTGAGCGTCTCGCCGATGTAGAACCAGCCTTTCGCGACGAGTTTGCGGACAGCGTTCTGATCAGCCCGCATGGCGGTGAGGGCTGCTACGAAGGCGTCATGGTTGTCCGTGTAGACGGTGGCGTTCGTCACATCGTGGTCGGCTGGCGGGTTGATGGTGACCTTTTTGTTGTTAATGGCAGTGATTGTCCTCGTGCCTTCGATGCCTGTGATGGCGATCTTCTGTCCAACGGTCAGCCACTCCGGGAAATTTACTATGAGTGACGAGAGTGCGTCCGGAGAACTTGGAGAATTGGGGCGAATTGTTCCAGTGCGCCCTGCCCCGTAATCGGCAACCGCTCCGTAGCATTCCACGTCGTAGTAGTCGGCCATCTCCCGCTCCTTCTTCGGCTCGTTCGCTCGGAAGCCAGGAAGGCTGCGCATCGTGTTTGCATCGAGCGCAAGGATTTCGATTGGCGTCTTGGTCGAGGTTCGACGCCCCTTATCAATCTACCGTTATCCTCGGCGCTTGTCGTGCTGGGTGTCAGGCGTCGAACGGACTACACATTTGCCTATGCCTGCCTACTTGCGCATCCCATGTGGCGTGGCTCTGCAGTTCGTCCCCTGGGTGTGACATCTGCCGACGGTGGGTCAGATTGGCCTTCCGCTGGTCGACACGCTCTGCAAGTCACGTCAGTGCATCCCAGTGCTAGGGTCCGTCTTCAAAGATCATCCGGTGGTGGATCATGGTGGGCGTGATACGCCGCCATGAACTCACTGACCCTGAGTGGGAGTTACTCGCACGAGCTGTGACGGGCCGACCTCGCGTCGAGGACCGGGAGATCATCAATGGCATGGTCTACAAGATCCGCACCGGAATCTCATGGCGCGACCTGCCGGCCCGTTACGGCCCGTGGAAGACGGTGTACACCCGCTTCCGCCGCTACGCCCTGGACGGTGTGTTCACCCGGGGCCTGCAGCAGACCCAGGCCCAGGCCGACGCAGCCGGCGACATCGACTGGCTGGTCCAGATCGACTCCACCGTCGTCCGCGCACACCAGCACGCCGCCGCCACCGGCCGAAAAGGGGGCAGCAGCGGGCGGACGAACCGGACGATCACGCCCTCGGCCGATCCCGAGGAGAACTGACCACCAAAATCCACCTCGCCTGCGACGGCAAAGGACGCCCGCTCGCCATCCTCCTGACACCGGGCCAACGTCACGACAGCATCTGCGCACGCACTCTGCTGGAACGGATACGCGTTCCCCGCATCGGCAGGGGCCGACCACGCTGCAAGCCCGACCGGGTCGTTGCCGACAAGACACCCCATGCGGCTATCGGGTCAAGCGGCCGCCGTGAGTAGGGAACGCGCCGGCTGGTTGAAGGCGAGGGCTTCGTCGTACTTCTGGTGGTTGGTCAGGCAGTGGTGAAGCTGGCCAAGCAGGCGGTTGAACAGGTTGCGGAGGGCTGCGTGGTAGCGATCGCCGGTGCTGCGTCGGCGGTTGTAGTGAGCGTGGGCTCCCGGAGAGGCGGTCAGCGCGGCGAATGCCCAGTGTCGGCCGGTCGCGGCCAGGCGGCTGTTCTTGATCCGGCGGTGGCTGACGCGGCGGCTCTTGCCGGATTCCCTCGTCACCGGGGCGCTTCCGGCGTAAGCCTTCAGGTCGCAGGCCCGTTCAAACCGGGTGCGGTCGTCGCCGATCTCGGCGAGGATCCGTGCGCCGGTGAGGGTGGCCAGGCCGGGGAAGCTCGTGATGATCTCGGCGTCGGGATGGTGCAGGAACAGCTCCTCGGTGTCGCGTGCCAGGTCGTCGCATGCCTGGCAGGCTGCATCGAGCTGGGCGAGGAGAGCGAGCGTCTGTCGTCCCATTGCTTTCTCGACCACGGAGGGCTGGCGGAGCCAGGTCCGGTGGAAGACCTCAAGAAGCCGGTCGGTCTCGGCTTCGATGCGGCGTTGACGTCCTGCCTGTGTGACGGCATTCCTCAGCCGGGTTCGGGTCAGCCGGGCGGCCTGAGGCGGAGTGGGCGCGATCGCGAGGATCGCGCGGGCCTCCCGGGCCAGCAGCCGCTCGCGCTTGTCGGCGAACGCTTCGAGGATCGCGGGATAGTACTCCCGTAGGTGTGAGCGCAGCCGATTGTGGGCGCGGGTGCGGTCCCAGACTGCGTCCTGCTGGGCCCTGGCGAGGACGGCGATCGCCTTGACCAGGTCGGAGTCGCTCGGCAGCGGGCGGTGTAATGCAGCGTCAGTCCGTACGATGTTGGCCAGTACGACGGCGTCTTGGTGGTCGGACTTCTTCCGGGAGACCGCGTGCCGGTCGCGGTAGCGGGCGACGGCCATCGGATTGATCGCGTAGACCCGGCGTCCGGAGGTCCTCAGGCAGGCCACCAGCAGTCCCCGAGAGGTCTCGATCGCGACCGGGATCGGATCGTCCGGGCTGTCGCCGTGCTCGGTGAGCAGGTGCAGCAGGTCCTGGAAGCCCGCCGCGTCATCGCTGATCCTGAGCTTACCGAGCAGGCGGGCGTCGGAGTCAACCACCGCCACATCGTGGTGGTCCTCGGCCCAATCGATTCCACAGGTTGCGTGCACCACACGCTCCTTTCGAGGCTTCGCTGTCCGTCGGCATCAAGCCGCGGCAGGGGCCACCCGGCGACCTAATAGAAGCGCTCTCGGGCGCACCACCCCATCAGCCGTCCGTGGCCCCAGCCCTGCTCAGGGGCCTCACTCTCGTGAAGAACTCGATGGCTCCGGCTGATCGGGAGGTAGCCCTGGGCAGGGCTCGAACCACGGAACGGTACGGCGGCTGGGTGCGACACGGCAGGGGCTGGAACAGCATCCCTCTTGTCGAAGCACTCTGTGCGCTGCTTACAGCCCAGACGTCTTGTCCAGCCCCTGCCAGGAACGGCCCAACGGCCAACCCACGTGCCTATTAGGCCTATTCCTCCCGCGCTAACCGCTCCTACCTGCGGAAACGCAACATCAAGGCAGTCGTCCCGGAGAAGAAGGACCAGGCCGCCAACCGGAAGAAGAAAGGCAGCCGGGGCGGCCGCCCCACACGCCACGACGCCGATCTCTACAAAGAACGGAAAACCGTCGAGCGCCTGATCAACAAGCTGAAGGCCTGGCGGGGCATCGCGACTCGATACGACAAGACACCCGAGAGCTACCTCGCCGGCCTCCACCTGCGTGCCTCGATGATCTGGATCAACGACCTCCTGAAGACAACTGGATGATCACGACATCACACAGGCTCTAGTGGCCGTGGGTCGGGATGGGACAGGGGGCTGGTCAACCGGCTTTGGAGAGGCGGGTGTGCGGGCGGGCGCCGGATTACCGATGGGGCGTTTGCCTTCGGCAGTATGGGCGCATGACCGAGATCCGCACGCCCCGTCTCCTCCTCCGTAGCTGGCACGATGACGACCTCGTGCCGATGGCGGACATCAACGCGGATCCAAGGGCGATGCGCTGGATCGACGACGGCTCGGTGCGCGACCTGGACCAGACGGCCGAGGCCATCGAGCGATGGGAGGAGGAATGGGACGAGGAGGGCTTCGGGCTCTTCGCCGTCGAATTGTTGGCCTCGGGCGAACTGATCGGGTTCACGGGACTGTCCGTGCCGGAGTTCCTGCCCGAGGTGATGCCCGCCGTGGCGATCAGCTGGCGGCTCGGCTCACAGTTCTGGGGCCAGGGATACGCGTCCGAAGCCGCGCACGCCACGCTGGAGTTCGCGCTTCAGGACCGCGGCCTGGACCGCGTCATCAGCATCAACCGGGTGGGGGACAACGCCTCCGAGAACGTCATCCGCAAGCTCGGCATGGTGCCCGAGCGGGAGACAGTACACCCGGTGTACGGCTACCGTCTGCGCGTTCATGCCATCGATCTCACTGAGTTCCAGGCGTGAATCGGCCGAACCGCCGACCATCGCAAGACAGCCGACCAATGTCCTTACGTCCCCGAGCGCATTGATCGCGACGGTACGGACACCGACGGACGATGGTGTCTTCGCTGACCTGCGGTTTCACGGAACCGCGGGCAGAGCCAATTTCACGCATCCGCATCACCAGTACTTCCGCCAACCGGGCGGAGCCTGCCAGGGCCCGTACGGTCTGGCGGCGTTCACGCGGCGCATCGATGAGGGCGCCGGTGGCCTGGCCGACGACCGAGCCGATGGTGCCGGGCAGCATGAGCACCTGGGCGATGTCGGCGAGCGCGGACTGCATCGGCTGGAGCAGTGCCTGCCCGAACCGGTAGCCGAGGCTGGCGTGGCGCAGGTACTCCTCCAGCGGCTGGCCCGGGTGGCCAGTAGCGGCGCAGCGCCAGGGTGAAGGCGAGCAGCGGGCGCCCGACCTCGGTGAGGGCTGCCCGGATCCTCAGCACAATCTGCTGGAAGTCGTGCGGGCATCGGCCGCCGACCATGACCACGATCGCGGTCGTGCGCATCGTCACGTCACCTTCCACCCCCCAGCCAGGGGCGCCGAGTGGGAGCAGATCGTCGAAGTCGCGCTGTCTCAGCAGCGGGAGAACTGATGGTGCGCGGCCTGATGGCCGACCTGGACGAGGAGTTGCCCGAGCTGTCCTTCGACGGCCCCGGCGACTACCGGCTGCGCGTCCACGCACGTGGCCGGGACACGGCCATCGACCTCGCCCCGGACGACATCACCGAGTGGTACCTCATCCAGGAATGACCCGCACCGGCCCGGGAGGCCACGGTGCTCCGCCAGACCGACAGCTACGGAGCATTCGTCCGAGCACAATGACACCACCGGCTCGGTGCAGCAGATCCGGTGACGTGAGCCCTAGATAGGGGGTGCTGGTGCGGCGCCCGAGAGACTTCGAGCCCGCACCACGAGATGCCTCAGGATGGCCGCCATCGCACGTGTCCAAGGGGCGGCAGGCGTCGTCGGGGCGGCCTACTTGAACCAATAGCGGACGCCGTGGTGGTGGGAGCAGGTGCCCTGGGAGTGCCGTGAGTAGGACACGGAAGCGTCCGTGCACTTCGCGGTCTCGTACTTGTCCGCGGGCGTCTTGTGGTGCGTCCAGCCGCAGACCCCGGTGGTGTGGTGGATGCAGTGGTGAGCGGCGTTAGTCGACGGCAGCGTCGCCGCAGAAGCGGCTGGTGCGCTGAAGAAGACGCCGGCGACGGCGACCGCCACGGCGCAGGCAGCAAGACGAGTGCGCAAAGGATCCCCCCAATTGAAGCTGAGCAAGTGCAGCGGGAGCCTATAGCGCTCTCAACTGCCCCCTCGCGGTGCTTTGCACCTCTTTACCCTGGGTTCGGGCCGATGCGCCCGGCGCCCGCCAGAGCACGGGGTGTTCGCGCCCCGCCGTTGAGGATCCAGGAACGCGCCGCCTCCCCTGTCGGTCCGGGCGGCGGTGAGGGCGGCCAGCGCCGGAGCGGTGAGGCCGGCGGCCAGCGCGCCGCGCAACGGTGGGGGCTTGGGTGAGCGCGTCGAGGCGCTGCAAGATTCCCCGCTTCCTCGGTGCCGAGTACATGCCCTCCCCACCCGAAAGGGCTCAGTCGTGTGATCGAGGCAGGGCGATCACGACCGCACCCTGTCCGGTTGCGGGTCCTGCCTGGCAGCGTAGCCTGGAGGCTGAGCCTGAAGGCTATCGGTCCTGCCCGATTCTGGAGGTAGGCGATGTTTCTTCGATTGTTGCGGCGTCGCACGCTGCATCGGTTGGTCCTTGTCGGCAACGGCCATCTGATCCGGGGGTTCAGTGGCGGATTCTACGACGGACACGGATACCAGTCCTGACGCCGCCCACGGCGGAACCCGGGAGGAGCGGTGGCAGTGGACACCGATGCCCTGGCAGCCATGGCGAGGATCCTGTCACCGCACTGCCGTGTTGTCCGGATGTCCGACGGCGCATTGATCGCCGACTGGAGACGGACACGTTTTCTCGGGATGGCGGAGGCGGACGTCCGTGCGTTCGCCGAGGGCAGTCCGGAGGAACGCGCCGAGCTGGTTGACGTTCTCGTTCGGGCCGGATGCGCGACGGGGGGCCGCCGGAAGGAGCGTGCGGATGCCGGCGTCGGACTCTGGCTGAAAGGGGTGCACCTGCTCGTCCGGACCCTTGGCTTCGGTCGCGTCCTCCGGCTGCTGCCCTTGGTCGCCCCGGGTTACACCCGTGCCGATCTCCCGTCCGCGGAGGAGGTAGGACGGCTGAAACGGGCGGTGCAGACACACAGCCGCATAAGCTGGTTTGTCAACGGCGACTGCAAGTCCGAGGCTGTGACGGCTTTCGTCCTGCTGCGGCGGTACGGTCTGGACGCCGTACTCCATGTCGGCGTGCACGAATACCCGCTCGCCATGCATGCCTGGACGACCTCCGCCGGCGTGTCCATCCCGGACCCCGATCCCGGCGGGCACACCTTCACACCGGTACTCTCGATCGACTGCGGCGGACAGTGACATGGATGCGCTTCGCCTCGAGTGGGCCGACCGCACACCGAGGATCCGGACCGCCGACGCCATGGCCCGTCAGGGACTCGTGACAACGGTTTCCTCGCCAGCCGGCACCGCAGCCGTCGTCGGCTGGGTCGGCTCGGTGCGCGACCGCTCGGCCGGCGCACACGGCCTCCTCGACGCCCTCGGCCGACAGGGAGCCGCCCCGCCGCTACCGGGCGGCGACTACGCTGCCGTCCTGGTGTGCCGCGACCGAATCCTCCTGACACGCGACGATCAGGCACGCATCCCCCTGTTCTTCCGGGCGTCTGGCGGCCTGGTGAACGCCGTGAGCACCTCCGCCCGGAGCCTGGGGAGCGCCACAGAGCTCGAATCCCGCTACTTCTGCCGATACCTCACCGCGAATCTGGCGCAACCGCACACGGACCTCACCCCGTTCGCTGGGGTGCACCGCGTCCTCGGCGGAGAGGTGGTGGAGCTGTCCCTCACCGGCCAGCTGCGCCGTCGTACGCCGGGCCCCGTCCGTCGGACCACCGGCCTGCCCGCGCCGACGGCGGACGGACCCGGCCTCGGTCAGGCCGCGCGGGAACTGCGCTTGGCGCTCGAGGACGCCGTCGGACGCCGTATGGGCACAACCACCGTTTGCCATGTCTCGGGCGGAACCGACTCCACCAGCGTCGCCCTGCTCGCCGCGCGTCTGCTGGCCGAGGGACGCGGCGGTCCCGGAGACCTCGTCCTGCTCGCCGGACGTTTTTCCCACGGAGAGTTGGCCGCGGAGCGGCCCTACCTCGACATCGCGATGGAAACCATCCGCCGGCACACACCCGCGGCACGTCCGGTGATCGTCGATGCCGACGACGTGGCGGACTTCGACGACTTCCAGCAGCACGCGGGAGACACGGACGAGCCTCATGCACACGCCTTCCGTGCCCCCTTCTGGAGCAGACTCCACTCCGCGGCCGCCGAACTGGCATGCGACACCCTCCTGACCGGCTGCGGCGCCGATCCTGTCGCGGACGCCAATCCCTTCCACCTCCATCGGCTCGCTCGCACGGGCCGGTTCCTGCAGATGACCCGACAGGCACAGGCCTGGGCCGTGGGGACTGAGCGGGGCCTGCGCGACATCGTCCAGGCCTACGTCGTCCGGCCAGCTCTTCCGATGATGGCCGAAAGGGTCACCGCGCTGGTCCGCGGCGGAACGGTGCTCGGTGGCCTCGGCAGTTTCAACCGCCCCCCGTGGCTGCGATCCGGATTTGCTCGGACGCACGGCTACCGGGAGGCCGGTATGGCGGAGAGCCGTTTCGCGTTCGGGCGCAGGCCGGAGCAGTCGCTGTACGACGCCGCCAACTACGTCGCCGCTCCTGACCCGCTGTCCTGGCACCGCTCCTCCCGAGACGGGTTCTTCCTCTCCCATCCCTTCCTTGACCTGGACGTCGTCACCCTGATGAGCCGCCTTCCCGCCGCGGTCTCGTTCGGGCCGGGCCGTCCGAAGGCCGTTCTCCGTGAGGCCATGGCGGATCTGCTCCCTGCCCCGATCTATGGCAGGGCGGTCAAGGTCCCCTTCAACGACCTCTACGCCCGCGGCCTGCGGACACACGGTGACGAACTCATCGCCCTGTGCCGTTCCGCCCGGCATCCGCTGATCAGGGAAATGTTCGACGTCGAGACGCTGTGCCGGGCGGTGCGGGAGGCTCAGTTCGGCATAGGGGACTCGTACTCCTGGGACCGTGTGAACAGCTCGCTCGCCTTGGTCGTCTGGCTGGAGCGACTCACCGCTGGCTCTTGATGTCCCACAGGGTCCGCTGGATCGGGCCGGCGGAGAGATTGACGAGACCGTACCGGGTCACCAACTCGCGTAGTTCCTCTCCGGACGACTGGACGCGGTTGTCCCCTCCCTTGCGCGCAACGCTTGACTGCACGGCCGCACCGTGTGTGCCGAACGTCCAGTAGACGGTGACGAAGCGCGGGTCCCTCGTGTTTTCGTCGATCGCGTTGTTCTCGTGCACCCGGGCTTGGTAGACGAGGGAGTCGAGGCCCCTCTTCTGTTGTTTCTTCACCCATGACGCGACATTGCCACCCTTCCAGGAACTGGTCACGAATCGGAGAGGTGGATCAAGAATGATCTGGTCCCTGCGCGCGAGGCTCGCGGTGGCATAGAAGGCCACCTGGTCGTAGCGCGTGTCCATGGGCAGTTGCACCACCACTCGCGTGGTGAAGGCGTCGCTCGACTCGATCCAGTCCCCGGGCAACTTCCACGGCTTTGCCTCCACCAACTCGCCGGGCTGGTAAATCTCCCTGCGGGAGAGCGGGTTGACTTCCCCCGAGGAGTTCGCCCACCGCTCGGCATCGCTCCGCCACTGCTCGCGGAGCCGGTCTTTCCGGCTAAGGGGCACCCGTAGCCCCATGGCATGGAATTCGGTGCCGAGTACATAGAATCCGACGTCGGCGTGGTTTTGGAGCGTGATGTCGACCGGCACGGCGAATGCCTTGTGGTCCTTGCTCAGCACAGATTTGCCAACGGACAACGTGATGAGAGGCCGGGTTTCACGCCGGTAGGGCAGATAGAGGTTCTGATAGCCGAAGTTGGCGATGGCGAAGAGCGTGGAGACCATCACCGCGGCAGCCACCCGTTTCGGAGCGGGGACCGCGACCAACGTCCGCCACACGGTGAAGACAGCCCACGCCGCCCCCACTGAGAGTACGCCGAACAGCACCGGGAAAAGCCGGGAATCGCCGACCCTCGCCGTCCGGAGGCAGAGCAGTGCGTTGGACAGGAACGCCGCGAACGTACCGACCAGCGCAACCAGACCGGAGTACTGGAAACTGTGCCGGATCCAGTGGTCCAGGACCGCCCCAGCGCCCAGGAGCGTGGTGAACGCGAACAGGATCAGGACGGCACCGGTGAGGCGACCGGGGAAGGTCAGGGCATGGGAGAAGTCGTCAATGCCAAAACGGCACAGCACCAGTGTCGTCATGAGGAGGACAAGCAGGGTTACCGCCATGTCCAGCCGGGCCCGCCGGGTTTTCAGCGCGGGTGGTCGCGGATGCGGGCCGGGCCGGGGTTTGAGCGAGGCTTTCACGCGATCGTCTCCTGAGGCCACTGGCCGTCCGCGGTGTTCTGCCTGCGCCGACGGTGACGGCCGCCAACGTTCGCTCACCATGATTCCGTGGTGATCCACCTGACCCGCATCCGGCTAATCATAAGATCATCACTTCGTGTCGGCTCTGTGGTCCGGACGGTGCAGCCCTGCGGGGGAGGGCCTCTTCTCATTCGTTTCTTCAGCTGCGACCCGGCCGTGTCACGGCCCCACTTCATGTACCGGGTAGGAGGACAGGAAGTGGTGCCCCATCTGATCGGATATGGGGTCTTGGGCGGAGCCGTCGGCTCAAGCTGGTGGGCATGTTGTCCGCTGTCTCCCTGAGCCCGAGCCGGACCGGTACGACGAGGAAGGCCCCCTTACCCTCGACGGGCTGCAGGAGCAGCGCGTGGCCGACGGCCTGGACGAGGTCGGGCACGGAGCCGCAGTTGTGAGTGTCGACGCCCTCACCGAGGATCTCCACGGAGCCGAGGAGGCTCTTCTCGACGACCGTGCCGTCTGTGGCGATCCCGTCGGCGAACTCGTCACAAGCCCCCGCCGAAGAAGGCACATGCGTCGACGAGGGATCGCGACCGCGGCACGAGTAGGAGCGACTTGCAGAAGCTGTGCCAGGGGGACCTGTAGCAGCGGGCGACCGAACAGGACCTCCCCGGCCGGTCGAAGATGAGCCGCGACCAGCTCATCGATGCCCTCGTGCGTACCGGACGCCGCCGCACGAAGAGCCCCGCGTGACCGCCTCGCATCGTGCCAAGCGGTTCACCAATGATGGCCCCGCAGGTGGGCAGCGCAGCATGGCGTGCCGAACGGGCTATGCCAAGGTGCTGGGACCTAGCGTCGAAGCGGCCCTGCTCCGACACGGCAGCAGGGCTTCGGGCGGCCCTCAACCATGTGCTCTGGCCGGGGCTGTCCATGCTGTGTGCCGCCGTGGGGCGCGGATGGCCGTGGTGTCCTGGCGCGTTACTCCGGGTGTCTAGCGGTCTCTCCCGCAGGTGGGTGAATGTGTAGGGCACGTGGCGGCTTCGTACTGCGCTGCATCGGCTCCGGGCGGAACACTGGCTGCAGTCTGGCCGGCGAGGATGGGAGCAGCAGGTGAGCATCATCGGGACGTGGAACCTGGAGAACTTCTGCCGGCCGCTGCCGCCGGGCAGCCCGCCCTCGCCCACCCGGTGCGCGGCCGCGGATGATGCCGCTTACGAGGCCAAGGTCGAGGCGTTGGCCGGTGTGATCAACGAGATCGGGCCCGATCTGCTGGGTGTGCAGGAGGTCGGCAGCCAGGAGGCGCTGGACGACCTGGTGGCCAAGCTGCCGGGAACTTGGCATGCCACGGTTTCTGATCATCCGGACGCCCGCGGTATCCGGGTGGGTGTGATCAGCCGCTGGCCGCTGCTGGACATCCAGCAGCGCATCAACTTCCCCGGTCACCTGGGCCCGGTCCAGGTCGAGGACGACGGCACCACCATCGCCGAGATGGGCCGCGGCGGACTGGCCGTCCGCGTGGAACCGGCCCCCGGCAAGAGCCTGCGCGTGGCCGTCTGCCACCTCAAATCCAAGCTGCTGACCTTCCCCGGAAACCAGCACAGCACCCACGACGAAGGCCTGCGCGCCCGCTACGCCGCCTACGCCCTCTTCCGCCGCGGCGCCGAGGCCGTCACCATGCGCGCCCTGGCCGACGAACTCCTCCAGGGCGACGGCACTCACCGAGACGTGATCGTGCTGGGCGACTTCAACGACGACTGGCAGGCCGCCACCACCCAGATCCTCTACGGCCCTCCCGGCTCCCAGATCGGCACCGGCGGCTTCGACCACCCCGACCAGGGCGACGCCGAACGGCTGTGGAACCTCGCCCCCCGCATCCTCAAAGAGGGCGGCTACTCCCGCATTTTCGAAGGCCAGCCCGAGCTCATCGACCACATCATCATCAGCCACTCCCTGCTGACCAAGCTCCAGGAAGTCCACACCGCAACCAACAAGCTGCCCACCGTCACAGGCACGCAGCCGGCCGCGCCACATGACAAGCCCTCCGACCACTCACCCGTCGTGGCCACATTCAACTTCTAGATCAGAACCGGAGGACGGGTGCCCGGTTCCGGGCACCTGGCCGGTCAGCGTGACACCTGTCGGGCGTGAGTGCGGACCGTAGCCGCAGGTCGATGTTGCAGCATGAAAGGCATGGAGCACGAAGTGCCGTTGGCCGGCGGGCGCATCACCCCGGGCGTGGTCAGGGTCGGCAACACCGTCCGACGGCCGGTCACCGCGGCGTCTGCGTTCGTCGCGGAGCTACTCGGTCACCTTCAGCAGCAGGGCTTCGCGGGCGCCCCGCTCCACCTCGCCTCGGACGCGGCCGGCCGTGATGTCCTCAGCTACCTCTTGGCTGGGTTCCCGCACGTTTTCAGCACTGGACCGACCCCCAAGTCACCGCCGCCGGTGCTTTGCTCCGAGCCCTGCATGACGCCCGATCGGCCGCAGCCTGTTACCCCGCCGTCGGCCCCGTGACTGCCCCCGCAAGATCCGCTCGTGCATCACCGGCTACGGCAGCAAGGCCCCCGGAGAACCCGCCAGCCACCGCCGTTCCCCGGTTGTCGTCACCCTGAACCACCGATGGCACGACCACTAAAGCAACGGCATTGCCATGCGTTCGACAGGGGGAGAAAGTCAGGCCAACTCCGGAGGCCGGGCGCCCCATAGCGGGGCCACCAAGAAGGTAATTGTGATAGTCGAGATGCGGCCCGGGTTGGGCTGCTGCCAGGCTCGGCGCTGGCGTTCCGGCATGACCCACAAGGTAATTGGCGGCTCGTCAGAGC